>JBOGCG010000127.1:0-2805 GCA_051656625.1 Sarcina sp. | reverse complement strand
TACACGCCACAATATTCTCCTCACCATACTTTTCCTTGAAAAACTCATAAGACTCCTTAAAAAAGCTTTTAGTGGCTTTCTCGTCCATCTGCTCAAAAAATTCTTTATCAGAAGATACAACAAAATTACACATTACTACGGCATCTTTACGGATAGCTCTATCGGTTTGAACATTATTTTTTATTATTTCATCAACTCTTCTAACATAATTTATCTTATTTTCATTTTTTAAATCATAATTTTCCTCGGTTTTAGTAGGGTCAATATCTTTATTAGTCTTACTATTTCTCTCACGCTGGTTATGAAATTGAATACCCTTTACTGCTCCGATTTTAAATTTTTGCATATGAACGGCAGCGAAATGACTAGCCATACTTACACCTCCACAACTAAAGTTATATAGGTGAAGTATAGCATATTATACTTTGCTACGCAAAAATATGCCATTGCATGGAGCCAAGGCAGTTCCTCCCACTACCGTTCCCCCCAAAACTTTTAAAAAAGTTTTACCAAAATTTTTATATTCACTCGCCGTAAGGCGAAAGGACGTTTAATAAAAACGCCCTTTTTCCCTAGTGTGATTTAATTCCTCCAAATCAAGGTAGTATTTAAAAATTTTCTTAGCTTAAAATTTAAGATCAGCTCAAATTAAAATTTGCTTTATCTTAAATTCAGCACGAAATTTTTTAAATCTCCACCATTGATTTAAATTAAGTCAATTGAGCAATTAAAATAGCTACATTTACGATTAAAAACGTAAATCCAATCGCTAATCGTATATTTTGATTTTTTAAAGCTTTAATCATAGATAATCACCTCAATGTTATTATAACAAGCCTTCCTTTCCCTAAACAGCCTTTTCCAATGTCTTTATTAAAGGATAGTCTTTAATCGGGGGAAGGGGTTGGGGGCTTACTCCCCACCCCCTGTACGAACTTTATTTAAACAGGCGTCGCAGACATAGGACTTTAGTCCGTAGCTTGTAGCAAAAATGGTTCTCTATATATATAGATAAGAGAAATAAATTTATAAAATACGTATAAACTATTATGTAGACAAGTTTTATAAGGATTTTCTTTGTCCTACTTTTTAATACTATTTGCCCTAGTTTTTCATACCTTTTACCCTAGTAAAAATAGGACATACGCCCTATTAATTATATAATAATTATGATATAATAGAGATAGAAAAAAATAGAAAGTGAGATGAATACAATGTCTTTACAGAAAAAAGAGAACTCTACAATTTATCAAGATAGGGATGTTTGGATAAATCAAAGAACAGGAGAAGTTATTGAAGCTGACCAAGTAATAAAAAAAGTTCCTAGAAACGGATTTGAGATAACTTATTTAGCTTATTTTATTGATTTATTTGACCAATTAGGAGGTAAAAAATATAAAGTTTTTAAATATATCATTGAAAATAAAAATTCTGATAATCAATTAATTATTACTAATCGAGAATTAGTGGCTAAAACTAATACATCAAAACAAACAGTTACCGATACTTTGAAATTATTAAAAAATGCTAATCTGATAGAACAAAGAACTGGAGCAATAATGTTAAATCCTAAATTAGCTCATAGAGGAAATGATAAAAAAGAGGCTTTCTTATTAACTAGATTTGAAGAATTTTCAGATAATGAAAAAGACCATTCAACCCTTGAACAAGCTGAATAGTCTCTATAAATACTTAATTAAATTTTAACTAAAAGTAGCTTTCCCCAGCTACTTTTTTTATATTATTATAACACAATAATTCACCATATGGTAGTTTATATATATAAGGCATGACCTAAGAAAGGTTATAAAAGAACTCTATAAAGGTCAATTAATCTACCATACTAAAACTGTTTTTATTTCCCATTTTTGGTTTTATTTGTGTTTTATTCTGTATTTCATTTTGTGCGACATTTTCTTTTTTAATTCTTTCTTTAATCTCTTCTCTCTTAACCTCGTGTTTATCAAGCTTGTAAGGTTTTTTTATAATATTATTAGTCTTTTCAATTAATTCCTTTAAAGGCAATTTTGTTTTAATTTCTTTAGGTATTTTATTAATAAAATCAGCACATAAATTTCTTTGTTCTTGTAATTTTAAATATTCAAGTTTTAATTGTTCAATATCTTTATTTAATTTATTGCTTTCTTTAACTAAATTATTAGAATAATTGATTTCTGTATTTAGCTTTTGTTGTAATCCAATATTCTTTCTTTCAAATTCTTCTTTTTGAATTTTTTCACTATAATAAGCTTCAACATCATTCTTTAATTTTGTATATTCATCTGATTTTAAAATGACTTTTCCCAATACTCTTGAACCTTTTGGAATATCATTAACTGTTCTCATAATCAATTTTGGAGTTTGAATTTCTGACTTTAAATGCTCCAATTCTTTTTCTAGCTTTTTATTTTCTTCTAGGAGCAACTTATTACGTTCCTCTAATTCTATTAATTTTAATTTTTGAGTATCAATATGCTTATTTACACCCTCTGAATCCATACCTCTTTTTATATCAAACCCTTTAGATTGCATATATTTTGGATAATCCTCTTGTACATTTCTTAATCCAGTTCTATCAAAAAGTCTTTTAGCACTTAATTTATGGTCTTCTGTTACTGGAACTAATGATAAATGCATATGTGGTGTTTTTTCGTCCATATGAACCGTACACGCCACAATATTCTCCTCACCATACTTTTCCTTGAAAAACTCATAAGACTCCTTAAAAAAGCTTTTAGTGGCTTTCTCGTCCATCTGCTCAAAAAATTCTTTATCAGAAGATACAACAAAATTACACATTACTAC
>JBOGCG010000126.1:0-10484 GCA_051656625.1 Sarcina sp. | reverse complement strand
TTTTTCATCTAATTAGAAAAACAAAGTTTTTCAGTTTAATTGCGAAGCCTTAAAGCCTTCCATAAGAATTATAAGTTTTAGCTTTCCTATCTGGATTTAAAATCATAAGCATCTTACTATTAAATGATAGTTGTTGCTTAATTAAAAGCTCATTATTTTCTTTCTGTAATCTTAAAAGCTCTATTATTTTTTTAGTTTCCCTAAAAGAATTTTCTAACTCTTCATTTCCACTTTTAAAAATAATTTCCTTAAAGGACTCTCCTTTTAATAGCTCTCTTCTCTTCACTTCAAGTTCTGCTACTGCTCTATTAGAAACTTTAATTTCATCAACAATAGCTTCAAGAGCCATTGGATCATTCTTCATAATTGACTTATATTGTTTATCTAAAATAACTAATAAATCCCTTAAAGCTTCATTTTCTCTATCTATTATGTCTTTTAACTTCTCTATCATTAAATTTTATTTCCTCTCATCTCTTCTATGATAGCCTTTGCTAAATTTTCACTATTTACTTTATAAGAACCATCTTTAATTTCATTTCTTATTCTTTCTACATCTTTACTTCTATCAACTTTTATTTCCAAATCCATTTCCTTCATTTCTTTTGCCTTATTTGAAATTTCTATTCTATCTTTTTCATTTACTTTTTCTGTTTTATTAATTTTATTTATTTTATTTTGTCCATAAGCGTTCATTACTCTATTAGTTGAACCTAAACCATTTATATCCATTAAAAAACCTCACTTTCAACTATTTTCATATAATTTTCTTAAAAATAACTTCCTCTAAAAATTATTAACTACAACTTTAACTAATAATATTATCGGATAGTTTTTTATTTTATTTATAGTAAATTATCAATAAAATTTAACCTAAATTAAAACAAAGAAAGTCATATTTTACCTTTTACCGACAAAATATGACTCTCTTACTTTATTTTAAGCTATTTAATCTCTCTTTACCACTTATTATACTTGTAATTCTCACTCCAAAGTTTTCGTCAACAACAACAACTTCTCCATAAGCAATTAACTTTCCATTTACTAAAATCTCTACAGGCTCATCTGATAATTTATCTAGTTCTATTAAGGAACCAACTCCTAGATTTAAAATATCTTTTATATTTTTCTTAGCTCTTCCTAAAACAACAGAAACCTCTAATGGAACATCCATTATTAAATCAATATTATTATAACCTGATATATGAGAACTTTCACTTAAATTATCAAAGGCTACATTGTGTACTTCCACTGCCTTTTTAGGGGTTTCTCTTATAGGTTCTTGAATACTTCCATAATTCATTGAAACTTCTGCTTCCGTCATTATTGGTTTTTCTACTACAATTTCTTTTTCTTCTACAACTATATTTGCAGAATTATCTTCTTGCTGTTCCTCTTCTCCAACCATTATAGAAACTATTCTTTTACAGGTATTAACAGGTAGAATTTGCATTATATTACTATCTACTAAATCACCTATTTTTAAATTAAATGAAACACTTACTATATCCTCAGTATCTTCAAGGTCTGTTGATATTGGTTCATCTAAATTACTCCAAGTTCTTGATTTTGGAGGAGAAATATTTACTTCTCTTGCAAACATAGTTGCCATAGATGTAGCTGCTGAACCTATCATTTGATTCATAGCTTCCTGTACTGCACTAACTTCTATTTCTGTTAATTCAGCATTAACAACTTGTCCATTTCCACCCATCATTAAATTCGCAATAACTGCAGCATCAGGAATTTTCATAATAAGAATATTTTTTCCTACAATACCAGAAACATATTTTACCTCAAGTAAAATATTAGGGACATCAAAGTTTTGCTTTAGTTCTTCTATTGTAGTTATTGAAACTATTGGTGTCGTTATATTAACTGGTTGATTTATTATTTGAGATAATGCAGTTGATGCAGATCCCATAGAAATATTCCCTATTTCTCCAATTAAATCTTTTTCTAAATCTGATAATAATTCTTCATTTTTTGGTTCCTCAAAATTATTGCCCTCACCATTAAGCAAAGAGTCTATTTCCTCTTGAGATAAAAAACCATCACTCATTCTCTTCCACCACCTCTTCGATTATATCAAGTATCTCCACAGCTCTATATTTATTACCTATTAATCCAGGTTTTCCATAATAACAATACTTATTTTCTATAGCAACTTTTATAGGGTCCTCCTTATTTAAATCTAGTTTAATAACATCCCCTCTAGTTAGCTTTAAAAATTCATCAATTGTTATATTTGTTATTCCAAGCTCTGTTGTCACATTGATAGCAACTTCTCTTATACTCTTTTGAAGTTTATATTTATTTTCTGTTTTATCCTCATCTGCATTATGTTCAAACCAATGTTGAACCACTAACTTATCCATTATTTTTTCTATACTTAAATATGGAATACATAGATTTATAAAACTAGTTCCATTTCCAACCTCAATAGAAAATGTTATAAGTGCTACTGGTTCTGTAGGTGCCACTGTTTGGTTCAAAGCAGGATTTGTTTCCATGCTTTCAACCTCTGCTACAACCTCTAAAATTTCATTCCAAGCAACTTTTATATTATCTATTATTCCTTCTGCAACCTGCTTTATTATATTTTTATCTATATCTGAAAAATCTTTATTTATCTGTTTTCTATCACCATTTCCACCAAGAAGTATATCTATAATTTGAAAAGAAAATGATGGATTAAACTCAAAAACAAGATTTCCGTTAAGTGGTGCTAACTTAAAATTAATAAGTACTGTTGGGTTAGGTACAGAATGAATAAATTCTTCATAGGTCAATTGTTCTACTGTTACTAATTTAACCTTAGCGTTTTTTCTTATTCTTCCTGTTAAATAATTAGATACTACCCTTGCAAAATTATCATGTATAAGTTCTAATGTCCTTATTTGTTCCTTAGAAAACTTTTGAGGACTTTTAAAATCATAAACTTTTATCTTTGCTTCTTCCTGCTCATTTTTTAACTGTTCTGGTTCTACTTCACCTGTTGATAATGCAGATAGGAGTGCATCTATTTCACTTTGTGATAATACCTCACTCACTAAATCCCCTCATTTCAATTAGTTACCTAATAATATATTTAAATCTACCAATGTAACTATTCTATTTTTTAAGTTAACTATTCCTTTTATATGTTCTTTTCCCAATTCACTATCAAACTTTTGAATAAGTTTCTCATCAATTTCTAAAACTTCTTCTACTTCATCAACTAAAATAGCTATCTCTTCTTCTTCAATATCAACAATTATTATGTTTCTTTGTTTATCATCTCTTTTTTCTATATTTAAAAGTAAATTTATATCTAATAAAGATAAAATATTTCCTCTTAAATTAATAAGCCCTTTTATATGCATAGGAGCTTTAGGTACTCTAGTTATTTCCATAACATCTGTTATACTTTGTACCTTAGAAGTTTCCACTGCAAACAATTCATCTTCTAACTTAAATATCACTATTTGCATTTCCTACTACCTCATCTTACTTTAAAACTTTATTTATAGCTTCTAAAACTCTATCAGCTTGAAATGGCTTAACTATAAAATCTCTTGCTCCTGCTTTTATTGCATCCATAACCATACTTTGTTGTCCCATAGCACTACACATTACAATTCTTGCATTAGGATCAAAAGCTTTTATCGCTTTTACTGCTTCAATTCCATCCATGTCTGGCATAGTTATATCCATTGTTACAACATCTGGCTTTTCCTGCTTGTATAGCTCTACAGCTTTTAATCCATTGCTTGCTTCACCTACTATTTCAAATCCATTTTTTGATAATATATCTTTTATCATCATTCTCATAAAGGCTGCATCGTCTACTATTAATACTTTTGACATTTTATAATCCCCCTCAATCAACTATAATCCTATTGATTTTAATATTTTTATTAATGAATCTTCCTTTGGAAGATAATATAAACATGTATTTAATTTATTCCCTAAAATTTTCAAATCTGTTTTTACTTCTAATAATTTTTCTGAACCCTCTAGACTTTCTATGAAGGTAGCACTAATTATAGCCCCTGTCATGTCATAGGATAAAGCTGGTACTGATGCTATCATAGCAATTCCAGTAAAATCAGCTATAGCGTTCATATAAGAAGCAGCTATTATATTTCCTATTTCACATAATACAGATTTCCCAATTTCACTTTCTTCAATTGAATCTATATTTTCTGCTACTAAAGTTTCTATAATATCAGTTGCTGTATCTTCACTAAAAGTAAACAGTATATTTCCTGGAGCATCTCCAAGAATTCTAACTAATACTCCTATAATCACCTCCTCAACAACTATCTTTTCATAAATTTCTTCAACATCTATTATTTCTAAAGATGGAATATTTATATCTATTTTCTTTCCTAAAAGCTCTGATAAAGCCTTTGCTCCATGACCTGTTCCAATATTGAAAATTTCTTTAATTGCATCTAAATGCATTTCATTTAACCTTAAATAATCCATAAAATATCCTCACAACCTCTTTATTAAATTAAAGCTGCTACATCTAAAATCAAGGTTACTAATCCATTACCTAAAATAGTAGCCCCTATATATTCTTTTAAATTTTCAAGTGTTTTTCCTAGTGGTTTTATAACCACCTCTTGTTGCCCAAGCAAGCTATCAACTAAAAGTCCAACTTCCTTATTTCCAACCTTCACTATTATTATAAATTTCTTTTTATCCTCGCTAGAATTAATATCAAAAACTTCATTTAATCTTACTAAAGGAATAATATTATCTCTATAAATTACTACTTCTTTTCCATTAGTTTTCTTTATATCCTCTTCTTTATAATCTATAACTCTATCAATAAATCCTAGAGATATTGCAAAATTTTCTTCTCCAACAGTTACTAAAAGAGCTTGTATTATTTGAAGTGTTAATGGTAGTTTAATAATGAAAGTGGACCCTTTTCCCTCTTCACTATAAAGTTCTATAGTTCCTCCTAAAGCTGATATCTTTGTTTTTACAACGTCCATACCAACCCCTCTACCAGAAAGATCTGTTACAACTTCATTAGTACTAAATCCTTGTGCAAAGATTAAATTCCTTATTTCATCATCACTAAGCCCCTCTGTATTTAGTCCTACTCTTTTAGCTTTAGCCTTTACTTTTCCTAAATTAATTCCTGCTCCATCATCCTCTACTTTAATAATAGCTTTAGTTCCCTCTTGATAGGCAGTAAGTTTTATTGTTCCAACTTTATTTTTCCCTGAAGCCTCTCTTTTTTCTGCTGACTCAATTCCATGGTCTGCTGCATTTCTTAATAAATGTATTAAAGGTTCTCCAATTTCATCAATAACAGTTCTATCAAGCTCTGTTTCTTGCCCTTCAATAATAAAATTAATTTCTTTCTTAAGATCCATAGAAATATCTCTTATCATTCTTGGAAATCTATTAAATACTACTTCTAAAGGTAACATTCTAATTTTCATAACCAAATCTTGAAGATCTGAAGTAGTCCTTGCAACCTGTTCTAATATCTCATTAAGTTCTATAAATCTATTATCACTATTAACCTGCTCTAATCTAGTTCTATGAATAACAAGTTCAGAAACCATATTCATAAGTTTATCTAATCTTTCTAAGTCAACTCTTACTGATTGATGAGCTTTATTTCCTTTATTATTGACTACTTTTTTACTTTTTTCTTCTACTTTTTTCTTTTCAACTGCTTCTTTTACTTCTTCTTTTATCTCTACTTTAGCTATGGGATTTTCAATAGTTTTTTCCATTATTAAAGTTTCAATTTTATAACTTTCAACCTCTGATAAGCCTTCTATTGTTTCTTTAATTTTCTCTTCTATTGTTTCTGTAAGAAGGACATACTCTAAAGTAAATTCAAAATCTTCTGCCTCAACTTCCTCTGTAGCCGGATAGGATTTTATTATTTCTCCAAGTTCCTCTAAATCTTTTAAAATTAAAAATGCTCTTGCTGATTTTAACAAAGTATTTTTATCAAGATTTATTATAATTTTAAAAGCATCAAAACCTCTTTCCTTGGCTTGTTCAATAATACTTATATCATACTCATTTAATTCTAAAGTACTTTCCTTTATATCTATTTTTGAATTCACTTTCAAAGATTCTTCCTTTTTCTCTGATACACTTTCTAATTCAGCAATAATAGCTTTTATATTTACATCTATATCCTCATCAGCAGAGGATTCTATATTGTTCACCATCTTCTCTAAACTATCTAAACATTTAAATAAAACAGTTACCACAGTAGCTGTAACTTTTATTTCTCCATCTCTAAATTTAGATAAAACATCCTCCATCTTATGAGTTAATTCAGCTAAATTATTAAATCCCATAGTTGCAGCCATACCCTTTATAGTATGTGCTACTCTAAATATTTCACCAATCTTTTCTATACACTCTGGATTTCTTTCTAAATCTAAAAGACAATCATTTAACATTTGTAAATTATCCTTTGATTCTTCAAGAAACATACTTAAATATTGAGTAGTATCCATAAAACTCTCCCCCATTAAACTTTCCTATATATAAATGTTGATTCTTTTTCAAAACCCAATTCTTTGAAATTAGTTATACTTTCTGTAGCTCCTACAAAAAATAAACCTCCAATATTCAATGATTTATATATTTTTTTATAAATTTCAGTTTTCACATCATTATTAAAATAAATAACTACATTTCTACATAAAATCAAATCAAAAGAACTTTCATAGGAATCTAAAATCAAATCAGCTTTTTTAAAATTAACATAGCTTTTTATTTCATCACCTAAATAATAAGTCCCTTGATCATCTTTAAAATATTTAAAATATTCTTTAGGTAAATTTTTCAGTTCATTTTTACTATATTTCCCCTTTTTAGCTAACTGTAAAATTTTTTCATCAATATCCGTTGCCAGTATTATAAAATTTTTATAACCTTTTTCCTTTAGTAACATAGCTAATGAATAAGGTTCACAGCCAAGTGAACAGGCAGCACTCCAAACTTTTATTCTTGCAGTTTTACTTGGAAAATATTTATCTACACTTTTAGCTAAATTATTATATAACTCTGGATTTCTAAAAAATTCTGTTACATTAATAGTTATAAAATCTAATAACTTTTCTTTATATAAACTATTCTTTTCCATTAATCTAACAAATTCACTTAAATCCTTTATCTCTAGTCTTTTCATCAAATTTTCTATTCTTCTAGTTAATTGAGCTTGCTTATATCCCTCTAAATCTATTTTTAAATTTACATAAACCCACCTATAAAATTCTTTATAACTCATCATTCACTCTACCCTTTAACTATTTTAACTATAGTTTCAGCCATTTTTTCTAAAGTCACAACTTTATCAACACTTCCTGTTTCATAAGCTACCCTTGGCATCCCATAAATAAGAGAGGATTCTTCATCTTGACTTATACAATAACCCTTTTTGCTTTTCACAAAAATAGTTCCTGCGGCCCCATCTTTCCCCATTCCGGTTAATACAATAGATAATAAACCACTTTCATAAGCTTTAGCTGCTGACACAAATAAATTATCTACTGCTGGTCTTACTCCCCAAATCGTTGGTTCTTCATTTAAGGTTATTTTTTTACTTGAGCTAATTTCCATATGATATCCACCAGGAGCTATGTACACTACATTTCTTCCAATTACTTGTCCTTCAAAACCTTCCGATACTCTTAAAGAACTATGTCTATCAAGTCTTTCCGCAAAACTTTTTGTAAATCCCTTAGGCATATGTTGAACAATAAAAATAGGTACCCCCAAGTCCTCAGGTAACTTTGTTATTATTTCATTTAAAGCTTTTGGTCCACCTGTAGAAGCACCTATAGCTATTGCCTGTATTTTTCCAGCATTTTTTACTCTTATTCCTCTAGTTGCCTCTATTTTTTTAACATCAATTTCTCTTATCTTTTTTATATTTCTTATATCTACTTTAGATATTACTCTTATTTTTTCAACTAAATCTTCTTCTATTTTTTTCAGTCTAAAATCACTTTTATCAGGTTTCTCTATGAAATCTAAGGCTCCTCTCCTTAAACATTCCATAGTAACTTCAGAGGATTTGGTGGTTAAGGAACTTACCATTAAAATTCTATGTACTTCTTCATTTTTTTCAAGTTCTTTTAGAACTTCTATACCATTCATCTTACCCATTTCTACATCTAAGGTAATTACATCTGCTGTTACTTCCTTTAATTTTTCTAAAAGTTTTGTTCCGTCACTAGCTTCCCCTACAACTTCCATATCACTTTGTTTATTTATAATATCTGCTATAACTTTTCTAATTAACAATGAATCATCAACAATAAGAACTTTTATTTTATCCCCCATAGCCTAAAACCCCTTCAAATATCTTTAATTCCCTTTCCAACAGTTTTAATTGTAACTACTCCACTTTCTAAATATAAAGTCATCGTTCTGCCTTTATTTCCTCCTGTATCTTTAGCTACAATAGGAACTCTATTCTCTTCTAAAACTTTTTCAACCATTAAAACATTTTTTTCACCAATTCTGCTTGCAACATTAGTATCAGAAAAGTTAAACATAGAAGCTCCCCCTACAATTTTTGCCTCTAAAAATCTTTTATTTCCACCTAAGTTCTGAACTTTTTCTATTAGTATTGGAATAGCTGTATCTGCAAATTTTAACAAGTTATTATTACTTCTAAAATTTTTACTATCCGATAACATAATGTGGGCAAGCCCACCAACTTTTTTATATTTATCATATATAGCTATTCCTACACAGGAACCTAGTCCTATAGTAATTATTTTTTCTGGGCTTTTAGCAACTTTTAAATCTGCTATCCCTACTTTTATACCTAATTCTATACTCATATATTTTCCACCATTAAAATTAAATACTATCTAATTCTATAAGTTTCTCTATAGATAAAACAATTCTAATTCTGTCATCTACTTTTACCACTGAGCTAAAAAAGCTATCATGCTTAAATGCTAAATCTGGTATTGACTCTTTTTTTGCCTTTGGTAAATCTATTATTCTCGAAACATGATTAACTTTAAGAGCTAATTTACTTTCATTTACCACCGCTATTATTATGGTTGATTCTTCTTCTTCATCTTCTTCCATTGAAAAAAGTTTAGCTAAATTTATAACTGTTAAAACTCTGTCTTCATAATCTATTATTCCCTCAATAAAATACTCTTTTTCCGGAACAAAAGTTATATTATTATGGCTAAGTATCCTATCAACCTCTTTAATGTCTATAGCAAACTCTTTTCCTGCAATTTCAAACATTAATATTTTTTCTTCATCCATATTTTTCTCCTAAATAATAAAACTTTTAAATATTTTAATATATTTTTTTATAACATTTAAAATATCGACCATAAAAGTACTTTACTTAATATTAAATTATAATATTATTAATAGTTATTTTTCTTTTTTTAAATTCTCCATTTTATACTAAAATAATACCAAATTCATCACTATTCCTCTATAGGATGTTATAATTTTTTACTTATATTTAACTATTTACTAATTTTTTCTTTTAAAATTTAAAAATTAAAGACAAAAAAACACCTTAAAGGTTAGGATTTTTTCCTATTACCTTTAAGATGTCTCTTATTTTTTTAGTTTTCAGCTAAACTTTCTTCGTAGAATTTTCTAACTTCTTCGAATTCTGCTTCATCTGGAACTATAAGTTCTCCATCTTCTTCATCGCCTACAGCTTTGAACATGAATACTTCACCTTCTGGATCTTCTACTAAAACATATTCTTCATCTTTATATTCAAATGAATCAACGATATCACATGTTACTACAGTTCCATCTTCTTTTTCTAAATCAACAACTAAATGTTGGAATTCTTCATCTCCACACCCACAGTTGTCACCATGCTCATGTTTGTGTTCATGATCGTGATTTCCACAACCACAACCGCCTTCTTTATCTCCGTGTCCACCACAGCATCCTGATTCTTCATGACCGTGTCCACCACAGCATCCTTTTACTTCTTTTTCTGACATAATTCTTTCCTCCCTTGTGGAAAATTTATAACTTTAATTTTACTATCATTTTCAAATTAATTAAAGAGTTTTAGGTAAAATTTATTATTTTATTTCTTTTACTACTAATAAATCCTTATTTTATTAAAAATAATTGCTAAATTTTAAAATATTGTTATAAGTAAATATAATATTTTTTCTTTAATATTATAACCTTAAATAAAATGTTATATTCAAAGATAAAAAGAAAAGGTCACAAAAGTGACCTTTTCTACAATGCTTCAATCAAATTTCCGTTCTATATTTAAATACTAATTATTGATTAGCTAATTTTTTGTATCCTTCTAATCTATCTTTAGCATCTTTTTCAGTTTTCTCGAATAAAGCTTCTGCAGCTTCTGGGAATGACTTAGCAAGAGCAGCATATCTAACTTCTCCCATTAAGAACTCTCTGAAGTCAGCTGTTGGTTCTTTTGAATCTAAGCTGAATGGGTTTTTACCTTCTTCTTTAAGAGCAGG
>JBOGCG010000125.1:0-8505 GCA_051656625.1 Sarcina sp. | reverse complement strand
AAAATAATATTTTCTAATTTATCCATATCCGTTTTATTATTTTGTTTTTTTATTATTTTAATTGAATAATTTTTTAAACAAGTTTTTATATATCCATATAAATTTTCTTTTTCTAAATCCAATGAAATACTTAATAGTACCAATTCATCTACTAGATCATCATACATATAATTTCCTTTTCCTCTTACTAACATCTTCATATCTACTTCAAAAGTTTTTATAAGTTTTTGAACACCATCACTATCACTACCATTCCTTATATTTTCAATTAAATTTTTTAGGTAAATACTTTTCTTATTCATTCTATGTCCTCCAAATAAATATTGTTTATTTATTTAGAGTCATGTTTTTACCTTTTTTCCAATTTTCTTTCAGAATTTAACATTTATTTAATATAAATCTTTTTAATGGACTTTTTGTTTATTTTTTGTAAAAAATCAATTTTAAGTTGGAATTTAATTATTTTTCAACTCTTAGTATATATAACATAAAATCATAAGCATAGGAGGAAATATTATGACAATTCAATCAAAACTTGGTTATATTAATTTTTTAGATGGTCCTGGATATACAGATGCAATGTCTGGTCCTTCATGGAATAGTGAATTCATTACATCTCTCGATAATGGAATCTATGTTGCTATTTTAGCTGAACAAAATGGCTGGTCTGAGATAAACTTTCCTGGAGGTGATTTTTCTAATGAAAATATAAATACTATTTGGATTCCTTCCGATAGAATTATTGAAATTAATGCTATTCCTACTATTGGTTCAATTAATTTCAATGATGAAACTATTCATGGAACTTCTCTACAGAGTAATCCAACTTGGTCTTCTATTTATACTGGATCTTTAAATAATGGTAGCATTATAACTATCACTAATATAAATAATGGATGGTTTGAACTTTTATATAATGAAAAAAAAGCATGGGTTCCAATTTATAGAGTAAGTAAAAATGTTTTAGGATATATTCAAGTTAATACCGCTCAACTTAAAACCTCACAGTCTTCTTCTCAAATAATAGATACATTACCTCGTGGAGCATATGTAAATATTGTTAACCAATCTACTGGATGGTTTGAAATAAATTATGATGGTGGTACAAATGAACCTAGACAATTTAATGCATGGATTGCTATTGATTCTGTTAAACTAATTGAAACTTTACCTTCAACAGGTATTATTCACTTTGCTGAAGGTACTGATATCTTAAGTTCACCATCTTGGAATTCAGATGTAATAGAACTATTAGAAAATGGAACTGATATCTCTATTTTAGAATTTTTAAATGGTTGGTTTAAAATTCAATCCCCTCAAGAAGTTGCATGGGTTCCATCTTATCGTATTAATAATGGAGATTTCTCATTCTCTATGAATTTAACTGCATATATAAACAATAATTCCAGTTCAACAGAAACTTTAGATGTTTTTAGTGATTGTACTGGTAGTACTGTTATTGCAACACTTCCATCTACTAAGAAAATAACCATTATTTTCGAAAATAATGAGTGGTATCAAATCACCTTTAATTCCAAAATTGGATGGGTTCCTAGTTCATGTATTTTCATACCACTAAAAGGAATAACTTATAATGATGCTAATAATCCATTATCCAATTCTAAAAGTAATATATTTAAAGATAATGTTATTATCGATATTATAGGACAATCTAATAACCTATATATAACTAAACTTGGAAGCTCATTTACAAAAATTCCATTCTCTAATTTAAAAATTATTCAAAAAAGTTATGTCTTTTTTAAAGATGGTCCTTTTACTGATATCATGAGTAATCATTCATGGAATTCTAACTGTTTAGGAACCTTAAATAATGGTTCTGAAATATTTATTAATGGAGAACAAGATGGTTGGTTCCAAATTTCATATCAAAATTCAATTGCTTGGATTCCCATAACAAGAGTATATTTTAGTCCATCTAATTTTATAAATTTAACTGGTACAATCAACAATTTAAATAAAGTCAAAATTCAAAGTATACCTTCAACTAGCTCTGTTTATACACTTTCTCAACACGCTAATACTGAATCTATTCATATTATTGGAGAAGTTAATGGTTGGTATCAACTTGTTACAATTACTAGTACCGGTTGGATACAAAAGAAAAACGTAAGTATTAATGAAAAAGCTCTTATAGCTTCTAAAACTACACCTACAGCTAAATTAATGAGTGAACCTACGTTATCTTCTTCAGTTTTATATACATTGAATAATAGTACCATTATTTCTGTTAAAAATGAAACTAATGGTTGGCTTCAAGTATTTTTTAATAACACAACTGCTTGGATTCCTATAGAAGAAATTTATATTTTTTCTACTGTATCTAAACCTTTAAAAGGTATTATTACAACAAATACAACATTACAAAGTGCACCTAATACTAGCTCTGCTTTAACTATTAAACATTGTGAAATCAATGAAAGTTTTCTCATTGTTAGTAATATTCCTAGTTGGTATCTAGTCGAATATAATAATTCCTTTGCCTGGATTTTATCTAAAGATATAAAGACTTTAGTTTTAAATCTTCAATCAAATTAATTTTTATTTCAATATTTTAAGGAGTGATTAAATGGAAAATCTAATTAATACAAATGTACAACCTTATTACAAAGAGCCTACTGAATTATATGATAGCTCTTTTCATGCATATTTCTTTATACCAGAACCTTGTTTTTTTCAATCTGCTTCATTTATGGAACTATTTTGGGCTGTTGATCCAGCCTTAAAAGATGATGAAAAAGTAATTGCAGGACTATGCTCTATTCTCGTAACTGCAGCTTGGGATTTCTATACTGGTTTAGCTTATTTCAATGGTGTTATAGGTACAATAGTTTCTTGTACTGTTAAAGATGTTATAAATTTCATTGTAGATACTTTTGATGGCTTAAGGGATGCCTTTAACCAGGCTAAAGAGAATTGCTCACGTGCTCCTTATCCTTATAGTAGTTGGGAACTTATATTAGAATTAACTTGGGATGTATCCGATATTCTTACATTAACTGATCCAACTATAAGCTGGAGTTTTCAAGGAACAAATCCTCCAAAATCTTACTATTAAAATTCAATATAAATTAAATTTTTAATTTATAACATTGATTTGAAATATTTGTAATAGTTAAATCCATATCCTTCATATAAACCAAATGTTGCTACCCACGGATATTCTTTATTAATTTCTCGATACATATCTATACATATACAGTATTTTTTATTTAATTCTGATATTTTTATTTCCTTATTTTTATATTTTTCTAATTCTCCAACCAATAATTTTACTATCTGTTTCAATTCATCTAAGACTATTTCCTTTTCTCTTTCATTATCTTTATACTTTAAAAAAATTTCATTATGCACATATGTCGCTATTTCTATTAAAAATTTTATATTAGCTAATAATTGATGCTTATGTCCTCTTAACTTTATATTAGTTATTTTTAAAGTATCTTTCTCAACACAACATACTCCAATAATTATAAAAATCGCTATATATATAATTCCTATAATAATTCCTTTAATCAAAAAAAAACTATCTAAATTATTAAAATACCCTCTATTAAAATAATTAATTAAACTAAATGATTCTATATTAATAGAACACCCCATTAACTTACTTACAAATGAAACTATTAATCCATAATTAACTATAAAAATAAATACCATAATAGCAATTATATTATTTCTTATAATTAACATACTAGTTATTAAGATTGTTATAATTGCTAATGTAACAATTAATTTTAATATTATTCCTAATACAATAATATTAAAATATTCCCCTTTAAAACCAACTCGAATTGAATTAATAAAAATTTTTGACATTATAAATATAATTTCGGTAACAAAAATAATTAACCATATTGATATAATCTTACTGAAAAAAATTTTTATTTTATCAGATTTTTTAAAAAAATTTTTATTTTTTATAAAATTAATTATTATAAAAAAACTAAATAAAATTACTACTTCATTAGAATTAAATAAAAATGCTATATATGCATCTCCTTCCTTTCTTGATATTTCAAATATATTTAAATCTAGACATATCTGAGTAAATATATTTATTAATAATAAATAACAAATAATATAAAATCCTCTATTCTTCAGAATTTTTTTTATTTCATTTTTAGTCAAATAAATTATATTTTTAGCCAATTCATTTTTACTATCTACTTTTTTATTAAACATATAACAACACTCCCTATATACTCCAGTAATATTAATCTTTTAATATTATAATAGCATATTAAAAATATTGAAAAATTCACTTTAAAATTTAATAAAATATATTTGATTGATTGTATTTTATTAAAACTTTCTTTTCAATTTAAATAAACTTTTTATTATTTTATTTTTTGTACAAAACTTTTTACATCTTCTAACTCTAATTTATGTTCTTCTTGAATTTCTTTGATTTCTTTTTTATAACTACCTTCTATATCTTTTAATGCTATATTTTTTTCTTTTAATTCTAACTTTATTGAAGTAATTTCTTCTTTATGATTTTTCTCTAACTCTTTTACTGCTTTTAATTGATCTTTCATTTCCAACTTTAATATATCTAACTCATTTTTATAGAAATCTCGCATGTTTTCTACGTTTTCTAGCTTTTGTAAGACATCTTTATTTTTATGTTCTGTATCTGTAAGACTATTTTTTAATTCAATATTATCTTTTTCTAAGTTTTTATTTATCTTTTCTAATTCCTTATTACTATCTTTAAACGCTTTATATTCTGTAATAATACTATTTAATGTATTTATTTGTTCTTGCTGGCTATCAATAGCTTTATTTTTTTGCTCTAACTCATTTACCACACTCTCTACTTTAGAGTTTATTTCTTTTGACTTTTCTTCTAACTCTTTATTCTTTAAACTAATTCCTTTTGATTTTTCTTTTAATTTCTCTTTATCTTCTTGAAGATCTGCGATTGTTTTATCTTTTGTATTTAATTCTAAACTTAAAGTTTCTCTTATTCTTTCTTCTGATGTTTGATTTATTGATAATGAATTTATAAACATTCCAACTAATTCATTTATAGTTTCCTGGAATGTTTCAATTTCTTTTGCTCTATCTGAAATCATTCCTTTTGCTTTTGCCATTTCATATGAATTCAGTACACTTTTGAACATTTCTGCTTGATTTAATCCATTTTCATCTGTTATTTCTCTAAATTTTTTTATTTCTTCCTCATTTAATCTAAATGATACTGCTTTTATTTCATTACTCATTTTATCTACCTCTATATTTTTCATTGTATTTGTATTGTATTGCAATGTATTTTTCATGTCATACACATATTTTAACATATTATTTTATAAAAATCACGTTATATTCTAGGTATTATTGGCAATTTTTTTATAAAAAAATAAGACTAAATCTACTGATTCAGTCTCTATATAATAACTATATATTACTAATCTCTATTAAGCTCTTTTAATATTTCTTTTTAATTTAGCAATATCATAACAATTTTCTTTAGTTACTTCTTCAACATCTATTAAATTATCTAATTTATCTATTACAATAGTTTTAAATTCTGTTAAATCAGCTGTTTGGTCAACGACTCTCTCTAACTTTCTATTAACTTCTTTTACTTCTGATTCAATAATGTTTACTCTTGAATCAATTTTATCTAATTTAGAGTTCATTTCCTTCAATAATTCTAATATCTCTTTATCCATTTTTACACCACCTTCTTAATTCATTTCTTACTTAATAATTGTATTTTATCATTAAACTCTTATATTTATCTATTATTTTACCATTTCATTTTCTCTTTAAGTTTTTTTATTTTCTCTTCCATTAAACCACTTCTTTTTTCTATATGATCTTCATACTGATTTTTATAATTTTCTTTTTCTAATTGCTCCAGCAACAGAGTATTTACTAATTCTGAAATTGTAAGACCTTTCTTTTTAGCTAATTTTTTTAAATTTTCTTTTGTCTTACATTCTATTCTGACTGTAAGACTTGCATTTTTCTTATTTTCTCCACCCATTTTTTTATCCCCTAAAAATTCTCTTAACCCTTATATTCTCTATGTCTTACATAAACTCCTTTTTGTCTTACATTATTTTTACTGTCCTGAAAAGCCAAAAAATGTACCACTAACCCCAAGTATCCTATAAAATTAAAATTGAATAAAATAATATTTTAATTTTTTATAATATCTAAAATTTTAGAGAATTAAAAAATAAGTCTAGATAGTGAAATTACTCGGATAGCACTAATAAATAAGGGTTCTAGGGAAACCCTAAAACCCCATATATTTATAAAGACCCATTTCGTTGCACCTTTATAAATTCCAATAACCCTTTATTGTTCTTATAGATTTATTAAGTTTTTTAGCTACTTCTACTTGCTTAAACCCTTGTGTTTTAAGTCTTTTAATAGCTTTTATAGTATCTTGCTTTTGTTGTTCTCTTTTAGTTAATCCATTTTCATTTTTTCTATTTTCTACTCTATTTTTATTTTTTCTTTTATATTTTTCTTTTTTATCTATTATAGTTTCTAACTGTTCTTGCTCCTGCTCCGTTATATCCAATCTTTCTATTAACGTACTATTTTTATACCAGTATCCACCTTTATTACGCATACTTTTAGTTACTTTTATATTTTCTTTTCCAACCTCTTCTTGGAACTTTAGAAAGCTCTCTATAGCTTTTGGAATACATCTTAAGATTGCATTAACTTCTGTATCTCTTAACGGCTCTGTAAAGCTATTATTTAGCTTATACACCATTTCCTTTAATGTATCTGTATTTCTATTGTAAATGCCTTCCCAATAGGCGTAACAATGCAATATAAAATTTCTATATCCCGTTACATTACCTTTTCTTAATTTTACCAATTTAACTATATCCCTAGCTCTGGAAAAATGTAGCGTATAGCTATTATAAAGGTTTATTTTATTATTGTTCTTTTCTTTTTTTATATACTCTTTATTATGTTTATTACTCCAGTTTAAATATTGTTCTCTTAGATCGTGCATACTGTATATATTATTTTCTTCCACGTATATATAACATTCTGTTTTACTCTTAGAATTTATAGTTCCTGGTAACCTTAATACCCTACTTGCATCTGTTGCTTTTTTATCAGCTCCTAAATGTTTTAATTTATTATATAAAAAGTCTTCTAGCTGTTGCCATGTTGCTAATGCTCCATAACTGCTAGGCTCTAAATCCCAATAGACATGTATTCCTCTCCCACTTACAATAACCCTACTTGGTTCCCAAATTACATTTTCATATGCCATTAACCATATTTCTGCTATTGTAAAATTTATTTTTGCTTTTAACTGTTCTACAGATAATTTACTATGAAAATCTATGTCTATATATAATTCTCTAAGGTTTTTAAGATTTTTTACACCTCTTTTACCATTAAAACTGCTATTAACTGTATAAAAAACATCTTTTTCTTTTTTATATTTTTTTATATTTTTTAAATCTGTATATTTTAAATTTTCTAATATCTCTACTTGTCCATTTTTAATTTTTATTACTTGTAAATAACCTTCGAATGGCTTTGGTGCAAGTTTTTTTGCTAAGTTGCCCATATTTTCCTTCTTTCCACGAACTAGCAACTTATCCAAATTCCTGTCTTTACTTCTAAACTCTTATTTGTTATTATAATAATATAATTAAAAAGTTTAGAAGTCCTCTATGGACTTTAGATAGTTTCTAAAAAAAGAGTTTCAATTTTGACGGGTTGAGGACTCTTTTTGCGTTATCCGTACATTTTTTTATTCTGTTGTATATATTCTATCATATTCCGTCACATATGTACTATTATTTCTACCTTAAACTTCTTACATAAGTTTTCATTAATTCTTCATCTGTGTCTCCACGCTCCTCTGTGTGCCCTAATTGCTCGCTTACATACTCCCTCGCCTCCATAATAGTCATTCCTTCTTCTCTAACCCTATTAAACGTCTCTAATGCGTATAGCTTTCGTATTGCGTGTGTGGTTGTCTTTTTATAATCTTCCGTTATCCCTAGTTGTTCCATTTTACGTCTAATTTCTCTATTTACGGAACTTGCTTGGATAGGTACTATCCTTTGTGTTGCTCCTGTTACGCTGTTATATAATTTTTTAGCTACCTCCATCTGTTTTTCTGTTGCAATCTCTACTTTTCTAGTTTTTTTTCCTTTACTATCTACGGCTTTTACATATCCTTCTTGGATGTTTATATCGCTTTTTTGCAATTTTACTACTGCACTTACACGTAAACCAAAGTATCTAGCCACATCTAAGGCTTTATCTGCGTTAGGATTTACAATCTTCTTTAGGTTCTCCCAATCTTTTACCTCCATTTGTTTATCTCTTATTTTTTGCTTGTATTTAATTTTTTTTGGAAGTTTTATATCTAATTTATTATTTAAGTTATACGTTTTATTAATTAAACGTTGCATTTTATTTGCTTTAGACATATATTGTTCTATTGTATTTTTGCTACAAGTTTTACCTTTAAAATCTAAA
>JBOGCG010000124.1:0-2819 GCA_051656625.1 Sarcina sp. | reverse complement strand
ACTCATCATCTTGAAGTCCTTTAAAGTGTTCTCTAAAATATTGAAAAGAAACCGCACCTGTTATAAAAAAAATTGCCATAGCTGGAATTGTAATGCCTCTTCCTACTTTTAAAGTCTTCATATCCGTCCTCACTTAATAATTAATATTATCATTTTTTACTCTATTAAAAACTCTTATGTTATACCTTATAGTCTTATATACTTCTACAGTTTTCATTATTTCTGAAGCATCTATATCTACAATATTTTCTATTGTTATTTCTTTAGTTTCAAGATTCATTGATTCACAGGTTTCAAAATCACCTTTATATTTTTCATTAACTCTAATACGTATTAAATTTTCTTTAGAATTCAAACAATTTACATGATAACCTACATCCTTAATTTCCTCCCATTTTATAAAAGCTTCAGTATTAGTAAAGCTTTCTGTGAAGTTAATTCCCTCTTCAGTAATTTTAATAAATTCTTTATTCTTAAAAATTTTTATAAGTTCAAAAGCTAAAATAGAAGCAAATAATGCAAAAATTACTATCGCATTCTTTAAATTACTTTTATCTCCAAAGTTTAAATAGTCACCAAAAAACTTTAAAGAAAGCATTCCAGTTACAGAAAAAAATATAACAGCTTTAATTGATGTGCTTTTGCCTACTTTTAATGTCTTCATCTTTAACCTCACTTAATATAAATTTAGTTTATATATTAAGTAAAACATTTTTTCTTGAACCTACTATAAATAAATTTAAAATTAAAATTAAACTTTTTTTATTTTTAATTTAATATAATTTCTTTTGTTCCTAAACTAGAAATTCTATTTAAAACCTCTCCTATAATTTTTGAAAACATTTCATTAACAGAAGATCCTACTAATTTTCCTATAATCATTATTATAAATCCAGCTATTAATGCGGCAAAAATAGCTCCAGCAGAAATTCCTAATCCTGCTAAAAGTGCTGTTATACCTTGAGCTAACAATTCTGCACTTATTGCTAATATTACTCCAGTTGAAACTCCACCTAAAAATCTAGCCATCACCTCTTTCCAATCTACTTCTTCCCCTCTTGCTTCTTTTTCTTGTGCATAATCTCTAGCTGATTCAAATCCTGTTAATCCAATCCCAACAATATTTCCAAAACTAACTAATCCTTTTGATATATCAGCAAATTTTATCTTTTTTAAATTTGCTGATACTGAAAATTGTTGTGCTTCAATTTCTGATAATCTAACTCTAACTTTAATTCCTGAGTTTGATCTAGATTCCATATAAAGATTTTTTCCTAATTTTATAACTTTTTTATCTAAC
This sequence comes from Sarcina sp., assembly GCA_051656625.1. Taxonomy (GTDB): domain Bacteria; phylum Bacillota; class Clostridia; order Clostridiales; family Clostridiaceae; genus Sarcina. The sequence continues at coordinate 1,519 of JBOGCG010000124.1, read as the reverse complement.
TTATTAAATTCTTTGTAATCCTGCATACCCTTACAAACTGTATATGTCAGTGTCCATACTTCACTTTCAGTTAACATAGTACTTGATTTAAATTCTTCTAAAATTGAATTACTAACTACTTCAGCAGCACTATCTAGATAAACTGTTTCTACTTTTTCTATAGATCCTTCTGGTACATAGCATACTTGCCCATTAATTATAGTTTTAACTTTTCCATTTATAGTTCCATAGCTATAAAACGGTTCGTAGTTTTTAATCCAAAAATTCATTGAATTTATATTTTTACATTGGTTATCACTATAAGTAACTTGATATTTATTTTTCGAAATAACTACAGCAATATTATCAGGATATACTTCTGGTGCTATCCATCCTAATAATCTATTCCAGGTTTTCTCTCCTACAACTCCATCAACTACTAATCCTGTATTATCTTGAAATTCACTTACTTCTGCTTTAGTTCTATCATCATAAGCTCCATTGACTAACCCAATATCATAACCTAAATTATTGAGTCTATTTTGAACTTTTTTTACATCTTCTCCTCTCATTAAAGGATTTGTTAATTTCAGCACTCTATGGTATTCACTATTATTATCATATTCACCTAAATTTCCACTACTAGATGAATCAATTAATTTATTCCATGTATCTGCTCCAACTCTACCATCAACTAATAAAGTTTTGTCCTTTTGAAATCTAATTACTGCAGCTTCAGTACCATATCCATAAATACCATCTACAGTTCCTGCATTATATCCTAAATCATTAAGTTTCTTTTGAACTTTTTTTACATCATCACCTCTCATTAAAGGAGTTGTAACTTTTAATATTCTATGATATTCACTATTATTATCATAATCTCCATTACCTGATCCACCATCACCACCTGATCCACTACCAGGGTTATTTTTCATTATATTAATCATTGCATTAAATGTTTTTCCTATATAATTTCCATTTAAAACATCTTGATAACTTCTTGTTGATTTAGGATATTCAATTAATGTAGCTTTTGTATTCTTTAAAGTAGAAGCCCAACTTGTAAAGAATCCATCAGCATACCAAGAATTATTTCCAAAACCAAATTGATTTCCAAAGTATCTACCAATCTCAGCATTACCTTGTGAAAAAGTCATCCATCCATGAAAATCTAAAACTACCATCTCCGAAGCTTGTCCATTCAATCCTTGAACAAAATTTTTAAGAGCTACTGCCTCTGGTGCACCAAGTGGTGTTGGACCAGTATATTCTCTTGAATTTGTTCTTTGAATAAATCCATAAGGGAAGCATCTATTCATATCTATTTTAGTTGTTACAGCACATCTTCCTGGTCCATTATTAGTTCTCCCTTCTACAACTCCATCAGGATTCATACATTGTGCTATATAAACAGTCCATCCATGTAACCCATTTGAACCATTATAATTTGAAAATTTATAAACTAATTCTGTTGCTATTTTAACTAATGCTTCACCATCATGTCTCCAGTTATCCTCAAATCCATGTAATGCAAATC
>JBOGCG010000123.1:0-4998 GCA_051656625.1 Sarcina sp. | reverse complement strand
AAAATAATGAGTATTTTGTCGATATTTGTGAAGCAGATAAGGATGATGATGTAGGAGATTTAAATACTTGGATAAAAGCAAATCCACTTAGAGCAACATATAAAGAGGGAATAGATAAAATAAGGTCAGATTATGAAGTCGCAAAAAGTGTTCCAGAGAAAATGATTTCATTTAAAACAAAAATTTGTAATATTTGGGTTCAAGCAAAAGATTTAGGTTATATGGATATGGAAAAGTGGAAAAAATGTGAAGTTAAAGAGTTGCCTTATGACATTAGAATTAGACCTGTATATGTTGGATTTGATATGTCAGCTAAGATTGACTTAACAAGTGTGGCATTTGTTATTCCTATTATGGATTTAGATGGAGCTAAGTATATTATTTTTAGTCATTCTTTTATACCAAATAGAGAAAAGTTAATGGAAAGGAAAATGAAAGACAAAGTTCCTTATGATAGTTGGGAGGAGAGAGGATTTTTAACAGTAACTAATACTCCAATTGTAGACCAAGAGCAGGTAATGAATTATGTTATTTCAACTTGTGAGCAGAATAACTGGGAAATAAGACATCTCTGTTTTGATCCTGCTAATGCTTCAAAACTAATGATGGATTTAGAAAGTAAAGGGTATGAAGTAACGGAAGTTTATCAATCTCATAAGTCGCTTAATGAGAGTACTCAAGGATTTAGAGAACAAGTTTATTCTGGAAATGTTTATTATCAACCGAATCCACTTTTAAATTATGCAATGGGTAATACAGTAATAAGGCAGAATAATGGTTTAATAAAAATAGATAAAGATGCTTCTATTAGAAGGATTGACCCAATAGATGCTTTATTATGTGGATTTAAATTAGCAATGTATCATGAGTTTGAAGTTGACTTAAACGAATACCTTACAGATGATTACATTAAAAAATTATATGGAGGGAATTGATGAGAATTTGGAACAGGATTAAGAATAAAATATATAAAAGAGGTCAACCAGCAGATAATGGAAGTGTCGTAGATTTTTTTAAAAGTTTAGGACTTTCAATAGATGATGTTGAATCATCAAGTGAACTATCAGAAATGATTTATTTTATTTGTATGAAACATTTATCAGAAACAATGTCTAAAATGCCATGGGAAATTATTGAAAAAAGCGAGTTAAAAGGAAAAGAAAAAAAGCAAGATTCAAATTTAGATTTCATTTTAAATACTAGACCCAATCCGTATTATTCAGCAAGTGATTTATGGGCATCAGTAGAGCTAAATAGATTGCATCATGGGAATGCTTATATTTATATAGAAAGAGACTATAAAGGTGCTTTAAAGCATTTGTGGTCCCTTCCTAGTAGTGAAGTAAAAATATGGATGGATGATAGAGGGTTGTGGGGAACAAATAATTCTATTTGGTATGAATGGACAGATAGTAAAAGAGGAAAAAGTTATAAGTTTTTTAGTGATGAAATAATTCACCTTAAAACATCAACATCATTTGATGGAATAAGCGGAATACCAGTAAGAGAATTATTGTTAACTCAAATAAATAGCAATAAACACTCACAAGCATTTTTAAATAAGCTTTATAAATCAAATATGTTTGGTTCTAAAATAATGCTTCATTATACTGGTGAGCTAAATTCAAAGTTTGTTAAAAAACTAGCTTCAGAATTAGAAACTTATTCAACTAGCGTAGGAAGTGGAAAGTTTATTCCATTACCATTAGGAGTTGAAGCAAAATTATTAGATATGAAATTAGCAGATGCACAATTCTTTGAAAATAATAGAGTTTCAGCTTTGCAATTAGCAGCGGTTTTTGGAATAAAACCAAATGTAATTAATAATTATGATAAAAGTAGTTATAGCAATTCAGAAACACAACAATTAGATTTTTATGTTAATACACTTCAGCCATTGTTTGCAAATTATGAGCAAGAATTGACATATAAAATATTAACACCAACACAACTAAAAAAGAATCAAAGATTAGTTATAAATACTAAAGTATTGTTTAAAATGGACAATAAAACACAAGCTGAAGTTTATGGAAAATATGTATCTAACTTTATAATGACTCCAAACGAAGCTAGAGAAGAGTTGAATTTACCATATAAAGATGGAGCAGATAAACTTATAGGGAATGGAAGTACTATTTCCATTGATGATATAGGAAGTCAGTATAAAAAGGAGGTGAACGAGTGAAAATAGATATTAGAGGACCAATTATAGATGATGATGATCAAATGATTTATGACTGGTTTGGAATTAAGGCTACATCACCAACTAAAGTAAAAAGATTATTAGATAAAAATCCAAAAGGTGAAAGAATAGAAGTTTCAATTAATTCTGGTGGAGGGTCAGTTTTTGCTGGAAGTGAAATATATACAATGTTAAAAGAGTGTGATGAAGATGTTATAACAAAAGTTGTTGGACTGGCAGCAAGTGCGGCATCAGTAATAGCAATGGCTGGAAATGAGGTTCAAATGACTCCTACAGGGCAAATAATGATACATAATGCTTCTGTTTGCTCACGTGGTGATAATAGAACATTAACTCATACGGCTGAAATATTAAAGTCTATAGATTCAAGTATAGCTACTACATATGAAATGAAAACAGGATTAAAACATGAAGAACTACTAAACCTTATGGGAAATGAAACTTGGTTAAATGCAACAAAAGCTAAAGAATTAGGATTTATAGATAAAATAATGTTTTTGGATGATGTAAAGTTCAATAATTCACTGACAAATGAAGCAGGATTATTACCTGCTGAAGTAATTGAAAAAGTTAGAAATGAATTAATTAAAAAAGGAGAACAAAAAGAAAATTTCATTCCAGAAAATAATAGTTCAGAAACTTTAGCAGCAGAAGATGAAATATCAAGAGCTAGATTAAAATTAAAATTAAAACTAAATTCAAATATAGGAGAGTAATATGAAAAAATCAGATATTATCAAAGCATCAATAGAAAAATTTAGAGCAGACGCACAAGCACTATTAGACAATCCAAATACAACAAAAGAACAATTTGATGAAATTACTAATAAAATCTCACTTGAAGAAACAAAATTGAAGTTACAATTAAAAAATGAAGATGCTGAAAGAGAAGCATTGAATGAAAATTCATTACCAGTAGAAAATACAATACTAAATAATAAAGAAATTAAAAATGAATTATTTGAACAAGCATTAGATGTACAAAATTATATATTAGGAAATCCTAATAATATGCAAGTTGTACAAAATAGTTTATCTACAGGAACAGAAGGCTCTGGTGGAGTAGCAGTAGGGGCAACTTTATCAAAAGAAATAATCAGAACTTTAAAAGAAAGAGCAAATGCTTATGGATTCTTTAGTGGAAGAGTTGGAGAAGGAAATCTAGAAACTATAATTATTTCAGATGAAACACCAGCGGAATGGGTGGCAGAGGGTGAAACACCAGTAGGACAGGGAGACCCTAAAACTTCAAAAATAGTAATAAAACAACATAGATTATATAAAGAGATAGAATTAACTCAACAACTTATTAATTCATCATCAGAAGAGTTTGTTAATACAATTGTAGATATAGTTGTGGATGCTATTAAAGATACTTTAGAAAAGGCAATCTTTGTAGGAACAGGAGTAGGACAACCTACAGGAATTATAACAGGATTGGATACAAAAAGAAAAGTTGAGTTAGGCACAGTAGGAGAAATAACATTAGAAGCTTTAAAAGTAGCAAAATACAAGATACCACAAGCAGATTGGAATGAGTGTTCTTGGTTTATGGATACAACAACATTATTAGCTGTGGATAATTTAAAAGATTCTACAGGTAGACCATTGTTACAACCAGATCCTTCACAGCCAACAAAACAAATACTATTAGGAATTAAAATTAGTACTACTAATGGAATGCCTGAAGCAACACAAGCATCTTCAGCAATTGCAGTTATAGCTCATAAAAATGCGTATCAAACAAATACTCAAAAAACAATAACATTAGATGTATATAATGACTCAACTTATAAGAAAAAGGGTGTTGTAGGGTTTGCTTCAAATATTTATGTTGATGGTAAGTGTAAAAATGCAAATAAAGTAGCTGCAATATTTAATCCAGCGGTGTAATAAATGGTTACTTTGGATGAAGTAAAAATTTATTTAAGAGTAGATGATGATTGTGAAGATGAGTTTCTAAAGAGTTTATTAAAATATAGTGAAGAAGAAATATTTAATTCAACAGGAGCAACAAATGAAAAATATGGAGAGTTAGAAACATATAAATTACTTCAAAAAATTATTGTTGCAGATAGATATGAAAATAGAGGTTCTTCAGATATGGACTTCAAACCTAATAATATTTGTTCGTCACTTTATATAAAATTAAAGTTAAGAGTAGGTATAGATGATGAAGAATCAAGCCAGTAGGTTAAAAAATAGGATAGAAGTTTATAAAAAAAATAAAGTACAAGGTAAAATCGGTGATACTTATGAAGAGATTTTAGTTAAAAAATTATGGGCTGAAATAAAATTCCAATCTGGAAGTATTGTAAATGGAGAGGGAGATACAGAAGCAAATAATACAAGATTTAAATTTAGAGTTAGAAAAACTGAAATTGATACAACTCATATTATTAAATTTAAAGAGTTAGTATATGAAATTGACTATATTTATCCAGACTTCAAGAATAATAGCTTTATAGAGATTTTTGTAAAGCTAAAAACGGAGTGATAGCCATGAATTTAAATCAACTATCAAAAGATTTATTAGAGTTGGCAAATACTATAAACAATGGTAAAGAAGCTAAAGAGTTTTTAAGAAAAAGTGGGAATAAATTAAAAAATAAAATTTTAAATATTGTAAAAGTTAGAGTTAATGAAAATACTGGGTATTATTTAAAAAGTATTAAAAGAGGTAAAGTTTATGATTTTAAAGGGGATTTAGCAGTTAGAGCATATTCAACTGCTCCCCATGCTCATCTTATTGAATATGGACATGTAAAAAAGGATAGAACAGGTAAAGAGCATGG
>JBOGCG010000122.1:0-17841 GCA_051656625.1 Sarcina sp. | reverse complement strand
CTTGAAGACTACAAGGTTGATAGGTCGGAGGTGTAAGCATGGTAACATGTTCAGCTGACCGATACTAATAGGTCGAGGGCTTGATCTAAAATTATAGTTCCAACTAATATATATAATTTTCAGAGAAACAATTTCTCTAAAATCTGGTAATTATGCTCTTTAAGGTAACACCCGTTCCCATTCCGAACACGAAGGTTAAGCTTAAAGAGGCCGATGGTACTGCAGACGCGAGTCGGTGGGAGAGTAGGTTGTTGCCAGGTCGTTATGGCCCCTTGGTCAAGCGGTTAAGACACCACCCTTTCACGGTGGTAACAGGGGTTCGATTCCCCTAGGGGTCACCAAAAAAGAACTATGAATAAATTCATAGTTCTTTTTTTATTATATAAAAAAATTATAAAATTAGATTTTAGGAAGGGTAAAAATTATGAATTATAATAAACCAATAGTAGAAGCGAAATTTTTAGAAAGACCAAATAGATTTCAAGGCTATGTAGAACTTAATGGAGAGAGAATATTAACAAGAGTTCCTAATACAGGTAGATGTAAAGAGATATTGATAGAGGGTTGTACTGTTTTGCTTAGACAGGAAGATAATCCAACAAGAAAAACAAAATATGATTTAATTGGTGCTTATAAAGAAGGACAACTAATAATTATAGATTCACATATTCCCAATAAAGTAGTAGAGGAAGCTTTAATTAATAAAAAAATACCTTCTCTTGTAAAATATGATAAAATTGAAAGAGAAAAAACTTATGGAAAATCAAGATTTGATTTCAAATTATCTAATGAATTGGGTGAAATTTATTATTTAGAAGTAAAAGGTGTTACATTAGAAAAAGATAGACACTGTAAATTTCCTGATGCACCAACAGAGAGAGGAAAAAAGCATGTTTTAGAATTAATTGGAGCTTTAGAAGAAGGTTATAAAGGTGGGATTTTCTTTTTAATTCAGTTGGAAAATGTAGAGGATTTCACACCTAATTATGATACAGATCCTAGCTTTGGAGAAGCTTTAAAACTGGCTAAGGCAAAAAATATAGATATTTTTGTCTATAATTGCAAAGTTACAAAAGAGGAAATTACTTTATTAGAAGAGAAGACTTTAATATTATAATTTTGCATATATTAAAACCATAGTATTAAATGGTAGAAAGGAAGTGCTACTACTATGAAATATAAGTATTGTCCACAGTGTGGAGGAGAGTTAGAAATTAGAGATAGTTGGGATGAGGGGGGAGTACCCTATTGTAAAAATGATGATATTATGTTTTTTGATTTACCTAAACCTTGTATAGTTGTTGCCGTAATGAAGGGTGATGAAGTATTATTATTAAAACAAAGTTATATTTATAAAAATTCTAAAGTATTACTTTCAGGATATGTGGGAATAGATGAAACTGTAGAAGAATCTGTTAGAAGAGAAGTAAAAGAAGAGGCAGGAGTTGAAATTTCTCATATAACATACTTAGGAAGTGATTTCGTTCCTAATAAAGAACTTTTAATGTTAACTTATGTAGCTCAATATGAATCTGGTGAGTTAAAGAAATCAGATGAAGTAGAAGGGATAGAATGGGTTAATATAGATTGTGCTTTAGTTCAAATGGAAGAAGATTTAATTGGAAAGAAAGTAATAAATAAGATAATTAACAAAGAGTATGAACAATCAAAAGTAGCTTTTAAATCCTATGATAATATAGAGGAACTATAAGATATAATGTTTTAAATAAAAATTATATGTATTTTTATAAATAAAATAGAGGAAAATTATTAATAAATATTCATTAATTTCAAAAGAATAATAAAATAAATCTGTTTTTTATTTGAAAATTGTAAAATAAAATTAAATTTAAAAAATATATTGATTTTTAGTATATTTATGGTAACATTATAGTTAAATATTGTTATAATATAAAGTGAATTAAAAAATTAATAAGAATCCTGTAGAGGTGCTGAAATCAAAAGTAGTTATTAGGAGTTTGGGAGACTTTGATTAATAATGAAAGGGAAATCAGCCGAAGGTGTATATTTCCTAAAATATATTTCTGGCTATATATATAACATATATATAGTTGTCACTTTTAAGCTTAAAAGTGGAGTGCTATCAGGTGTGAATTATCTAGTACATAGTTAGTTAGATAAAGAACATTTTAATAGAGACCCATCGCTAAGCGATGGGATTTTTAATTTACGGGTGGAGATTTATTAATAAAAATAGGAGGAAAAAAAATGAAATTATTTGGAACTATGAATATAGAAAATAATCAATTAACAATAGGTGGTATAACTGCTGAAAAGTTAGCGAAAGACTTTGGAACACCATTATATGTAATGGATGAAAATTTAATAAGACAAAATTGTAGAGATTATTACAATAATTTTCTTTGTGGAAAAGTTGGTAATAAAGTTACTTATGCTGGAAAAGCTTGTATGAGTTTAGCTATGTGTAACATTATAAAAGAAGAAGGATTACAATTAGACGTTGTTTCTGGTGGAGAACTTTATACAGCATATAAAGCAGGTTTTCCAATGGAGAGAATTTATTTTCATGGAAATAATAAAACCTATGAAGAAATTGAATTGGCAGTTAAATTAGGTGCAGGAATTTTTATAGTTGATAATTATCATGAGTTAAATCTTTTAAATGAAATTGCAGGTAAATATAATAAGAAACAAAATATTTATATTAGAATAACTCCTGGAATAGAGGCTCATACACATGAGTATATTCAAACAGGACAAATTGATTCTAAATTTGGATTTACCTTAATTGATGATAATATATCAACTGTTATTGATAGGATAATGGATTTAAGCAATATTAATTTAATAGGACTTCACAGTCATATTGGATCACAAATATTTGAATTAAAACCATTCGAGGATGAAGTAGAAATAATGCTTGGTCTTATGGATAAAATATATAAAGAAAAAGGACTATTTTTATCTGAGTTAGACTTAGGTGGTGGTTTTGGTATTTATTATACAGAAGGGGACAAACCTAAAAGTACTGAGGAATATTGTAATACAATATTAAATAAGGTTGATGAAGTTTGTGAAAGATTAAACTTTAAAAAGCCAATCTTAACTATAGAGCCAGGTAGAAGTGTAGTAGGTAATGCGGGATTAACTTTATATACTGTTGGTGCTATAAAAGAGATTCCAGGGGTTAGAACTTATGTATCAGTGAATGGAGGAATGTCAGATAATATAAGACCAGCTTTATATGAAGCTAAATATGAAGCAGTTGTAGCAAATAGAGTTCAGTCAGAGAACAATGAAACAGTAACTATTGCAGGAAAATGTTGTGAATCAGGTGATGTTTTAATTCACTCTATAAACCTTCCAAAATTACAAGCTGGAGATATCTTATCAATAATGAGTACTGGTGCTTATGGATATTCTATGGCTAATAATTATAACAGAATCGGAAGAGCTGCTATGGTTATGATTAGAGATGGTAAAGCAAGGGTAGTCTCTAAAAGAGAAAGTTTTGATGATTTATTAAGTCATGAAACAATTTAATTTATAGATTTTATATTGTGAATTTTAAGATAGACTTATAAAGCCTAATGAGGGTTAGTAAGTCTATCTTTTTTATTTTAATTTATTTTACCTATTAATATTATTGATAGCATTAACGAATATTGAAGTATGCTTTTATATAAAAAATAAATAAAAAAGTTTAGAAAGAAAAGTTTAAGGGGAAAATAAAACTATGGTAATTATAAAGAATAGTAATTATAAAAATAAAATAATTAATTTGATAAAAGAATTAATTTTACCAGTAATTATTGCAATAATTATAGCTTTACTTATAAAAAGATTTTTGATATTTAAAGTAGCTGTACCTACAGGGTCAATGATACCTACGGTGCAAATAAATGATCAAATTATTGTAAAGAGGATTTATAAGGAGAGTGAAATATCAAGGGGAGATATATTGGTTTTTGAAAAAGCGGGAGAGGAAAATTTATTATTAAAAAGAGTTGTTGGAATGCCGGGAGAAAAAATTAATATCAATGAATTAGGAGAAGTCTATGTAAATGGAGAAATATTAAAAGAGGACTATGTGAAAAATCCAGATGCTACAGGGGGAAGCTTTAGTGTACCAGAAGGACATTATTTTATGCTTGGTGACAATAGAGCAAAAAGTGAGGATGCTAGAATGTGGGAAAATCCATATACTGCATTTAAAGATGTAGTAGCAAAAACTTGGATTAGAGTTTATCCTTTTGATAGTATAGGAATTATGAAATAAAGTGAAGAAAATATTTAAAAAATATGATATACTAAAAAGTGATAACTTAAATTAAACTAACAATAAAAGAAGGTAACATTTATATTAAAATTAGTAGTATTTGACATTAAATTGAAAAGAATATATGTTAAAGTATTTGATATATATCTAGTTTATTAAATAATTTATTTATAAATTATTGATATTTTGATAAGAATGTATTATAGGGATTGTAAATTAAATTTAATATAGAGAGGGTGGATGCCTTGAGCGGAGAGGTAAAAAATAATGGTAGTGTAGCTATAAAAATCTTTAAAGAATGGATAATACCAATATTATGTGCTATTTTAATAGCATTTTTAATTAATAAGTTTCTAGTCTTTAAAGTAGAAGTTCCTACAGGGTCGATGAAACCAACTGTTGAACCAGGAGATCAAATTTTTGTAACTAGAATATATAGCCCTAAGCAAATTACTAGGGGTGATATTGTGGTTTTTGAAAAACCTGGTGAGGAACATTATTTATTAAAAAGGGTAATAGGTCTTCCAGGAGATACTGTAGATATTAAAGATAATGGAGATGTCTATATAAATGGGGAAAAGCTTAATGAACCATATGTAAAATTCCCAGAAGCAAAGGGTGGAGTTTATCAAGTTCCACAGGGAGAATATTTTATGCTTGGGGATAATAGAGCTGATAGTAATGACTCTAGATATTGGAAAGATCCATATATACCATTTAAGGATATAGTGGGGAAAACTTGGCTTAGAGTTTATCCATTTGATAGATTTGGGTTCTTAAATAAAAATACAAACTAATTCTTATGTCACTTTAAAAGCAGGATGAAGCTTTAAATACTTTAATTAAGATAAGATGAAGCTTAACTTGAAGAAGAAATTTCTTTTTTTAATGGTTAAGTTATTCTATAAATGTATTACCATAATTTTATGGGACAAATGAACATAGAGTGTGTAAAGAAAGGAAGAGACAATATGTTTAAGGGAAATAAGAAGATAACATATGCAATAGTATATGCTATTATTGTTCTTGGCTTGATTATAACATTTAATTTTGCTAAGGTTCAAATGACTACCGAAAATATTCCTTACAGCCAATTCATGACTATGTTAACTGATAATCAAATAGAGTCAGTAATTGTACAAGGAAATGAAATTCAGATAACACCTAAAAAAGATACACCAGAAGCAGGAAAAACTTTATATACAGTAAGACTTAATGATCCTAATTTAGTATCAGAACTTAAAAATTCAGGTGTTAAATTTGAAGGTCAAATACAACAAAACTTCCCATTAGCTGAAATCTTATTAACTTGGATTTTACCATTTGCATTATTAATGATTGTTGGTAGATTCATGTTTGGTAAACTTGATAAAAAAATGGGTGGAGGAGTAATGTCCTTCGGTAAAAATAATGCTAAAGTTTATGCTGAGGCTGAAACAGGGGTAACCTTTGATGATGTTGCTGGGCAAGATGAGGCAAAAGAATCCCTGAAAGAAATAGTTGATTTCTTACATGATACTGATAGATATGTATCTATTGGTGCTAAACTTCCTAAAGGTGCACTTTTAGTTGGGCCTCCAGGAACAGGTAAAACATTACTTGCTAAAGCTGTTGCAGGTGAGGCGAAGGTTCCATTCTTCTCATTAGCTGGTTCAGATTTCGTAGAAATGTTTGTTGGTATGGGTGCTGCAAGGGTAAGAGATTTATTCAAGCAAGCAGAAGAAAAAGCACCATGTATAGTATTTATTGATGAAATTGATGCTATAGGTAAAAGTAGAGAAGGTTCTATTCAAGGTAATGATGAAAGAGAACAAACTTTAAATCAATTATTAACTGAAATGGATGGATTTGATTCTTCTAAAGGAGTTGTTATTTTAGCAGCAACAAATAGACCAGAGGTTTTAGATAAAGCACTTTTAAGACCAGGTAGATTTGATAGAAGAGTTATAGTTGATAGACCAGACCTTATTGGTAGAGAAGCTATATTAAAAGTTCACTCAAAAGATGTAAAAATGTCTAAAGAGGTTTCACTTGAATCAATAGCTAAATCAACTCCAGGAGCTGTTGGAGCTGACCTTGCTAATATTGTTAATGAAGCAGCATTAAGAGCTGTTAAACATAATAGAAAGCTTGTAGTTCAAGAGGATTTAGAAGATGCAGTTGAAATAATAATTGCAGGTAAAGAGAAAAAAGATAGAATAATGACTAGTAAAGAAAAAAGAACTGTTGCTTATCATGAAGTTGGTCACGCATTAGTTGCTGCCCTTCTTAATAATACAGATCCAGTTCATAAAATAACTATAGTTCCAAGAACTATGGGAGCATTAGGATATACAATGCAACTTCCTGAAGAAGAGAAATATCTTTTAACTAAGGAAGAAATGTTAGAACAAATAGCTGTAATGTTTGGTGGTAGAGCAGCTGAGGAAGTTGAATTCGGTAGAATAACTACTGGAGCTTCTAATGATATAGAAAGAGCTACTCAATCAGCAAGAAATATGGTTACTTTATATGGTATGTCTGATAAATTTGATATGATGGCTTTAGAATCAGCAAGCAATAGATACCTAGATGGTAGAAATGTTATGAACTGTTCAAACGAAACAGCAACAGTTGTTGATGAAGAAGTATTAAAAATAATTAAAACATCTCATAAAATGGCTGTTGATATCTTAGAAGGAAACAAAGAGCTTTTAGATGATATTTCTGCTGTGTTACTTGAAAAAGAAACTATCATGGGTGATGAATTCATGGATTTAGTTTATGGTAAGTATCCAGAGAAGAAAGAAAAAATGGAAGCTTTAAAAAGAGAAAAAGAAGAGCTTAAAGAGGCAGCAAAAGCTAAGAGAAGTGAAATGGAAGCTTTAAGAGAAGAGAAAGAAAAAGAACTTATAGCTGCAACTAATGAAGAAGCTAAAGCGATGGAAAAAGCTAAGGCTATCGAAGAAGCTAAGCTTGCAGCAGAACAATTAAGTCTTTTAGCTCAATCTCAAGAAGAAGTTAATAAAAATGAAGCTATTCTTGAAGATGTTGAAAAACAAATAGCAGCTGAACGTCCTGCACTTTTAGAATTGGAGAAAAAAGAAAAAATTCTAGAAAAAGAGGTTGTAGAAAAAGAAGAGGATATAAAAGAAGTTAACGAAGAGCTTGAAAAAGAATATCCAGTTGAAGAGAAAGAAAACTTAGAAGATTCTAAGAAGAATGATGATTCAACAGAAAACTAAAAAAGAGCCGAAAGGCTCTTTTTTAGTTAAAGAAAAAATAGATTATATCATTTGTATACTGTTGATGATATAATAGAAGTTTAAAATGATAACAATTATAAAGTATTGTTGAAATAAGTGTAGAAAGGATTTGTGTCTATGTCAAAGGAAGTTGAATTCTTAGTTGAAGAAAAAAAATTAGATGAAACATTAAATATTATAAATGAAGAAATGCTTAAGTTTATAAATAAGAGAAAATTCATATCTGAGTATATAGTTAATGAAAGAAAAAAAGCTGTAGAAGAGTATAGAGATGATGAAGATAAACTTATAGAATATTTCGATCATGAAAACTATGTAAAAGAAGAATCTTTTAAAACAATAGATAGAAAATTAAAAGAACTTACTATATTAAAAGAGATACCTTACTTTGGAAGAATAAGTTTTAATGATATAGAATTTGATTCATTAGAAAATCTATATGTAGGTAGATTTGGCGTAACTCCTGAAGATACTTATGAACCAGTTATAGTTGATTGGAGAGCACCTGTAGCATCACTTTTCTATAATGGAAAGTTAGGAGAAGCAAGTTATAATTCACCTGGTGGAGATATAAAGGTAGATATAACTGGTAGAAGACAACTTATTATAAAAAAAGGAAAACTTCAAGGGGTATTTGATTCTGCTATAGATGTTAAAGATGATATACTTCAAATGGTTTTAAGTGATAATAGCTCAGAAAAAATGAAAGATATCATAATGACAATTCAAAGTGAGCAGGATGAAATCATAAGACAACCAAGAACAAAGAATATAGTTGTTAATGGAGTTGCTGGAAGTGGAAAAACAACAATAGTTTTACATAGAGTAGCATATCTTCTTTATAATAATAGAGAAGAACTTGAAGGAAAAGTGCTTATTTTAGGACCTAATAGTATCTTTATGGATTATATTTCTCAAGTTTTACCTAGTCTTGGTGAGGTTGGAGTAAGACAGGAAACTTTTATGGGCTTTGCAATGAAGGAACTTAATGAAGAATTAGAAGTAATGCCTTATGAACAGTATCTTGAGAAAATAGTTTCTACTGATAAAGAATATATAGCTAGAGAAAAATATAAAAATAGTTTTGATTTTATAAAAGATTTAGATAATTATATTGAAGAATTATCTAAAAATTATTTTGAAATAAAACCAGTAAAATTCTTTGGTGAAGAAATTATATCTGTAGAAGAAATAAAAGAATTATTTGAAAAGCATTATGGATATATGCCTTTATTTAGAAGAGCTCAAAAAATAAATAGAGTTTTAGTTTCTAAAATAAAGGATAAAAGAGATGAGAAAGTTTGGCTTTTAAATAAAGAGGTTAAAGAACATAAAGAAAGTTTAAGTGAAGATGAATTATTAATAAATGAAAATAATATAGATTTCCAAAGAAGATTAAAGGTAAGAGAAATTGTAAGAGAAGTAATGAATTCTAGAGCAGAACTAGATAGCTGGCTTAAGTCAGAAACAGCTATAGAAGTTTATAATAAATTTAATGAAAATAGAGAATTAACAGTTAATGATTTAGCACCAATTCTTTATTTAATGTTAAAACTTGAAGGTAAAAAAGCTTCAAATGATTATAGACATGTAGTTATAGATGAGGCTCAAGATTATTCACCACTTCAATTTAAGGTTATAAGAGAACTTATAGGAAGTAAGTATTTCACGGTAGTAGGAGATGTAAATCAAAGACTTATAAAGTTTGATGAAGAGGCTCCTATGCTTAAACTTGCAGAAATCTTTGAGGATGTTAATAGCGAAATTTATAACTTAAATAAAAGTTATAGAAGTACAAGTGAAATTATGGACTATGCAAATAAATTCTTAAAAGAAGATAAAATAGTACCGTTAGTAAGAAAAGGTGAAGCTGTTTATGAAAAACTATCAAAAACAGTGAAAGATTTTAAAGAAGAGATAGTTAAAAAAGTGAGAGAATTCAATGCTGATGGTATGGAAAGTGTTGCAATAATCACAAGAAATGGAGAAAATCTTAAAGAAGTTTGGAACTTATTAAAAGATGAAATTCATTTAGTTAAATTTGATAATGAAGATGTTATCTATAAAGGTGGTAATCTTATAATCCCAGCTTATTTTGCAAAGGGATTAGAATTTGATGCTGTAATTATGGCAGATTTTGAAAAGGAACATAGAGAGGGCGAAGATCTTATTAAATATATAATGAGTACTAGAGCACTTCATAAACTTGCAGATATAAAATTAAATAAGTAACAAATAAAGTAATTGCATCAAATTATTATAAATATTTTGATGCGATTTTTTTATAATTAATTTAAAATCAACCTTGAAAATGGCGGTATTACTTAATTAAAGTTAGAAAACAAACTTTTTGAAAAATAGGTAAATTTCTTGAAAAAAATATAACTTTAGCATAAAAAAAGAAATTTTATGCTAAAAATATGTTTAACTTTTAGCTTTTAATGAAATAATTTAAATAAACAGAATATATATTAGTAAAAATGATTAAAAGTATACTTTTACAAAAAAAGAATAATAAATTAATATTAATTAACAACTTCAATACAAAAAAGAAGTAGTTACTTTCTCGGAGAAAGAAAAGAGGATTGATTTTATGGTTATGATATGGCTTTTAGTACTAATTGCAACTATATTACTAAACTTTATAATAACTGATTTTATATTTCTTGGGATTACAATAGGATCATTAATAGCTTTAATTTTAGATTTTTTACATTTTTCAATAGCTTTTCAAATTGTAGCTTTTGGAATTGTAGCTGTTTTTATAACTATTGTGTTTTATCCTAAAATAAAAAAGAAATTAAAGGTTAATAAAAATATAGTTAAGAATTTAGATGAAAGATATTTAGGAATGCAGTTTATACTAAATGAACCAATAGACGGTGATACATTGATTTTGTTTAAAGGTAGTTATTGGACTTTTAGAAATAAAACTAATCCATTAGAAAAGGGAGTTTTAGTGGAAATCATAGGGATTGATGGTATTAAATTAATAGTAGAGAAAGCTAACCCTTTTAAATTAGAGAAATCTTAAATTTAAAAAATAGATTTTAGTAATGATACAGAAGAGAAGAGGAGAATTGAAAGATGGATTTAATAATTTTAATAGCAATCGTAGTTATCATAATATTATTACTTTTAGCTTGGTCAATTAAAATAGTAAACACAGGATATGTATTTGTATTAGAAAGATTTGGCCAATATAATAAAACTTTAGAACCAGGTTGGCATTTTATAGTTCCTTTTGTAGACCATGTAAGAAAAAGAGTTTCTATAAAACAACAAATATTAGATATAGACCCACAAACAGTTATTACTAAAGATAACGTTAATATTAAAATAGATAATGTTATATTCTATCAAGTTGTAAATGCACAGGAAGCTGTTTATAATATTGAAAACTTTAGATCTGGTATTGCTTACTCAACAACAACTAATATGAGAAATATAGTTGGTAATATGTCACTTGATGAAGTTTTATCAGGGAGAGATAAAATAAATATAGAACTTTTAAGAATTGTAGACCAAGTAACTGATGCCTATGGTGTAAAAATATTAACTGTAGAAATAAAAAATATTATTCCACCAAAAGAAATTCAAGAAGCTATGGAAAAACAAATGAAGGCAGAAAGAGATAAGAGAGCTATAATACTTCAAGCAGAAGGTACAAAACAAAGTGATATAGCTAAAGCTGAAGGTGAAAAAACAGCTAAAATTCTTACTGCTGAAGCTGAAAAAGAAGCTAATATAAGAAGAGCAGAAGGTCTTAAAGAATCTCAACTTTTAGAAGCAGAAGGTAGAGCTAAAGCTATAGAAGAAATTGCTAAAGCAGAAGCAGAAGCAATTGAATTAGTAAATAAAGCTATTTTAGAATCAGGAACTAACGAAACAATAATAGCATTAAAACAAGTAGAAGCACTTAAAGAAATGGCTCAAGGTCCAGCTAATAAATTAATCCTTCCAAACGAAACATTATCAAGTCTTGGAAATATAGCTGCCATAGCGGACATTCTTAATAATAAAGATAAATAAATTAAATAATTTGGTTTTTATATTTGGAAGATTAGTTAACTTTGTGGGTACAACTAATCTTCTTTTTTATTTTTATCTTTATTAGAGATAACCTCGATGTTTAATATATTTACATAAAAGATAATAAAAGGTAAAATGATATTGAGTGATATTGGGAAAAAATAAATTATTTTATTAAAGGGAGTTAAATAAAAAATATATTGAGTCATTTATATTCGGTGATTTACATAATACCTTCTATATAGAGGGATTTATTATGGAAACCTTTGGAGAAATAAGCAGTATGCATTACTTTGGAGTATCCTAATAATTATAATAATAGTTATTCCAATTTTAAGATATATGGTATTTTATTTTAAATCTAAATAAGTTTTTAAGTGATTAAAAATATTTGAATTGGTAGTAAAAGAGAGGGGATAGTTATTGTAATTTTAAAATATTTAATGAGTTATATATTACCCATACCTGTTTATGCAGCAGGGTTATTCTTAATCATTGGATTTAATGCTGAATTAATGAATAAATACGGTGTATCAGAACCAATAGCATACTTAGCTATTATTATAGAGATGACTATTTTAATAAGTTTTTTTAATCATATAGCTTATGAAAGTAGTTTAAAGCACATCAGTATGGAAAAAGCAAAAAAGATATTTAAATCTTTAGTAGTAGTAAATGCCTTTTTAATTATAGCTATTATGATTTTTATGCACGTAAAAACAAGTTAAGAATTTAAAAAATAAAAAAATTAAACTTAAAGTAAAAACTATATTAATAAAGATAAATAATAAAATTATTTTATCTTTTAATATAGTTTTATTTTTTTATACTTTTTATCAATTTCAAAACATACAAATATACAAAAATATAAAAATAAGTAAACGTTGACAATAATTAGAAATTAAATTACAATAAAAATGCGAAGAAAATTTTCAATGATTTTTGTAGAAAAAAGTCTAGCACAAATAGTTAAATAGTATATTCTATATAGAATAATAGTGTTATTAATATTTTTATTAATTTATACTTATCAAATAAATCTATAAAAAGTTTTATTTGTTAAAAAAAAGTTTAAAAAATTATAGTGAAAATGCTATTGAAAAAGGGTTTTAAGTAGAAAACAAGAGAGTTTTGCAGTTGTATTATTATATTATTAAACAAAACAGGTTAAAATAAATAAACTATTAAAAAAACTATTAAAAAAAGGCAAAATAATAAAAAAACAGCAGAAAAAATTATTAAATGTGCTATAATTTAATAGGCGTAAGTGATTAATTGGTATATGCTAAATAGTTACAATGTTCGACAAGTAGAAATAATAATTTGTTTTTTAATTTTAGATATTTTTGTCTAAAATTTTAATTTTTTTTATTTTTAATATTTAAGGGGGAAAAGAAATATGAAAAAAAGATTTATTGGAGCAGCTTTAGCTGTTTTAATGACAACAACTGTTTTCGTTGGATGTGGATCATCTTCAGAGGGTGGGGACAAAAAAACTGACGGAGGAACTAAAATGAAGGTAGGGATGACAACTGATGTTGGAACTATCGATGATAAATCTTTCAACCAAGGTACTTGGGAGGGAGTAGTAAAAGCAGAAAAAGATTTAGGGATAGAAAAAAAATATGTTCAACCTAAAGGTGGCACAGAGGCTGAATATTTACCAGCAATTCAAAGTTTATATGATGGTGGATTTAAGTTTATAGTAATGCCAGGGTATAAATTTGAAACAGCTGCTTATAAAGTACAAGAAAAATATAAGGATGCAAAATTTGTTTTAATAGATGGAGCACCTAAAGAGACTTCAGCTCCAGATTCTAAAGTTTTAGTTGGTGAAAATACAGTTTCAATATTTTATGCTGAAGAACAATCAGGATTCTTAGCAGGTGTTGCTACAGCTCTTCAAGTAAAAGAGGGAGATGTAGGATTCATAGGTGGTCTTGAAATACCTCCAGTACAAAAGTTTAACTGGGGATTCCAACAGGGTGTTAAATATGCTAATGAAAATTACAAAACTAATGTAACAATGAAAGCAGAAAACTTCCAATATGCAGAAAGCTTTGAGGATGTTTCTAAAGGACAACAAATGGCTTCAACTATGTATGATAGAGGAGTAAAAGCAATATTTGCTTCTGCTGGTAAAGTTGGTGTTGGTGTTATAAATGAAGCTAAAAATAGAGCAACTGCAGGAAAAGAAGCTTGGGTTGTAGGTGTTGACGTTGATCAATATAAAGATGGTGAATATGCAGAAGGTAAATCAGTAATACTTACTTCAGCTATGAAATATCTTGGAAACTCAGCATTTGATATGGTTAAAGCTGAACTTGATGGAAAATTCCCAGGTGGACAAACTTTAACTTTTGATGTTAAAAACAATGGTGTTGGTATTCCAGAGCAAAATCCAAACCTATCAGAGGATACAATGACTAAGGTTAAAGAAGCTACTGAAAAAATAAAATCAGGTGAAATTGTTATAGCAGCTGAAAAGAAAGAAAATGACGGATTATACAAATAATCTAGGAAAATAAATGAGAATAGAGGGTTTATCCCCTCTATTTTCAACTTTAAAAGAAAAAGGAAATTAGTGAAAAATTAGCAGGGAATAAAGAAATTCCAAAGTTAAAGAGGGGTGTTTTTGTGTCTTATGTAATAGAGATGCTAAATATACGTAAGGAGTTTCCTGGTATAGTAGCAAATGATAATATTACTTTAACATTAAAAAAAGGTGAAGTTCATGCCTTATTAGGTGAAAATGGAGCAGGAAAATCAACATTAATGAGTGTTTTGTTTGGTATGTATCAACCAGAGCAGGGAAAAATCAAAGTAAGGGGTCAAGAAGTAAAAATAACTAATCCTAACAAAGCTAACGATTTAGGGATAGGAATGGTTCATCAACATTTTAAATTAGTAGATAATTTTACTGTTACTGAAAATATAATTTTAGGTAGAGAACCAAAAAAGTTAGGTATATTTGTAGATAAGGAAATGGCAGCTAAGAAGATAAAGGCTATTTCAGAAAAATATAATTTAAATGTAGATCCATATGCAAAAATAGAAGAAATATCAGTTGGAATGCAACAAAGAGTTGAAATTATAAAAACTTTATATAGGGATTCAGAGGTTATAATCCTTGATGAACCAACAGCAGTTTTAACTCCACAAGAAATAGAAGAATTAATGAATATTATTAGGGATCTAACAAAAGAGGGAAAATCAATAATAATAATAACTCATAAGTTAAAAGAAATAAAAGCAGTGGCGGATAGATGTACAGTAATAAGAAGAGGAAAGTATATTGGAACCGTTGATGTAAAAAATACCACAGAGGCTGAAATGGCTAAAATGATGGTTGGTAGAGAAGTTAATTTTAAAGTTGAAAAGAAAGAAGCAAATCCTGGAGAGGATTTAGTTAAGATAGATAGTTTATCAGTTAAGAATAATAAAAAGGTTTTAGGTCTTAAAAACTTTAGCTTAAATATCAAAAGAGGAGAGATTATTGGTATTGCAGGGGTTGAGGGAAATGGACAAAATGAACTTGTTGAAGCTTTAACTGGTATGAGAAAAGTGGAATCAGGAAATATAGTTTTTAAGGGTGAAAATATAACCACTCTGTCAATAAGAAAGAGAATCAATAACGGTATAAGTCATATACCAGAAGATAGACATAAAAGAGGTTTAGTTCTTGATTATAACTTAGAAGATAACATGATTTTACAAAGTTATAATAAGGCACCTTTTGCTAAAAGAGGGATTTTGAATAGACAAGCTATTAAAGAGCATGCAGAAAAAATAATTAAGGCTTTTGATGTTAGATCAGGGGAGGGTGCTAAATCTATAACAAGATCTATGTCTGGTGGAAACCAACAAAAAGCTATCATAGGAAGAGAAATAGAGTTGAATCCAGATTTATTAATTGCTGTTCAACCAACTAGAGGACTTGATGTTGGTTCTATAGAGTATATTCATAAGAGACTTATAGAGGAAAGAGATAATAATAAAGCTGTGCTTCTTGTATCTTTAGAGCTTGATGAACTTTTAAATCTAGCAGATAGAATAGCTGTTGTAAACAATGGAGAACTTATTGGTGTTGTTGATAGAAAGGACACTGATGAGAATGAAATTGGACTTATGATGGCAGGAATAAAGAAAGAGTTAGCTAAGGAGGGAAGTACAAATGAATAAGGTAGTTTCTAAATTATTTAACAAAAAAGTAATTATAGCATTGATAGCAGTTTTACTAGGAATGGTTGTTGGTGGGATATTAATGATACTTGTAGATAATAATCCTGTAGAGGGTTATACTTACCTAGTTAAAGGTGGAACAATGAACCTTGAAAGAATAGGTAATACAATTGCAACAGCAACACCACTTATATTAACTGGATTATCAGTTGCCTTTGCTTTTAGAACTGGGCTTTTCAATATTGGAGCACCAGGACAAGTTCTTGTAGGAGGAATTTCAGCTTTAGCAGTAGGATTTACATTAGATCTTCCAAAGGCAGTTATTTTACCTATAATGATTTTAGCAGCAGCTTTAGGTGGAGCTTTATGGGGAGTAATTCCAGGAGCTTTAAAGGCAAAGTTTAATGTAAATGAAGTTGTTTCTAGTATAATGATGAACTGGATAGCTTATTGGGTAGTTTTCTATGCAATACCAGCTTACTTTAAAGGTGGTACAGAAACAGAATCCATGACACTTCCAAAAACTGCATCACTACAGGTTGAATGGCTTAGTAATTTATTTAATGGTTCTTTTATAAATTTAGGTATTTTTATAGCATTAATAGCGGTTATGGTAGTGGCATTTATTTTAAATAAAACAACTTTAGGTTATGAACTTAAGGCAGTTGGATTCAACAGACATGCAGCAGAATATGCGGGTATTTCAGTTAACAGAAATATTGTACTTTCAATGATGATTTCAGGAGCACTTGCGGGACTTGGTGGACTTGCTCACTATGCAGGTAATGCTAACATAATGCAGATTGGAGTTCTTCCATCTCAAGGTTTTGATGGAATAGCAATAGCACTTTTAGGAGCTAGTAATCCATTTGGCGTTTTATTTGCAGCTTTATTCTTTGGAATGCTTTATATTGGTACAGGTTTTATGAGTGTAATGACAACAATACCTCCAGAAATAGCAGAAACAATAATAGCAATAATAATTTACTTTGCAGCTACAAGTATAGTTGTAGAAAATTTAATGGATAAATATAATCTGAAAAGAAAACAGAAAAAAACTAGTGATGTAAAGGAGGAAGCATAATATGTTAGCAACTTTAGAACAAATATTTCCTTATGCAATTTCTTATACAATACCTTTATTAATCGTAGCTTTAGGAGCTTTATATTGCGAAAGAAGTGGAGTTGTAAATATAGGTCTTGATGGATTTATGATAGTTGGATCATTTGCTGGAGCCTTTACAATAGTACAGCTTCAAGGGAAATTCCCAGAAGGTAGTAATATGCATCTTTGGTTAGGTCTTTTAGTAGCAGTAATAGTTGGAGCATTATTTTCACTTTTACATGCCTTTGCTTGTATTAACTTAAGTGCTAATCAAGTAATAAGTGGTACAGCAATAAATATGATAGCAGGAGCAATTACAGTGTTTATGGCAAGAGCTATTACAGGTACTGCTAACGTAAGTATAAGAATGGGATTTATAAGAGAAGACATACCTGTTCTTTCTTCAATACCAATAATAGGAAAATTATTTTTTACTAATACCTATGCAACAACTTGGCTTGTACTTGGAATACTTTTAGTTAGTATGTTCTTACTTTATAAAACAAGTTTTGGAATGAGATTAAGAGCCTGTGGAGAAAACCCACATGCAGCAGATGCAGCTGGAATCAGTGTTTCAAAAATGAGATATATAGGGGTAATGATATCAGGTGCTCTAGCATCTTTAGGTGGAGCAATAATAATAGTAACTTACTCAGGAGAATTTAATGGAAGTGTGGCAGGGCTTGGATTCTTAGCACTTGCAGCATTAATATTTGGACAATGGAAACCACTTGGAATACTTGGATCAACAATGTTCTTTGGTTTAGCTATAACAATAGCAAACGTATCAGGACTTATTCCATCATTAAAAGCGGTGCCACCAGTGACTCTTAAAATATTCCCATATGTAGTTACTTTAATAGCACTTATTATTTTCTCAAAATCATCTCAAGCACCAAAAGCAGCTGGAGAACCTTATGATGTGAAAAGAAGATAGGCAAAGCTTTGCTTTGTAATTAGGAATTAAGAATTAAGAATTAAGAATGGTGGTTGAAATTTAGCGGAGCTAAATTTCT
>JBOGCG010000121.1:0-16008 GCA_051656625.1 Sarcina sp. | reverse complement strand
TTCCAAGGTCATAATCTCCATCAAATAAAACTTCATTTCCAAAGTATAAGTGTCTATAAATAGCCATAGAGCCATCTACAAATTCCTTAACTATTATAGTATAATCTTCATTTCCATTTTGAACTTCATTAAAAGATTTACCATCATGTAAATAATAAGTTTCTTTTTTTACATCTTTATTAGGTAAAGTTTGTAATCTACCTTTAACAGGGGTATTGAAAATTAAATTTTTTCTAGCTTTAGATGAAACGAAGCCTAAAACTCTTTTTAAATCATCCATTTGAGTTAATTCTCTATGAATAAATAAATCATTTTCAATGTTGTAAGGTAATTTTAAACTACTTTCTTTAGATAGTTTAATCTTTATATTCAATTCTGTAGAAATTCCTTTTAAGAACTCTAAATCAATACTGTTATCTACGATATTGATATTACCAAATTTATAAATAATATGTTTAAAACAATCATCATTAAGAACTAATTCTATAGCATCTGATGCAAAGTTATTATCCATAAATTTAGTTATATCAGTATAAGTAAAGCTTGGATTTTTTTCAGTGTAATAATCAACATAAATACCTTTACTAGCAATATTTTCTATTAATAATTCTATATCTAATTTTTCCATTATGGTTCCTCCTAAGTTTATAAATATACTATAAATTATACAAAGGGTTAGGGACTTTTGTAAATGGAAATTGGGAAAAGTAGCTAAATCAAAGTTGTTTTCATTAAAATTTTGAAAAAATATTACTTTAGTCATATAAAAATTATTACTTTATCTACAGGGTATAACTAAAGAAAAAAAGTAAAATATAAATATAGATTAGAAAAATAATTTTTAAGAAATTTAAGTTGTTATAGAAAGGCATAGAAAGAAATGAATTTAGGAAAAAAAAGAAGCAATTAGAAGTATTTTGATTTCAGTAATAATACCTGTCCAAAACCTTTAATATATTACTTTATGGAAAGATTCTCTTCACTTGATAAAGGAACTATAGAAAAAAGATGAGAAATTCCTTTTTTTCATTTAAAAATCTAAAATTTATTTTATTTTTTCTAAATTTGATTATAGTTTCTCCAAGGACTGGTCTTATGTAAATATCTTGCACATAAGACCATTATTTAGTGCGAGAGCCCCTATTTTTACTTTTAAGAAGTTGATTCTTGCAAAAGAAGTAGAGCTTCCTTATATCTTCTATTTTGAATATAGTAATCTTTAAGATAATTTAATAAAACTTTTTTAAGTTCAACAAATCTATTAACTTCTCCAATTAAGAAAAGTAAAAGCTCTTCAAGTCTTTGATTTTTTATATAATTATTATCTTTTATATATAGGAAAAATAATTCATAAAATTTTTCAGATAATTCTTCGGTTATTTGTTCTAAGGTTTGAGGATTTTTAATTTTAGAAATTGTTATTTCGAGATTTTTTTTATCATTTAGTTTAAGATAAATTAAAGATTTTAAAATTACATCAGGTACAACCAATCTATGATCAGCAATTCCGGTATTTTTATTAAGAAAGATTAAAGCCTCAGTATGCTTGTCTAATCTATAATAAGCCCAGGCTATTATAGAATTTATATGTTCTATATAATGTGAGTTTTTTATTGTTTTAGCCATTTTTAAAGATTTTTCCAAATATTCTAAGGCATCTTTATAGTTATCTAGTAAAAAGTAAACTTCAGCTGTTTTTTCATAAGAATTCATAATACTTATAAAATTAGCTTCTCTAACATAAATATCTAAAGCTCTATTAATAGTTTCATAGGCTTTAATTGGATTGTTTTCAATTCTATAGGCGTAGGAAAGCCAGTAATAACAATGACCATTTTCTTTAAAGCTTAAAGATTTTTTTATATAATCTTTACCCATTTCGATATTGCCAGTAAGGCTTAATATGTCTACTCCTAAATAAAAATTATATAATGCCTTTTGTTTGGCAGATAGGATGTCAAAAGAGGAAAGTAAAATACTATCTGCAGAAGTAAATTTTTCTCTATGAGGAGTAGAACAATATCTAGCTAGTTTTGCTAAAAAATAATCTAAAATAAGAGGAGAAGTTATAAAAGCTTCTTCATTTTCTTCAAGTTTAGAAAAAATTTTAGAGGTAAAATCAAATTCATTAAAGTTTAGGTTATCAAAGAAACTATCAAGATTTTCTTGTCCTTCTTTTATAAAATCTTCAGAGTCATTAAATTTAAGACCCAGTCTTGAAAAAATGATAGAAATTACATCATCACTAGGTAAAAGTTCTCCGCTTTCTATTCTACTTAAATAAGAGGGTACACAAATTCCCTTCGCTAATGCTTTTTGACTTATATTTTGTTTTACTCTATTTATTTTTATTATAGAGCCGATGATTCGTTGATTATCCTTATGTAAAATATCCATTGAAAAGCTCCTTTTTATATTTAAAAATATACATTATAGCAATAAGTTAAATAAAATTTTTAGTTAATAATTATATTGAAAGATAAATGAATTTTAACCTATAAAATTTTATTAGTTATAAAAACACTTGAATTTTCAATCAAAAAATACAAAATTTAGATAAATTTATATTAATAGTAGCATAACAAAATTTTTATAGCAATTAAAAGTAAAAAAAGTAAATAGATTTAATAAAATTTTAAAAAATTATAAGTTATATAATATTATAGTTAGCTTTTTTTATAATTTAAGTTATAAAATGGTTGAAATTGGATATTTATGATGATAGAATTATTTTAAAGTGGTATTCTGGAAACGATACCGAGAATAGAAAAGGGGATTGGCGTTTTGCTGATTTAGGGTGAGAATATGAAGAGTTTTAATTGTAAAGTATCAAGATATGTTAATGGAAGTCCTTTTAAAACAGAGATAATAGTTGAAAATTTAAAAGAAAATTCATTAGAGGATTTAAAAAATTTCAATATTGAAAAAAGCAATGATGAAATAACTTTAATTTGTGAGATGAAAAAAGAAGATAAGGTTTTGGGTTTAGGTGAAAATATGAGAGGGATTAATAAAAGAGGAGGAGTTTATGAAAGCTTCTGCTCTGATGATCCAAATCATGCACCAGACAAAAAATCTTTATATGGGGCACATAACTTTTTAATTTTAGATGGAGAAGAAAAAATAGGGGTTTATGTAGATTTCCCGGGAAATGTAGTTTTTGATGTAGGTTTTTCTAATAAAAATCAATTAAAAATAAAAATAACTAAAAAAGATTTTGAAATTTATATTATAGAATCTAATTCATTAAGAGAAATTACAAGAGAATTTTTAAGGCTAATAGGAAAATCCTATGTTCCACCAAAGTGGGCATTTGGTTATATTCAAAGTAGATGGAGTTATCCAACAGATGAGGCTATTGAAGGAATAGCAGATAAATTTATAGAGAAAGATATTCCCTGTGATGGAATTTGTTTAGATATAGATTATATGGAAAGATTTAAGGATTTTACTATAGATAAAAATAACTTTAAAGATTTCAAGGGCTTTGTAAATAATCTTAAAGCTAAGGGAATAAGAGCAATACCAATAATAGATGCTGGGGTTAAAATAGAAAATAATTATGATGTATATGAAGAGGGCATAGAAAATAATTACTTTGTAAAGGACAAAGAGGGAAAAGCTTTTGTAGCAGCAGTTTGGCCAGGAAAGGTTCATTTTCCAGATTTCTTAAATAAGGATGCAAGACTTTGGTTTGGTAAAAAATATAAGACTCTTACTGACTTAGGGGTTGAGGGATTCTGGAATGATATGAATGAACCAGCTATTTTTTATAGTGAAGATGGACTTAAGAAAGCCTTTGATAAGGTGGATGAATTAAAAACTCAAGAATTAGATATCTACGGATTCTTTAATTTAAAGGATGCTGTTTTAGGGATAAGCAATAGTTTAGAGGATTATAAAGCTTTTTATCATAATGTTGATGGAGAAATAGTTAATCATTATGATGTTCATAATCTTTATGGTTATAATATGACAAAGGCAGCTAGTGAAGGTTTTGATGAAATTGATAAAGATAAGAGATTTTTATTGTTCTCAAGGGCATCATCAATAGGAATGCATAGATATGGAGGAATATGGACAGGGGATAATTGTTCATTCTGGGAGCATCTAAAATTAAATATTCAAATGATGCCATCACTTAATCTTTGTGGATTTACTTATAGTGGTGCAGATACAGGTGGTTTTGGAAGTAATGCAGATTCAGAACTTTTAGTTAGATGGAATCAATTTAGTATTTTCACTCCATTATATAGAAATCATGCAGCATTAGGAACTAGAAATCAGGAGCCTTTTTCCTATGATGAAGAAACAGAAAATATTATAAGAAATACAATTAAGTTTAGATATGCAATGGTTCCTTATTTATATTCTGAATTTATGAAGGCAGTAAATAGCAGCGATACATTTATATCTCCATTATCTTTTGATTATAATGACAAACAATCTAGAGAGGTGGAAGATCAACTTTTAGTTGGAGAATCTTTAATGGTAGCTCCTATTTATGAAGCAAATAAGAAGGGAAGATATGTTTACCTTCCAGAGGATATGCTTTTATGGAAAGTAAAAAATCATAAAGATATTAATTTAAATGTAATAGAAAAGGGACATCATTATTTAACTGTAGATTTAGATGAAACAGCATTATTTATAAGAAAGAATAAAGCCTTTGTGATTGGAGATAGTGCAGCATCAGTTGAAAAAATAAATAATGAAAAAATAACATTAATTACTTATATTGAAGACTTAGTTGAATATAATTTATATGATGATGATGGAATTAGTAGAAATACAGAGGGTTCTAGCATAAATATAAAAGTAGAGATAAAAGAAAATGGATTAAATATTATTACAAAGAATAGTGGTAATGATAAAGTGAAAGAAATAAAAGTTATAGCAATAACAACAAAGGGTAAAGAGTATAGAAAAACAGTGGCTATATAGCTTATAAAAATAAAAAAATATAAATATAAGTGAAAAGAAAATAGATTCAATTAATAAAAAAATAAAATTAATATGGAAAAGCTGTCTTGAAATTTTTCAAAGTTTCAGACAGCTATTTATAAAGGAGGGGATTTTTTGAGTGGTAAAAGCTATTATGACAGTTATAGTGGAAATGATTTAGGATTAGTTATAGAGAATGGAAAATATAAATTTAGACTTTGGGCACCGAAGGCAGAGAAGGTTTTTCTTAATATATATGAGGACTATGATAAAAATGTTTTTAAAGAGTATTTAATGGAAAAGTCTCAAGGGGGAACTTATTATCTAGAATTAGAAAGTTCATTAGAGGGGAAATTTTATACTTATAAAGTAGTAAGAGATGGAAAAGAACTATCCTTTCAAGACCCATATAGCAAAGCGGTGGCAGTAAATGGTGATAGAACAGCAATAATTGATATGGAAAATACAAATCCAGAGGGATTTTTAGAACATAAAGGACCAACTTTTAAAGATGGAACAGATGCTATTATATGCGAAATAAGTATACGAGATATATCCATAGATGAAAAAGCTTCTTTAAAAAATAAAGGGAAGTTTTTAGCATTAACAGAAAATCAACAGGGAGAACTTAAAGATAAAGTAGGGCTAAGCTATCTTAAAGAGATGGGATTTACTCATCTACAACTTATGCCTATCTATGATTTTGAAACTATAGACGAAAGAGAATCAGTAAAACAGGGAGAGGATAGTTATAACTATAATTGGGGTTATGATCCTAAAAATTATAATGTAGTAGAGGGAAGTTATAGTAGTGACCCCTTTAACCCTAAAAGTAGAATAATTGAATTAAAGAAGGCAATAAAGAATATTCATGAAAATGGAATGGCAGTAATTATGGATGTAGTTTATAACCATTTATATGATTATAAAGGTTCATCCTTTGAGAAATCCTGTCCTAATTATTTTTTTAGAAATAATAATGGAAAGATAATAGATGAGACAGGCTGTGGGAATAGCTTTGCATCAGAAAAAGAAATGGCTAGAAAATTCATTGTAGATTCAGTTAAATATTGGGTTAATGAATATAAAATAGATGGATTTAGATTTGATTTAATGGGTATTTTAGATGTAGAGACTATGAGAGTTGTTAGAGATGAACTTAAAAAAATTAATTCTAATATATTTATAATTGGTGAAGGATGGGACATGGGAACTGTACTGAGAGCTGAAGAGAAAGCTAAACAGGGAAATGCTAAAAATCTTAGAGATATTGGCTTTTTTAATGATACAATGAGGGATGCTTTAAGAGGAAGTGGATTCATCGAGGGTGATAAAGGTTTTGTTACAGGTGATTTAAAGAAAGTTGAAGGGGTAAAAAAGTCTATAGTTGCAGGAATTAATTATTATAAAAGCCATAGTGATAAAAATTATGTTGTTGAAAATTATACGGATAAAAATTGTAGTGATAAAAGTTGCAGTGGTGAAAGTTATAATAAGAAAATTTATGATAATAAACAATGTAAGGAAAGCTATAATGCTTATGATAATAAAGAATATGATGAAAGTTATAGCAATGAAAAAGATAATAAAAATAGCTATCACTGTGAGAATTGTGGAGAAACTGGGAAAGAAAATATTGTAACGGGAAATAATATTTTAACATTGAAAGAAAGTTTTGATTTATGGGGGGATGCCTATCCAAATCAAGTGGTAAACTATGTTGAATGTCATGATAACTATACATTATATGATAAATTAGCATTAGAAAATTTAACTGAAGAGGAGATAAAACAATGTCATAGACTGGCAACTTCTATAGTTTTATTATCTCAAGGAATTTCTTTTTTACATTTAGGACAAGAGTTCTTTAGAAGTAAAAAAGGAGTAGAGAATTCTTACAATGCTCCAGATAAAACTAATAAAATAAATTGGATTGATAAAGAAGAAAATTTAGATAATGTGGAGTATGTAAAAGGGTTAATAGAGCTTAGAAAATCAGATAAATTATTTAGAATGAATAATTCTGAAGAGATAAGAAAAAATCTAACTTTTTTAGATTTAGATAAAGAAATAATAGCCTATAAATTAGAAAGAAATATAGAAATAGAAGAGGATAATAAGCTTAATAATAAAATTAATAGTGAAAAAACTAATAGTTATGTAGTAATTCACAATAGTAGTAAAAATGAAAAGAAAATAAATATAGAGTTACTTATAAAAAGTCTAAATAAAAATTTAGAAAAAGATAGTATTTTAGAAATTTTAGTTAATAAAAATAGAGCAGGAATAAAATCAATTGAAACAATAAAAAATTATAGCAATTTAAAAGTAGAATCAAGAAGTACAATGGTTATAAAATTGTAAAATTTTCCCTATACCCCGGGGTTAAGGAATAAAATTCCTCAACCCCGGGGTATAGGGATGTTTTGGTAATTATAGTTTTTTTAATAAAACCATGAAAACATTTTCAATGTTTTTGTAAGAAGTTATTAAAAAGATGAAGAATGTGAAAAAAATAATTATTTATAAGAAGAGTAATAAACATCTCTAGTAAACCTTTACATAGGCTTCTTAACACAGTATAATGTTAATAAATTAACAAAAATAAAATAATTTTTTATACTGATTAAAAGTAAAAAACATTATAAAACTAACAACAACTAACAAAAAAAGCTAATAAAAATTTAGTAACTAAAGTAAAAGGAGACTTACAAATGAAAAAGAATTTAATTGTAGGGATAGTCATTGCTCTAATTGTTGGGCTTGGAGTTGGAGGGGGAGTTGGTTATGAAGTTCATGCACAGGAACCTGCTCCACAACCAGTTGTTCAAAATGCACAACAGAAGTTAGATAATGAGATGATTATGGCTTATGACTGGTTAGAAAATAGTGGAGAGGCTATGTCACTTGAATATCAAGCTTATAATACTGCAACTAGAAACTTACAAGAGATGGTTAAAACACCAAGTAGCAAGCCTAAGGCTGTTATCTTAGATATTGATGAAACTTGTCTAAGTAATGCACCAGGTAATGGATATCAAATTGTTAATGGAACATCTTTCAACGTAAATGAATGGAATAAATGGGTTCAATCAGCACAGGCTACAGCAATTCCAGGATCAGTTGCATTTACTCAAGCAGCTAAAGCAGCAGGTGTACAAGTATTCTATGTTTCTGATAGAATACCAGATCAATTAAAAGCAACTCAAGAAAATCTTGATAAACTTGGATTTGCAGATGCAAATGAACCAGGTCACATAATTTTAGACCCAGTAGCAGATCAAAATAAACAATCAAGATTTGATGCTATAGAGAAAAACTATGATGTTATTATGTTCTTTGGAGATCAACTTACAGATATGGGTGGCGCTTACATGAACAAAACAAGCCAACAAGAAAAAGAACAAGTAACTAAAGATGAAGCTAAATGGGGATGGAATTATATAGCTATACCAGATCCAACTTACGGAAACTATGAAAATGCTATGTATGACCATTCAGGACAACCTCTTACAGCGGCACAAAAAATAGAGGTTTCAAAAGAAGGAATTCAAACATTTGACCCACAAACAGGAAAAATTATAAAGAATCAACAAGCAATAAACGAATAAAGAATACAAAATTTTCTTAAAGTAAAAAATATAATTAATTGTGAAAAGAGGATTGTATCAAATTGATATAATCCTCTTTAGTTATAAAAAAATAAGTTTCTCTTATAAATAGAATTTTTTTTTTGATATACTAATGATAATATGGATATAAGGAGAAATTATAATGGAAAATTTAAAAGATATTAGATGGAAACAAAGATTTGAAAATTTTTCGAAATCATATAAATTGCTAAAAAAGTACTCAGAAATAGAAATAAAAAGTGAATTAGAAATTGCAGGGATAATTCAATTGTTTGAAGTAAGTTTTGAATTATCATGGAAAGTATTAAAGGATTATTTAGAAGCAGATGGCTATTTAGTAAAAAGTCCTAGAGAAACTTTAAAGCAAGCTTTTCAAATAGGGATAATTGAAAATGGTCATGTTTGGATTGATGCATTAGCTAGTCGTAATTTAACAACATATACATATGATGAGGAATTTGCAAATAAAATGCTTAAAGAAATAGTAAAAGTTTATATTCCTGAAATTGATAAACTTTATAATAAATTAAAAGAGGAATGTTAAAATGTTTGGACTTTTAGAAAGAGATATTTATTATATAACAAAAGCTTTAGATAAATATGAAAATATAAAAAAAGCATTTATTTTTGGTAGTAGAGCATTGGGAAATTACAAAAATGGTTCTGATATTGATTTAGTTATTTGTGGAGATGATATAACTGATTCTCAACTTTATGATATATCAGATAGCTTAAATGAAGTTTATCCTATTCCTTATTTTTTTGATATACTTGTTTATGAAAATATAACTAATATAAATTTAAAAAATCATATAGATAACTATGGAAAAGTTATTTATAAAAAAAAATAATAAAATATGCCCAAAGTATAAAAAAAGGTTCTTTCTCAAGTTAGGTGATAAAGAACCCAGAGAAATTCTAATTACATTTTGGGCATAAAATATTAAATTATTTTTCTAAGGATTTAAAAACTCTTAAAATTTCTGAAACACTCCAAGCCTGTGCAAAACAGCCTCTAGAATAAGTTGGGTTTAATCCATCATAAATTTCAGCAATTTGTCCAACACAACCTTCTCTAAGGATTGGAATAAAATTCTCTAACATATCTTCAACTTTTTCTCTAGCTTTTTCAGAACAATCATTAACTTTTAGGTAAGATAATAGGAATCCTCCTAGAGGGAATGTCCAAACTGTTCCTTGATGATAACTCATATCTCTATTAAAGTGAGAACCACCATAGTTAGCTTTAAATTCCTTATCATATTTACTTAGAGTTCTAAGACCATAAGGAGTATAAAGTTCATTATAAACTTTCTCAACTACCTTCTTAGATTTTTCTTTACTAAGAGGTGAAAATGGCATCATTGTAACCCAAATTTGATTTGATCTTATTTGATTATCATAGTCTTTTCCAGAAACAACATCCTTTAAGCAATTTTCGTCCTTATTCCAAAAAACTTTATTAAAGGATTCGCTTACTTTTTCAGCTAAATTTTCATAGCTATCTATTATTTCAGAGTTAAAGAAATTTTCAGTATTACTAAGTAAATCATTATCCATAGAATTATCAATAATATCTATAGTTTCACTATAGGAACTTTCTATATATTCATTTTTAATGGAAGTACCATCATGGGAATTATACTCAGTATAAGTACTTTCACTATACTGTTCTTCAGTTGAGATAATTTCAGTAAAAGTTACATTATCTTCAATAAAATCATTATTAAAATTAGCAATTTCTTTTTTATTGACTTCTCTCATAAGGAATGAAACACTTTTTAAAGCATTATACCAAAATCCATTGATTTCAACAGGTTTTCCATGTCGTGGAGTAGGGAGTATAGTATCAAATCTTACATCCATCCAAGTTACTTGATCATAGCCTCCTCCAGCGGAGATTAAATAGTCATCATCCATATGAATATTGAAGCTAGTTCCTTTTTTATAACTTTCTATAATATCAATAGCAGGCTCTAAAGCTACATCTCTTATAAAATCTATATCATCACTTTCCATATAGTACTCATAAATAGCATAGATGTATAGAAGTGAGGCATCTACAGTATTATAAAGCGGTTCTTTATTTCCCTCAGGGAATAAATTTGGCATAAGACCATCTTTTTTATATTTGATAAAGCTTTTAAAAATACTTTTAGCATCCTCAAAATTTCTAGTTGCAATAGTAGAGCCAAGTAAGGCAAACATAGTATCTCTACCCCAGTCTTCAAAAAATGGATAGCCTGCAATGATACTCTTATTAGAGGTGGATTCTCTTTCTACAATAAACTGATCAGAAGCTCTTACTAAAGTTTTTGCAATTGGATTATTTAATTTGGAATTATCAATTAAAGTTTTTTGTCTAGTTACTTCATTAACTAATAATTCATCTAAACTCGGAATGCTTTCCGAATCTTCCAAAGATAATATAAAATCAAAATTATCCTCTGAATAACTCTTAAAGTCTTTTATATAAGAAATGAAAGTTGTACCAGAACCAATAGGATGACGACCATCCACTGAATCATAGGAAAAATAATAGTCATTTTCAAATTCATTAGAAAACTTTGATTTTTCATCATAATTAGATTTTATAAATAGATTTAAATCATCCCTAATAATTAAATCATTTTCCTCAGAGAGTTCAATAGGAGCAAGGTTTGTTTTACTCTTATCAGTGAATTGAAAAACTGGAGTTAATTTAAGTTTTACTGATTTTGAACTATTATTTTCAACAGTATATCTAGTTCCAATAGTATTTTTTTCATGTTGAAAAACTACAGTTTTTTTAATAGTAATTCCATCGAAAAAATAGGTCCATTGAGGAAGGTATTCCTGTTTAAAACTTTCAAGATGAACAAATCCTTCAATATTTTTAGTATAACTAACAAATTCCTGAGAGCTTAAGTTAATTTCTCTATCATCAATAATTAAACTTTCAATTACTTTATTGACAATATTTTTTCTAAGATTAGGAGCTACAATTGCAGCGGTGAAAAAAGAATGGTCAGCTCTAGAAAGTGAATTGATTAAAGTAGTGCTAGAATAGCCACCTAATCCATTAGTTAATAAATAGCAATGTTTATTACCAGACTGAAAGTCACAAAAATCATTTTTACCATAAATAAATTTCAAAAAAATCTCCCCCTTAGCGTTTTGTAAGACTTTAATATCTATAAATTTAATCTCAAAACTAATATAGTTAAATTTTCCAGTAGAAATTTACTTATGTCAAGAGAAGAAAAGTTGAGAAAAATGAGTTTTTAAGGGGAGTTTCTTTTTAAAGAACCTAGTGTTGTAAAGGTTTTAGGCAACATTTATCAATTTAGAACCCCTTTTTTAGGCAAAAATTGAAAAATTCTAGCTTAAAAAAGTGTCTTAAAGTAGTTTTTCTACTAGGGAGTTTTGCAACTGTAAAAAGCCTCAAAATCATTGATTAATTACAAATTTAAACATATACTAATATTGTAATTAATTTCTAAATATATAAAAAAAATCAAATTGAAATTAGGGAAGAAGGTTAATTTCATGAGAAAGAGTGGAGTAATATTACCAGTATTCTCATTACCATCTAACTATGGTATAGGAACTTTTGGAAAGGAAGCTTATAAGTTTGTAGATTTTCTAAAGTTATCGGGACAGAGTTATTGGCAAATACTACCTGTTGGACCAACTAGTTATGGTGATTCTCCATATCAAAGTTTTTCAACCTTTGCTGGAAATCCTTACTTTATAGATCTTGATCTATTAATTGAAGATGGATTTTTAGCAGTTCCAGACATAGAAAAATTAAACTTTGGAAAAGAGAGCGAAGACATTGATTATGGAACAATATATGAGAATAGGTATAAAGCTTTAAAGCTTGCTTATAAAGACAAGCCTAAAAGTTTAAATTTAAAAATAAATAAATTTAAAAAAGAAAATGAATTTTGGATTGAAGATTATGCCCTATTTATGGCTTTAAAAAATCATTATGAAGGAAAGTCTTGGAGTAAGTGGGATAGGGATATTAAGTTTAGAGAAGAATCTGCAATGGAAAAATATAAAAAACTTCTAAAAGATGAAATAGATTTTTATATTTTCTTACAATATTTATTTTTTAAACAATGGAACAAGTTAAAAGCCTATGCAAATGAAAATGGAATAGAAATTATAGGGGATATACCTATCTATGTAGCAGAGGATAGTGCAGACACTTGGTCAAATGTAGATTTATTTAAGTTTAATGAAAAATTAGAACCAATTGAAGTGGCAGGATGCCCACCAGATGCATTTTCAGAAACAGGTCAACTTTGGGGAAATCCAATTTATCATTGGGAAAAAATGAAAGAGGATGGATACAAATGGTGGATAAATAGGTTTAAAGAATCTAGAAAGATATTCGATTTTATTAGAATAGATCACTTTAGAGGATTTGAAAGCTATTGGGCAGTGGAATATGGTGAAGAAACAGCAATTAATGGTTCTTGGAAAAAGGGACCTGGTATAGAAATTTTTAAAGCTATAAAAGAAGCTTTAGGAGATATAAATGTAATTGCTGAAGACTTAGGACTTATCACTGATGAAGTAAGAGCACTTTTAAAAGAGACAGGCTATCCAGGAATGAAGGTTCTACAATTTGCCTTTGATCCAAATGGAGATAGCGAATATTTACCTCATAACTATGAAAAAAATACAATTGTTTATACAGGAACCCATGATAATGATACTTTTAAAGGTTGGTATAATTCACTTTCTGAAGAAGAAAAGGAATTTTGCAGTAATTATGGAGATATAAATAGTGATGAGGACAATTGGGAATTTATTAAGTTAGCTTTTGACTCAGTGGCAGAAATAGCAATTATTCAAATTCAAGATATACTAAACTCTGATAATAGCAAAAGAACAAATCTACCTTCAACTTTAGGAATAAATTGGAGATGGAGACTTGAAAAAGATTCTTTAAATAGAGAACTTTCAAGAAAGCTTAGAAAAATAACAGAGGTTTATAGAAGGTGTGAGATAGAAATGAATAAAGAAAAGAAAGAAGAAGCTAAAGATTTAAAATTAGCAAAGTTAATTAAAGAAAATTTATTGAAGGAATATGGAAAAAGACCAGAGGAAGCATCAGTAAGAGAAATGCATAATGCAGTGGCTAATATACTGATGAAAAATATTTCAGAAAACTGGAAACGTTCTAGGGAATCATTCAATGAAAAAAGACATTGCTATTATTTATCAGCAGAATTTTTAATGGGAAGAGCTATTCAGAACAATCTTATTTCTTTAGGAGTATTTGATGAATATAAAAATGCTTTAAAGGAATTATCTTTTGATATAAATAAATTTGAAGAAATTGAGGATATGGCTTTAGGAAATGGTGGTCTTGGAAGACTTGCAGCCTGTTTCTTAGACAGTGCAGCTACTTTAGATATTCCTTTAGATGGATATGGAATTAGATATAAGTATGGAATATTTAAGCAAACAATAGAAGATGGATATCAAAAAGAATATGCAGATAATTGGACAAAATATGGAGATAACTGGAGTTTAAGAGTATTTGAAGATACAGTAAAAATTAAATTTGCAGATTTAGAGCTTTTAGCAGTGCCTTATGATACACCAATTATTGGATATGGAACAAATAATGTTGGTACATTAAGACTTTGGCAAGCTGAGGCTATTGAAAGTTTTGATTTTACAAATTTTAATGATAGTAAATACGATAAATCAGTATTAGATAAGACAAGGGCAGAAAATATAACAGCAGTACTTTATCCTAATGATAATAGTCAAAAAGGAAAAGTACTTAGATATAGACAACAGTATTTCTTCACTAGTGCTTCTATACAGGACATGGTGAAAACTTTTAAAAAGAATTTTGGAAAAGATTTCGGAAAATTCGACAAATTTAATACAATTCAGTTAAATGATACTCATCCAGTTATAGCAATACCTGAATTTATTAGAGTGATAATGGAAGAAACTGATATTACTTTCAAAGAAGCTTTAGCTATGGCAAAGGAAGTTTTCAATTATACAAACCATACTGTTATGGCAGAAGCATTAGAAACTTGGGATGTTAAATTAATTAGAAGATATACTCCAGAGGTATATAAAATAATTGTAAAAATAAATAATGCTTTAGTAGAGGAACTTAAAAAAGAAAAAGTTTTAGATTTAGAGCAATATAAGATAATTTCAAATGGAAGAATCCATATGGCTAGAATGGCTACCTATGTTGGAAAATATGTTAATGGAGTAGCAGAAATTCATACAGAAATTTTAAAGAAAGATACTTTAAAACAGTGGTATGAATTATATCCAAATAAATTCCAAAATAAAACTAATGGTGTAACTCAAAGAAGATGGTTAGCTTCTTGTAATAAAGAGCTTACTGAGTTTTTAACAAAACTTTCTGGAGATGATAAATTCATCAAAGAGTTAGCAGAACTTAAAAAGTTAGAAAGATTTAAAGACAATGATGAAGTGATTAAAGAATATACAGAAATTAAAACTTTAAAGAAAAAAGAGTTAATTAAATATATTGAAAAACATGAAGGAATTAAACTTTCAGAGCATTTTATCTTTGATATACAAATAAAAAGATTACATGAGTATAAAAGACAATTTATGAATGCCTTATCTATCTTAGATATTTATTTTAAATTGAAAGATGGAGAAATAAAAGATTTTACTCCAACAGCATTTATTTTTGGAGCAAAATCAGCACCAGGTTATGCTAGAGCAAAAGCAATCATAAAATTTATTAATGAGGTAGCAAATCTTATTAATAATGATGAAGAAGTTCAAGATAAAATGAAAGTTGTTTTTGTACAAAATTATAATGTTTCCTATGCTGAAAAACTTATACCAGCAGCTAATGTATCAGAGCAGATATCAACAGCTGGAACAGAAGCTTCAGGAACAGGAAATATGAAATTCATGCTTAATGGTGCAGTAACTCTT
This sequence comes from Sarcina sp., assembly GCA_051656625.1. Classification (GTDB taxonomy): domain Bacteria; phylum Bacillota; class Clostridia; order Clostridiales; family Clostridiaceae; genus Sarcina. Next base: position 484 of record JBOGCG010000121.1, on the reverse strand, counting down.
GGAACTTACGATGGTGCAAATATAGAAATCGTAAGAGAAGCAGGAGAGGAAAATAACTATATATTTGGAGCTAAGGAAGATGAAATTCTTCAAATAAAAGATAGTTATAATCCAAAAGAAATCTATGAAAATGATAAAAATATAAAAAGAGTATTAGATAGTTTAATAGATGGAACCTTTAAAGATCCTATAGAGGATAAAGAAGGGGTAATTGAAGGAAGTTTTAAAGAGCTTTATAACTCACTTTTAAATGGAGCAAGCTGGCATAAAGCTGACCATTACTTCATATTAAAGGATTTTAATAGATATTTTGAAGCAAGAATGAAATTAAATAAAGATTACAAAAATCAAGAAGAATTCTTTAAAAAATGCTTTATAAATACAGTAAATGCAGGATTTTTTAGTTCAGACAGAACTATAAAGGATTATGCGGAAAACATCTGGGAGATAGACAAGCAGAGCTTGTAGTTTGGAATTGGGAATT
>JBOGCG010000120.1:0-15048 GCA_051656625.1 Sarcina sp. | reverse complement strand
CTTTAGGGGTTAAAAGCAATTAACTCCCAGTCTGCACCTATCACTAGATACAGAGGGCTTTCTGTTTTAAAATCTATACTTCTATACACATTTGTATAGTTTTGTTTAAATTTCTTGTAACAGTTTAGTTACCCATTCTATTTTTCCCTGAACTATTTTTTCCTGCAGTAATTTGATTAATACTAGAATATTTAATTAAAGAAAAAACCTTACTCATCTTTATTCAACTCCATAAATAAATCTTCAAGTGAGTTATCACCTGTTATTTCTTGAACTGTACCAAGTGCCTTTATCTCCCCATCTTTTATAATAGCAACTCTATCACTAATTTTTTCTACTACTTCTAGAACATGACTTGTTAAAAAAACTATTCCTCCATTATCACAAAACTCTCTTAATATCTGTTTAACTTTATGAGCTGCTTTAGGATCAAGTCCAACAAAAGGTTCATCTAGTATCATAACTTCTGGACTATGAACAAGAGCAGAGATTATAACAAGCTTTTGCTTCATTCCATGAGAATAAGATGAAATGAGACTATTTAAGTCTTTATCTATCTCAAAGGAAGTTGAATATTCTTTAATAATTTTATTTCTTTCAGTGCTATCTACCTCAAACATATCTGAAATAAAATTCAAATATTGTGTTCCTGTAAGACCTTCATATATATCAGGATTATCTGGAATATAAGCAAATTTACTTTTACACTTTACAGGACTATCCTTTATTGATATTCCATTTATCAGAATATCCCCCTTATCCACAGTGTTAATTCCAACCATTGCTTTTATGGTAGTGGTTTTCCCTGCACCATTGTGCCCTATAAAGGAAAAAAGTTCTCCCTTATTCACTAATAAATTTAAATTATTCACTGCAATTTTCTTTCCATAACATTTGCTAAAATCTTTAATTTCAATCATTTAATTCCCATTGCTAAAAATCTATAATAACTTATAACTATCTATAAATGTATTTTTCTATTTCTTATAAATTTCCAATAAATTTTTCAATAAAAAATTTCTACTGGAGATTATTTAATAGAATTTATAAATGTTCTAACTTTTATAGACTATTTGCAATAGCTCTCCCTCCTTTTTTTATATAAGTTGATTATCTTTTTGGATTATTTTGTTATAATTACATTATATACCAAATAAAACAAAGTAATTATTAATATTTTATTAAATAGTATTATCTATCTTTTAATTAAGTTTGAAATACTCTTTATTATGACTTATATAAATCATAAACATATTTTTGTATCATAATATATATTAAAAGGAGGATTTTATGGATAATGAAAAAAACTCAAACCATTTTGAAAATGAATCAACAGCTTTTGAAGAGCAATTAAAAGAACTTAATCACTGGCAAAGAAACTCTAGTGACCCTGATTATTATGCCAACTGCGGAATTACTCCACTACCAATGAAAAACCTTTATAAATCACCAGTACCATTAATAGTTGTTGGGATACTTGGACTAATAATTTTATTACCTATTCTCATAAGTTCTTTTTCTTTAAAAACTTTCTTTGGCTTACTTTTCCCTCTTTTTATCTCAATAGCTTTTTTAATTAAAGGAATTTCTAACTTCAGAAAAAATAATTACTAAAATTTAACTAAGCCCCGGGGTATAGGAAAATATTTCCTATACCCCGGGGTCACTTTTACTTATTAGAAATTTATTTTAAATATTTCATATGAAAATCGAAATGCTCTTCTATAAAAGTAGCAATAAAGAAATAACTATGATCATAGCCTTGAACTTTTTTATACTCTACTTTTTGTTTATTTGCTCTAGCATTATTTAAAAATACTGTTTCTTCTAATTGTTCTACATAAAAAGGATCACTAGTTCCTTGAGTTATAAACATAGGAACTGTCTTTCCAATTTTTATTAATTCTGTAGAATCCCAAGCTTTCCAAGCCTCTTTATCATCACCTAAATAAGTTGAAAAAGCTTTTATTCCCCAAGGAACTTCACTAGGATTTAAAATTGGTGCAAAAGCAGAAGCTGCCTTAAATCTATTAGAATTTTTCATAGCTATAGTTAAAGCCCCATGACCACCCATTGAATGACCCATTATACTTTCTTTTCCTGAAAAATTAGGTACTAATTCTTTAGCTATCTCTGATAACTCTTTAGTTATATAACTATACATCTTAAAATTCTTATTCCAAGGTTCTCTTTCTGCATCTAAATAAAATCCTGCACCTTGACCAAGGTCCCAATTTTCATCATCAGGGATATTTTCTCCTCTTGGTGAAGTATCAGGAATAATCACTGCCACTTTATATTTTGCAGCAACTCTTTGGAATCCACTTTTTTGAGCAAAGTTATCATCTGTACAAGTTAATCCTGATAAGCACCAAATAAGTGATGTTTTATTATCTTCTTTATCCTCTTTAGCTAAAGGTAAATAAATACTAAAAGTCATATCACAGCCTAAAACTTCTGAATAATGACTATACTTACATTGTTCACCTTCAAATGCTAAATGACTTTCAATAAGCTTAAGCTTCATTATTATCATCTCCATAAGTTAATATTGTACGAATTGATTCTCCTTTATGAAGTAAATCAAATGCTTCATTAATATCTTTAAAATCTAAGTGATGAGTGATAAATGAATCTAAATCTATTTTACCTTCCATGAAATCTTCAACCATTCCTGGTAATTCAGTTCTTCCTTTAACTCCCCCAAAGGCTGAACCACGCCAAACTCTTCCTGTTACTAATTGGAATGGACGAGTATGAATTTCTTTACCTGCACCAGCAACACCAATGATGATACTTTCTCCCCATCCTTTATGACAACATTCAAGAGCTGCTCTCATTACTTCAACGTTTCCTATACATTCAAAACTATAGTCTACTCCCCCATCTGTCATCTCAATTATAACTTCTTGTATTGGTTTATCAAATTTAGATGGATTAACAAAATCAGTTGCACCCATTTTCTTTGCTAACTCAAATTTATCTTCATTTATATCAATAGCAATAATTCTTCCTGCTTTAGCTTGAACTAATCCTTGAATAGCAGCAAGACCTATAGCTCCTAATCCAAATACTGCTGCTGTAGCACCTTCTTCAACTTTTGCTGTATTATGTACAGCACCTATTCCAGTAGTAACACCACAACCAAATAAGCAAACTTTATCTAAAGGTGCCTCTTTTTCTATTTTTACTAATGAAACTTCTGGAACTACTGTATATTCGCTGAAAGTACTAGTACCCATGTAATGATAAATAGGTTCTCCATTATAAGAGAAACGAGTTGTTCCATCTGGCATTAACCCTTTCCCTTGGGTTTCTCTTACTGCACTACATAAATTTGTTTTTCCTGAACGACAGAATTTACACTCTCCACATTCTGCTGTATATAAAGGAATAACATGATCTCCTGGTTTTACTGATGTTACACCTTCACCAACTGAAACTACAACTCCAGCCCCTTCATGCCCTAAAACTGCTGGAAATATCCCCTCTGGGTCCTCTCCTGATAATGTAAATGCATCAGTGTGACAAACTGAAGTATATAAAATCTTTACTAATACTTCTTTTGCCTTTGGTTCTTCTACATCTATTTCTACTATTTTAAGTGGTTCTCCTGCTTTAAAAGCAACCGCTGCTCTACTTTTCATTAAAATACCTTCTTTCTTTATCTTTTGTTTTTTATTTACATAGAGTTCTTTCATCTTAAATTAAAATTATAAAAATCAATTTTTTTTCATGTAATCCTTTTTTCATATAATTTTTTTATTATACAAATTATATAAATTAAAGAAATATCAAAAATTATTTTTTCCAAAACTAATTCTTTATATTACTAATCTCAACTAAATTTTATTTTACTATCCTCTATCTATTTTCATGATAATACAGTAAAATTTAATCTACAATACTGACCTTTTTGTCAGTATGTACAATAATATATAGAAAGAAGTTGATAAATAATGACCATTTATTATAAAGAAAGACCTTATTTTACCAATAAAGATTTAGCCCTCTCTGCTATTGGAGGCCGTTGGAAAATAGCTATAATTTGGTGTTTACTTCAAGAAAGTCCCTTAAGATTAAGTCAAATGCAAAAAAAACTTCCCGAGGCCAATCAAAGAATGTTGATTAGACAGTTAAGAGAATTAGAGGAAGATAAAATTATAAATAGAACTGTATATTCTGTGGTTCCTCCTAAAGTTGAATATGAATTAACAGAGATAGGACTTAAACTTGAACCAGTAATTACAGCTATTTGCAATTGGGGAGATTCTTTTAAAGATTTTTTAGAAAGTGAAAATGCCTTGTCTAATTCTTAAAAAACCACAAATTGGAATTTTTTAACTATACCCCGGGGTGAAGGGTGAAACTCCCTTCACCTCGGGGTATAGTTATTTTTGGGAATTATTACAGTATATCTATATAAAATCCTTATAAATTCTATTGAAAACCATTTATATAAAGGGTATAATTTTTTAAAATGTTAAAAAAAGGAATATATTTATAGGTGTAATATGATTATTGAAAAGAAGCTAAAAAAAGATCTTCTAAAAATTACTTGGCCCATTTTTGTTGAATTAACTTTATTTTCACTGCTTGGTGCTGTGGATATCTTCATGCTTGGACGATATTCTGATGATGCAGTTGCTGCCATTGGAATAACTAATCAAATTATTTGGACTGTATATATGATGTTCGGAGTGATTACAGCAGGTACAACAGTTCTAGTATCTCAATATCTAGGTGCAAAAAATAAACAGAGAGAAAATATTGAAGTTTGTGGTTTATCCATGGGAATAAACGGTATATTAGGAATTATCATAAGTATAGTGATGGTCTTTGGTGGTAACTTTATGTTTAAACTGCTTAGTACCCCTCAAAGCCTTATTGACTTAGGTTCTGGCTACATGAAAATAATCGGAGCCAGTGTTTTTGTTCAAGCTATATTAATGACTTTAACTGCAATCTTAAGAGCTCATGGAAAAACCAAAATTTGTATGAAAGCAACTATAGCCATGAATTTAATTAATATTGTAGGTAATTATGTATTAATTTTTGGTATATCTGATTTTAAAGGATTTGGAGTTGATGGTGCCGCTATAGCAACTACAACCAGTAGAGTTGTTGCCATGATAATTCTTTGGATTGCTGCACATAAATTAATTTTAAAAGATTTTAAACTTGAAATGTTAAAACCCTTTCCTGTTAAACAAATAAGAAATATCTTAAAAATAGGAATTCCTACTGCTGGTGAACAATTTTCCTATATGATATCTCAAATAATGGTCACTGGTTTTATAAATATGATAAGTATAACTAGTATGTCCGCAAGAATGTATCTTGGAAATGTAACTATGGTAACCCTTATCTTCTCCTCTGCTCTAGCTCAAGGGGCTAGTGTATATATTGGAATGCTTATTGGTGAAGGTAATAATGATAAAGCTCACGCTCTTTGCATCTATTGCATAAAAAAGGCCCTGGTAATTACTCTTTCCATAGCCTTAATTGTTGGAATTTTCGGTAGATCTCTCATGGGCTTCTTTACCAATAGCGAAGAAATAATAGCTTTAGGCGCTATTATCTTAATTATAGAAATAATTTTACAACCTGGGAAAACTATTAACTTAATTGGTATAGGTGGTTTAAGAGCCACTGGAGATGTTAAATTTCCTGTGTATATAGGAATTTTTTCAATGTGGACCTTTGCTGTTGGATTAGCTTATTTCTTAGCTATTACTTTAAAAATGGGACTTGTAGGTATATGGTTAGCCTTCGTTATTGATGAATGGTTTAGAGCTATTTTAGTATTAATAAGATGGAAATCTAAGGCCTGGGAAGGTAAATCCTTTGTAAATGATAATAAAGAAAACCTATTAACTGAAGTTTAAAGGTTCTTTTTCAAATCAGTGAATAAAAATAAACCTGTGAAAATATATAGTAAAAAACTATTTAAATTCACAGGTTATATTTAATTAAAAAATCTATCAAAGATAATTAAAAAATTATCTTTTTTAATTTCTATATATTAATAATTATTTTACGTAAGTTACTGTGTTTTCTCTCTTAGCTGGTGCTTTTCCTGACATATTAGGATTTTTTTGACCTAATATTATAGCATGTAATGGCTTAAATCCTTCTGGTATTCCAAGCTTTTCTCTGTACTCAGCTACAATTTTTTTATCTTCTTCTCTTTGGCTAGCAAATAAAATTCCTACAAATCCAATCCAACAAGATGCTAAGTCTAATGATTCCGCTGCTAATAAGATATTTTGTGAAGCTATTGCACAGTTTATTTCACTTTCAAATGCAGCTTCCTCTGCTGATACTATAATTGCAGTTGGTGCATTATAAAAAGCATTAAACTTTTCATTATTAGCTATTTTTTGAATATGATCATTATCAAAGTTTTTAGCAACTTCTTTAGCTGCATCACTTAATTTTTTTAAGAATTCTTTATCTTGAATCACTGAAAAATGCCATGATTGTGTATTCATTGAACTTGGTGCTGAAGTAGCAGCTTCCATAATAGTTTTAATATCCTCATCCTTCACTGTACCTTCACCAAATACTCTTGTACTTCTTCTATTTAATATAGATTTTATAGTTTCATTCATAATAAAATTCCTCCTTAGTTTCCCTTTATATATTTAAAACCCTAATGGGGCTTAATCAAAATTATTATTAGCAATTAACTTTTCATTTATCACTTTTTAGAAGTTAAAATTTTATTTTTAACTTATTAAATTAATTTTTCACAATAAAATTTCAAGCTACTATTTTCTAAATTAAGATAGTAAGATCAAAAACCCAAACCAAAAACTCATTCGTTCTGGAACGAACATTATAAGTATAAAATAAAATATATTAATATTTTATTTTATTGTTTTTACATTATTTAAAGACATTTTAATATATGTCTCATATATTACTCTTTCATCTTTACTAAAATCTTTTAGTAATATATCTAAAAATTCTTTTTCAATTTCATCTAATTTTATTTTTATATCTAAAGCCTTATCAGTAAGTCTAACATGTATAAGTCTTTTATCATTTGGACAAACACATTTTTCAACTATTCCAAGATTATCATATTTATTAATAATATCTGATAAAGAAGATTTAGATATTTCCCATTCTTTAGCTATTTCATTGAAAATCATTTTTTCTTTATTCTCTGGTAATATATAAAATAATGGTATATGATTCCTTAATATAGGCAGATTTTTCTCTTTAATCTTTTTATCTACAAATTTATCTGATTTTGTAGCAATAGACCTAATCTTACCTATAATACATCTTCTATCCATAAGTTAACCTCCATTTGTTCGGCTACGTATATTTTATAACTTATAATTTATATTGTCAATAAAAAATTATAAGTTATAAAATGTAAAAAATTAACTTTACCCCGGGGCAAAGTTAATTTTTGTATTTATCTAATAAATGAATTTAAAACCATACCAACTATTATAACTATCATTCCCACTAAAGAAAGACCAGTAGGAAAACTTTGTCCTATAAAAATAACTGATCCTATTGCTGTAAAGATAACCATTCCAGCCTGTGTAGACTCAACAGCTGCAAGTTCTGAAAGATTATGTTTAGCCTTACTAGTTGCAATAAAGAAAGTCACTGTTGCTATAACACCTGAGAATAAGGCTAGTATTAAAGCTTGTACTAAATCTCCCTTAGAAACAAATCCAGTTTTGGAATATCCATAAATCATAAATATAATTCCAAGAGGCATACTCACTAAAGTTACACCAAAAGCTCTTTGAAATGGGCTTATGTCATCCCCAATCTTATTCATTAATTTTCTATTTCCTAAAGGGTAAAAGAATGCTGCTATAACCACTGGAATAAATCCCTTTAATAAATTTCCTAAAGAAATTGCTGACATTTCATTTACTTGCATTAGGATAACTCCTACTAATATGAATAAACATATAAATAATCTTTTTAGAGGTATTTTCCCTCTAACTAATTTTTCTCCATTTGCTGTTTTCACCTTTACGAAAAATAATGGTGATAATAATAAACCAGCTAAAATTGTTACCTGCCAAGTACTTGCTACAAGCCATGATGGAGCAAAATCTGAAGAAAAACTTAATAAAGCGTAAAATCCAATTCCAGCTAAATTACCCCATAATAACCATGTAAAAAAGTTCTTTTTTATAGATTTTAAAACTGCTATAAATTCTCCTCTAAATAACACTATAAGAAATAAAAATGGTAGGGCTAAAGCAAACCTTAAAAAGGATGTCCATCCCCAGTTTGTTCCTCCCATTCCCATCATTTTTGTAACTACAAAAGTTGCTGAGAAAAAAATTGATGAAATTATTCCAATTAAAACTGCTAACAAAATAATCTCCTCCTTTATCCTATGTAAAATATATAAAGTTTATATACAAAATAAAATTTCTATTTAAATATACAAAAGCTTTATGTATATTATAATATACAATTTTTCTTTAAATGTAAACTATAATTTATAAAATTGTAAAAAAAATTTATTTGCTATATTATATTTATATATAAAATTAATATGAAGAAGGTGTATTTAAATGGATTTACAGGATTTAGAATCAAAGGATTTTATCTCAGAAATAGGACAGATTTTAAAAACTATAAGAATGGAAAAGAAAATAAGTTTAGAAGAATTATCTAAAAAAACTGGAATAAGTAGACTGACACTTGCTAAAATAGAAAAAGGAACTGCTAATCCAACTTTAAATATTATGTGGAAAATATGTACTACTTTAGAAATTGAATTTTCACAATTAATAAATATTAGCGAAGAAACATCTATTTCAAGAGCTAATAAAAGTTTAGCTGTAGAGGATGAAAAAAATGCTTTTAGAATAGAACTTATGTTTAAAGAAAATCAAGTGAAATCAGCTGAGTTTTATAGAGTTTATCTAGCTCCTCAAGAAACTATATTAACAGAGGAACATAATAAAGGTTGTATAGAAACAGTTATGGTGATGGAAGGAAAAATAGAACTTATCGTAGCTGATAAGATTTATATTCTTGAACAATTTGATTCAATAAAATTTAAAGCCGATATGGAGCATTCTTATAGAAATCTACATAATGATAAATCCATTCTAAATAGTACCTTAATATATAAATAACTATTCTCTATAAAAAATATCACAATTCATAGTATGTCACTAGAAGCTTTTAAAGCTATTTACTCTAGTATTAATAGGCTATGAATGTGATATTTATATTTTTATTTAACTTACCTAAAATTTAAAGTTCTTCAATTTTACAATTATGCTCTTTAGTTTTACTATCATAACAAATTGCCACCGCTAAAACTTTTCTCTTAATTTTTTAAATCTGTTTATATTATTCAGGACAACTCTCCATTAAGTAATACCTTTTGTTCCGTTGCATTTAATTCTATTATTGAACCTATCGGTAAAGTCATCATAGGATGTGTTTGACAACAATCAAACTCTGCTAAGAATGGTATTTTTCTATCTCCTAATACCTCTAATAAAACCTCATAGGGTTTTCTACCAATTCCTTTATCATCAAAAAGCTCATGTTTACCTAATATTATTCCAGATATTTTTTCAAATACTCCACTTAATTTAAGTAAAGAAAATGATCTTTCTATTGTAGCTATATTGTGTAAAGAATCCTCAATAAATAATATATCTCCATGCTTTATTTCTGGCATATATTCAGTTCCCCAAAATCCGCCCATAGTATTTAAATTACCCCCTATAACTCTCCCTCTAGCCACTCCATCTATTACAGTAACTAATTTATTATCCCTCAAAGTCTTTTCTCTTTCCTGGGATTCCCAATCAATAAACTCATCTGTCCATTTTTTTGGTGCTTTCATTTCATAGGGATACTTTAAGTCTTCATCACAACAAATATCGTAAAAATATTTATAAGTTTCAGATACTAAAGGTTCAAACTCACCAAAAGAAGCTACCGCCGCTGGTCCATAATAGGTGGTAATTCCAGTTTTACTATAGACACTTAAAAGTATGGCTGTAGCATCAGAATATCCTATTATTATTTTAGGATCTCTTTTAAAAGCTTCATAATCAATATATGGTAAAATAGAATTTTAAACCATCCCACCTATAGTAGTCATAATACATCTCACTTCTTGATTTCTTATAAGTTCATTTAACTCATCCGCTCTTTCCTTTATAGTTCCTGATCTATAGAAATCACTTTTCCCTGTTAAACTACCAAAGACCACTTTAAATCCTTGATTTTCTAAAAACTCAACTGCTCTTTTAAATCGTTTGGGACAAAATTTTGTTATAGGCACTGAAGGACTAAATATTCCTATACTATCTCCTTTTTTTAACTTCATCTAACTCACGCCTCTCATTTTTTTAATCATTATAATATAATACTTCCTTTTAAACAACATCTTCTTTATATAATTCCAATTAAATGGTAAAATGTAGTCATAAACCATACTATTTTTTCTTTAAAATAATAAATATTAATATATATTTAAAATAAAAAATAAGGAGGAAAAAGCTTGGAAAATAAAAAAGTTTTACCCATATCTATTATTATCCTTAGTCTTAGCATAATCCTTGGCTCTTTCATAATAACTAATTCAATAAAAAAATCTACTAATTCCCCTATAACAAATAATACTATAGAAAAAACTGTCTTTAATCTATCAGAAGTTGCTAATTATATGAATATTTCTGAAAAAGATGTTGAAGGAATAATCTACAGTGAAAGGAAAATTTTAAATCAAACTTCTACTTTCTCAGGAACTATGTTTCCATATTTCATAATCAACGAAAAAAAATATTTTTACAAAGATGAAATTGATAACTGGTTAAAAGAAGCAACTATTGAACATAGAAATTACGATACTACTAATAATCAATTAAGCAAATAATTTTATTTTTTCCGGATTATATTTTTCAATTATTTGTTTCTTTATCATTTCAATTTCACCTTTAAAAGGAATCATTTTATCATCTTTTTATTTTTGAAAAAAATATTTATACAGTTGAATAAACCTCTAAATATTGTCCATAATTAAAATATAAGTTTTCATTTTAAAATTTCTCAGATAATTTTTTATATCTGCTAAATTTTACGGCTATGAATCCAGTTGTAGACCGAAAACTTTATCCTATTATGGATTTAATATTTCCTATGCTCCTTAATTTTATATAGAAAAAGATAGCTAAAATCCTAGCTATCTTTTTCATTTTTAAACCTATTCAGTTTATACTATTTTATATAATTAAAAAAGCTCTTTCCCAAACTTTGAGAAAGAGCTTTTCTATTATTTGAAAGTTTTAATTAAATAAACCTTCTTTATTTTTTATTATTTTCTTTTTCTTCTTATAGCTTCAATTAAGGCTAGTAATATAGCTCCTGCACCTAGTGCTTTCGCTCCCTCATCAACAGCTCTTGAATTTTTTGATAGACCAGTATGTGGTAATACATTTACTGTAGTTGGATTTGATAAGTTTGTACTTCCACCTTCATAACCATTTGGTGTTATTGTTACTGTTCCTTCTGTTCCGCTATAAGGTATTGTAATATCTCCATTATTATTAGTTTCAGTAGTTCCATTTATAGTTTCAATTCCATTATGAATTGTATAATGAACAGTGGTATTTTTAATTTCTTTTCCTCCTGAAACTATCTTTATAGTTTTTCCTGAACTTGTTTGACTAGTTGCTGATCCAGTTTTTGTTTCCCCTGAATTTGTTTTACTTGTTGTTGATCCAGTTTTTGTTTCTCCTGAATTTGTTTTACTTGTTGTTGATCCAGTTTTTGTTTCTCCTGAACTTGTTTTACTTGTTGATCCTTGATTATTATCTGATGGTTTTTCATTTGGTTTTACCACTGGTTTTGTAGTTGAACCATCTTTTCCTATTGTATAAACAATATTAGTTGTTCCATCAGTTATTTTTATTCCATTAAGAGATTTTACTGTAACTCCATTAACAGTTATTTTAATTATTTTATTTCCATTAGTTGGTATATATTGATCTCCTGTAATAGTACTTCCTACATCTCCACTATCAACAACATGTTTAGATACTATTGTTTCACCATTTTCATTATTAACAGTTACTGTTACCTTTCCTGTTTTAATAACTGGTTTACTTTCCTTTATTTTTGAAACTGTGTATATAATTTTAGTTGTTCCATCAGTGTAATTTCCAGTTGGTACATTAACAACTATCTCACTCTTACCATTAATAATTTCAGTTTTAGCAGTTACTTTAACTGGTTTCCCATTAACTGTAGCTGATGAAATTTGATATCCTGCAGGAACTATTATTCCAGTTCCTGAAGAGCTAATTGTAGTTCCAACATTTCCACTTTCAACATCATGTGCTGGCATTAATACTATTCCCTTAGTTGTATTAATTTCTATACTAACATTTCCATTTTCAACCACAGGTTTAGGATTACTAGAAGCATCTTTACTTACAACATAGACTATCATAGTTTTTCCTTTAACAACTGTTGTAGGAACTTCACTTACACCATTTCCATTAACAGTAACTATAGTTTTAACTAAATGATATCCTGCTGGTATTTCTGGAGTAGTTATAGCACTTCCAACTTTAACATTACTATCATTATTATAAAGAACTTTTCCGTTATTTGTTATAATTTTAATATTTACATCACCATTTACTATTGGATTAGTTGGTGATGGAGAACTATCTTTATTAACATTAATAATAATAGTTGTTGAACCATTTTCTATAGTAGTTGGAACATTATTAGTTTCTGTTCCATTAACTGTTATAGATGATATTTTATATCCTTTTGGTGTATTTCCTAAACCAAAACTACTTCCAACTTTTCCATTATAAGATGATTCTTTAATTACATTTCCATTATCTTCATATTTGATAGTAACAGTTCCATTTTGAATCACTGGCTTACTTGGTACTACTGCTTGATTTTTAGCAACTGTATATATAATAACAGTATTTCCATTTACAGTAGTAGGAATACCTGACTGACTATTTCCATTTACAGTGGCAGTTTCAGTTACCAAGTGATATCCATTTGGTATTGTCGCAGTTGGTATAGAACTTCCATCCTTAACCACTGAATCAGAATTACTTAAAATATCACCATTTGCAGTAACTACTTTTATTTGTAAAGTATTTTCAGTTACTTTTTTAGGTGCTGTAGTAACATGATAAACAATATTAGTTGTTCCATTAGCTATAACTGTTGGTGCATTATTTACTGATTGCCCATTTACAGTTATGTTATTAACAGTATCACCACTTGGAATAGTTATTGGATTAAAGTTGTTTCCAACCTCACCTTTTTGTGAACTTTCTCCTATAACTTTACCATTTTGATTAACAATCTTTATATTAACTATACCATCATTAACCACTGGCTTTTTAGGCTCTGGTGTTGTTACATGATAAATTATAGTAGTAGTTCCGTTGTCTATAGTATTAGGAACTTGATTAACTGAATTACCGTTAACAGTAATATTATTTATAGTATCATCATTTGGTATTGTTATATTTGTAAAGTGAGAACCAACTTCTCCGCTATGACTAGCACTCTCTATAACTTTACCATTTTGATTAATAACTTCAATTTTAACTGATCCAGTTTGAACAACAGGTGTTGGTTTAACTACTGGTTCTAAATGATAAATTATTGTTGTATCACCTTTAACTATAGCACTTGGTAAATTATTTGTTCTTACACCATTTACAGTAGTATATGCTACTTTACCAGTTGGAACTAAGTTCTTATAAGCCACACCAATATCTCCAGTTGTTGATGTACTTTGGATAACAGTTCCATTAGCATTTTCAATCTCAACCTTTACTGTTCCTGTAACTTCTTTAACAGGTTTCTTACCAATTATATAAACAATAGTATTATCTGTATTTCCAAAAGTAGTTGGTACTGTATTAGCAGCACTTCCATTAACCTGTAATCCTACTATTTTATATCCACTTAAGCTACCTGATAAAGTAGGTGGAATTATTACAGATGGTGATCCTGGTTTTCCTGTTATAGTCATTGTCTTCATAGCAGTTTTACCATTTTGATAAACTACTTTGATAGTATCTGTAACTAAATTATTTACAACTTTGCTTGGAGCATCTTTAGCAATTGTAATATTAATCTTATCATTCTTATTAGAGAATGTAGCTGGTAATTTACTAATTGGAGTTCCATTCATAGTCATTGAAGTTATATGATAACCCTTTGGTACATTAGGAGTAACTATATTGTCTGCTGCTCCTTGATATCCTTCATAAACTTTACTACTTATAGTTTTTCCACCCTCATTAACATTTACAGTTATTGAATTTGGTGCTTCAACTGTAATCCAATAAGTTTTATTACCTTTATCAACTTTATTAGGTATAGTTTTTATTACAGTACCACTTGAATTTTCTACATTTACTTCTTTATAACCTTTTGGTATTGCTGGAATTTGAACTTTAACATTTTCTCCAACTTCTCCTGTAGTATTCATTGGCTGAACTAAAATTTTTCCTGTAGTAGTTCTTATTCCTACTGAAATTGATCCTGTTGGAATCTTACTTACGTTATAAACTATAGTTTGCTCATTATTTTCAAAATCAACTTTTGATAAATCATTTTTATTTATAGTTTTTCCGTTTACTGTTACTGATGAAATTTGATATCCTGCTGGGATATTTTCTTTAACAACATTATAAGGACTTTCAACATTTCCAGTTTCAACATTTACTGAGCTTTCAATAACTTTGTTATCTGGTCCCATAACCTCTGTAGTTATTTTACCTACATTTGGAGTATAGTTATAAACTATTGATTGTGATTTATCTCCAATTTTGCTTGGTAAGTTTTTAGCATAATCTGCTGCACTGTAAGTTTTTCCGTTTATAACCACTGATGTTAGGTGATATAGATCCTTATTAGGATTTGTTCCCGGTTTAACCGTTACTGTTTCACCTTCGTAACCAGTATTTATAGTTGTTACTGGTTCAATAACTTTAGTTACTTTTCCTGCTGAGTTAACTATATTAACTGTTTCAGTGA
>JBOGCG010000119.1:0-88344 GCA_051656625.1 Sarcina sp. | reverse complement strand
TTATTTTGATTTGATTTATTTGCTTCTCCTAAAGCTGTAGTTAAACTTGCTATCTTAGCTTTATTTGATGCTATTTCTCCATTTAATTCTTTTATTTTCCCATTTAAATTAGATATATTATTATTTAAAGCTGATATTTCATTATTCTTTGTTGTTATTTGAGATTTTAAATTTGCTACCTGCCCAGTTAATGATTTTATAGTAGCAGTATCCGTCATAATATTAGCATTAGCTTTTTTTATAATTCCCTCTGCCTTAGTCATAGATTGATCTGAACTTTGAACATAAGAACTAACCTTTGATTGAGTACTAGCTAAAGCTTTTGAATATTCAAAACTATGATGAGCCATAAAAGCTGCAGTTACTCCACCTACTCCAACTACTGCTGCCGCTGCCATTCCCAAAACTTTTCCTTTTATCATTTGTATTTCTCCCTTCAATTTTAAAAAATTATTTATTTATAGAATTAATTATTATTTTCCGAACTATTTAAATTTCCAGAATTACTAGTAGAATTAGTTGTATTTCCTAAATTTTTATTGTTATTTGTAGAATTAATTAATTCATCTGAAATTCCCTTATTACTAACAATTTTAATGTTATTTGTATTCAAATATTTTTTTTCACCTGTTTTTAAATTTATTAAAACAGCGTTATCTTGTCCATCATTACTACTATTTGTTGGTGGTACAGCATAAAACCAATGTGAAATATTATATTCAAGTCCTAAAACATCTAATGCACTTTTTATTTCACCATTACTATATCCTAAATTGCTTAATAACAATTTAACTACTTTAGTTTTTTCCACTGATGTCATATTAGAATAATTTAATTTATTAATTAAATCTTTATTTGCATTCTGTAAAGTTGATATTTTTTGTGAATCAGAGTTTATTGTATTTTCTAAATTAGAAACTTGGTTATTAAGTTCATTTATTTCATTATTGTTACTACTATTTTTATTTTCTAAATTATTTATCTGTTCTTTTAAACCACTTATTTCTTGTTGTAATTCCGCATTACTATTTTTTTCATTTTGCAAATTAGCACTAAGTTGATTATTTTTATTTTGTAAACCATTATTAGTATTCTCTAATTTACTATTTTCTTGATTTTCACTACTTATTTTATTTTTACTATTATTAAGAGCACTATTAACTTGATTTACATAAGAAGAAACATTTTGCTCTACTGTAGCTATTTTATTTTTATAATTAAAATTTTCTATCTTCATAGCTACAATTCCTGTTCCAGTTGCAGCTAAAGTACCAGCTAAAGCCATAGCTATTAACTTATGTTTAATCACTTCGCTCTCCCCTTTGTTAATATTTTGCAAATTTCTTATTAATATAATTATAATAATTTTTTATTATAGGGTCAAATTTATCAATAAAATAAGCTTTTTACTATCCGATTTATTATTTTTAATATTTATTTTTATTTTATTAAATTTATAATTAAAATTATTTCTTTAAAATGTAATAAAATATTATTTATAAAACTTTTTTTACTTTTTATTGAAATATCCCCTTAGTAAAAATATCTTTTTTTAAAAAAAATTCTTATATGCAATTTTTATTCAGTTTTTCACACTATAAAATAATCATATTTTTTAATTTTTACTCTTAATTATTTAACTTTTCATTAAAAAATAGATTTTTTTTCATAATTTATAAAAAAATCGTTTTTCTCTTTAAACAATTGTCATCTTCAACTAAAATGCATAAATATAAAAGACTATATCAAAATATAGATTTTTCAACCTATTTTTTGATATAGTCTCATTTTACTTTTTTATTTTTTTTAAATATATCTCTTCAATCTCTTTAGCTGCCTTTTTATAAGTAAAATTATTAATTATATACTCATCTGAAAAAGGCTCGTTTTTAATTTCTAATGCTTCCCTTAACCCCATTGCAATTTCATCAACATCATAAGGATTTATAAAAACTACTCTATCCTTATAATCTATTAATGTATCCATTTGTCCACCTGTTTTAGGACAAACAATGTTTGTATTAGTAGCTAATGCTTCTAAATAAACTATTCCATAAGGTTCATGAGGATTCAAACTAATAAATATATCTGTATCTCTATAAAACTTCACTACTTCTTTTTGAGATACTTTACCATGAAAAACAACTTCACCACCTAAAGATTGAGCTAATTTTTTCAATTCATTTTCCTTATTTCCCTCACCAACTATATTTAAAACAACATCTTTATTTGCTAATTTATTAAAGGCTTTTATGATATAATCTACATTTTTTTCTTCAACTAATCTTCCTGCAAATAAAATATTTTTCTTTTTAGTGTCTAAAATAGTATCTTTTTGATTTTCCACTTTAAAAAATTCATCTAAAAATTCATAGCCTATAGATACATTAACAATGGAACCTGAAAAAGTATTAAATATTTCTCCATTAATAGTAGCTGTTAAACCGCTATTAGCTATCGTATATGTAGAATTTTTTACTATATTTCTCGTCACATGTTTTACAAAGAAATTGTTTGCCATAGTTCTTTTCACTGATGGAAATGCATGTAAATAATGAATTGTTGGAATAGATGAATCTAACCATCTATTAGCAACTCCATATTCTAAAGAACTTAAAACAAAATCTGGTTTAAATTTAATTATTTCTTTTTTTATTTCTTTATATGTTTTAATACTTTTTCTTGCTGGTTTATCTCTAACAGAAATTATTTTAACTCCATTTATAGTTTCTTTTTTATTACTATAATCTGTAAGTATAATAACTTCATTATTATTTAATTTAAAAGCATCTGCCAAACCTTCTGTAAATGTAGCTACACCACCAAAGTAACTATCAGTGCATACTGGTCCTGTTACTACTATTTTCATATTAATCTCCTACTATTTCTTCTTTTGAATATTTTATAATTAATATATCATATCATAAATTGATTATTTTAAAAATAACTTAAGTAAATTTATAGGTTAAATTCTTTCAAATAAAGTTTTGCTGATTTATCCCAATTAAATTCTTCAATTGTTTTATCTTGGAATTTAAATCTATAATTTTCTTCTACGATTAATTTTAATTTAGAAAACATTTCTTCTACATTATTATTATCTATTATAAATCCATTATCCCCATTTTTAACTATTTCACCCATAGCTCCAACATTAAAGCAAATAGCAGGCACCTTTACCTTAATAGCTTCACAAATAGCTATTGATAAATTTTCATTTTTTGAAGTATTGATAAAAATATCATAATCTATAATATTTATATCTGATACAAATCCTTTAAAATTAACAAATTCAAAACTTTCTAATTCCGCTCTTAATCGACTATCTAACTCTCTTCCATAAATATCAACCTTGACTTTTAAACCACTCTCTTTGACTTTTTTAAATAATTGAACTGCTAAGTCATACTTTCTTCCGTCAATATTCCCCATCATTATAATTTTATAAAATTCATCAACATTATAATCTGTTTTTTCTATTTCGTATTTTTCTTGGTTAATTCCTAATCCATTTCTTATAACTATTGAATTGGGATTATAAAGTTCAACCCATTTTTTATATTTATTAGAAACAGTTATTTCTTTAATTGAATTCCTTATAGCCTTTTTATATAAAGGAATAAACCCAAAGGATTTTATGAAATACTTATAATCTATCCATCTAGCTTCCGGCCAAGTGGCATGATAAGTATGATAATAATTTTTACCTGCTTTAGTTATTAAATAAGCTAAATGATCATCTGAATATACTACTGCTTCATCATTTGTTTTTTTAATAGCTTCAATCATATCATTATTATTTTCACATTTTATTATTTCTAGGTTATCTAATTCATCATATTTTCCAATGATTCTAGAAATCACCTTTATTTTATCCACAGATTTGCTCCATCTTTTCATAAGTTCATGTGTTGCTAGTGTTGCCCCTGTGAAATTATGTCCAAAATACTTTGTTACAATTACTATCTCTTTACTTTTCATTTTTCTCCTCATTATCAATCAAAGATTATCCTTAGTAGAAACTATCGTGCTCCATCTCCAGTGAACACTACCGAAATTGTTTTTATTATCATTTTAAAATCTAATCCTATTCCCATATGATCTATATAATAAAGATCTAAGTCCAACTTTTCTGCTGGTGTTACATCATAGCCACCATTAACCTGTGCATAACCAGTTACACCTGGCTTGACCTTTAATCGCTCTCTAAAATTACTTATCTCTTTTTCAAATTCTTGATAAAAAATTTCTCTTTCCGGTCTTGGCCCAACAATTGTCATATCTCCTTTTAAAACATTAATCAATTGTGGTATTTCATCTATTCTTGTCTTTCTTATAAACTTTCCTACTTTAGTTACTCTTGGATCATTCTTTTGAGCCCACTGAGCTCCATTTTTTTCAGCATCCATCCTCATGGACCTTACTTTATACATGTTAAATTCTTTATTATTTAATCCTACCCTTTTTTGAGAAAATATCGGGTTACCTTTACTCTCTATAACAACAAATATACATGTAATAAGAACGATAGGTATTCCTATTATCAATCCAATTAAACTTGCTATTATATCAAAAGTTCTTTTTACAAAAGCATAAGCTAAGTTTAATTTTTTCGCTTCGTATCTTTGTAATATCTCTCCTTGCATAAATTGTCTCCCACTAATATTATTTTTTTAATTTAAACTTTATTATTTTTATATAAATTAAGTTTCAAAAAATATTATATCACTTTAAATATTATATCACTTTGCTTATTTAAGATTAATTTCTTTTTATTATGATTATAAAAATCAAAACTACTTTTAATTATCACTTTTTCAAATTAATCTTTTCTTTTTTCAAAGATTAATTTTATTCATTTATTATATTTGACATATTACATAAATACTTTATATTTACAAATCAAATAAAGTAATATTAATTTTTCTATTAATAATCAATATTTTTAATTAAAATAACCCTAAGTTAATACTATAAGAAAATATCATTATTACTATAGACTGTCAAGTTACAGATTTTCTTAATATTTCTTTATTTATCTTTCTTAACAACTACTTTCCTTTAATTTTTCTCAAAGAAAATTCATTACTTTAATAATGAAGAAATTTCTTCTATTTTTAAACTTCTAAATTCACCTTTATGTAAATTTTCATCAAGAATCACATTACCAATGGCTACTCTTTTTAAATAAATTATATAACAGTCTATAGCTTTTAACATTCTTTTTACTTGATGTTTTTTGCCTTCAGATATTGTTAAATATCCAGAAAACACTGGCTGATTAAACTTATCTGATTTTAAATTTTCAATTTCAGTAATTGGAATCTTATTCTTAAGCTCATTGTAAAAACCAACTTCCCCCAATTTAAAGGTAGCTGCTGCTGTTATTACCCTCTCACTTTGTCCTATATCTAGACCATTTTCAAGAGTAGTTTTTTTCTCTTCAGTTATAGTTCCTAAAGCCCAAAAGAAATAAGTTTTATTAATTTTTTTACTTGGATGCATAATTTTATGTTCAAAATCCCCATCATTAGTGATGAGAAGTAAACCCTCAGTATCTTTATCTAATCTTCCAACATGAAAAAGCCCCTTTGTATCTACATCTTTAAAGTAATCAAAAACTGTTTTAAATCCTTTATCTCTAATAGCCGTTACAGAACCCGCAGGTTTATTAAACATATAATATTTTTTATCTATATATTTAACCTTTTTATCTAAATAAAAAATCTCATCTTCTTTTTCATTAATTTCTTTAGAACCCTCTGTTTCTACTTTTCCATTAACTTTAACCAAAGCTTCTTTTATATATTCTCTTACTTCTTTTCTAGTTCCAATTGCTCCTTGAGCTAAAAATTTATCTAATCTCACTTTTTTTATTCCCTTTCTAAAAAAAAGAAGCTTTATAGCTATATTAAAATACTTTAATATAACTACATAGCTTCCCCTAATTTAATCATTATATCATAATTTAGACTTAAACCTTATATTTACCTTCATTTTACTAATTATTATCACAATATTCTATAATTTCTTCTGCAACTTTCTTAGCATGATTTACTGCATAAACTACAGTTTTAGCTCCTGTAACAACATCTCCTGATGCAAATACACCTTTTTTAGTAGTTTTTCCTTCATCGCTAGTAACCACAAGACCCCACTTATTAGTTTCAAGTTCTTTGTCTCTTGATGCTATTGTATTTCTTGGTTCTTGGCTTATTGCTATTATTATACTATCGCAAGGAATAAAACTTTCTTCATCTAACATTTTAGTTTGTATTCTTCCATCAACTTCAACATTTTCAGTTTTTACAACTTTAATTCCATCTTCTAAAATTTCTATTGGTGCTTTAAATAAATCAAATTCTACACCATCTTCTTTGGCTTCTTCTATTTCCTTATTAGTAGCTGACATTTGTTCAAAGCCTTTTCTATAAACTACGTATACATGCTCTGCACCACTTCTTTTAGCTACTCTAGCTGCATCCATTGCAACATTACCCGCTCCAATAACAGTAACTACTTTTCCTAAATCATAAACTTCTGGTGCCTTTAAATAGTCTATTGCATAATGAACATTTCCTAAAGTTTCACCTTTAATATTCAATTTTTTAGCATTCCATACACCTGTTCCAATAAATACAGCTTTGTATCCATCATTTAATAAATCATCTAAATTTAAAACAGGTCCTATCATTATGTTAGGTCTAATTTGAACTCCTAATTGAATTAATTTATCTGAAATAGAATCAATCATTGAGTTTGGTAATCTATATTCAGGAATTCCGTATCTTAAAACACCACCAATTTTATCATGAGCTTCAAAGATAGTTACCTTATACCCCTTTTGAGCAAGAATAAAAGCAATAGTTATTCCTGCTGGGCCTCCACCGATAATAGCAACGCTATCCTTTGTTTTAAGACCTTTTTCAAATTTTACCTTTTCTAAATAAGCTTTTGAAATTTCTTCTTCAATTTCATAGAAATGAATTGGCTCACCTTTAATTCCTCTTATACAACTTCCTGCACATTGCTCCTCATGTGGACAAACAATAGCACAAACTGCTGATAATGGATTATTTTCAAAAAGTATTTTTCCAGCTTCATCTATTTTATCTTCTCTATATAAACTAATTATTTCTGGAATTGGTGTGCTTATAGGACACGCAGTCTTACATCTTGGGTTTTTACATAATAAGCATCTTTCTGCTTCTTCGTTTAAAAATAAGTTTTTCATATGTTTCTCCTTAAAAACTAAATATATTATTTCTTTTTAACTAAAAATAAAAGTCCTCTTACATTATTAAAGAAAACTTTTTATTAGGTTTATTTCAAAATCATTGATAAATTTATTTATAAGAATAATTTTATATCCCTAATAAATTTATTGTAGTAATTATACCACAGGAAATATAAAAATTATTATTTATTATATTATAAACCTTTGAGTTCACTCTAAGGCAATAGTTATTTAATTAGTTAATAAAAACACGTCTCATTTTTCTAGGCATTAGGCACTCCCCCTAATAGTCCTTTAAGATATAAATCATAGACCTTATTATTATCATATTTATAATCTTCAAAATCAGCTAATGAATACATTTCAGCCTCTAATGTTTTATAATCTTTATCAACAAAATAAATTTGTTCCTTCATAAATACATTAGTATCAAGATGCATAACATTATGAGTAGTAAATATAAATTGTCCTTTCGTACTGCAAGCCTTAACATAATTAACTACTCTTGCAGCTAAAATAGAATTTAAAACTCTATCTACTTCATCTGCAAATAAAATTTTATTTTCATAAATCACTTGCCATAATGATATAGCCCATGCAAAAAATTCATTAACTCCTGAAGAATCTTCTGAAATATATATTTTGAATTTTTCATCTCCAAGTTTTCTAACTATTATACTTTCCTCAAAAGGTTTTTCATCATTTATTTCTACATCTATAATTGTTGAATCTACCAGTGAAAAAATTTCTAAAAACTCTTTAGTTTTTAAAATCATCAAGTCTTTTTGTGTTTTTTCAAATGATTTATATCGATTATAACTTCCGCTATCTGGTATAGATACAATTAAATTTTCTAAAACATATTTTCTAAAATCAACAACAAGTTTAATTCCTAAAATGTTTAAAGAATTAATCATTAATCCTTTATTAAATTGACTTTTTACAACATTCATTAAAGCTTTATCAATATATTTTTCTAAATATCTAAACTCATAATTATTTTGCATTTCATTATTTACGTTATTTTTATCTAAACTCACCCTAGTAATTTTATAGACTTCCTCATTTTTTTCTTCTTTTTGAGTATTTTTTCTAACTAAAAATTCTTCTGATATCAAACTATAACTATCCAAAATTAATTTATAAGTATAAATATATTGTCCATCTAAAATTTCTATATCAAAACTTTGGGAATTATCATTATATCCATTTTGAAGATTTTTTTTGCTCTTACTATCATTTTCTTCAATAGTATACTTAAAAAAATCTAAACTTTTCATAAAACTGGTTTTTCCACCTGCATTTTCTCCTACTATAACTGCTATTTTAGATACTTTTAACTTATCATTTACTTTAGCCACATTATCATTAAATCTTTGAGTTACTTTTCCTGGTATTAATGAAAATTCCACTTCATCTTTAAAAACTCCAAAATTTGAAAACTTATATTTTAATATCATAAAATCGCCTCCTATTACTTTATTTATATTTTAACATTCCTGCATCTCATTTTCCATAATAACTTTAATTTCAAGTTATTATATTAAGAATATATCCATTTTTTATATTTTTAAACAGTTATAATTTAATAATTAAATTATAATCAATATTTAATCTAATAATTATTATATTCCTATAATTATATAATTCTCACCAAAAATTAAATACTAACTTAGATAATATTTTATCAATAAATATTTCTAATAGCATAAAAAATAGCCTAATATCAATATTAGACTATTTTAAAGTATCTATTTCTATTTTTTCTACCATATAAATCCCTCCAAAATTATATTTGTATTTACTGAAATTCATATGATATAATGAATCTAAGATTAAAAGTAAATACATTTTAAAAAGAAACTTGTAAATGATTTGTCTGTCAATTAAGTTTCTTTTTATTTTAATTGTAAAATAAGACAAGCTATTTGTAAATAAAAAAAGAGGTAGAATATGGATTAACTCCATATTCTACCTCTTTTCATTATTTACTATATTGAACTATATAAGCTTTTTCTTTTAATAATAAATCTATCTTCACAATCTAAAAAAGCACATTCGCCAATTACTTCTGGAAAATTAGTTTCTCTTATAAAGCCATAATAATCAGTTCCTTTTAAATTCAACTTAATTTTATCCCCTCTAAAATTTTGTCCTAAAGCTATAATTCTTTTTTCTATAGCTTTAGCTATTTTTATCAACTATAATATTTTACAATCTTTTAGTAAGAAAGGATGTTCCTATGATAATACCTGTATAGAGTCGTTCCACGCTAGTATTAAAAAAAAGAAGTTTTTTTAAATATTTATAAAAATTTTGAGGATGCTAAAATAGCTATTTTCAGCTATTAATTATAAAACTCCAAATGAAGCAGAATTATTCGCTAAAAATATAGCATAAAAAATTTGATTTTTTGTGCCCAAGATATTGACATAAGAGCCATTAGGACATAGTAGCATTTCTACTCTTCTAGATACCTATTCTCATGTGACCACAAAAATGAATATTGATACTGTTAATATATTTGAAAATATAATAAATCCTAGTATATAAAAATAAAATTTTCGTCGGAAGAATGTAGGAAATTGAAGTTTATTTAATAAATAAATCTCTTTAAATTAGCTATTCCCCTTAATTAGTACAGCTACATTTTCGATGTGACTTGTATGGGGGAACATGTCTACAGGTTGAACTTCTATTGTTTTATAACCTTGAGTTTCAAGAATTTCTAAATCTCTAGCTAAAGTACTAGGGTCACAACTTACATAAACTATTCTCTTTGCATTTATAGTTGTTATTGAATCTAAAAGTGCTTTTTCACAACCTTTTCTTGGTGGATCAACAACTACTACATCTGCTTTTATTCCCTTTTCTATTAGTTTAGGTATTTCTATCTCTGATTGACCTAATATAAATTCTGCATTTTCTATTTTATTTTCTTTTGCATTTATTTTTGCATTTTTTATAGCACCTTCAACTATCTCTACTCCATAAACTTTTTTAGCTTTTTCTGATAGGAATAAAGTTATTGTTCCAGTTCCACAATAGGCATCAAATACAGTTTCCTCTCCTGTTAACTCTGCAAATTCTAGGGCTTTACCATATAACACTTCTGTTTGTACAGGGTTAACTTGGAAGAATGATTGAGGTGATATATTAAATTTATATTTTCCTATATAATCGGAAATTGTGTCATCTCCCCATAGATTTATATTTTTTCTACCTAAAATAACATTAGTTTTTTCTGAATTAACATTTTGTATTACTGAAGCTAAACCTCTTATATTATCAAGCATTAAATCTACAAACTCTTCTCCATAAGGAAGTTTCTCACCATTTGTTACTATTACAACCATAATCTCATTAGTTGTAAAACCTCTTCTAATCATGATGTGTCTTACTATTCCCTTTTCATCATATTGACCATCTTTTATATAAGGCTTTATTTTATACTTAGTCATCCATTCTCTTGTCAATTCCACAACTTTATCAGCTACTTCATCTTGAATTAAACAGCTATTCATATCAACTATGTTATGACTTCTTGATTCAAAAAATCCTATATGTAATTTCCCGTTAACTGAACCTACTGGTAGTTGAACTTTATTTCTATATCTATAAGGACTTTCCATACCTAAAGGATATTTAACTATTTCAGGATTTAATTTTCCAATTTTCTTCATACAATCTTTAACTCTGTCCCATTTAAAGTCTAATTGCCCTTTATATGAACTATGTTGAAGCGTACATCCTCCACATTTTTTATAGATTTTACACTCTGGTTTTCTTCTTTCTGAAGATTCCTCTATAACCTCTATTAATTTTCCGTAAGCAAATTTTTTCTTAGCTTTAATTATTAAAACTTTTACCTTCTCACCTTTTAAAGCTCCTTCTACAAAAATAGGAAAAGTTCCATCTATCTTTCCAATGCCTTCTCCTTCATAACCTTGATCTACTATGTCTAAAATATATTCTTTATTCTTTTCTACCATAATAACCTACCTTTCATTTCAGTATTTTTATGAGTTTATTTATCATAATTATCTTCTTATTGAATATCAAAAACTCTCATTATTAATCTCCTAATATAATAACATAGATTTAGAAATAAAATAAAAAAATCCATTAGAGATTCTCTAGAAATTTAAAATCAATAATTTTAATATTCTAATAGAATCCCTTAGGATTTTTAATTTATTTATTTTCTATAACTTCTTTTTTATTATTTTTAAATACTTTTGCTGCTTCTATAATTAGAATTACTGCTAAAACCAATAATATTAATGCTAAAATCCCTAAAATGTAATTAGGTTCCGGAATTAATAAATTATCTTTAGCTAACATTACTAAAGCTGAAATACTAATAACAAACATAAGTATCATTGGAACTAAAGTATAAATTGTTTGTTTCTTTCTTTTTGAAAGCCAAGCTGTCACTGCTAAAAATGCTAAAGCAGCAAGAAGTTGATTTGATGCTCCAAAAATCGGCCAAATTTTATCATAACCATAAAGAATTAAAGCAAGTGATCCTGCTATTGTTATTCCAGTTGCTACATAACCATTTTTAGTTACTATATTCTCCTTACCATCCTCACCCTCACAAAGTTCTTGAAATATATATCTAGCAATTCTTGTTGCTGTATCTAAACTAGTTAAAGCAAAGGCTGAAAAAGATAAGGTAACAAATAATCTTCCTATCTCTACTGGTATTCCAAAGGATTTCATAAATCCAGCAACTCCATTTGCAAAAACCACTGCTGGTGTCCCCTCTGCTTTAATCATAGACCCTACTGCAATAAGTGCTATTACTGCAACAAGTCCCTCAACAAGCATAGAGCCATAACCTACTAATTTTATATCCTTCTCACTATTTATTTGCTTTGCTGTAGTTCCTGAACTTACAAGAGAATGAAATCCCGATATGGCACCACAGGCCACAGTTACAAATAATATTGGAAATAAAGTTTTTCCTTCCACTACAAATCCATTAAAGCCTGCTAATTCCATTGTTGGATTAGTTAAAAATATTCCAAGTATAGCCCCTATAAGTATTCCATACAAAAGAAATGAACATAGGTAATCTCTTGGTTGAAGTAAAAGCCATACTGGTAAATTTGCTGCAAAAAGTATATAAAGTGATAATGCAATTTGCCATTGACCTTTAGTTAATTGTATTATTGGATATTTCATCCCCACAAAAATACAGGTAACTAAAAGTATCACTCCTATTATTGAAGCCACAGATAATTTTGCTCCCCTTCTATAAACAAAGAATCCAAATAACATAGCTAGTACTATAAAAAGTACTGATGCTGTCCCTGCTTGAGCCCCCATCAAGTCAGTAGGATTACTTGGATTATATGCAAAACTTCCAGCACAGATATCTGTAAAAGCTGCTAATACTAAAACTAAAGCAAGCCAAGCAAATAAGTTAAAAAGCTTTTTACATCTTGGTCCTATACTAACTTTAGTTATTTCCCCTATTGATTTCCCATCATGTCTTACTGATGCAAATAGTGAACTATAATCATATACGCCCCCAACGAATATACTACCTATCACTATCCATAAAAAAACTGGTATCCAGCCAAAAATAGCTGCTTGAATTGGTCCTGTAATAGGACCTGCCCCTGCTATAGATGAAAAATGATGACCTAAAACAACCTTAGAGTCAGTTGGCACATAATCAACATTATCCTCTAATCTATGAGCTGGCGTAATTTTCTTTGGATCAATCCCCCACTTTTTTGCTAAAAAAGCTCCATAAGTAACATAAGCAATAACAAATAATGCTATAGCACCCACTAATAAAACTATTGAGCTCATAATAATGCCCCCTTTTTATTTAATTTTTATTTATTAAAATATAAATTTTTCACAAAAGGTTCTGCTGCCTTATTACTATAAATTTTTTGCCCCAAAATATCTACAATAATAATTCTAATCTCAGAAAATCCCCAAAATGAAAATTTATAATTTTTAACATAGGAAAATTTCTTAATATATTTTTTTATCTTTTCATCTTCTAAAGAATCTACTATAAAAATTCCTGTAACATAACTTGATTTATGTTCTGAATTAACTTTTACAAGTTCTATGGTAGCTTTCTTTAAACTTTCAATAAAAATTTGAAAGGATTCTTTTTTTATTTCCGGTAAACTTTTAATCAAACAATACTCTCCACAGTTATATTTATCGATTATATTTTCCTTTCCAAAAAAAGTTCTTCCATATTCCATAGACCAACTTCCATAAAAATCAAAATTATTTTGAAATATATTTTTATTTTTTTCTAGCTTAAAATTTCTTGATAAAGTTTTATAAATATAATTTAAATACCCTTCTCTATCCATAAATCACCTTTAATAATTTATCATTATTTTCTTTTATAATTTATCATTTTAATATAAATATTATTTTTTTATTGATATATTAATATTATTATAAAGGTAAATATATTACTTTTCAATAGTTTGAAAATTTAAAATACAAAAAAAATTATAGTAATTCCAAAAATATTTTTAATAATAAAATATTTTTCACTACTATAATTTTTAAAATCATTATCACTTATTTTTATAAAAATTCCAAAAAATAATACCAATAGACATATATATTTTCTAAAAAATAAAAAACTAAAAATTTTGATTAAAAATAATCACTAGAAATAGCATGTTCCCCTAAAAGTTCAAAGCTATTACATTGTGTTCCCTTATTGTTAGTAGCTGATTGACCATAAATTTGAACTGCCTTTGCCCTACAAATAGTATCTCTATTATGGGCACAATTTCCTGCAGTGCAAGCTATTTCTGGTTTCATAGGATACTTTTGAAAATCTATACTCTGCTTTAAAACCCCTACATAATTAGTATTAGCCAACTCTTTTACTGAATTAGCAAAATTATTAACTGCAAATTCTGAGCAATAGGTTTCCCCCTTATTAATTGCCCCCATTCCATCAACAGTAATTGCTGATGCAACACAAAAACCACCAGTATTATTTACGCAATTTTCTGCATTACAAAGTAAACTAGCCATAAAAATCCTCCTTAAAGTAAATAATAAAATTATTTTTTCCCTTAAGAATTTTTTTATCCCTCTTATAATATTTACTTTAAATAAAATAACTAATTTATATTTCAAATGCTAATTTTTTTATATAAAAAAAAGCACCTAATTTTCACTAGGTGCCAGCAAATAGTTAGGAACAGTTGCCATTTGTTTCCTATCTTTTATTCTTGTTTAAATAACAAGTCAATATACATAATTATAGTGTATTTTTGCTCTTTTAAATGTTAATATTTTGTTAATTTTTATATAAACCTAAATTTTATTCCTTCATTTTACTTTTTATTTTATTATATTTTTTATTTAATTTAAATTTTGAACGTAAATTTAAAAAAAAGGTAAAAATTAGATAAAACCTCTAAAAAGTTAAATTATATTAAATTATTAAAAATAAAATTTTACATTAAAATCAATTAAATTTATTTATTTTTTTATCTAAAAAAGGTATATTTTTTCTTTAAAGAGATAAAATATACTGGAGTTAAAAATTAATGAAATTACTAAAATAAAATCCTAATAAGGAAAATAAAAAAAAAGTAGGACTTTCGTCCCACTTTAAATGTATAAAATATTATTTTACTTCTGTTACTTTTAATAGGTTAGTGCTTCCTACTTCATTAGCTGGAACACCTGCAGCTATTACAACTGTATCACCTACTGTTAAATGACCTTTTTCTCTAGCTATTATTACTGATTTTTCCATGATTTCATCTGATGATCTCATTTGATCAGCAACTATAGCAACTACACCATATCTTAGTGATAATTTCTTAGCAACTCTCTCTGATGGAGTTATAGCTAAGATTGGACACTCTGGTCTACAGTTAGAAATTCTTTCTGCAGTAGCACCTGATTTAGTAGATGATATTATAGCAGTAGCCTTTAATTCATAAGCAGCATTACAAGCAGCTCTTGAAATAACACCTGCAATTGATGGTATATGATTTCTAGCAGTTGATGAAGCAACTTCATAAGTTAATTGCTTTTCAGTTTCTTCTGCTATTCTAGCCATAGTTTGTACTGATTCTACAGGCCAGCTTCCGTTTGCTGATTCACCACTTAACATAATAGCATCTGTACCATCTAATATAGCGTTAGCTACATCTGAAACCTCTGCTCTTGTTGGTCTTGGGTTTCTGATCATTGAGTCTAACATTTGAGTAGCTGTTATAACAGGTTTGTTAGCAACTTTACATTTTCTTATTATCATTTTTTGTACAGCTGGAACTTTTTCTATTGGGATTTCAACACCCATATCTCCTCTAGCTACCATGATACCATCTGAAGCTTCGATGATAGCATCTATGTTATCAACACCTTCTTGGTTTTCGATTTTTGAGTATATTTGAATATCAGCTCCACCATTAGCAACTAATATTTCTCTTATTGCTATTACATCTTCTGCTTTTCTTATAAATGAAGCAGCTACCATGTTTACTTGCATTTCGCAACCAAACTTAAGATCTGAAATATCTTTATCAGTCATTGCTGGTAATTTTATTGAAACTCCAGGAACGTTAACTCCTTTATGAGTTGCTACCATACCTGTATTCATAACAACACAGTGAACAGCATTTCCTTCTACTGATTCAACTTTTAATCCAACTAAACCATCATCTATTAATATAATGTTTCCTGGTTTAACATCATTAGCTAGTCCTTCATAAGTAACTGAACATTTAGTTTCATCACCTATAACATCTCCACCAGCATATACAGTAAATTTATTACCCATTACTAATTCAACTTTGCTTGGTTCAAATTTTCCTGTTCTTATTTCAGGTCCTTTTGTATCTAAAAGGATTGCAACTTCTTTACCTTGAGCAGCAGCTAATTTTCTTACTTTTTCCATTCTTACTTTGTGCTCTTCATGGTCACCATGTGAAAAATTGTGTCTTGAAGCATTCATACCCGCTTCTATTATCTTTGATAAAATCTCTTCATTATCACTTGCTGGACCTATAGTACATACCATTTTAGTCTTTCTCATTGTTAAAACACTCCCTTTAGTAAATTTTTTTCTGTTCTTTTGATTTTTATAATATCTATTTAAAATATAGTTACTAACTAAAACACTATTTGTTTATATCTTGTGCCATTTTATATAATTCTATGTCAAAAACTCTTTCCATTGCTAGAGCTTCATCTATATCCATATCTATAACTTTGTTGTCTTTTATACCAACAACTCTTGATGTTTTACCTGCTTGAAGTAATTCAACAGCTCTTGCACCTAATTTTGATGCTAATATTCTGTCATCTGGAGTTGGAGTACCACCTCTTTGAATATGACCTAATATAGTTGCTCTTGATTCTGCTCCAGTTTTTTCTTCAATATATTTAGCTAATTCTTCTGATTTTCCCACACCTTCAGCTACTATAACTATAGTATGAGTTTTTCCTTTAGCTTTTCCTTGAAGTATTTCTTCACATAATTGTTCTTTATCAAATTGAATTTCAGGAACTATTATAGCTTCAGCTCCACTTGCTATTCCAGCGTATAAAGCTAAATCTCCACAATTTCTTCCCATTACCTCTATAACAGAAACTCTGTCATGAGATGTTGAAGTATCTCTTAACTTGTTTATAGCATCTGATATTGTAGCTAACGCTGTATCAAATCCTATTGTAAAGTCTGTATAAGCTAAATCATTATCTATTGTTCCTGGTAAACCTATAGTTTTAACACCTAACTTAGATAATAATTTTGCTCCTGTGAAAGATCCATCTCCTCCACATACTACTAAAGCTTCTATACCATTATCTTTTAAAAGATTAGCAGCATATTGTCTAACTTCTTCTTTCTTAAACTCTGGACATCTAGCAGTTCTTAGAACTGTTCCACCTCTGTGGATTATATCAGAAACACTATTTCTGTTCATTGGGACAAGCTCTCCGTTTATTAGTCCGCTATATCCTCTTTGAATACCTACTACTTCTACACCTTCTTGTAAGGCTTTTCTAACAACTGCTCTTATTGCAGCATTCATTCCTGGTGCATCTCCACCACTTGTTAAAACAGCTATCTTTTTCATAATATTCCTCCTCAACACCACCGGGTTCAAAAAAGTCCCTATGGTGATAGTTTTTACCCACTCTTTATAAAAAATAACTTTTATAAAAATTCGCTTTATAAAATAAATATCTTCTCACTAATAATTTTACTTAAATAATGGTTTATTTTCAACCTTTTTTATGTAGAATTACATAAAAAAAAAGGAGATTATAGTACCTATCTTGCTTAATATCCCCATTTGTCAGAAAATTAATATAATTTTTTCTTCCTTTGTAAACCTTTATATTATTTTACTTTAAATTTAAAGAAAAAAACAGTAAAACCAAGAAACATGGCTTTACTGCTGGTTTTATCTGTTTTTTCTTCTAATTATCTCTAAGATTTTCATTTTTTAAATTTTATAATTTTATTTTTTAAATTACTTTGAAATTTTTATAAATTTAAATTGCAAATTTATTTTTTTTACAGTTTTTCTTCAAAATTATCATACTCTTTATGATATGTTAAAAAAATAAGTATAGCTGCTATTGTATAAACAATTGCAATTATATAAAACATTTCATGATATCCATTTATAGATTTAAATAGATACATTTTCCCAAATATACCAACAATAATTGAAAAAATACCTGCAATTAAAGTTATTACCGCTGATAAAATAGGTCTATTTTCCTTACTTACAAAAGTAAGTGGTAATATGCTCATAGTTGGATGATAAGAATGTGTTACACCCCATCTAATAAACATTATAACGCCCATTGCTGTAGTTACATAGCTTCCAAATATACCGCCAAAGCCCATAAGTAACATAAGAGGTCCTGATAAGAATAAGAATATTGAAAAATGCTTAATTTTTCCCATTTTCTTAATAACCCAAGGAGCAGTGATTACAAAAAGCATCATTCCTATACTCTCTAAAGATATCAATGTAGAAGTTGTCCCTCTACTAATTCCTAAAACTCTATTTAAATATACAGGAATATGTGGTCCCACTAAATTATCATCTATATTTAATAAACATATAAATAAAATCCAAACAATAATATATTTGCTTTTGAATGCTTTAAAAGTATCCTTATTCATTACTTTTTCTAAATCTACCACAGTATTTTTATAATCCAATTTTTCCTCTTTAGTAAATAAAATTAAAAAAAATAATATTATTGCTAAAATACAGGAAATCCAAATCACAAATTTATAGGAACTTAAATAAGCATTAAATTGCACAGTTGATAATGTTTTTACCTTTGTGGTAAGAATACTTGCATTTTGATAGCTTAGTCCTAAAAGTTCTTTAAATTTAAATACAACAAGCTTCCCATCAAAAAATGTAGCTATTGTAACTCCTAAAACATTTAAAAAAATAGCCTTTGAAAAAGTTTTAACTCTTTTTTTCTTATCAACATAAGCCATTAATACAATAGGTATTATTGCTAAAAATGCTTTATGTCCTAATTCTATAATTATAATAAATAAAGTTGCTAAACCAGCATTTTTAGTATTTAAAATCCCAAAAATACTTACTGCAATTAATACCGTTAAAGTTAATAAAACTTTTTTATAACCTACTTTTTTAGTAGCTATTAAAGCTATAACTAGCAATAGCATAGATATTCCTATGTAAATAGTTAATTCCGTGGACACTGAAGGAGTATTTAAATGAATATAGCTCATTAAAACATCACCATTTAATCCCTTTATAGCCCCAATTAAGAAGTACATTACCATCAAAATTAATATATTTTTACTTATTCTTTTATTTTCATTTATATTTTTCTTTTGTTTAAGCTCCAATTTTATTCGCCTACCTTTCAAACAATTAACATTGTATTTCAATTGAAAACAATTTTCAATATCATATGATTTTTATTATCTCTTTATTAACAATATTAATCTTTTAGAAACAATATTGGAGTTTTTAATCAAAAAAAGAAGTTGTATCCATTTAGATACAACTTCTTATAAGATTAACCTCTTATTACTTTTATATTTTCATCTCCAAATTTGCTTTTTAAGAATTCTAGAAGTTCATCAGTAATCTCTATCCAAGATTCTCTTACTAATCTAAAACTTTGTCTCTCTTTAGCTGTAGCTATATACACAGGTGTATTCCCTTTATAAGGTGCTAAAGCTATTTTTAAAGCTTTATTTATCTCTCTTGCTTTCTGTGCATCTTCTACTCTTATATAAAGTTTATCTGAGTTTATATTTTCTAAAGGTAAAATTTCTTCACAAAGAATTTTTGGTTCTTCATCTTCTTTAAAAGAAAGCCTTCCCTTTACTACTATCATTAAATCTTCATGTATTAATGAATTGCATCTCTCTAAAGTTTTAGGGAATACTACAAGTTCCATAAGTCCTGATAAATCCTCTAATGTAGCAAAAGCCATTATAGTATTATTTCTAGTAACTTTTCGTGAAACCTGATTAAGGATTCCCCCTATAATAACTCGCTCTCCATCATTTAAGGAAATTAAATCTGAAACCATTTCAGTTGGAGTTTCCTCAAACTTTCTATGCTCCTCTAAAATTTTGCCTATCTCTATAGATGTTTGTTGTTTTAAACTTTCCTTATAATCATCTAAAGGATGACCACTTAAATAAAGCCCTGTCATTTCTTTTTCCATAGCTAATTTATGCTTTTTAGCAAATTCTTTTATATTAGGATAACTTATTTCTAAACTTTCGCTATCCTCTTCACTTAAAGCTCCAAATAAAGAAATTTGCCCATCTATATTTTTTTTCTTCTGTGATGAAATTCCATCAATAAGTTTTTCATGGACTGAAACAAGCTGTGATCTAAATAATCCAAACTCATCAAAAGCACCAGCTTTAATTAAACTTTCTACCGCTCTTTTGTTAATCACTCCACTTTCCATCTTATTGCAGAAATCCATAAGAGATTTAAATTGACCTTTTTCTTTTCTAGCTAAAGCTATACTTTCAACAACATTTAAACCAACATTTTTTATAGCTGCTAATCCAAATCTTATGCTATTTCCTTTAACCGTGAATCTTGAATAACTTTCATTTATGCTAGGAGGTAAAACTTGTATTCCTAGTTTTTCTGCAGTTCTAATATATTCTGCAACCTTCTCGTTATTCCCCATCACAGAGTTAAGCATAGCTGCTAAAAATTCCACAGGATAATATTTCATTAAATAGGCAGTATCATAAGCTACAACTGCATAGGCAGCCGCATGACTCTTATTAACATTTTTTTACCCTATTGATTTTATTCAATAAGTACTTAATATTTCTATTAAGATAGGACTATATAATCACCTTATAATTTAAATTACAAGGGTAAGGCACTCGTGGATATTTCACCATATAACTTATTTACGTAGGCTACTTTATCTAGTCTCTGAACCTTTAACCTATTTCTAGGAAACTTGGCTGCGGATTAACCAATCCTTAAACTTTTTACTTTACCTTAGATAATTACTCTAAGCCATTATGCATATTACTATCATAATTTAGTATTTAAGGCTCTAAGATCTTTCCCGCAATTCACCCTATTTTCTTTATAAATCACTTTATAAAGGCACTCAAAACATAATTCCATTTTTTAATTAACATATTTATATTATGAAATTATTACAAATGCATAAGAGGCAAAATCCATCATCGAATCAAATATTTTGTCAGCTGCCTCTTCTGATACCCCATTTCTAACACATCCTGGAACTTCTATATTTCCATCTTCATCTACTATTCCGTGTATAAAATTCTTTCTTTCTTCTTCCATTACCTTATGTTTCTTTTTAGACATAGCTCTTCTAACAAGGTCACTTCTACCCATAGAATATCCTGCTAGATTCATAACTATTTGCATTACCTGTTCTTGATAAACCATTACTCCATAGGTAACATTTAATACTTCTTCTAATTTTTCATCTATATATTTTACATTTTCAATATTTCTCTTACCATCAATATATCTAGGTATTTCTGCCATTGGACCTGGTCTATATAATGATATTCCCGCTATAATATCCTCAAAACAGTCAGGTTTCAGCTCTTTCATGAAGGATACCATTCCAGCTGATTCTAATTGGAATACCCCTGCTGTTCTTCCTTCTGCAATCATTTCATAAACTGATTTATCATTAAAGTCAATATGATCTAGATCAATATCTACATCTCTATTTTTTTTAATCATTTTAACAGCATCATCCATAACTGTTAAAGTTCTCAAACCAAGGAAATCCATCTTTAATAGGCCAAGTTCCTCTAAGGTTGTCATATCAAATTGAGTTACTATTGATTCATCATTTTTTTGTAAAGGTACATACTCAACCAAAGGCTTTGAAGCTATAACAACTCCAGCTGCATGAGTAGATGAATGTCTTGGAAGCCCTTCAAGTCTTCTACTAATATCTATTAATTCCTTAACTCTTTCATCATCATCATAGGCTGCCTTTAATTCTGGACTTAAATCTAAAGCTTTTTCTATAGTGATTCCTAGCACAGCAGGTATCATTTTAGCTATTCTATCCACTTCTCCATAGGAATAATCCATAGCTCTTCCAACGTCTCTTATACAGGCTCTTGGAGCCATAGTTCCAAAGGTTATAATTTGAGCAACATTAGATTCTCCATACTTTTCTACAACGTAATCTATAACTTCCTGTCTTCTTTCATAGCAAAAATCACTGTCAATATCTGGCATACTTACTCTTTCTGGATTTAAGAACATTTATTATTATCCATAGACTCTTTATTCTATGTTCTGGAGGTTTCCCTCATTTTCATTGAATAGTTAATTCTATTCCAGTTTGGACTATATCATCTTATTAAATATTTTCGCTTTATTGCTAAATTTAAACTCATTATAGCTTTTTATTCAATAAGTTGGGCGCTCTTGGAGAAATTTATTGTTTAGCTACTCATCTCTCTAGTCTCTGAACCTTTCTAGTACTTTAATGCTTTTCCTAGACTTGGCTGCTGATTAGCATATTACTTAAAACTTAGCTTTCCAGCAATTCACCCAATTTAACCAGCGCATCTTAATTCACGCTCGAAAAGTAAGTTGTATTTTATAGGATCAATTTTAGTTATTCCAAG
Source organism: Sarcina sp. (assembly GCA_051656625.1). Taxonomy (GTDB): domain Bacteria; phylum Bacillota; class Clostridia; order Clostridiales; family Clostridiaceae; genus Sarcina. The sequence continues at coordinate 65,953 of JBOGCG010000119.1, read as the reverse complement.
AGTAAAGGCAACTATAGAACCAGCTGCTGATCCTCTTCCTGGACCTGTTGGAATTCCATTATCAATGGCATATTTTATAAAGTCCCAAACAATTAGGAAATAATCAATATAGCCCATTTGTTTTATTACTCCAGTTTCATAAAGAAGTCTATCAACAAGTTCCTTCGCTTCTTCATTGTCCTTTGAGAATTCTATTATTTCATTACAATCAGTATTATTTTTAAAATCTTTAAATACTTCATATCTTTCTACAAGACCTGAGAAACAGGTTTTAAGTAAATACTCATAGGGATCATTTTCTTCCTCTGGAAGTGGAAATTTAGGTAATTTAGACAGATGAAACTCATAATCATAATTACATTGTTCTGCTATTTTCACTGTATTTTCTAAGGCCTCTGGAACATATCCAAAAAGTTCCCACATTTCTTCAGGAGATTTTAAATAAAACTGATTTGAAGGATATTTTTTTCTATGTGTATCCTCTACAGTTTTTCCTGATTGAATACACATTAAAATATCATGAGCTCTATAATCATCTTCAACTATGTAATGAACATCATTAGTAGCTACCAGTGGTATTTCAAGTTCCTTTGAAAGTTTAATATTTACTTCATTAACCTTCTTTTGCTTTTCCATAATATTTTCATTAAATTCTGGATGTCCTTTAACACTATGATCTTGAAGTTCTAAATAAAAATCATCTTTAAAGACTGACTTATAAAATAAAGCTGCTTCTTTAGCTTTCTCTAAATTTCCTGATAAAACAGCCTTTTGAACCTCTCCACCAAGACAAGCACTAAGAGCTATTAATCCCTCTGAATGTTCTGCTAAATATTCCCTATCAATTCTAGGCTTATAATAAAATCCTTCTATTGATGCAGTAGAAACTATCTTCATTAGATTCTGATAACCTATTTCATTTTTTACAAGTAAAACTAGGTGATAGGTTTTATTTTCAGGATCTACAGCCTTTATCTTCCTTGATTTAGGGACAATATAAACTTCACAGCCTAAAATAGCCTTAATTCCATTCTCTTTAGCTTCTTTATAAATATTTACTGAGCCATACATAACTCCATGATCGGTTAAAGCTATACTATCCATATTTAGTTCTTTTGCTTTACCTATAATATCTTTAATTTTTCCTGAACCATCTAATAAACTATATCCTGAATGGACATGTAGATGGGTAAACTTTTTTTCCCCCAATTAATCACACCCTTTCTTATTCTTCAATTCCATAAATGCCTTTAATTAAAAGTTTTCCCTTATTTTCTCATCTAAAACCTAAATGCAGTAATCTTTATATTATTTAGTTCATAAAATTATATAAAATGGATTTAAATTTTTAGCCATTAAATTTTAAATCCAAACATTGGGACAATACCTAAAAAAATGCTAGGCAGTTTCTCTCCCTACCTAGCATTTTACCACATTTATCGACTAATTTTCTATTAATAAAGCTTACAATTAAAGATTAAAATACCAAAGATTTTTTTTATGATAGTCCCTCTTCTCTAAGCTCTTCTGCTATCTTTTCAATTTTTCTAAGTCTATGATTAATTCCAGACTTACCAACTGGTGGATTTAGCATTTCTCCTAGTTCTTTTAAGGACTCCTCTGGATAACTCAATCTCAAATCAGCAACCTCTCTAAGATTTAAAGGAAGTCTTGCAAGACCAATAGTTCTCTCTATTAACTTTATGCTTTCTACCTGTCTTACAGCGGCGTTAACAGTTTTACTTAAGTTTGCTGTTTCACAGTTAACTAATCTATTTACGTTGTTTCTCATCTCTTTCATTATTCTTATATTTTCAAGTTCTAAAAGACAGGTATGAGCACCTAATATATTAAGTAGGTCAACTATTTGCTCTCCTTCTTTTATATAGACAATATAACTATTTTTTCTTTGAATAACCTTTGAGTTTAAACCATAGGAATTAATTACATCCCTTAATCCCATAGCATACTCCTCTGAATGAGTTACAAATTCTAAATGATAGTTTTTTTCTGGATTACTTATACTTCCGCCACCTATAAAAGCACCTCTTATGTAAGCTCTCTTCTTCTCCTCAGTATTTGTAAATCTTTCTCCAATAGAATAATCTAAAGCCATAAAACCTTCATCCTCTGTTAGGATTCCAGTATCATTAAGTAATTCTCTTACACCCATAGGTTCTTCAATTACAACCATATAGATGTTATTTTTCTTTAATGAATTACTTTTTTTAACCATTAATTTTGAATGTACGTTTAGATATTCCTTTAATAAGGTGAAAGCCAATCTTGCTGATGCTGGATTTTCTGTTGTTATTCTAAACTTTAATTCTCTTCCACTAAAAGCTATAGTTCCACTGACTTTCATTATAGCTGATAATTCTGCTATTGCTTCTTCTCTAGACATCTCTAGATATCTGCAAATTTCTCCCTTAACCTTTGATGAAAACGACATGCTTTCTCCTTTCCCTACTTCCTTAAAACCTTTTTACTTTTTATTATTCCTAAAATTTTGATTTTCCATTAAAAATTTCATAATAAGTTTTGATAAATTGTTAGCATCATGTCTTATATAGTTATATCTAATATTAACTAAATCACCTTCTATAATCTTAACATTTAGCTTTTCAACTTCTTCTCTATCAAGATGTACTACTCTTGAATTCTTCCCATTATATCTCTTTTTAATAATTTCTTCATCTATCTTTTGTACATTAGCAATAACAGCATCAATACTATCTTCACCACAATACTTATAAATTTCTTTTATGTGGTCTGAAACAAGAAAATCTGTAGTCTCACCTGGTTGAGTCATAACATTACAAATATAAAGTTTTTTAGCTGAAGTTTTTGAAAGCTCCTCTGCTATCTCTTCTACTAATAAATTAGGTATTATACTTGTATATAAACTTCCTGGTCCCAAAACTATAACATCAGCCTCTCTAATAGCTTCTAAAGCCTCTCCCACCGCTTCTGCTTCCTTTGGTATTATCCTAATATCTTTTATCCTACTATTTTCTTTAATTGCCGCCTCTGGTATATTAGACTCTCCTCTTACAACTAAACCATTTTCAAGCTCTGCTTCTAATTGAACCTCATCTAATGTTACAGGTAAAACTTTTCCTGCCACAGCTAAAATAGAACTCATATTTTGAATGGCATCTTGAAAATTAATTGAAATACCATTCATTGCAGCAAGGAACAAATTTCCAAAATTTTGTCCCTTTAACATTCCATCTTTAAATCTATAATTTAAAAGTTCATCTAAAATTGGCTCCGTATTAGATAAAGCTAATATACAGTTTCTAACATCTCCTGGTGGAAGCATACCTAAATCCTCTCTAAGCATCCCAGAACCACCACCATCATCAGCTACAGTTACAATAGCTGTAATGTTGCAACAATTATTTTTAAGCCCTCTTAACATGGTAGAAAGTCCTGTACCTCCACCTATTGCCACTATATTAGGATAATTGCTTTTTTTATTGCATTCTTCTATTGTCATTAAATTTCCCTCCTAATACTTATAATTTCTTTGCTCCTCTATTTACATCTTCTTTTATGTCTCTATGCTCCACTGATGAATTAAATCCAGCAGCCTTTAAATTTTCAGCTAATTCGTTAGCAATAGCCACTGATCTATGTCTTCCACCAGTACAACCAATAGAAATTATAAGTTGTCTTTTCCCTTCTTTTACGTAATTAGGAATTAAAAACTTCATCATATCATTAAGTCTTGATAAAAATCCTTTTGTCTCATCTTGACTTAAAACATAATCTCTAACAGGCTTGTCTGCACCTGAATAAGGTTTTAATTCTGGAATATAAAATGGATTTGGTATAAATCTAACATCATAAACTAAATCTGAATCCATTGGTATTCCATATTTAAATCCAAAAGAAAGAACCGTAACCGTTATAGTCTTTTCTGGTTCTTTCCCATCTCCGTAAAGAACATTTAATTTTTCTCTTAAATCTTTTATTGCATACTTTGAAGTATCTACAATATTATCTGCTCTATCTTTAAGTTCTCTTAATTTATTTCTTTCCTGTTCTATTCCTGTTAATATTCTTCCATCAGGTGATAATGGATGGCTTCTTCTACTTTCCTTAAATCTTTTAACTATTATTTCATCCCCTGCATCTAAGAATAAAATTTCATAATTAAAATTATTATTTTTTAAATATATAAGGCTCTCAAATAAATCATCAAAGAATATTCCACCTCTTATATCAATAACTAATGCTACTTTATCAATAGCTCCTTGACTTTGAATACAAGCCTCTGCAAATTTCGGTATTAACTTTGGAGGTAAATTATCTACGCAAAAATAGCCTAAATCCTCTAAGCTCCTAGTCGCTTCTGTTTTACCTGCCCCTGAAAGTCCTGTTACAATTACAAATCTCATGTTAGCCCTCCTAAAAATCAATTAACATTTAAGCCTCTAAGTTAGATAGTAATATTCCTTTTTACATGAATAGCTTGTCTTTTACTTAACAAAATTAAAATTTCACTTAAAAACTTTTAACTTTTATTTCCTCATAATTTTACATATATAATTTTAACTTATATGTAGAAAATTCTCCACCCTATAAGAGTGGAGACTAAAACAATATTTTATAATAAATTTATTTTTACTACAAATTTATTTCCTTAAGTTTTCCAAAATACTCAAAACTATTATAATATAATCAAAAAATTATAATTTATTCATAGTTTTCTATTATTTCTAGTTAGCAAAAAATTTTTCTATCAATTCTATTAATCTTTCATTTTGTTCTTTAAGCCCTATAGTAACCCTAATATATCCATAACAATCTAATAAATATCCTGGTCTAACTATAAAACCATGCTTTAATAAATATTGATTTATCTCTTCATCTTTTCCTTTTACATCAATCAAAATAAAGTTACTTTCACTTTTTATATATTTTAATCCTATTCCATCCAATTTTTCATAAAAAAATTCTCTCTGTTTTTTATTATACTGGACAGTATATTTAACGAATTCTTGATCCTTCAAAGCCTCTACCGCTGCACTTTGTGCATATAAATTTACCTCAAAAGGATTTATAACTCTATTAAAGAATTCAGCTAATTCTTTTTTACATATCCCATAACCAACCCTTAAAGAAGCAATTCCATAGGCTTTAGAAAAAGTTCTTAGAACTATAACATTATCCATTTTTTTAGCAAACTCCAAGCCATCTGGATAATTTTCCATAGTAGCATATTCCCTATAGGCTTCATCTATTACCACATAAATATTTTTAGGCACTTTATTTAAAAAATCTTCTAAAGAATTTCTATCAAAGGCTGTTCCTGTAGGATTATTAGGATTTGTTAACCAAATAATTTTAGTTTTATTTGTTATACTTTTTAAAAACCCATCTAAATCTAAAGCCAATTCTTTCATAGGAACTTTAACTGGCTTTCCTCCCATAAGTTTTGTGAAATTTTCATACAAAGAAAAAGTAATCTCACCCATAATACTTTCATCATTTTCACTGATTAATGTATTAGAAATAACTTTTATTAAAGAACTTGAACCAGCACCTAATATGATATTTTCTCCATTTACATTAAGATTTTCACTTAATAGATTTCTTAAATTATAATTCCCCCCATCTGGATAATAAGATGTATCATCCACTAAAGTTTTTATAACTGCCTTAACATTATTTGAACATCCTAGTGGATTTTCATTTGAAGCCATTTTCACAACTTCTTCTATATTAAACTCTCTTTTCACCTCTGAAATAGGTTTTCCACCAATATACTTTTCCATTTCATTGATTTCTTTTCTTACAACACTATCCATTTAAATTCTCCTTCCTCATAAATAATTTGATTTTTCTATATTTTTTTATAAAAAAAAGACAGCCCTACATATTCATCTCATGAAATATATAAGAATGTCTTTTATATCAATTTAAAATAGAATTATAAGTCTTTACCAATAATTCTTACTTCTGTGTGAAGATCTACTCCAAATTTTTCTTTCACAGTGTCTTGAACATGTTTTATTACATCCAAAACATCTTTAGCAGTAGCATTTCCCTTATTAATTACAAAGCCTGAATGCTTTTCTGAAACTGCGGCTCCTCCTATAGAGAATCCTTTTAATCCAGAATCTTGAATTAATTTACCTGCAAAGTAACCTTCAGGTCTTTTAAATGTACTTCCTGCTGAAGCAAATTCTAAAGGTTGCTTATCTTCTCTCTTTTTCGTTAAATCATTCATTCTATCTTCTATCTTATTAACATTTTCATCATTTACTTTTTCAAGCTTTAAAGTAGCACTTACTACAACATAACCTTTTTGCATTATTGAAGAAGTTCTATATCCAAGTTCTAGTTCATCATGATTTAATCTCACAATTTCCCCATGATCATTTATAGCTTCTACTTCTTTAATTACATGTGCCATTTCTCCATTGTATGCACCTGCATTCATAAATACAGCTCCACCAATGCTTCCTGGTATTCCACAGGCAAATTCTAATCCTGTTAATCTACCTTCTAAAGCTGCTTTTGAAACCTTTGATAATAACGCACCACAATCAGCTGTTACCTCATCGCCATTTACTTCTATATTATCTATTTTCTCAAGCTTAACAACAACACCTGATATTCCTCCATCTTTTACTAAAACATTGGAGCCATTTCCTAATATAAAGTATGGGACTTTTTTGTCCTTACATATTGAAATAACCTCAATAACCTGCTCTTTTGTAGATGGAGTTACTAATATATCAACTGGTCCTCCAACTCTGAAATGAGTATGTTCCTTCATAGGTGCATCTAATATAACATTTTCTTCACCACAATATTTACATAATATTTCTTTGATTTCCTTGTAATGACTCATTATACAACTCCTCTTAACTATTATCCTTTTTAGTATAATTAATTATTTCCCACTTATCAAGCATTTAAACCTTGTTTTTAAGAATTATTTAATTCTTGTTTTCATTGTTAAAGTAATTTCTAATATTTTGGGCAGCTTTTTTATCAATCGAGGCAGTATTGGTTAATTCTTCTATAGTTGCTTTCTTTATATTTTCTACGCTTCCAAATTTAATTAATAGAGCTTTTTTTCTTTTTTCACCAATTCCTGAAATATCATCAAGTATTGAATGTAAAGTTCTCTTATCTCTTAAAGTTCTATGATAAGTAATTGCAAATCTGTGAACTTCATCTTGAATTCTTGTTATCATAGCCATAAGTTTTGATCTTCTATTAATAATTATTTCTTCGTTATTGTATATGATTCCCCTTGTATTATGGTTATCATCTTTTACAAGACCACAAACTGGAATTTCTATATTAAGTTCTTTTAAAACTTCTAAAGCTATATTTATTTGACCTTTTCCACCATCCATCATAATTAAATCTGGAAAAACACAAAACTTCCCTTTAGATAGATTTAATTGGCTTTCTTGAATTTTTTCAATTTCATCTAATCCTCTTTTAAATCTTCTTAAAAGTATTTCTCTCATACTACTATAATCATCTGGACCTTCTACAGTTCTTATTTTAAACCTTCTATAATCTGAATTTTTAGCCTTTCCTTCTTCAAAAACAACCATTGTTCCAACTGAATCAACACCTTGTATATTTGAAATATCATAGGCCTCTATTCTATAAGGTAAAAATTCTAAATTAAGATTTTCACTTAACTCTTCTAATGCATTCCTGTTATCCTCTTGTTCTTTTACAATCTTAGTTTTAAATTTCTCAAGTGTAACTTTTGCATTATTTTTAACCATAGCAAGCATTTCTTTTTTCTCACCTATTTTAGGTATTTTAATCCAAACTTTACTACCTTTTTTAACAGTTAAAAATTCTTCTAATAATTCTAAATCCTCAATTTCTGGTACATATATATGTTTAGGTATACTAGCTGTTCCACCATAAAATCTAGTAATAAATTCACTAATTATTTTTCCATTACTATTATCCATATTATTTTCTACCATAAAATGTTCTCTACCAGTTACTTTTCCATCTCGAACAAAAAAGATTTGAACTGAACTATGATCCTCATCAGAATATAAATCTATGTAATCTTCGTTTCCTTCTTTTTCTGTAAACATTTTTTGTCTTTCTTTTATGGTGTCTATTGCAATTATTTTATCCCTAAGTCTTGCTGCTTTTTCAAATTCTAAACTTTCAGAAGCCGCTTCCATTTCTTCTTTCAATTTAGTTTTTAAAGTACTATCTTTACCAGTTAAAATGTTCATAATCTCTTCTATCATTACTCTATAATCTTTTTTATTTATATATCCTGCACAGGGAGCTAAACATTTTTTTAGCTGATAATTAAGACAGGGCCTCATAAAAGGCCCCTCTTCTTTAATATTCTTCTTTGATTGTCTTAGTGGATAAATTTTATTTATTAGTCCTATCACTTCATAAACAGCTGCTCCACTAGTATAAGGACCAAAGTATTTGTTTCCGTCTTTCACATAATTTCTAGTTACAAATACTCTTGGGAAATCCTCATTAGTAGTTATTTTTATAAAAGGATAAAATTTATCATCTTTTAAAGCAATGTTATATTTAGGACTATATTTTTTTATTAAATTGCATTCTAGTAGCAAAGCTTCCATTTCACTATCAGTTACTATATATTCAAATTCTGTTATATGTCTAACCATAGCTCTTACTTTCTCACTATGGTTTTTAGAATTTTGAAAATATTGTTTCACTCTATTTTTTAAAATTTTAGCTTTTCCTACATAAATTACTTCACCTAAGTGATTTTTCATTATATATACACCAGGTTTTTGAGGTAATATCTTTAATTGTTCTTCAAAATTAAACATCAAATTACCTCCTTAAACCTATTACATTCCTGTTTGTGTTAAATACTCAGCAATCATTTGATAAGCTATTTTAGCTCCAACAACTGAACCTGCTCCACCATTTACAATTTTAACAGCAATTGCTATTTTAGGATCATTAGCTGGTGCAAAACAAGCAAATGTTGCATCAGTATATGGTGACATTTGACCATTTGGTAATCCTTTTTGAGCTGTTCCTGTTTTAGATGCTATATCGTATTTAGGATCCATATAATCCCAAACATTTGATGGATAACCCTGTCTTTGTTCAGTAACATATCTCATATCTTTAGTTATCTCTGCTGCTTGTTGTGTAGTCATTTTTCTTCCTAATGATTTAGGTTGAACAGTTTGAAGCACTTTTCCTTGAGAATTAACAACCTGTTTAACTAAAGTTGGCTCCATCATTACACCATCATTTGCTATAGTAGATGCTACTAAAGCTATTTGCATTGGAGTTGCAGTTACCTGACCTTGACCAATACCACTTTGAGCCATACTACCTAAATCTCCTGATGATAATGTTGGGAAGTTACTTGGTGCTATATAAACACCATTTGATGGCACTGCTTGATTAAATCCAAAGCTTTCAGCTGTTGCTTTTAATGCTGTATTTCCAAGCTCCATACCTAAAGTACCGAAAACAACGTTACTTGAAACTGATAAGGCTCTTGCTAAACCAATTTCTCCATAAGCTTCACTATTTTCATTTGGTAATGAATAAGTATTACTAATTTTTAATACACCCTTATCATCAAATACTCTATTTGATACACCTGGAATGTTCTGTAAAGCAGATGTTAAAGTTACCATCTTAAATACAGATCCTGGTGCTGTTGGGTTTTCTGTAACTTGGTTTATAAATTCAAACGCCTGTCTTCCAGCCTGTTGATCTTGGTTTGCTTGTTCCATAGCTGTAGATAAGTCATTTGGATCAAAAGTAGGCATTGTTACTGATGCAAGTATTTGACCAGTTTTAGGATCTAAGGCAACTACTGCTCCAGCATTAGTTATCTCTTTTCCAGCCTTTTGATTTACAGATGCTATTCCAGCTTTTAAAGCATTCCAAGCAACCTTTTGTAGATTTCCGTTTAATGTAGTTACTACTCCATCACCTGTCATACTTAATGGATTAGCTCTATTATCAAAGGCTTCTTTTATACTAAATTTATTATTAGGAGTATATGTTGTTAAAGTAGTATTATATAACTGCTCTAAACTACCTGGATCTAATCCATATCTTGAACTATCATATCCAATTATAGCTCCATATAAAGCTCCTTCTGGATAAATTCTTTGTTGTCCTGTTCCTTGTTTTTGACTGTATGCAATTTTTTGCATTGAACTATCATAAACAGTTCCTCTTAAAATTTTATTTTGTTCTGCAAAAACAACTGAGTTAGTTGGTTTTTTTGCAATTTTCGGTGCTTGAAACAGATAAAAATATGCAATATAACCAATAAGCGCTATTAAAAGAACTAAATACACAGACATTATAGTTTTTATATTTTTAGATAAATCTTTATTTGCTCTCATTTATCTACGACCCTCCTCAGAAATTTTCTGTAATATTCCTAGGGCGAAGAATATTGTAAGCATAGAAGTACCACCATAACTAACCAACGGCAGCGTTATACCGGTTAAAGGAATTATTGCAAATATTCCTCCAACTATTACTAAAACCTGTATTACTATTAAAGCACTCATACCAACACCTACAAGTTGTGAAAAATTATCCTCCGCTGTAAGTGCTGCTCTCATACCTCTATAGAATAATAGGAAATAGAAGAATAGTAATCCTATTGCAAATATCATTCCAAACTCTTCACAAACCATTGCATAAACAAAGTCTGTATTTGAGAAAGGTATTAAATGTGGATATCCTTGACCTAATCCAAGCCCTAAAGCTCCCCCTGAGGATATTCCATAAAATCCTTGAACTAACTGATAACTAGATCCTTGTGCATTTTGCCATATATGTAACCACGCATCTATTCTTGATCTAACATGACTCATGGTTAATGTTCCTACGGCTCCACCAACTAATAAAAATATAAGACTTATAAATACATATCTTTTTCTAGATGTAGCCATATATATAACTGTTATAGCAAGGAAGAAGAATAATCCTGCTGCTCCTAAATCCTTTTGTACAAACATACAAGCTACTGCAAAAAGTACAACTATTCCTGGTATAAATAATTGTTTCATTTCTTTAATAAAACTATCTTCTCTCTTATAATTCATAAGAGTTGAAGCTAGATATAGTACTAAAAATAATTTTGCTATTTCAGATGGTTGGAAAGTAAATGATCCTATAGCAATCCAGTTTTTAGCACCATTTATTTCTTTACCAAATATTAAAGCCATAACTGAAAAGACAATAGTACCAATCATATAAATTCTTCTGAATTTTGAAAATCTTTTTAAATCCGGCATAAATATAGTAATAAGCATAAAGGCTATTATTCCTAAACAAAGCCAAACTAATTGTTTTAATGCTATTGATGGACTAATACTATATTGTACAGCCATTCCCACTACAGCAAGTACCGATGCAAATACAAAGATGTATTTATCTCCATCGGGATAAAATCTTCTTATGATGTAATGAGAAAAACTAATTATTACTATAAGTACAATCGCCATTATAAAAGCCATTTTATCTATAGGACTTTTTTGAATCCCTAAAAAGGTAAACATGGCTATACACAGCAAGTAGACCATTCTTAACAGCCTTTTTTCATACTTAAGAGTGTTCATTCTTTCACCTCAATTATCCTATAACCTTAAATACAGTACTTCCTAATCTTATACTATCGTTTATCATAACTTTTCTAGTTCCTACAACTCTTTCTTCATTAACAAAAGTTCCATTTGTACTATTTAAGTCCTCTACGAAACAATCATTATTCATTATAGAAACCTTTGCATGATGGGATGATACAAACTGGTCGTTAAGTATTATCTGGTTATCTGATTTTCTTCCTAATGTTATTAAATTGTTGATTGGAATAACTGATCCAACCCTTAATTTTCCCTCAGTCAATGTTGCCATTACCTCTAATCCGCTGGCAGAACCACCTCTTGTCGCTTTTCTAGCTGACCTTGGTACCCCTGCTGAAGATGTAGATTCATCTGCTGCCATTGGTGACTGAGTTTGTTGTTTTTTCTTAGATTTGTTGCTACTCTTAGCCCCATTTTGAACGTCTTTTGACATAATTCTAAGAGCGTAATAAATGATTGCAAATAGTATTATTATAAAAATAACACTAAATATATAGCCCATCATTTTTGTAAAATCCATATTGTCACCTCTAAATATTTATTTGATTTATATTATTCCAACTTGATATATATTAATGACCACACTATTAAGATTATAAATTTTAAATCACATGGTGTAAATCATTATTTACAATAGTATTTACTAAAACTTTAAAATTTAAAGCAAATATACATTTTTTTAATTTTATTTCACATATAAATTTGCAAAGGAAAAGGTCATACTTAATTTTAAAAATCTCAATGAATTCATATATCACCTACTTTTTATCTAATAGTTTTTCTTGATAATATTTCCAGCTTTATAAGTGAGGAAAAACCATCACAGACTTAAATTTAAATCCACTATTATTTATATTTAAGTTATATATTAATATTATTTCAATAAAGACCTTATTATTACTTTAAATATGCCCTTAATCCAACTTTCTAACTTTTCGTTAATCATCTAATCTTCTATAAATTAAATATTAACACAAAAAGCTTACATTTTTTTTAATTTATACTTTAAAATTTATTACATTTATCTGTTTATTAGCTTTAAATATTTCCCTGTATAGGATTCTTCATTTTCCATTATCTCTTCTGGTGTTCCTGTTGCTAATATAGTTCCACCTCTGTGACCGCCCTCTGGACCTAAGTCTATTATATAATCAGCACATTTTATCATGTCTAAATTATGCTCTATAACAACTACAGTATTTCCAGATTCAACTAGTCTTTGAAGAATTTTTATTAATCTATTTACATCATCAATATGAAGTCCTGTGGTAGGTTCATCTAAAATATATAAAGTTTTTCCTGTACTTCTTTTTGAAAGTTCATAGGCAAGCTTTATTCTTTGTGCTTCTCCACCTGACAATTGTGTTGATGGTTGACCAAGTCTTATATATCCAAGTCCAACATCACTTAAAGTTTGAAGTTTTCTTTGTATTCTTGGAATATTTTCAAAAAATTCTAATCCCTCTTCAACAGTCATGCTTAAAACCTCTGCTATATTTTTACCTTTATATTTAACATCCAAAGTTTCTCTATTGTATCTTTTACCTTTACAAACTTCACAGGGTACATAAACATCAGATAAAAATTGCATTTCGATTTTTATTATTCCATCTCCACTACAAGCCTCACATCTTCCACCTTTTACATTAAATGAAAATCTTCCTGGTTTATAACCTTTCATTTTTGAATCTGGTGTTTGTGCAAATAACTCTCTTATTATATCAAAAGTTCCTGTATATGTAGCAGGATTACTTCTTGGAGTTCTTCCTATAGGACTTTGATCTATATCTATTATCTTATCAATATTTTCATATCCTGTAATTTCTTTATGTTCTCCAGGTATTACTTTTGATTTAGAAACAATTTTAGCTAGTCCTTTATATAAAATACTATTTACCAAAGTACTTTTTCCTGATCCAGAAACACCTGTTACCATAGTTAAAGTTCCTAATGGAAATTTAGCATTTATATTTTTTAAGTTATTTTCTTTTGCACCTTTAACAGTTATAAAGTTTCCATTACCTTTTCTTCTTTCTTCTGGTATATCAACTTTCTTTTTACCCGATAAATATTGTCCTGTTAAAGATTTTTCATTTTCCATGATTTCATCAATAGTTCCTACTGCAACTATTTCCCCACCATGTTCACCAGCTCCAGGCCCAATATCTACTATATAATCTGCAGCTCTCATAGTATCTTCATCATGTTCAACTACCACAAGGGTATTTCCAACATCTCTTAATCCCTGAAGAGTTGCTATTAGTTTATCATTATCCCTTTGATGAAGTCCAATTGATGGCTCATCAAGTATATATAAAACCCCCATTAATTGTGAGCCTATTTGTGTTGCCAGTCTTATTCTTTGAGCTTCCCCACCAGATAAAGTTCCTGCTGTTCTAGCTAAATCTAAATAATCAAGACCTACATTCATAAGGAAATTTAACCTTGCCTTTATCTCTTTAACTATTTGCTCACTTATAATTTTTTCTTTTTCAGATAGTTCAATTGACTCTACAAATTCTAGTTCTTCTCCAATTGATAACTTAGTAAATTCTGAAATATTTTTATTTCCCACAGTAACAGCTAAAACTTCTGGTTTAAGTCTAGCACCTTTACATTTAGGACATTTATTATCACTCATATATTTTTCAATTTCAGCTTTTATAAAATCTGAATTTGTTTCTAAGTATCTTCTTCTTAATCCATTTATTTCACCTTCAAAAGAATGATTATAAGTTCCCTTAACTCCTTCTTTCTCATAATGAACTAATACTTTTTCACCTTTAGTTCCATAAAGTAAAATTTCCTGAACCTCTTTATCTAACTCTTTAAATGGTGTATCTAAATCAAATTTATACTTTTCCATTAATGCTTTTAATACTGCATATGTCCAAGCTTCCTCTTTTAATCTACCTTCTCCCCAACTGTTTATGGCACCTTCTTTTATAGATAAGTCTTTATTAGGTACTACTAAATCAACGTCTATCTCTAATAAACTTCCTAAACCATCACAGTAATCACATTTTCCAAAAGGAGAGTTAAATGAGAAACTTCTTGGTTCTAGTTCTTCAATACTAATACCACATTCTTCACAGGCAAAATTTTCACTATAAAGTTTATCACCTTCACCTATTACATTTACTATTAGTAATCCTTCTCCTAATTTCAATGCTGTTTCTAAAGAGTCTGTTAATCTTCTTTCTATTCCTTCTTTTATAACAAGTCTATCTACAACAGCTTCAATATTATGTTTCTTATTCTTCTCTAGCTTAATATCTTCTTCTGTTATATCATAGATTTCTCCATCTATTCTAACTCTTACAAACCCGCTTTTTTTTATGTTCTCTAATACTTTTTCGTGAGTTCCTTTTCTTCCTCTTACCACTGGCGCTAAAAGTTGTATTTTAGTCTTATCTTCAAGTTCTAAAATATTATCCACAATAGTGTCTATACTTTGTTTCGTTATAATTTTACCACACTTAGGGCAATGAGGAATTCCTATTCTTGCATATAATAATCTTAGATAGTCATATATCTCTGTAACAGTTCCCACTGTAGAGCGAGGATTTCTTGATGTAGTTTTTTGGTCTATTGAAATTGCAGGGGATAACCCTTCTATAGATTCTACATCCGGTTTATCCATCTGTCCTAAAAATTGTCTCGCATAAGAGGATAATGATTCAACATATCTTCTTTGCCCCTCTGCATAAAGGGTATCAAAAGCTAAAGATGATTTTCCAGAGCCTGATAACCCAGTAAATACTACTAATTTATCTCTTGGAATTTCAAGATCTACGTTTTTTAAGTTATGTACCTTAGAACCTTTAATTATAATCTTATCCTTCATGGTATATCTCCCTTTATATAAAATAGAATTTCAATTCAATTTGACTTCAATTTAAATTCAATTTTATTTTTCTCATTTTTCAATAAATTTATCTATTTTAAAAACATTCTAGATTATTTCCTTTTAAGCCATTAATTTTATGTAAAGCTAAATATTTTATTATTTATAATATTTTAAAACTCTATGGCAAAAGTGTCAATTTATTTTAAATAATAAGGTACTTATTTTAAATTTTACCAATTTTCTTTTCAAAAAACTCTAATTTAATTTATCCTAAGGAAAAATTAAATCTTTTTATAAAATATAAAATAAAAAAAGCTGCATATTTTATAGATAATTTTTTCTATAAATTTGCAGCTTAAAATACCTAATTCATAACTATATTAAATTCCAAATCTCCTAATTCACCAATATCATAAATATTTAATTCCATCTCCCAAAGATCATCCCTTGAAAAACTTTCCTTTATTGTATACCTCTTTTTATTTCCTTGTTTATCTCTATAAATCATTATTAAATTTTCTTGAGTTTCCATATGTTTATTTGGTAATTTAACTATTTTTGTAGTACTCTCTTTAATTCTTCTAACTCCACCTGGATACTTACAGCCATCATAAGTAAAAATGAAATTTCCTAGTTCCTTTAAACTCTTATTATTTATATTTATAATTGGAAAAACTAAATTACTCATAGACACTACCCCTTTTTTAATTAATTTCTCAATACTATATATATTCGACAAATCTTTAGTTAAACCTTTTCAAGAAATCTTTTTTAATAAATTCTTAATAATTTATCTACTCTAGTTTTTATTTTTTCAGTATATAATAGAAAAACAAACCACTTTATTAAATTAAAAACCTTATGGTGGTTCTTTTGTTAAGATTAAGTATTTTGTATTATTTATATCAGATAAGTTGAACGAAAAAAGATAAAGTAAAAAGAGGTGTTTGTAAATGAAAAAAATAGTTGTTTTAGATACAAAGGTTATGGGTAATTTCTCATTTAATAGATTAAATGAATTTGGTTCTGTTGAAATTTATGAATCAACAAGTGAAAAAGAATTAGTAGCTAGAATTAAGGATGCAAATATAATTGTTAATACCCAAGCTAAATTATCTGCTGAGGTATTAAAACAAGCTCCTAATCTTGAATTAATATGCCAAATGACCACTGGTTATAATATTATAGATATAGAATATGCTAGAGAAAGAGGAATTGCTGTTACTAATGTAGCTGGTTATTCTACTCATACAGTTTCTCAACATAGCGTTGCCTTATTATTAGGGTTAATGAATAAGATAGTTATTCAAGATAAATTTGTTAAAGATGGTGAATTTTCAAAACTAGATACTTTTGCTAGTCCTTATTATAATCCAGCTCAATTATACGGAAAAACTGTTGGTATCATTGGACTTGGAAATATAGGTCGTCAAGCAGCTAAAATATTTGATGCTTTTGGTGCTAAAGTAGTCTACTACTCACCTTCAGGACATAAACAGGATGTTCCTTATGAAATGGTTTCTTTTGAAACACTTTTAAAAGAATCAGATGTAATATCTATTTACGCTTCATTAAACAAAAAAACTTTAGGTATTTTAAATTATGATGCCTTTAAATCAATGAAAAGAGATGCCTTAATCATTAATGTAGGTAGAGGTCCTATTATTGTGGAAAAAGATTTAGCTAAGGCATTAAATGAAAATATAATAGCTGGAGCTGCTTTAGATGTATTTACAATAGAACCTGTAGAAGAATTTAATCCTCTTTTACACTTAGATAATCCAAATAAAATAATATTAACTCCACATAGTGCTTGGCTTAGTGCAGAAGCTAAGGAAACTCTATTCTCAGGAGTTCTTGATAATATAAAATCTTTTTATAATGGTGGTTTCAAAAACAGAGTTGAAACTCCTATTGAAGTTTTAGAAGAAAATTCTTTATCAGCATAATTAAATATTTTGATAAAATTTTTTTAAAGTCTTTAAAATGAATTGAATAGCAATTATTAAATATATTTTTAATTTAATAATCATAAGCTATTCCTATTCTTTAAAGGCTTTTTTATTTCTTAATATTTTTATCTTCTAAGGGATATGATAAATTTAAATAGTTTTTTAATTTAAAAATAGTATGGGTACATTTGCAGAGAAACCATTATTTTTTATATTATTATATTAAGATACTAAGGAGGAATTAAAAATGCAAAGTAAATCCCAAGGAAGAAATAAAGCACTTACAGCTTTAGTTTTAACAGCACTTATGATAGCTTTAACTTTCGTTGTTGGAAGTTTTATAAAAATCCCTACGTTAAATGGTATGATGCAACCAGCAGATGGGGTAGTTCTTTTAGCTGCATTACTTTTAGGAAAGAAAAAAGGGTTCTTAGTTGGAGCTATTGGAATGGCATTAATAGATTTAGCTTCTGGCTACCTTTATTGGGCACCATTTAGTTTTGTAATACAAGGTTTAATGGCTTTAACAGCTGCAATAATTATAGATTTATTTAATAAAAGAAATTATAAAGCCTATTTAACAGCTTTCATTGCTGGTGGAATAGTTTCAGCTATAGGTTATTTTATAGCTAATGCTATTGTAGGTAGATTAATAGTTGGAACTACTAAAAACTTCTATACTACTATTGTTTACGCCTTAGCTCATGTTCCAGGCGATGTACTACAAATAATTTTTGGTATTGTAATAGCTTTAATTTTAGCTCCTGTAGTTAATAAAGCAAGAAAACAACTACTTTAATTTTTATTAAAATAGAATTCAAAGTTCAAATAAGGACTGGAAAGATATTCTTTAGCCTAAGCTAAATGATAATTTTCCAGTCCTTATATTTTTTATTTCATTTATAGAAGCTTAATTTTATTTATATAAACATATAGATAAGTGCTCCGATTCCTACAACGGTTATTACTACACATAACCACATTTCCCAAGTTTTTTCAAACATTTTTTCCTTTTGTTCTACTGATCTAATTATTACGAATATTAATCCTATTGCATAAAGAATAAATAATTGTAATATACCTGATATTCCAGAAGTAGATAGGGCATATAGTGCAAATAGCATACTAATTACCGCATATATTATGTAAGAAACTTTCTTTTCGTTCCAAGAAATTTTTATTAAGAATGCTGCTGATAATAAATAAGGTAATAAAACCATTGATGTTGCTAAATTAGTTACTGCTGTAAATGCATTACTAGCAAACATTGCAAATATAAATGCAACTTGCATTATAATACCATTTAATATTAATGAGTTGATAGCTGCTCCACTCTTACAGGTTTTTGCAAGTGCTTTTGGGAAAACTTTATCTTGCGCAACTGTCATTGGAACCTCTGCATTAATAATTGTCCATGCAACCCAAGCTCCAGCAACTGATATTAAAACACCAATATTAATTACCCAAGCAGCCCAATCTCCATAGGTTTTTTGAAGAACGCCACCTAACGCTGGGTTTTGTAGATTCATTAATTCATTTTGTGTTAAAGCACCATAGCTTAAAAGAACTATTAATACATAACATAATAAAGTTCCTAAGTACCCTATAATAGTAGCTTTACCAACATCACTTACATTTCTAGCTCTACCTGAAATAACAACTGCACTTTCAATACCAATAAATACCCATACAGTTTGAAGTAATCCATTTTGAACTTGATTAGGAATACCACCAAGATTTGTACCACCTTGAAGTGATGGTATATTAGCCCAAAGATCCGCTGTAAATAAGTGTGCTTTAAAAGAAATAATTAATAAAATTATAGCAAAAGCTACAGGTATTAACTTAGCTATAGTAGCTATAGTGTTAAGCTTTTCACCTGCTGCCATACTTTTATAAAGAATAGCTATAGCTCCCCAAATCATAATAGTTGCTATTATTAATCCAGTCCAGCTATTAACTCCTCCCATACTTGGGAAAAAGGCTTTAAGGGCATAAATAAATAATACTGCATAGGAAACATTTCCTAAGGTTTGGCTAAGCCAATAACCCCAAGCAGAGTTAAAGCCTATGTATTTACCAAATCCTGCTCTTGCATATGTATAAATTCCTCCTGATAAATCAGGTCTTCTTTCATTTAGGATTTGGAATACCTTACCTAAGCAGTACATACCCACACCAGTGATTATCCATGCAACAATTGCTGCAATTGGTCCACCCGCCTGAGCCATTTCTGAAGGTAATTGAAATATTCCTCCACCTATCATTGAACCTACAACCATTGCTATAAGCCCAACGAGACCAACTTTTTTTTCCATAGATTATACCTCCTTGATTATTTAAACTTATAATTCCAAAGACTTATATCTTAATATTCCTATTAAACAGAGATATTATTCACTATTTAGAAGAGATTTAACATTCTCTCTAAATAGTGAATAAATCTTTTTTATATTAAATTTTTATTTTTGCTCTGCATCTGCTAAACATTGAGAAATTGAATTTAAAACTTTAATACAGTTTGTTGTTGTTGTATCATATTCTAAACCTGGGTTATATTCAGCAAAGTCTAATGCTCTTATTTTTCCAGTACTGAATAAATTACATAACATATACTCTGCATCATGAACAGTTATTCCATTACCTACTGGAGTTCCTGTTCCTGGAACTAAGTTAGAATCCATAGCATCTATATCAAAACTAACATGATAGTTATTTACTCCAACCTGTTCCATTCTTTGATTTACTTCTTCCATTACTTTTTTAATACCTTTATCTCTTACATCTTCACTTGACCAGAAGTTAATGTTATATTTATTTATTAAATCTATTTCTCCTGGATCTAAGTCTCTTTGACAAATTAAGAATACTTTACTTACGTCAACTTTTTTCCCTTTGAAGTAAATATCAACTAATCTTTCATCACCAAAGCCCATTGCTGCTGCAAGTGGCATACCATGTATGTTTCCACTTGGACTTGAATCTGCTGTATTAATATCTCCATGGGCATCTATCCAAACAACTCCATAGTCATCTCCAAAGGCTCTAGAAGTACCTGCTAAAGTTCCCATTCCCATAGCATGGTCTCCACCAATTGAGAATGCAAAATATCCTGTTTTCACAGTATCGTAAACTACTTCTGCTAAGTTTTCATTTGTTCTTATTATTGGTCCAAGCCATTTCATATGACTGTCCTCTTTATATTTTTCTGCTGCTGGTAATTCTTTTACAACTAAGTCTCCTAAATCATAAACATCATTACCATATTTTTTAAGGATATCTATTAATCCTTTTTCTCTTAATCTTTGAGGTCCTTTTTCTACCCCAAATCTATCACAACCATAATGTAATGGAACTCCGATAACATTTATTTTCATAATGATTCCCTCCTAAATATTTAAATATAATTTTTAGAATTGAAATTATTTTATACAATCACTAGCTAAGAATTTTAGAATTTCTACACAGCTTTTTGTTGTAGTATCATATTCTAAACCTGGATTATATTCAGCAAAGTCCATAACTTTTATTTTTCCTGTTTTAAATAATTCAGATAACATATGTTTTGTTTCATCTATATTTATTCCATTAGTTACAGGAGTACCTGTTCCTGGAACTAAGCTAGAGTCCATAGCGTCTATATCAAAGCTTATGTGGAAGTTGTTAACTCCACTTTCTTTCATTTTTTCTACAACATCTTTCATTACAGCTTCTACGCCTTTTTCTTTAAACTCTTCACTTCTCCATAATTTAATATTTTCTTTTTTGATTAATTCAACTTCACCTTCATCAAGGTCTCTTTGACATAATAAAAATACTTTACTTGGATCAACTTTTTTTCCTTTATAGAAAATATTTTTAAGTTTATCGCCACCGAATCCCATTGATGCTCCAAGAGGCATACCATGTATATTTCCACTTGGACTACTTTCATCTGTATTAATATCTCCATGAGCATCTATCCAAATAACAGCATAGTCTTCTCCAAAAGCTTTAGCAGCACCTGCTAAAGTTCCAAGACCCATTGCATGGTCTCCACCTATAGTAAATGGAAAGCTTCCTGCATTTATTGTTGAATAAACAGATTGAGCTAAGTTATTATTAGCTGCTGTAATAGCAGTTAAATATTTCATATTTGTTCCTGCTTCATATTTATCAAAAGCAACAACTTCATCAACATATAAATTTCCTAAATCAAATACTTTATGACCAGCCTCACGGAAAATGCTTACAATTCCATTTTCTCTTAATTTATCTGGTCCAAATTGAACTCCATATCTATCTGATCCGTAATATAGAGGAACACCTAGTATGTTTATATTCATAGTCTTTCTCTCCTTTACATTTTAATTATTGTTTTGTTTAACTTCATTAGCTAAACATTAATATTGTTCCTCTAATATTTTTAATTATTTGAGGTATTTTTTGATACTAACTAATTAAATTTCTTTTAAAGGAAATCTTAACCTTATTTATTTAATTTTTATAATATTTTTTTCTACAGTTGTAAAACTATTAATATATAACTTTTAGAAAGGGTGATTTTATGTCAATAATATGTACTTGTAAAAATATAAACAGAGAAGAAATTGTAGGTGCTATAAAAGCTGGAGCTAATACTTTAGAGTCTTTAAGAAAAGCTCTTGGAGTTACAACTGGACATTGCAATGGTAAGCATTGTGAAAAAGAAATTTTAGAACTTTTAAAAACTTATTCTTAATCTATCAAAAAAAGCTATATGAAAATTAAAAATATTTTATTTTAAAAGTCTTCTAACCTTTAATAAAATATTTTAATCCTTCATATAGCTTTTAAATTTTATATTTTAATTCTTCTCAATTTACATTTTTTTATAATTGTAAATATCTCTTTTTATTTTCTAACCATTTTTACACTTCTTTTGTTAACAATTCTATTTTTTCCTTTACCTCTTTTAATACATCATTTCCGATTTCTGTAGTTTTATAATATTTTCTTATTTTACCATTAACATTAACTTCTTCTTGTTCTAGTAAATTTTCATCTAACATAGACCTTAAAATTGGATATAAAGTTCCCGGACTAACATTATACCCTTGTTCTCTTAGTTCCTCCATTATCCATGAGCCATAAAAAGGTTCTTTCTTTCCATGATATAAAATATGTATATATATAAAACCATTAAATACTTTTCTAATTATTTTATCCGTCATGTTTATCCTCCAAGTTATTATAGTGATAGGTAAGAATTTGATGTTATCTCCAACTTTTCCCCCACCTCACACCGTACGTGAGAGTTTCCAACTCATACGGCGTTCCAACATTTTGTATTCTACTTAATTAAATAACTGAATTTCCTACTAACTTTCGTAGAGTATTAAGACGTTTTAAACCTTTTTCATCCAAATTTAATACTTCTAAGTATTTATTTATAGTGTCCTGCTCTGTGGCATACACCAACTTATGAGCTTCAAAATACAACCATACTAAGTTTTTATATTCATCAGTTCCACCTAAACATTTAGGGAGTTTATGATGACATTCCATATTTCCTATTTCTAAACCTACTTTTGTAATATGACAAACCCCTCTTTGCCCTGCAATTAGGGATATGCTATTATCAAAAAGTTGAGCCGACATATATTCATTTCCTTTCATTAAGTATCTGTTCACAAGTGACGTACCGTAATGTAAATTATTATGAATTATATCTCTACCTTTCTTTGTATAATTACATACTTCTTGTGTAAAACACATTGGTGGTTTAGTCTTACATCCGTAGATAGAGAATAAGGTTATATCTTGTATAGTTCTTGTTTTACCATTGTATTCCCCGTATAACCGTTTATAGGTTTCCGAGTATTTCGGTTTATTCGTAATACAATCCTTAAGTCTTATATCAAGGTTTTTTGTAACTAAGAAATTAATGTATCCAAAATCTAAGATTGCGTTAGTAGCACTATTATAATAATTATGACTACCTAGTATCATTGAATTAATTTTCGATACTTCTTTTGAGTTATTATTCTTTTGAATTTTCTTTATTTGTTCTTTCAATTTTCTAATAGTTGATTGAACTGCTTTATTACACATTCTACTTTGACAAATATACTTTTTCTTCTTAGGTTTAACTATTAATTTAAAACCTAAAAACTCTGTATAATTTCTTCTTAGATTGGTTACTTTAGATTTGTCTGGACTTATATCTAAATCCAGTCTTTCTTTTAACCAATCTTTAACTGCAACATATACTTTTTGTGCTGTTTTAGCCTCTCTACAAAATAACTTAAAATCGTCGGCATAACGAACTAAGCATATTTCCTTTAACTTAGCTGATTTCTTTAAAGCATCATATTTATGACACCTGGTATACTTATGTTTAGTCTCAAAAGTTTCCCATTGAGAACTAATCCACCAATCTAGCTCGTTAAGAACAACATTAGCTAACAATGGACTAATAATTCCTCCTTGTGGTGTTCCTTTTGTTGGTACTCCTATTCCCTGTATTTCTGATTGAAGTATTTTTCCTATTATACTAAGTAAATTTTTATCTTGTATGCCTAATGTCCATAACTGTTTCTTTAATTTTGCATGGTTAACATTATCAAAGAAACCTTTTATATCTACGTCAACTACATAGTGTAGTTTGTTCATGTTCATTAGAAACATACTTCTTGCAATAGCGTGTTCGGTAGACCTGTTAGGTCTAAAACCGTAACTGTGTTTATGAAATCTTGCTTCGCATATAGGTTCAATTACTTGTTTTATACATTGTTGTATAATTCTATCTTCAATACACGGTATTCCTAGAGGTCTAGTCTTACCATTTGGTTTTGAAATATTATTTTCAGAAGTTATATATTGCATCAAGTCCGTAAAAGGTAAGCCTTTACAACTTTGTTCATAAAGATTATCAAATGTAGGTTGCATTGTGTAATATTCATTGTTTCTTAGCATCTGTCTTTTCTCTAATTCTAAGCGTTCCTTCAAGTCTATTACTTCCTCCTTCGTTTAACCGATGTTGGTTTCATATCTTTTAGTCTTACTCGAACCTTGAAATCATTCAGTATTTAATTTTCAAATAACAAATTGTCTAGTGGCTATAGCTAAAATACCATTACAGTATTCATAATAGCTTTATGCCACCACTCTCACTTAGATTAAGATAAGTTATACCTAAGCTTTCCTTATCACTACTTCATCGGGAGTAAACCCTCCATATTCTAAGCTTTCCTCGTTCCATTACTACTATCTTTACATATATCCGTAGGTCATCGGTATAAGCCTGTAAGCTTGGTAATGCCTATAACACTACATGGATTTTCATAACAACAAATTTTACTCATCCACACTTACCCCACAACTTAGGTGGTATATTCATTTCTAAATACTGTTTTTTTAGACCCGTACATTCCCGATTTCGTCGGTAGCCGTAGCTACATCCTAACCATAGACATTTTATAGACCTCCGACCTATCCATACACTCAACTACCTCTAGTTTGCATTTCGTGTAGGAATTATATTTCTTCTACTTACGGTGTACTCTCAGCCGTCTTCACCGAGCTTATACCCTTTAATTATTTACTTAATTATACGCTATTCGGAGTATTAAGGAAGGCATTTCAAGGCGTTACCCTATCATTCTACCTTTCGTAGTAATAGTTCTAATTACCTAAGTAATTAGGCTAGATTTGTAATAAACCCTCGTTTATTTTTGTCTAGCAACAAGTCGCACAGTTGTAAAACTCTTAACTTTAAAATTTCCTTATTTGAATTTAGTTTTCAAATGAATAATTCTTCTCATTTAATATATTTTTTTATTTTACACTAAAGATATTTTATTTTCAATGATTCTCTCTCTAAAAAAATAAGATGAAACTATATCAAATTATTTTTTTAACATAGCTCACCTTTTTAAATTAAGATTTTTTTAATTCTTCAATTAAATCTCTAAGTTCAGCAGCTCTCTCAAATTGAAGATTTTTAGCTGCTTCTTTCATCTCTTTTTCATATTCTTTGATTAACTTATCTATTGGTATATCTGATTTTTCAGCTTTTTTCTTAACTTTATAACTGCTTTCTTCTTCAGCTACAGTAGTTGCCATTATTACATCTCTTATATCTTTTTTTACTGTAGTTGGGATAATACCATGTTCTTCATTATAGGCTTCCTGTATTGCCCTTCTTCTCTCAGTTTCTTTTATACATTTATTCATAGAGTTAGTAATTTTATCTCCGTACATAATTACTTTACTTTCTGAATTTCTAGCAGCTCTACCTACTGTTTGAATTAAAGCAGTTTCTGATCTTAAGAATCCTTCCTTATCTGCATCTAAAATAGCTACTAAAGCAACCTCTGGAATATCTAATCCTTCTCTTAATAGATTTATCCCTACTAAAACATCTGCCTCACCAGTTCTAAGTTCCTTTATAATCTTCATTCTTTCTATTGTTTCTATATCTGAATGCATATAAGTACATTTTATTCCTAAATCCTTAAAATAGGTAGTTACATCCTCTGCCATCCTCTTGGTTAATGTGGTAACTAAGGTTCTAAAACCTTTTTTAGTATTTTCAACAATTTCACCATATAAATCATCAATTTGACCAGTAACAGGTTTTATTATAATTTTAGGGTCTAATAAACCAGTTGGTCTTATTATCTGTTCTACCACCTCTGCTGAATTGTCAAGCTCATAGGCAGCTGGTGTAGCACTTACAAAAACAACTTGATTAATTTTCTCTTCAAACTCAGCAAATTTAAGTGGTCTATTATCATAGGCTGATGGCAATCTAAAACCATACTCCACTAAATTTTCTTTTCTAGACCTATCTCCTCCATACATAGCTTTAATCTGTGGAAGAGTAACGTGACTTTCATCTATAAACATTAAATAATCATCAGGGAAGTAATCTAAAAGAGTTTCTGGCGGTGTTCCAGGTGCTCTTCCATCTAAAATCCTTGAATAGTTTTCTATCCCTTGACAATAGCCCATTTCCCTAATCATTTCAATATCGTAATTAGTTCTTTGTTTTAATCTTTGAGCCTCTAATAACTTATCCTCTGCCGCAAATTCCTTTAATCTTACTTCAAGTTCTGATTCAATTATAGCTATTGCTTTTTCTTGAGTTTCTGTTGAAGTTGCAAAGTGGGATGCAGGAGTTATTATTGCGTGTTTTCTAGAGCTTATTATATTTCCTGTTAATACATCAAACTCTTTTATACTTTCTATTTCATCACCAAAAAACTCCACTCTAATCCCTTTAGCTGATGAGTTTGCAGGAATAATATCTAAATTATCTCCTCTTACTCTAAAGGTTCCTCTAGCAAAATCAATATCATTTCTTTCATACTGTATCTCAATTAATTTTTTAATTATTTCATCTCTATCCTTTTCCATACCAACCCTTAAGGATATCGTTAATTTTCTATATTCCTCTGGGTTTCCTAATCCATATATACAGGATACAGAGGCAACTATTATAACATCTCTTCTCTCAAGAAGTGCAGCTGTAGCTGAGTGTCTTAATTTATCTATTTCATCATTAATTGATGCATCTTTTTCAATGAATGTATCTGTTTGTGCAACATAAGCCTCTGGTTGATAATAATCATAGTAGGAAACAAAATATTCTACTATATTATCTGGGAAAAATTCTTTAAACTCTGAACAAAGCTGTGCTGCTAAAGTTTTATTATGAGCTAAAACTATTGTAGGTTTTTGAGTTCTTTCTATTATGTTAGCCATCGTGAAAGTTTTTCCTGACCCAGTTACCCCAAGCAATGTTTGCCCTCTATTACTAGAATCTATTGATTCAACTAATTCTTCAATAGCCTTAGGTTGATCTCCCCTAGGCTTAAATTTTGAATGTATTTTAAATTCGCCCATTTTTCTTTCTCCTAATTTTCATCGCCTTTATTTTCAATCTCTTTTTCTCTAATATCTAAAACCTGAGTCTCTAAAGATTTTTCCATTGCAATTTCCTTCTTTAAATTCTCCAAAACTTCTTTAAATCTTTTTTCACTGCTACTTTCCTTAAATTCAACATTTTTAGGAACAAATAAAATACCGAGCTTTTCATTTTTTTCAAGATTCATCTCATAACTTTTAATAAATTCTTTCTTTTTTATTTCAAAAGTTACTAATCCATAATACTCATTTCTTATTCTCATAATATCTCGTTCATCTGTTACTTTAAAACCATTTACAGAAATAATTTTATCTCCAATTTCTAATGGAATTTTTTTTAAAGGTGAACTTGGTAAAATTTCTAAAATTGAAATTCCTTCCTCTGATACAAAAGAATATTTTCTTAAACTTTCTCTATAAATTTGATATTTTATCATTAGCTCATGGAAAATAGCCATTGATATTACTGCCGCTATAGCAAAGAAATCTGATAGCTTTGCTATTTGTCCTACCAATATCAATATTATAGCATAAACTACTATTATCCCACCCGATTCCTTAGCCTTTTTCTCCTTTGTAGTTGTAAATGTACTAGCCCTATAACCTAATATAGCATAGAGTCCCATTGGTATAACTAATAAAGTCATAATTAAATTATTAGGATTTATTAGGGCTAAATTATTACTTATTTTCCCTAGGGCTACCCCCTTATTAAAAATATCTTTAGATGAAATCATTAAAATTACTGTAGGCAATAACCAATAACGATTTAATAAAAAACCACCTATAACTTTTCCCTCTTTTACTTTAAATGTTGGAATAGCTCCTCTACTTCCATCTAAAAATACTAAAACTCCCTCTATTAGATGCATTACTCCAACAAAAGTTATTAATGCTGTTATATTTATTTCTATAAAACTAGAAAATTCTATTTTATTATGTAAATAACCGGTGAATATGCTTATTAAACCAAGTATTGCTCCTGAATAAGCAAAACAAGCCATTCTTTTTTTATAAAACATAAGTATAAATGATATTATAAATATTGCTTCTATCCCTGAATTTTCTCCAAAAGTAACTCCTAAAATTGAAAGTAGCATAGAACCCAAAATTCCTGCTACTAATCCTAATGTTAATTG
Organism: Sarcina sp.; assembly: GCA_051656625.1. Classification (GTDB taxonomy): domain Bacteria; phylum Bacillota; class Clostridia; order Clostridiales; family Clostridiaceae; genus Sarcina. The sequence goes on along the minus strand of JBOGCG010000119.1, from coordinate 37,488 downwards.
AGAAAAAGTTAACTCAATGGCTGAATTAACTTTTTCTCCTAATATTATTCTCTGTTCATCTTCAATAAATTTATTCTTCTTATAAAAAAAGAGTGCTACCGCTATTAATATTAATAATAAAATAGGACTACCTAAAGAACTTAGAGTAGTTCTTAGACTATTTAAAATTAAGTCCATAAAAATTCCTCCTATTTTTTAATAGCTATTATTTTTTCAAAATTTCTAAAGCTTTATTAAATTGAATATCTTCCTGTTGATTATAATCCTTTCTACTTAAAGGCATTTCATAATCTACTTCTACGTCAGGTGCTATTCCTTTTTTATGAATATTTTCTCCATTTGGAGTATAATATCTTGAAATAGTTAATTTAAGACCTTTTCCTTCATCTTGGTTTATAACAGTTTGAACTATACCTTTACCAAATGTTTTCTTTCCAACTAAAGTTCCAATTTCATAATCCCTTATAGCACCAGCAACTATTTCTGAAGCTGAAGCTGAATTTTCATTGATTAATAATACTAAAGGCATTCCTATAGCATCTCCACCTTTAGATAAACTTTTTTCTTCTTTTCCCTGTTTATCTTTAGTAGAGACTATCAATTTATCTTTAGGAACAAAATTTGAAATTATATCCACACATTCATTCATATAACCGCCTGGATTTCCTCTTACATCTAAAATTAATTTTTTCATTCCCTGTGCTTTTAATTCTTTTAACTTTTCATTAAAATCTTTAGCTACATTTTTTTCAAAACCTACAATTTCAATGTATCCAATATCTCCATCTACTAAATGACCTTTTATATTTATTCTTTTCACTTCATCTCTAGTTACTTTTTTATCTAAAATTTCACCTTTTCTATCAATCTTTAAATCTACAACCTCTTTTGTTGTACCCTTCATCATTTCAGTAGCTTTTTTCAAATCTTCTCCAGATACATCAGTTCCATTAACTGATAAAAGTATATCCCCTGCTTCTATTCCTGTTTTCTCCGCAGGACCACCTTCTATAGGTTCTACAATAATAATTTTATTATCCTTAACTGCAACTTGAAGTCCAAGACCCATATACTTTCCTGAATTATGTTCATTAAATTCTTCAAATTCACTCTTATTCATATAGTAGGTATAGGGGTCATTAAGCGCAGCAGTCATTCCTTTAATTGCCCCTTCAACTAACTTTTCATCATCTATTTCCCCATCATAATATCTATACAATTGCTCTCTTACTTTAAAAAGTTCATCATAACTACCTATATTTTTATTTACTGAATTAAAAACACTTTGCAATCCACTATTATTTGTAATAGGCAAAACCCCTTTTGCAGTTAACCTATTACCTAAAAACAACGCAAATAAAAAAACCGTTACAGTAAATAAAGTAAAAGTAATTCTTCTTTTCACCTTAAAACCTTTGTTCCCATAATCATTATTGATTTTTCCCAATCTCTTCACCCTTTCAAAGAAAAATTATCTTTTAAAATTCACCTATTATTTTATTATATACATAATAAATGAATAAATTATTTTCTATTTATTTACTTATTATGAAAACTATAATCTTATTATCATTTATTTATTTTTAACCTTTAATGAAAAATTTATCCCATTTTATTTAAAAGAAAATAAAATAAAAAATAGCCTAAAATATTGTACTCTTTTAATTGTACGTATTTTAAGCTATTTATATACTATATTTTATTATTAAATTAAACGTCTAAGAACTTTCTTAACGCAATTGTACTTCCCACTGCACCTATGATTATTCCAGCTATTATAAACTGCCATGACATAGTTGTTAATACATAAAGTGGTTGTATAAATCTCATAGTGTATACAGATTTAAGGAATGCTTCATAAAGCCATGAATATATTCCAAATATAACTGCAATGGATGCTATGGAACCAATAAGCCCAATAACTATCCCTTCTATTATAAACGGCCATCTAATAAACCAATCTGTTGCTCCAACAAATTTCATTATACCGATTTCTCTTCTTCTTGAATAAACAGTAATTTTTATTGTATTTATTATAAGGAATAATGAAACTCCTATTAATACTACAAATAAGATTAATCCTACCCATCTTACTGTATTAGCAAAAGATGTAATAGCATCAACAACCTGTTGATCATTTCCTATAGAATCAACCCCAGGTATTAATTTTCCATTTGGCTGAATAGCTTGCATTACTGCATCAGATGCTGCTGGTTCTTGTAAATCAACTACGAAAGATGCTGGTAATGGATTATTTGTATCGCTATATCCAGCTAATATTTCTGATGAATTAGATAATTGTTCTTTAAAATTAGCTAAAGCTTCAGCTTTACTTTCATAAGCTACTGATTTTACTCCTGGTACTGCTTTTATTGTATCTTCTATTGTAGTTTGTTCCTGTTGTGTTACTGTTTCAGTAAGGAAAACTTTCATTTGAACCTTTGACTGAACGTCTTGAACACCTACACTTACATTTAAGGCTGTTAATAAGAAGGCACCAAATACTACTAATGTTGTTAATACTGTTAAAGCAGATGCTATACTGATAGTTGCATTTCTTTTTAAACTTTTAAAAGCATCTGAAATGAAATAAAGAATACTATTTAACTTCATCCTCGTATCCTCCCCTCTTAACATCTCTTACTACTTCACCTTTATCAATGGCTATAACTCTTCTTCTCATATCATCAACGATATCTTTAGCATGAGTTGCCATTATTATAGTTGTTCCCGCTTTATTAATATCATCAATTAATGACATTATTTCTTGAGCTGTTTCAGGGTCTAAATTCCCTGTTGGCTCATCAGCAATAAGTAATTGTGGATTGTTAACTATAGCTCTAGCTACAGATACTCTTTGTTGTTCTCCACCTGACAACTGATTTGGGAACATCTTATATTTATTAGATAATCCAACTAATGATAGTACCATTGGTACTCTTTTTCTTATTTCTTTTTCAGAAGCTTCTACTACTCTCATAGCAAAGGCAACGTTCTCATAAACATTTAGTGCTGGAATCAATCTAAAATCCTGGAATATCATTCCAATTTTTCTTCTATGATAAGGAATTTCTTTTCTTTTTACATCAGCTAAATTAACCCCACTTAAGGTTATATTTCCTGTCGTCGGTTCAACTTCTTTTAATAACATTTTTATGAATGTAGATTTACCTGCTCCACTTGGACCAACTAAAAAAACAAACTCTCCCGAATTAATTTTAATGTCCACATTCGATAGAGCTTTAACATTATTATTGTATACTTTCGATACATTCTTAAATTCTATCATCTAAACACTCCTAACTTTTATTTTACATTTTTACACATTCAAATTTTGATTATAATTTTCACATTATATATCATTTTACATTATTCATCATTTATTATAACACATTTTTTTCTAACTTTATTTGTTTTTTGGATTTTTGTGCATATGCACTAAATTATTCAAGGTCTGAAAATCCCTCTCCAAGCACCTCTCTCGCCTCACTTACGGTTATAAAAGCATCCTTGTCTATTCCCATCATAGCCTTCTTTAAAGCTATAAATTGTTTTCTATGTACCACAACATATATAATTTCTATTTCTTCATTTGAATAAGATCCTTTTGCCATTATTTTAGTACAGCTTCTATCTATTTTATTTATTATAAAGTTCTCGATTTCTTCTGTTTTTTTACTTATAATCATTACTTGCTTACAATTATTAAATCCTTCTATAAAATTATCTGTTAATAGTCCAGTTACAATACAGGAAAGCAATCCATAAAGACCACGCTCTGTTCCATAGGAAAAAATAGCCATAACTACAACTACTCCATCTGCTATTAAAAGAGCTTTACCAATATCTATATGCATAAGCTTATTCATAATCATAGCTATAATAGAAGTTCCCCCTGTTGAAGAACCTTCATTAAAAGATAGAGCCATTCCTAAAGCTCCCACTGCCCCTCCAAATATAGTTACTAAAAGTTGATTATTAGTAACTGAATAACTAGATATAAACTTCTCCATAAGTAAAAGAATTAAGGATAATGCAAAGGAAGCATAAATACTATCAATAACAATTTTTTTCCCAATTAAAAAATAGGCTAAAATAAATAAAACTACATTACTAATGTTCATAAACATCCCCGGAGAAACTGGTATGTAATCACTTAATATTAACGCAAGTCCTGAAACTCCTCCATTAATTATCTTATTAGGATAATAAAAATATTGCAGTGATATAGCTTCTAAAATAACCCCTAAGGTTATAATTCCATATTTCTTTATAAATCCCTTTTTCATCTTTTCCTCCTGAGTAAAAAAGATGTAGTTCCTAAAATAAAAATAATAGTATAGAACTACTCTATACTATTATTTTCAAAAATTAGTTATTTATTATTCTAAATTTCTAAATCCTTCTCCAAGAACTTCTTTTGCATCATTTACTGTTATAAATGCTGCTTTATCTATAATTTTTATAGCTTTTTTTAAAGATATAAATTGTCTTCTATGTACTACAACATAAAGGATGTCCACATTTTCTTCTGAATAGACACCTTGTCCAATAACTTTGGTGCACCCTCTTTGTATTTCTTTAATTATGTATTGTTGTATCTCTTCACTTTTTTTACTAATTATAACTACTTGTTTACAGGTACTAAATCCTTCAATAAATTTATCTGTTAAAATTCCTATTATTAAACAGGATAAAAGCCCATAAAGTCCTTTATTTACTCCAAAAGTCATTATCCCTAATAAAACTACTACTCCATCTGCAACTATTGTTGATTTTCCTAAATCTATATGTAAATATTTATTTAAAATTTTTGCTATTATGGATGTTCCACCTGTTGATGCCCCTTCATTAAACGCCAACGCTAATCCAAAAGCTGCAATTATGGCACCAAAAACAACAGTTAAAATTGGATCTGTTGTAATAACTACATGTGGAAAGAATTTTTCTAAAAGTACAAGTATTATAGAAAATGCAAATGAAGCATAAATACTATCAGCTACAAATCGTTTCCCTAATAAGAAATAAGCAAATATAAATAAAACTACATTACTTAAATTCATAAATATTCCAGGTGATATAGGCGCAAATTTACTTACTATCAGTGCCAATCCTGAAACTCCACCACTTACTAAATGGTTAGGATAATAGAAAAATTGCAAGGAAGCTGCTAATAAAAATACTCCTAATGTAATATTAAAATATTTTTTAAATAGCTCTTTTTTCATTTGTTCTCCTCTTCTGTTTATTTAATTTTTTTCTTTGGTTTTTATTTTCTACCTTCGTATTAATACTTTAACATATTTAATGAAAAAAAATAATAGGTAACTAAAGGCTATATAAAAAAAGAGATTAAATTCCATAATAATGAAATTTAATCTCTTCTATAAAAAACATTTTTTTATTTTAATTTTATAGCTTTTTTAGCTGCTTCTACTATATTTACATCTTTTAAGCCATAAGCTTTTAATAATTCTTCAGGTTTTCCACTTTCACCAAAAGTATCTTTAACCCCTACTCTTATTACAGGTACTGGGCATTTTTCTGATAATACTTCAGTTACAGCTGAACCTAATCCACCAATGATGTTATGCTCTTCAGCAGTAACTATTGCACCAGTTTCTTTAGCTGCTTTAACTAAAGCTTCAGAATCTATTGGTTTTAAAGTATGAATGTTAATAACTTTAGCATTTATACCCTCTTCTTTTAACATTTTTTCTGCTGATAAAGCTTCATCAACCATAATACCAGTTGCTATTATTGTAACATCAGTACCCTCAGTTAATTGAACAGCTTTTCCTATTTCAAATTTATAATCAGCTCTATCATTAATAACATTAACTCCTGCTCTTCCTAATCTTACATAGCAAGGTCCATTATATTCAGCTATAGCTTTTATAACTTCTTCAGTTTCTACAGCATCTGAAGGACAAATTACTGTCATATTTGGAATTGCTCTCATTAAAGCTAAATCTTCAATTGATTGGTGAGATGCACCATCTTCTCCAACTGTTAATCCAGCATGAGTTGCACAAACTTTTACATTTAATCTTGGATAACAAATTGAATTTCTTATTTGTTCAAATGCTCTTCCAGCTGCAAACATAGCAAATGTACTAGCAAAAGGAATTTTTCCACAGGTTGATAAACCTGCTGCTACAGTCATCATATTTCCTTCTGCAATACCCATGTTTATGAATCTTTCTGGGAATTCAGCTTTAAAATCTGCTGTTTTAGTTGACTTTGAAAGGTCAGCATCTAAAACTACTACATTTTCATTAACTTTTCCTAATTTTGCTAAAGCTTTTCCGTAAGCTTCTCTAGTTGCTATTTTTCCTGCCATTAGTTTTCCCCTCCTAATTCACTTAAAGCTTGTGCACATTGCTCTTTACTTGGAGCTGCGCCATGCCATCCTGCTTGATTTTCCATAAATGAAACACCTTTTCCTTTTATAGTTTTCGCTACTATACAAGTTGGCATTCCTTTTACTGTTTTTGCTTTATCTAAAGCTGCCATTATTTCTTCAAAACTATGACCATCTATTGTTATAACATTCCATCCGAATGCTTCAAATTTCTTATCTATTGGTGATGGATTCATTACTTTTGTAATATCCCCATCTATTTGAAGACCGTTAAAATCTACAAATATGGCTAAGTTGTCTAGTTTGTAATGTGCTGCTGACATAGCTGCTTCCCAAACTTGACCTTCTTCTAATTCACCATCTCCTAATACAGAGTAAACTCTATATTCTTTTTTATCTAATTTCCCAGCTATAGCCATACCTACCGCTGCTGAAATTCCTTGTCCTAATGAACCAGTTGACATATCTATTCCTGGTAAATCATTCATATTTGGATGGCCTTGTAAATTTGAACCAAATTTTCTTAAAGTATTTAATTCAGATACTTCAAAGAATCCTCTTCTTGCTAAAGTACTGTATAAAACAGGAGCTGCATGCCCTTTTGATAATACAAATCTATCCCTATTTGGATCTTTCTCATTCTTAGGATCTACATTCATTTCGTTAAAATATAAAGTTGTTAAAATATCAGCTGCTGATAAAGAACCACCTGGGTGTCCTGATGCTGATTCAGTTAACATAGTCACTATATCTTTTCTTATAGTTGTTGCTATGTTTCTTAATTCTTCCACATTCTTTTTCATATTAACCCTCCTACTTACTTAAAAAGAAAATTCTAAACATTAAAAATAATTGTAAATTATTTTTACTATTATTTTCAATCTTACTTTTCTCAACGGTTTTATTTTATCATACTTTTTCTTGTTTTCCTACAAAAAAAACCTAAATTGAATAATCTTTATACCTAAAAAAGACATTTTAGCATACTCTTTTGTTTTAAATAGAGTAGTCTTTTGTAATCTTTTACTTTTCCATTTTAACCTTATTATCTAAATAAAATAAAAAATTCTTTATTTACTCTAATTATTAATAAAATCTTCTATATATAGAATAGGCTTTTTTCCTATTTTTTATTATTATTATAAAAAAATAAAATTTTACGTTTTGTTGATAATATTTATAAATAATTAACATAAAAGGGTTATTTTGGATGTTAATTTTAGACTAATAGCCAATATTTATTGGCTTTTAAAATATTATTTTATAGATATGATCTTATAGAATTCTTAATTTGATTTTCATATTTTTTAGGATTTTTGAAGTGTTAAAAATTGATTTGAGTTTTTATAGCTATGAAGATAGGCTATTAAAAGCCTATTTTTAGAACTATGGAAGTTATAATTATTAATAACAAATTTGCAATTACTGTAAAAATTAGAGATATTGAAAGTGAACTATTATATCTTATTAAATTGATAAATGTTTAGGGAATTTTTTAGTCTCACTAGAGACAAAAATAAGAAGAGCTTATCCTAGCTCTTCTTGTCTTTTCTATAAATTTAAACTTATAACCAAAGCTTTATTAACTTTATTCATATCTCCCTCAGTCATGTGCCCTATTTTTTCTTTTAATCTTCTCTTATCTAAAGTTCTAACTTGCTCTAAAAGAACAACAGAATCTCTGTTTAATCCATACTCTTCTGAAGAAATCTCCACATGAGTTGGAAGTTTAGCTTTATTTATTTGAGAAGTTATAGCAGCAACTATAACTGTTGGACTATATCTATTTCCTATATCATTTTGTATTATTATAACAGGTCTTATACCACCTTGTTCTGATCCTACCACTGGACTTAAGTCAGCGTAGAAAATATCTCCTCTTTTTACGTTAACATTTGTCATTTATAATCACACTCCGCAAAGCCACATCTCATAATCTATACTATCTTCATATTCTGAAGTACTAGCTTCATTAGAGTATTTTAAATTTAATTCCCCCATTTGCTCGTACCCTTTTTTCATAAGTTCTAACATCTCTATACTATATGATATTACGTTACTATCATTTAATTGACATTTTTCTTCATTTTCGAATCCAATAAATTTTTCCTTTAATAAATGTGACATCATAATGTTTCTCCTTTTCTAACAAATATTTTTATAAAAAGAGTTTTATATTGCCATTAAATTATATTACATAATCTGTCACAAATCAAAGGTTTATTATAAAATTTTAAAAAATTTTCTTCAAATTTCTACAGATAATTTCTTATTTTTGTCACAACGCCTTCTTTAAGATATATTCTAGGTATTCTATTTTGAAGCATACATAAGATTTCATAATTAATAGTTCCTATCAATTCTGCTAAATCATCTGCATTAAATTTAACACCTTTATCTTCACCTATAAGAATAACCTCATCTCCTAATTTAACATTGTCTATATCTGTAACATCAATCATACATTGATCCATACATATTTTCCCTACTATAGGGACTAACTTTCCATTAACAATTACTTTTGCTTTTCCAGTTAAAAGTCTTGTATAACCATCTGCATAGCCTATTGGTAATGTTGCTATTTTACTTTCTTTTTCTGTTTTAAAGGCTCTTCCATAACTAATATACATATCTTTATGTAAGATTTTTAAATTTACTATATTTGTCTTAAGAGTTAAAGCTGGTTTTAAATTTAAAACCTTTTTATTTACCTCGTTAGATGGATAATAACCATATAAAATTATTCCTGGTCTAACCGCATCTAAATAACTATCTTTTAAATCCATTATAGCTGCACTATTAGAAACATGTTTCATCGGTAATTTTATGCCTCTTTTTTCTATTTCAGTACAAACATATTTAAATTTTTCATATTGCATAAGAGTATAAGTTTTATCTTCTTCATCAGCTGTAGAAAAATGAGTGAAAATCCCTTCTACATCTAATCCTGGTAAAGAAAATATTTTAATTATATCTTTTAAACCTTCTTCATTTGGTAAAAAACCTATTCTTCCCATCCCTGTATCTATCGCAATATGTATTTTAGCTTTAACATTTAATTTTAAAGCTTCTACAGATAACTTTTTAGCATATTCACAACTATATACTGTTTGTTCTATATTTCTTTTAATTAATTTTTCACTAAAGCTCAAAGGGGTATATCCTAATATCATTATTGGTGCTTTTATTCCTGCATCTCTTAATTCCAATGCTTCAGTTATTACTGCAACTGCTAATCTAGTTGCTCCATTTTCTAATAAAACTGGAGCAACATCGATAGCCCCATGACCATAAGCATCTGCTTTAACAACAGCTATTATTTCTTTATTTCCTACTACATTTTTTATTGCTCTCATATTATCTCTAATATAATCTAAATTAACTTCTGCCCATGCTGGTCTTATACTTTCCATCGTACTTCACCTCTTAAAATTCAGCTGATATCTTTTTTATCCTATTGTTTATTATTTTTTAAAATTTGAATATTTAACTTCAACTCTTTCTTTATCTTTATTATCAAAAATAGATAATGATAAAGCTGTTTTTTTCTTTTTATCTAGTTTCATTATTACCTTATGAAAATTAACATTTTTACTATCAGTAAAAAATTCTAAAATAATAATATTGTTATCAACTTCATCTAGTTTATATAATGTAGTTTCTAACTTTAAATATTTAGATAGCTCATTTATCATAAAGTATCTGTAGAACTCATCATAACTTCTATCGACAGTATAGGTTTTTTCTTCTATATTTTTTTCCTTATCCTCAAAATAATGAATCTTAATATTTTTATCTGTAAATGTTTGTTCTACATAACCTAAGTTAATTTTTGCTCCTATTTCAGTAGAATATTCTAAAGTTCCTTCTTCTGTAAAATCTCCTCTAGAGTTTTTACAAGTGTAAGATATCTCTGTAGAATATTTAGGAACAGTTATAATTTCCTCAACTATGTTTTCTAAGCTCGGTTCTTTTCCTAACTTAGTGTAAATAAAATACCCAATTAGAATCCCTAAAACAATTAAAATCATAACTACTATACTAATCACTTTTTTATTTTTCATTACCCCTCCAAATAAAAAACTATACAGTACATAGTATTATGTTTCTAAAAAAATTATTACTATTAATTTAAAGAGATTCTATTTTCTTTATAATATGTAACATTTTTGCTAAAACCTTAGTAATATTTAATTTTATGTAATTCTTTATTGTCCTAGTTACTTTCTAATATCACATTAGCTATAGCATTTTCTCTATTGTGAGATATACTCAAATGAACTTTTAAATCCCCATATTTTTTTGCCTCTAAAACTTTAAAAACTTTTTCATTATATTTAACATAGGGTTTTCCTAAATCATCTCTTAATATTTCTATATCTATTAAAGAAAACCCTCTAAATCCAGTGCCTATTGCTTTACTAAATGCCTCTTTAGCTGAAAAACTTCCTGCTATAGATTCCACTTTATACCCTTTAGATTCAAAAAAATTTCTTTCTTCCTTAGAAAAATTTCTTTCTAAAAATCCATTTGTTCTCTCAATTGCTCTTTTTATTCTGCCAATTTCTATAATATCAATTCCTGTTCCTATTATCATATATCTTCCTATTAACTATAAATTAAAATTTCTTTATTACTGTATTTTTCAATATTCCTATCTGACATTTCCCCAACTATATCAATTAAGTGTATTGGTGAAACTAAATTATCACAAAGCTTTTGTAGTATCTCTATAGTTTCATTTTCATTTACAGCAACATATTTAATGTATTCTCTTCCTATACTAGTTAACTTTTCCTTTTCATAATCCTGTCTTTCAACTTCAATTCCATAAAATTTATTTCCTTCAAAAGTTGTTTCTATAACTCTATAAAAATAATTATAAGTTACCTCTTCCATAGTAAGTTTTTTCTCTAAGCTTTCAACAATTCTCATTTTTCGTCCCCCTTTTCCCCAAAAAAGTAAATTAAAGTATATTTATCATTTAAATACATATTTATTTTAGCATTTCTAGACAAAGAAAGCTGTCAAACCATGTATCCTATTTGTATATTTTTTATATTTTTTATTGACAGTTATCTACTTTAATTATCCATTTTTATACATTTATTACATAATATATTATTTTTTTCGAGGTTTTAGTTACTTTAATTCACGAAATTTGTTTTTTAAAATTGCTACTTCTATTTTTTTATTTTAATTTTTAGAAATACACTTGAAAGCTTATTAAATTTATGTACTTTTATTAACCCTTTATGGAACTTCATTTAAATTTACATAAAATAAAATATCACAGATTTATAATACCCTATTTGGTATTTTTTTTCAAATTTTTTGTAATTGTAAATTTAAGTATTTTTTGCTGTTTATAATTAAAATTTTATTTTTTCTTTTAAATTAATATCAATTCTAAATTTCTTCCATAATTAATATATTTTTTTATATAAAAATTTATTTTATAATTAATAAATATACAACATTATATATATCTCATTTACTATAATGCTATCTATAATTTCATTCCTGTTTATTTATGCATTAATTTTCGTATTTTTTGAATTTTCTTAATTGCAAAACTTTTTTGATTAAATGCATTTTTAAATTATTTTAAGTTATAATATAAATGGCTATTATTTAACTATTTACATTTATAAAATAATGTATATGGGAGGAGGTAGTTATTACTATTTACTACAGTAATAACTAAACTAAAATTATGAAATCATTAGAAATTAAAAAAGACTTACACTGGGTTGGTGCATTAGATCATGAATTAAGAGTTTTTGATATTATTATGCATACACCATATGGAACAAGTTATAATTCATACGTTATACAAGGAAGTGAAAAAACAGCTGTTTTTGAAACTGTTAAAGCACAATTCTTTGATCAGTACCTTGAACGTCTAAAGGATTTAAATGTTGACTTAAATAAATTATCATATATTATTGTTGATCATACTGAACCTGATCATGTAGGATCAGTAGATAAGCTTTTAGAATTAGCTCCTAATGCTAAGGTAGTAGGTTCTGCTATTGCTATAAAGTATTTAAAAGCTATAGTTAATAAAGATTTTGATTACATTACAGTAAAACAAGGTGATGAATTATCCCTTGGTAACAAAACTTTACAATTTATAAGTGCACCAATGCTACATTGGCCTGATTCAATGTACACTTATGTAAAAGAAGATAAAGTTTTATTTACTTGTGATTCTTTTGGTTCACATTATTGTTTAGATGAAGTTTTCAATGATAAAATCACTGATCAAGAAGCTTATATGGAAGCTTTAAAATATTATTTTGATTGTATCTTAGGGCCTTTTAAACCATTTATGTTAAAGGCAATTGAAAAAATCGAAAAATTACCAATAGATATAATTTGTCCTGGACACGGTCCTGTTCTAAGAGATAATCCTATGAAAATAGTTGACATTTGCAAAAGCTGGTGTACTCCAACAGCTCCTAATTCAAAGAAAAAAATAGTTATTGCTTATGTTTCTGCCTATGGCTATACAAAAGAAATGGCTCTTGAAATTGAAAAAGGAATAAACTCTGTTGGAGACTTTGAAATAAAATCTTATGATATTGTTGATTACGAATTATCTGAGATAGTTGCTAATATAGGTGATGCTGATAGTTTAATTGTTGGATCTCCTACAATACTTGAGGATATGCTTGAACCAGTTAGAGAATTACTTTGCAAATTAAATCCAGTAGTTCATGGTGGCAAAGTTGCCGCTGCCTTTGGTTCATATGGTTGGAGTGGAGAAGCTGTTCCAAGAATAGAAAGCAGATTAAAGGAATTAAAAATGAAAATGCCTATACCTGCTCTTCCTGTCAACTTCAAACCTTCTAATGATGAATTAGAGAAATGTTTTAACCTTGGTGTTAAAATTGCTGAATCTTTAATTCAATAATTTTAAAAATAAAGGGGTATTCTTAGCTAAGAATACCCCTTTACCTTTTAACTTTTCCCATTAAAATCTATCATAATTGATTTAAATTTTTAAAAAAATTATAAATCCTCTACTTGAGTTTTTTCTGGTAAATAAACTTTTCTAAAATCATCCACTGAAACTTCAATAAAATATCTTCTTTTACTTTCAAAATCTTCGTAACTTTTAGTTATTAATCTTCCACTAACGCTTATAATATCACCTTTAGCTAAATATTGACAGGCTGCTTCTGCTCTTTTATCCCACATAATTAAAGGAATGAAATCTGATTTTCTCTCTCCTGTAGATGATTTATAGTTTCTTTTTACAGCTATAGTTATTTTAGTATAAACTTTATCACTGTTTTCAATAGTTTTTAGCTCTGGATTTTTTACTAATCTTCCTAATAAAACAATTTTATTCATAATAATATCCTCCTAAAGTAATTCTTTCTTAATTCTATCCACTGTTAGAATTAATATACAAAGGAGGAAAATATTTTTAATGTATTCTTTTTTGTTTATCTAGTAGCATTACATTTACCTCTCCACCTAATATTAAAATAAAAGAGGTAAGGAATATCCATGTCATAAATATAAATACAGCTCCTAGACTTCCATATAACCTTGAATAATTACTAAAATTATTTACATAATAAGCAAAAGCATAGGATGAAATTATCCACCCTAAAGTAGTAAATGCAGCTCCTGGTATAGCATTATACCAACCTATTTTTTTACAAGGAATTAATTGATACATTGCTGTAAAAGCTAATATTAGAAATAAAGTTAAAATTATATTTTTCCCAACTCCCCATATTAAAAGTATTAAACTAGAATGAGGGAAAGTATTTACTATAAATAATTTTATATAGTCTCCAAATACAAATAAAACTAAAGTCATTATAATCACAATAACTAAAATTAAAACTGCTACAAAAGATATTAATTTAACTTTTATAAAACTTCTTTCCTCTTCAATTCCATAAGCTTTATTTAATCCACGTATAACTGCGCTAAATCCTGATGAAGATAACCAAAAAGCTAACAAAATACTGAACCATAATAGTCCAGCTTGTTGATTATTAAGAACCTCCAATACTGTATTTTGAACTAATTCAAAAGCAGGTAGTGGCATTATATTAGATAATAAAGCAAGAACTTCTTCATTATTTAATCTTAAATAACCTATTATTGTCATCAAAAAGATTATAAAAGGGAAAAAGGATAATATTAAGTTATAAGCAAGTTGTGTTGATAAAGCATAAATATCATCTTTCATTATCTTATTAAAGAATCTTATAGTTCCTGAAAAAAATTTTTTAATCATATATTCACCTAATTTAAAGTTTTATTTTAAAATCATACATTTTATAATTTATCCTTATTATTAAAATATTATGTTTTATTTTAACTCATTATTTCTTTATAGCAAATATTTTTTTCTCTAAAATCATATTTCCTAAATAATTAAATGTGATTATATTTCTTTATTGTTTACAGATAAGAACTACTTATTTAATATTTTTTTAGTATAATTTAATTAAATTAAAGGAAATACTATGAATTTTACATTTATTTTTATTACACTAAGGAGGCTTCTAAAAACATGAAGGATAAAAAGAAAAAAAAATCTAAAAAACTTATAATTTTTTCTTCAATTTCTTTTACTTTTCTCTTTGCTATAACATTTACTGCTTCTTATCTTTTTTCAACTTTAGGAAAAATAAATACTAAAGAAATAGATCAAAGTGATGAAGCCTTAGGGATATCAGAGGATAAATTTTCAGATAACATTATAAATATAGCTTTATTTGGTATAGATGGAAGAACTGCCACAGAAAAAGGTCGTTCTGATTCTACAATGATAGCTTCTTTTGATAAAAAACATAAAAAAATAAAATTAATTTCTTTAATGCGAGATAGTTTTGTTGATATAGATGGACATGGTAAGGATAAATTAAATCACGCTTATGCTTTCGGTGGTCCTGAACTTGCTATTAAAACTATAAATCAAAATTTTGGTTTAAATATAAAAGATTATATCTCTGTAAATTTCGAAGATTTAGGAAATATAATAGATAAGCTTGGTGGTGTAGAAATCAACGTAAAAGATTATGAGGTAAAGTATATAAATCAATATGTTGATGATTTAAGCCATATAACTAATTTAAAAGCTAAAAATATAACCAATGCTGGTAAACAAAATCTTTCAGGAATCCAAGCTGTTGCCTATAGTAGAATTCGTTATGCTGGAGATGGAGATTATGAAAGAACAGAACGTCAAAGAAATGTGTTAGAAGCTATCTTTAATAAAGTAAGTAATTATCCTGTTAGTAAAATTCCTTCTACTGTTTCAGAATTACTTCCTTTTGTAGAAACCAGTTTATCTGCTACCGATATAATTTCTCTTGGAACTCAAGTAATAACATCAGGAACAAAAACTGTAGAGCAAGAAAGATTTCCTACTGATAGTAATAGTGAAGGTGGATTATTTAAAAGAACTGAAAACTCTGTTGCACAGTGGTATTTAAAGTTTAATAAAGATAACACAAAAAAAGAAATTTTTGATTATATATCAAATGATATAAAACCTAAAAATTAAACCTCACAAAAACTGGAGTATCTATCAAAATTTATATATACTCTAGTTTTTTTAATTTTAACAATGTTATAATTTACTTATCTAAATTCAATATGCCTTATGGCAAAAGAAAGGATGTTTTTATGTCTTATATTTTAGAAAATGAATTTTTATCTATAACAGCAGCTAATTACGGTGCTGAACTTCATAGCATAAAAGAAAAAGGAGAAAATATAGAATATCTTTGGAACGGGAATCCCGATTTTTGGAAATATCATGCTCCTATTCTCTTCCCTATAATAGGAAAAGTAAAAAATAATAGTTATAAAGTTAATGGTGAAATTTTCAACTTACCTCAACATGGACTTGGAAGATTACAAGAATTTAAAGTAGTTAATAAAACTGAAAACTCATTAACTTTCAATTTAGATTATTCAGATGAAACACTAAAAATATATCCTTTTAAGTTTTCACTATTTGTAATCTATGAACTTATCGATAAAACTATAAAAATCACTTACAAAGTGAAAAATTTAGATGATAAAGAAATTTATTTTTCAATAGGTGCTCATCCTGCATATATGTGTCCTATTTTAGAAAATGAAACTATAAATGATTATTACTTTGAATTTAACAAAAAAGAAACTGCTGATATAATGCTTTTAAATACATCTACTGGTTTATTCACTGGAAAAACTCAAGAAATTTTAAACAAAGAAAATAAAATCCAGTTATCTAAAGAATTGTTTAAAAATGACGCTTTAGTTTTTAAAAGTTCAGAGTTAGAATCTAATATAATAAATTTAAAATCAAAAAAACATAATAAATCTATAGAGTTTGATTTTTCAAACTTCCCATACCTAGGTCTTTGGGCTCCAGCTACTGGTGCACCATTTATTTGTATTGAGCCATGGTTTGGACATGCTGATTATGAAAACTTTGATGGAGAGTTTAAAGATAAAGAAGGAGTTTTATCACTTCCAATAAATGATGAATTCCAATGTAGTTACTCCGTTACTATTCATAACTAATTCCCAAAAAGAGTTTTATCAAAATATTAAAAATAGTTTATTTCTAACCTTTAAGGTTCATTAACTATAATTTAAATTTGATAAAACTCTCTTTAATTATTTATTTTCTGTATTTACAGAGTATTTATCTAAATTTCTTGCTAATTTTTCTATGCTTAATGCTAAATTTTCAAGCTTTCCTTCTATTCTCATTAAAAGATATAAAGTTATTGCTATAGGAAATCCTACATTAGCTATAGTTTCTATTAAAAAATCCATAAAAAAACACCTCCCTTAATTTATATATTCATTAAGGAAGGTGTTTTTTATTCTTCTGAGTTTTCGTTTACTAATTTACTAACCATTTTCTTGATTATACTAGCTTGAAATACTAAAGACATAACTAGCACGAATAACTTTATTTTTTCGTTATCCTTCTCTTCTAAGTTAAGTTTCTTAATTGTATTGTTTAATTTCTCTTCATTAAAAATATGTGATGCGAATATTTCTTGATAGCTATGCTCCTGAACATCTGAAAATATTTCATAAGCTTGCTCCCAACTAATTACGTCATCCTCACGGTCATTTATATCATTAAACACTAATCTAAATACTTTTTTTATTTCCTCTGTTGTTAATACAGGTCTCATATAACTTAAAAGTACTAGTTGTGCTAAATGAAGTTTTGTATATCCTCTTTTCTTACCATCCTCTGGTTTTGCAATCACTTCACTTTTAATATAATTTTGAACTATATTATTTGTGTAGTTTTCATCACTAAATTTATCATTTAAATAATCTATAACCTGAGAAAGAAATAGATCATATTGTGGTAACTCATCATATGTAACAGTATTATTTTTCGAAACTTCCTTGGCTAAATTAATAACGTACTCTTCATCTATCTTTCTTATATCCATAGCTACACCTCATTATATTTTACTATAATAATATTATATAGTAAAAGAAATCACATTACAAGTTACTTTCTATTCTTTATTTTAAATTTTTTTATAATTTTATATAAATGTTATTTTAATTATTTCCTTTTATTAATGTTTTTATCCATTTCCAAATATTAAATTATATTTTTTATTTTTGTATATTTTTAATTATTTAGTGAAATAATATAATTGAAAAAACTTTTAAATTTTTACTATTTTTACAAATAAATATTGATATTTTGTTTAATATTTGTACATATTTTCATTTTATGCACATATCATTACTATAATCATACTATATATTATGTACAATATCCTTTTTCTGTAATTTTTGCTTTTTTGTATTTAATTTTTTTTTATTTTTTTTGTTTATTTTCACAAAAATAACCATTAATTTCTTTCTTTGATTTACTTTTATCTGTTTTTTTACAAAAAAAGATAATAAATAAACAATTTATGTAAATTAATCGTTGACATTTGAAATAATTGGTAGTATATTTTATATATAATATATTTTAAGTAATTTTATAGCAAATTATTTAACTTTTTTTAAATAAAAACTGTTGACTTATTATGTCAACTTTGTTAGTATTATAATATATTTTGTCGAAAGATGATGTTGTTTGCAAGGAGGAAAAACGATGAAATCAACAGGTGTAGTAAGAAGAGTAGATGAATTAGGAAGAATAGTTATTCCTATAGAATTAAGAAGAACATTAGATATTGCTGAAAAAGATGCATTAGAAATATATGTAGACGGTGAGCAAATCATATTAAAAAAATATGAGCCAGCATGTATCTTCTGTGGAGATGCTAGAGATGTTGTTAACTATAAAGGTAAAAACATCTGTAAAAACTGTTTAGATGAGTTAAAAAAATAGTTTAATATATAAAAAAGCTGTCATTTGACAGCTTTTTTTATTTTATATATTTAATGAATGCTTATATACATCAGATTTAGATATTCCTCTATCCTTTGCTACTAATTTCATAGCATCCTTTTTACTTTCTCCTTGATTTATATATTTTATTATATGCTCTTCAATAGATAACTCTTCCCAAGTAGATTTTTTTTCTTTTTCTATTTCTTCTTTTGTCTTTCCTTCTAATACTAAAACAAATTCACCTTTAGGCTGATTATTTGTAAAATGATTAATAACCTCTTCAATAGTTCCTCTTGCTATTTCTTCATGAAGTTTTGTAAGTTCTCTACAGGCTGCTATTCTTCTATTTCCTAAATTTTCTTTTATAGAAGTTAAACAATCTAAAATTCTATAAGGTGATTCATAGATTATTATAGTTTCCTGTCTATCTTTTATATCATTTAAAAACTCTATTCTATCTTTGTTTTCTCTTGGATAAAATCCTTTAAACATAAATTGATTAGTACTAAGTCCTGAATAAACTAAAGCAGTTGTAAAAGCTGTAGCTCCTGGAAGAACCTCTATTTTCACACCCTGTTCTATTGCTTTTTTCACAACTACCTCACCTGGATCAGAAACTCCTGGTGTTCCAGCATCTGTTACTATGGCAATATTTTTACCTGCCTTTGCTTTTTCTATAAGCTCTTCACCTTTTCCCTGTTCATTATGCATATGATAACTTATAAGTGGTTTTTTTATCTCAAAATGATTTAATAATTTTAAACTTTGTCTTGTATCTTCAGCTGCTACTAAATCCACTGATTTAAGTACTTCTAAAGCTCTCAAAGTAATATCTCCTAAATTACCAATAGGTGTTGGCACTAAGTATATGGTTCCCATAATTATCTCTCCTTTTAACGTCCGTATATTTCATTAATTTCTTTACTATAGTTTCCCTTTTCATCGTATACATATAAAGGAGGTTCCCACTTTAAAAAAGCTCCACCATCTCTTTGACCTTCTACTAAAACAATATTAGCAGCTTTTTTTGTATTAGGATGAATCATTCTAACTCTCTTAGGTTCTATTTTATATTTTCTCATAAGACAAAATATATCTGCAAGTCTCTCTGGTCTATGAACCATATATAATCTTCCATTATCTTTTAATAGTTTCCTACTACTAGCAATAACATCCTCTAAAGTACACATCACTTCATGCCTTGCTATAGATAACTTATCTGTAGGGTTTAAAATCCCTGCATTTTGCAATTTATATGGTGGATTTACTGTTATAACATCTGCTTTTTCTAATGATTTTATAAGTTTTCCATCCTTTAAATCACCTTCAATAAAATCAATATCATCACCAAAGGAGTTAATTTCTTTAGTTCTATTTGCCATCTCTACAAACTCTTTTTGTATCTCTATCCCAACAATTTTATTAGGTTTTCTCTTCCCTTTAATTATAAGAGGAACTATTCCTGTACCAGTACAAAGATCTATCACCGAATGCTTACTTTTAACATTAGCAAAGTTAGCTAATAAAACAGCATCAACTCCAAATCTAAATCCCTCTTTTTTTTGGATTATATGTATACTATCTAATTGTAAATCATCTAAACTCTCATCTTCTTTTACTAAAGAAAGATTCATATTATCTTTATTCATCCTCTAACCCACCTTTCTAATAAAGTTATTTATTACCTAATATTTTTTAGAAAATATAATAATATATTTTTCACACATTTTATAATTATATCATATTATTTAGTAAGTCCTTTTCACTATTTTAAACTAAAACTCCCCCTCAAAATCACAAAAGCAGATCGATATTCGATCTGCTTTTTATATTATTTATAAAATTCTTCTAGCAGTAGTATAATGATATATTGGTCCTACAATTACACCTTGACGGCTATTTGCAGCATGAACCATTTGACCATTTCCTACATATATTCCTACATGCCCTGGTGGATTTCCTTCTGTGAATACTAAATCTCCTGGTTGTAACTCACTTCTTGAAACTGCTCTTCCTTGATTTACTTGAGTATAGGTAGTTCTAGATAAATTGTATCCAAATTTTCTAAATACAAATTGAGTAAATCCAGAACAATCAAAGGCTGATGGTCCTGTTGCTCCTAAAACATAATTACAACCTACAAATTGATAGGCGTAATTTATAATAGCCTGTGCATTTCCAGAGGGTGCTTCTGGTATATCTGGCTTCTTTTCCGCCTCTTCTATTTTTTTAATAGTTGCTTTTGCAGCACTTATAGCATTATTAATCTCCGTCTGTATACTAGGACTTATTATTTGTCCTTTTAATGCACTTAATGAATTTATTGCTGATGTTAATTGTTCCTTTGAACTATTAGAATTATTAGCTACAGATATATCTTGTGCTACCAAAGGTCTTTCTAAGTCAGTTAATTTATCTCCAATTTGAGCTTTTTCTGCTTTTAATTGATTTAGTAAAACCTCTTCTTTATTTTTCATTTCATTTAGTTCTGTTAATTTAACTTCATTTTCTGCATTTAACTTAGTTAATTGCTCTTTTTTATCAGTTAACCCCTTTATGCTATTATCTAATTCATCTTTTTTATTATTTAACTCATCAATAAAATTTTTATCTAGGTTAACAACTCTCACTATGGCATCTATGTTACTTAAAAAATCATTCAAATCCCTTGATGTTAAAAGCATAGCTATAAAATTAGTTCTAGTACCAGATTTGTATGTTTCTCTTAATCTTTGATCTAAAACTTTTTGTTTAGATGCAATTTCCTCTTTAGACTCTTCAATTTGAGTTAAAGTTCCTTCTACTTCTTTTTCAACAGCTCCTATTTTTTCTTTATTATCTTCTATAGCGAAAAATACAGGCTCTATCTTTCTATTTATCTCGTCAACTTTACCCTCTAAATCTTTAACCTTACTTATTACTTCATTATACTGACCTTTTACACTCTCAATTGAATTATTTCCATCTGCTAAAGGTGTTCCAATGGCTTGATATCCTGTACCAAATATTATTGTAGCAGCTACCAATCCAGAAATTAATTTTTTTTTCATATCCCTTTTATTTCTGTAGTTACAACTACAGAAGTCCCCCTTCCAGAAATTTCAAATAATTTATTACAATTATACCATTTAAAGTAAACGTTAAACAAGTTTTTTTATCATTTTTTTCCATAAAAACCTTGATTTATTATTTTCTTAACCATTTTTTAATTTTTCATTATACAAATATATTACAGTTAATAATTTTTAATGATAAATTTTAAAAATTATTAATTTTTTGTTGACAAAGATTCAAATTTTATATATAATAAATATTGTCATCGGGGTGTGGCGCAGATGGGAGCGCGCGTGCTTTGGGAGCATGAGGTCGCAGGTTCAAGCCCTGTCACCCCGACCAAGAAAAGAATTGCAATAGCAGTTCTTTTTTCATTTGCAGAACATTTTAATACCTAAAAAAAGTTGGATTATAAAACCCAACTTTTTTTATTTATTGCTTCTTTTCTAAGCTTCCACCAATAACATTTAAAATATCTTTAATCACATCTTTTTGCTTAATAATTTTTTTCTCCAATTGTATTTTTTCTGATTCTATCTTCTTCTTATCTTCTTCTAACAAAAATACTTCTTTTTTAAATTCTTCTAATTCTTTGTACAAATTACTATACTCTTTAAATATATCCTCTAATAAAACCCCCATAGACATTAATTTATCATTAAAGCTATTTATATGATTTACCATTCCTATATTATCTATATTGAGTTCTTTAAAAGCTGCAAATTCCTTGACTTTACTTATTTCATAATATAGTTTACTCACTCTTGAGCCATACTCCTTATCTAAGTCCCATTTACCACTTAAAGATTCTACTGTTTTGCAACTACCTAATAAATATTTAAAATGTCTTGGATCTTCAGTTTCAATCCTTGGATATCCATCTGCTCCTGCAAATAAAGCTAAATGATCCAACTGAGCTTCTATCCCTACTCTTATATTCTTAAATTTTTTATATTCGTATATTCCTATAGAATTCAATTGTGCCTCTTTAATTCCACCAGGATTATAATAATTATAATCCACCTTATTTTGACTTATTGTAATTATAGCCTGTATATATGCAACAAGTGGATCAACTTGTCCATGGTCCTTACTTAATTCCCAATAATAATCTATTAAATCTATAATTTTATCTTCTAATCCCATATTTATACTAAATTGTTTTGCTTGATTTTTATCTATAACTTTATAATTTATTAAATTTAAATCATTGTTACTTTCCAAAACATCCATAGTTATTCCTAAATACTTTCCAAGTCCTAAAGATACCATTTTAGCTATAAAGTTTAAATAACTTTCAGAATCTAAATTATCTTCTGTCAAGTATAAATTCATTTTTATTTTTGCCACTGCATAGGGTAAGTTATTACCTAAAAAATCTACATTTTCATAACTTACTATATCCTCATTATCAAAACTTTCTACTAAACTATTAGCTAGTTCATAAGACTTATTAACTACCTTCGGAGAAAATATTTCTATTCCATCATCTTCTCCTAACTTCAATTCAATATTTAAAAAACATTTAATTTCTTCTAAGCCATTCTCATTATAAAAACTGATAAATTTATTACTTATATCATTACTATTTAAATTATCTTTTATGTTTTTACATAAAGATTTTTTATAATTATTAAACTTCACTAATGCTTCTTTTGAAAAATCTAATTCATTTAAATTAGCCCATATTACCACATCTATCATAATATTCAATCCCTTATATTATTTATCTTTATAATATATTAGTATTAAATAAAAATAATTCTTTATTTCTGCTGATTATCCTCATTTTCTTCTAGAAATCTATCCCCTCTTGCAGCTGCTTTAAATAAAGACATGAAAAGAGCTACTAAAACTCCCCAAATTATAAATCCTATAATAATTATCTTCATGTTTATCACTTCCTATATTAAATTTTCTCTTATTGTTAATCCTTTAATTTATTACTTATTATTACCATATTAAATAGTTTCTAAACTGTATTTTCTCATTTTAACACAAAATGGACAGGGTATTCTATATACTATATAATTTAACTGACAGTAGTTCTTATAACTATCTGTTAATTTTAGGGGGTGTTTTTTATTTTTACTAATATTAAAGCTGCTATTTTTGATTTAGACGGAACTTTAGTAGATTCTATGTGGGTTTGGGAACAAATTGACTTAGATTATCTAAAAGAAATAGGAGTAGAAGAAACTATAAATTTAAAAGATTTAAAAAATGATATAAATCATTTAAGTTTCAATGAAACAGGTGAATATTTCAAAAAAAGATTTAATATCCAAGAATCAGTTGATTTTATTTGTAATAGATGGCACGAAATGGCCTTTAATCATTATAAAACAAATGTAAAATTAAAAGCTTTCGCAAAAGAGTTCCTTACAAAACTTAAAGAAAAAGGAATAAAAATAGCTTTAGCTACTAGTAATTCAAAGGAGCTATTAGAAACTTGTCTTATTTCAAATGGAATTATTGATTTTTTTGATAGTATAACTACTACCAATGAAGTTCCATTTGGAAAGGATCATCCAGATGTTTATCTTTTAGCTGCTAAAAGATTAAATGTAGCACCTGAAAACTGTATTGTTTTTGAAGATATATTACCAGCTGTTGAAGGAGCTTTAAAAGCCAACATGACTGTAGTATCTGTTCATGATGCCGCTGCCGAATTCCAAAGAGAAGCTTTAATGGCTAAGTCTCATCGTCATATCGATTCCTTTGAAGAACTTATTTTAGAAATTTCTAATAGTTTAGAAAGTCTTTAATTTTTATAAATAAAGGTCCATATCAAAATTATTTTTTGATATGGACCTTTATATTATTTATTATAATAATTTTTCATCATATTTTTAATAACTTCAGCTCTTTTTTCCCAAGTATTATTTTTAGCTTCTTCTATTAATGTTCTCTTATAACTATCGTATTGAATCATTTCTAAAGCTCTATCAACATTAGTTACAAATTCATCCCCTGTTTTTGATATTAATGAACTTTTATATTTTTTACATTCATTAATATCTGTAGTTACTATAGGCTTACCAAGAGCCATATATTCAAATAATTTTACTGGTGATGTAGAATCCGTTATATCATTTTTAATAAAAGGAATTAAACAAACATCAAAGAAATTAGCGTATTCAGTAATTAAATTTTTATAATTTACAATACCTAAATAATGAATATTTTTCAATTCTAAAATTTTACTCTTCTTAAGTGTTTTATCATAATCAACTCCAATTAATACTATTTCATAATTAGGTCTTTCCTTTGCTAATTTTTCTATTTTTTCATAGTCAAACCAACTAGCTAAAGCTCCATAATATCCTATTATTTTATTTCCTTTTTCAACTATTTCCTTTATTTTTTTCCCTGGATTAGTTGAAGGATTTGAAAAATCTTCTAAGTTCACTCCATTTTGAGCTAATATACTTCCCTTTTTGCTCACTCTTATTTTATCAGCCATTTCCTTTAAAGTACTTGCAGTTGAAATTACTATTACATTTTCTTCATCTGCTAAAAGTTTTTCATGATCTTCCATCATAGTTTTTGTTACTGGAACTCCACTAATTTTTTCAGAAATTTCATCTACAAAATCATATAATACTTTAAATCCTCTATCTATATATTCTTTTATTTTTTTATAATTCACATCATAAAGACAAGTTGCATAGACATGAATAAATTTATTTTTAACTTCTTTAGCTTCCATAACAGATAATAGAGTTTCATTTAATAAAGACATCTCTAAATTCATTAGATATAAATTATCTTCTACTTTTTTCACTGCATAAATTTCATCATCAGAATTACTTGTTTTATATATATAGAGAGTTTTTTTATTTGCCATAGCTTCTGCTAAATGTTGAGGTCTTTGCTTTAATTTTATATCCCAACCAAAACCAGCGTAAAATATAACTACATCTTCATATTCTTCTTCATCAAAAATTTTTTCTAATCCTATTCTAAATTGATCTGCTTGAGTTTGATATAATATAGTATTTAATGTTCCATCTATTATTTTTAATGTACTAGTATATCTCTCATAAAATTTTCCATCAAAAACGTCCTTTGAAAAATCACCTTTAAATCCTGAATATAATGGTGTTGCAATTTCAGGATATTGCTTAAGTATCTCGTTGTTTAATTCAATAATTTTTTCCTCTGGAATATTTTCATATCCTTCTTTAGCTGCATTTACAATCATCTCAATACAAGTTCTTTTTGTATCCATAATCAAATGTGTTCTATCTTCCTTTTTCTTTAATCCAAACATTTTATCCTCCTACAAGTTAACCTCTTTTTATCCTTTTTATCTATTTACTTAGTGCTTTATACCTATTTCTATACAAGTGGAAAATAATTATATAGAAATAGACTTTAACTTTTATCTATATTATTTCTCACTACCCCCTATTTTATCCATCTTTTTGAAAAATAAAAAAACAGAGGAAATTCCCCCTGTTTTACTCAAATTTATTTAATTCTCTTTTTATAACCTTCGCTCTACTTTCCCAAGTATTTTCTAAAGCTTCTTTTTCTAATAATTTAAAATAGCCATTATTATTTTTCATTTCCAAAGCTTTATCCACATTTTCTATAAACTCCTCATTGCTATAAGAAACAATGGAGCTTTTATATTTCTTGCACTCTTCTATATCAGTAGTTACTATAGGTTTTCTTAATGCCATATATTCAAATAATTTTATAGGCGATGTTGAATTAGTTATTTCATTTTTTATAAAAGGTATTAAAGATACATCAAAATGAACTGCATATTTTTCTATAAGTTCCTTATATTCAATTATTCCTAAATAATGAATATTTTTTATTTCTAAAATCCCGCTTTTTTCTAAACTTCCATCATAATTTATCCCTATTAAAACTATTTCATACTCTGGTTTTTTTATAGCTAATTCTCTAATTAATCTATAATCAAACCAACTTGCTAAAGCTCCATAATATCCTATTATAGGCTTTTTCTTTTCAACTATAGATTTTATTTTAATTCCCGTTTCAGATTTTACCCCTACATTAAAATCTGATAAATTCACTCCATTAGGAGCAAGTATACTGCCCTTATTATTACCTCTAACTTCATCTGCTATTTTTTTTAATCTATCAGCAGTAGAAATCACCATTACATTTTCTTTATCTTTCAACAAAACTCTATGAGCCTCTTTTATATTCTCTGTAATCTCCCTATAACTTATAGCTTCTGAAAGTTCATCTACAAAATCATAAAGTACTTTAAAACCTAATTTTTCGTATTCTATTATCATTTCATAGGTCACATCATAAAGACAGGTAGCATAAACATGTATAAATTTTTTCAATGTTTTTCTTAATGCTAATTCACTAAAAAGTACATCTCTTAAAATTCTATTTTCAAGATTCATTATATATAAATTACTCTTTATTTTCTCAAAAGAAAAAATATTTTCTTGTTTTTCATGAGTTTTATAAATATATAATATTCTTTCATTTGATAATGCTTCTGCTAAATGTTGAGGTCTTTGTTTAAGTTCTATATTCCATCCAAAACTAGCATGAAATATTATAACTTCATCAAAGTCCTCTTCATTTAAAATTTTTTCAATTTCTTTTTTAAAAGCTATTTTTTCAACTCTTTCAATTTCATCACTATATATGTTATTAATAATCTTCACAAGCTCATTATATATTTCTCTTGTTTCTCCCGTTAAGACATTGCTAGAATGTTCTTTTTTGGAGTTTTCATAAAGTGCCTCAAATAATCCATAATATTCTTTTATTACTTCTCTTCTTAAGTATTCTTTATCTTCCTCTGAAATATTTTCATAACCTTTTCTTAAAGTTTCTAATAATTTTTCTTCCAACTTTTTATTTCCAAAGATTATTTTTACCATATTACTCCATCCAATTTTCTTTTAAAAATACAAATCCCTGTGATGCTCTTTTATTATTAACTTTAAAATCAATAGCAACTTCTACTGTTTCTAATGCCACTAAGTTTTGACTCTCTGAAAAAACTATATCTAAGTAATAAGTTCCTTCAGCTACTCTTAAATTATCAAAGGTTACAGATGTTTTATTTATACCTGCTTTCCAAGGTATTTTAAAATCATCAACATTACTATTTATAGCACAAATAAACTGATCTGCATTTTTAAATTCCCCTGGCTCTTTATATGCTTGCCTAAGTTCTACAGTTATCCCTGCATTATTTATCTCAGTTGCAGCTACATCATATTCTAAATCAAAAGTTATTGAGTCTCCATATTCAAACTCTTTTTTCCCACCTCTAATTTTTATATCTTTAAGCTTAACAAAGTTTTTTTCTTCACCTTCTACTTTTTCCCCTTTTTCCATCATACTTTTATAGTAATTTTCAACTACATCAAAAGCAGGACCAATCTCTTTAAGGGTTCCTTTTTCAAGCCATATAGCTCTCTCACAATAAGCCTGAACAGTTTGAAGTCCATGAGAAACATAAATTATAGTTTTTCCAGCGGCTTTAAACTCTTCAAATTTTCTCATACACTTTTCTTGGAAACCAACATCTCCAACTGAAAGAATCTCATCCACAATTAATATATCTGGATCAATATTAATAGCTACAGCAAAAGCAAGTCTTGCGTACATTCCACTAGAATAATTTTTAACTGGATGATTAACAAACTCTCCAATATCAGCAAATTCTAATATAGAGTCCTTAACCTTATCAACATCTTCTTTTTCAAGACCTAATAAACTTCCATTAAAATATATATTTTCTATTCCAGTAAGTTCTGGATTAAATCCTGCTCCAAGTTCTATTAAAGAAGAAATTCTTCCTTTTATATCTACCGTTCCTTCATTCTGAAAAGCAACTCCAGATAATATTTTTAAAAGTGTAGATTTCCCTGCTCCATTATTTCCCACAATCCCTATTATTTCACCTTTTCTAACTTCAAAATTCAAATTATTTAAAGCTATAAATTCCTTAGCCTGAGCTTTGCTAAAAGGATTTATAAGCATTGCAGTTTTTTTTGCATAGGAATCATAAATTTTATATTTTTTAGTTAAATTTTCTACTTTTATTGCATAAGACATTTTTATACCTCCATTAAGAGTTCAAGATAAGGTCTTTCATATCTTTAGCCTTTTGTCTCCAAGTATTAGCTAATCCCTCTTCTTTTAATGTTTCTAAATATTCAGGATCACCCATTAACTCATCGGCTTTTTTGATATTTTCTATAAACTCTTCATGACTTTTACTAACTAATGCAGATTTATATTTTCTACATTCAGGTAAATCAGTTGTTATTATAGGTTTACCTAATGCCATATATTCAAATAGCTTAACTGGACTTGTAGCTTCTGTTATATCATTTATAACAAAAGGTATTATTCCAACATTAAAGAATTTAGCATAGGTAGGAAGTTCTTTATAATCTCTAGTACCTAAATAATGAACATTTTTAAGTTCTAATATTCCACTTTTACCTAAAGATTTATCATAGTCTATCCCTATAAGTATAATTTCATGGTCTGGAAGTTCTTCTGACATCTTCTTAATAAGATCATAATCAAACCATTTAGCTAAAGCTCCAAAATAACCTATAATTTTTTTATTACTTTCTACTATCTCTCTAATTTCCTCAGGACATTTTTTACACTTAATATTTGAGAAGTGTTCATATTCAACACCATTAGTTACAAGTGCAACTCTTTTATCCCCTCTAATTGCTTTTGCCTCTTCGTAAAGCTTATCTGCTGTAGTAACAACATAAACATCTTCACTATTTTTAAGCATAGCTTCATGACTATTTTTTATAGCATTTGATATTTTAAATCCAGCTATTTCATCTGATAAATCATCTACATATTCGTAAATTATTTTAAACTCTCTATCAGTAAATTTTTTCATATATTTATCATACTCAGTAAAACAAGTAGAATAAATTTGACCATAACAAGGAATTCCACTTTCCTTTATCATATCAAGCAGTCCTTCTTGAAGCCAATATAAATCAGTATTTACTAAATATAAATTATCTTTTATTTTTTTGCTAACAGCAATTTCTTTCTCAACATAAGGTGATGCCTTATAGAAATAAAGAATATTTTCTTCAGCCATATTTAATGCTATATGTTGAGGTCTTTGAAACATCTTAACGCTAAAGCCAAAATAAGTATCAAATATAACCACCGCATCATATTTTTTACTATTAATAACTTCTCTCATTTCAGTGAAAAATTGCTCTTGCTCACCTTCATGACCAGTTGACCTATATTTTTGATATATTGGAATAGCTACTGGTCTAAATAAATTTTTGATGGAATTTAATATACTCATTAACCTTGCACCTCTTATTCCATATTTTTCTTAACTAGGTTATGTAAAGTTTCTGCTTTTTTGCTCCAAGTATTATCTAAAGCTTCTTCTTCTAACCAATTATAATACTCACTATTTTTATCCATATTAAGTGCTTCATCAATTTTAGTTATAAAGTCTTCATGACTCTTTCCTATTAAAACTGATTTATATTTTCTACACTCTCTCATATCTGTTGTTACTATAGGATTCCCCATAGCCATATATTCAAATAATTTAACTGGACTTGTTGACTCAGTTATATCATTTAATAAGAAAGGTATAGTTGATACAGTAAAGAATTTAGCGTACTTTGGTAATTCTTTATAATCTATTACACCTAAGTAATGAACATTTGAAAGTTCTTCTATTTTACTATTCTTATAACTTTCATCATAAAGGAAACCTATTAATACAACTTCATAATCTGGTCTTTCCTCAGCTAATTTTCTAACTGCTTCATAATCAAACCATTTTGCTAAAGCACCAAAATATCCTATAATAGGCTTCTTTTTATCTACTATATCTTTAATTTTGCTAGGTGCTTCAATTTCTTCTTTAATCCAATCTTTATATTGAACTCCATTAGTTATCATAGCAACATTTTCGTCGCCTCTAATTTCTTTTATTTCTTCAATTAATTTATCTGCAGATCCTATTGCAAAATTTGCAGTATCACTTAATATATTTTTATGTCTATTATAAACAAACTCTGGAAGCCATCCTGATATTTGATCTGACATCTCGTCAATATATTCATATATAATATGGAATCCTGAATCAGTATATTTTTCTTTTATATAAGGTTCATCTAAATAAACATCTGTTGAATATAAAGATAAAAATTTAGGTCCATTATGTTTTTTTAAGACATCAAACATCGCATTTTGAAGTGCGTAATTAGCCATATTAACTAAATATAATCTGTCTTTTTGTTTTCTAATTTCAGTGATTTCTTTATCAAACTGTTCTGAAGTTCTATAAAGATAAAGAAATCCTTTATCTGTTAGTTCATTGGCCATATGTTGAGATCTTTGAAATAATGGGATATTCCAACCTACTCTTGAATCAAAAACTACTACTGCTTCATAATTTTCTTCTTTTAAAACCCTTTCAAATTCAGCATAGTATTTATTATAATTTTTATTATAAAATTGTCTCGTACCACTTCTATAGCAATACCATTTATATCCAATGTACTTAAAAAAACTTTTCATAAGACCTAAAAAACCTTCTTCCTTTATTATAGTTTTATACTTCTGTATCATAACTCCCATGTTATGAAACTCCTCCTTAAGAAACTAATTTCCCCAACTATGATCTAATATTAAAAATCCTTCACCTCTATATTTATCTTTAATAGTAAAGTTATAAGCATTTATCTTTCTATATACAGTATCCTGTTCATCCTGTATTATAATATCAAAATAATAAACTCCTGCTACTAAGCTAATGTCCTCTAATTGTAGCTTAAAGCTTTCTTTTCCACAGTTTCCACTTAAAGTTATATCTCCATCTACTGTATTAAATCCACAAACAAATTGATCATGACTTCTTGTTGTCCCTGGTTCATAGTCTGTTTTTCTTAACTCTAAAATTACTCTAGGATTCTTTAACTCTTTAATTAACTCATAGTCAAGTTCTAAATCTAAATTACCATGATATTTAGGGTCTTCCCCTATATTTTTTAAAGAAATATTCTTAATAGTCTCACTATCTGTATGCTCTATATCTTCAATTATGGCAGGATTGAAATTAATATTGTAATATCTTTCAACTACAATAACTGAATTCCCATCATCCATCTTCTGTCCCTTTTGAAGCCAAATTGCTCTATCACAGAACTTTTTAACAGTTCCAAGCCCATGAGATACATAAATTATAGTTTTGCCAGCTTTTTTAAACTCTTCAAATTTAGCCATACACTTAACTTGAAAAGCAACATCTCCAACTGATAAAATTTCATCTACTATTAATATTTCTGGATTTACATTTATAGCTACTGCAAAAGCAAGTCTTGCAAACATCCCACTAGAATATTGCTTAACTGGTTGATAAATAAACTCTCCAATATCAGCAAACTCTATTATATCCTCTTTTACAGCATCTATCTGTGCTTTTTCTAATCCATTTAAACTTCCATTAAAATAAATATTCTCTATTCCAGTAAGTTCAGGATTAAATCCTGAACCTAATTCTAATAAAGAAGAAACTTTCCCATAAATTTTAACCTCTCCTGAGGTAGGAAAAGCAACTTCTGTTAATATTTTTAACAGTGTTGATTTCCCAGCACCATTGTGTCCTATAATTCCAACACATTCACCTTTTTTTATTTCAAATGAAACACCATTTAATGCATAAAACTCTTCAAAAGTTCTTTTTTTAAATCCTGAAAAAAGTTTTACTCCATCATTGTTATACATCTTATACATTTTTTTAAGGTCTTTCACTTCTATCATCGTTTTTGACATAAATTATACCTCTTTCCTATAATACATCATCAAACTCTGGTCTAAACTTTCTAAACACTCTTGAGCTAAATATAAATAATAGGATTGTTACTATAAAGAAATAAATTGTATAATGCCATCCAACATAACTAGTTCCTAAATAAGCATCTCTATATACTAAAACTAAATATGTTAGTGGATTTACCTTTATTAATGTCATTATTAAGTGTATATAATGTTGTGGAACAAATGATATACCTGATAACTGATGAAATCCCCACATTACTGGAGATAACCAGAATAAAAAGTTCATTGCCACACCTATACCATGAATAAAATCTGGAGACATAACTACCCAAGTTGATAAAAGACGCCCTAAAGCAGTTAAGAAAATTAGCGTAACTACTGTTGCGTAAATAACCATTAAGTAATTTATTTTTCCTAGCCATCCATTAGCGGCCATCATAACAAAGTTTATAACCATTAAAATTAAATAATTATAAAAACTTACTCCAAGTCTTATACTAGGTAATATTTCTACTGGAAATTTCACCTTTTTAACTAAAAATGCATTCTGTCTTATCGAACTAGCTCCAGCACTTATGTAATCTGAAATAAACATCCAAGGAATATATCCTGCTATTAGCCAAACTAAATAAGGTACAAATTGTTTTTTATGATGAATATCTAATTCTAATGGACCACTACTAAATACCATCCCAAAAACAACCCAAAATACTAAAATCTGAGCTAATGGTCTTACAATAGCCCAAACTAAACCTAATCTAGTTCCTGCAAACTCCTTTATAAAGTCTTTCTTCGAGATATTAAGTATCATTTTCCAATAGGAAATAATACTCTTCTCTAATTCCAACCAATTTTTCAAAATTTTCACCTCTACTCAATCATTAATGTAGTAATTAAATATTTATAATTTTTTGACATTAATAATACAAATATTCCATTTTCTTTAAATAGCATTCTTACTCATGTTATTATATCATAATTTCCATAATAAAAACCTATTAACTTCTCTTATTTAAAGGAAAGAATAAAAAATTTGTATTTTTTAATTTACTTAAAAAATAAAATTAATAATTATTTTTTTCCTTAATTCTCATTTTTTATCTCTTAAACTAACTTTCCCTAAAAAATCATTTAAATTCACTTAAAATTTAAATCCTACAATTTCAAATTAGAATAACCTAATTTAAAATTGCAGGATTTTAAATACACTATATTGTTGCTATAAGATTATTTTCTTACAACTCCATATTTTCCTTCTAATTCTTTTACAAGTTCAACATATTTATTTTGTTGAGCTGTTGCTAATAATTTAGCTACTATTTGATCTTTTACTTCTTCAAAACTTTTTGCTGAAGCTTCTTTTTTAGTTTCAACTTTTACTAAGTGGAAACCAAATTGAGTTTGAACTGGAGCACTTACTTCTCCTAAAGCTAATTCAAAAGCAACCTTTTCAAATTCAGGAACCATCATTCCTCTTGAGAATTCTCCTAAGTTACCATCTTGTGCTTTTGAAGGACATTCTGATTTAGCTCTTGCAGCTTCTTCAAAAGTCATATCTCCATTAGCTATCATAGTTTCTATTTCTTTAGCTTCTTCTTCAGTCTTAACTAATATATGTTTTGCTGAAACCATTTCTGGCTCTTCAAATTCTTCTTTATTTTCATCATAGTATTTTTTAGCTTCTTCATCTGTAACTGTTACTTTATCTATGATATCGCTAAAAGTTGTTTGAATTAATATTTCTTTTTGAAGTTGCTCAACTTGTGTTTTGTAAGCTTCTGTTTCTTCAATTTTTAAATCTTTTCCTAAATTATAAACTAATTCAAATCCAATAACTTGTTCTAAAATAGCTTTTCTAGCTTCTGGGTTTTGAAACATTGCTCTTTGCTCTGCTGGATATCTTGCTACTATAACATCTATATCAGCCTCTGTAATGTCTCTTCCTGCTACTGTTGCTAAAACTTTATTTTCTTTATCCATTGAAATCGTTCCCTTCATATATAAAATAATACCATTTAATAATATCATATTATAAAAATTTAAACAAAATAAATTTCTATAAAATTAAAATACAATAATTTTAAGACTTTTTTCTTATTTTATGAACTTTACATAAAAAACTTAAATAATTATAATAGACATTGGACTTTTAAAACAAATTAAATATACAAAGGAGAAAAAAAAATGAATAAAAAAAGGAGAAACGTTGTAATAGCCTTAATGCTTGTAACATTTCTTGCTGCCTTTGAAGGTACTGTAGTAAGTACAGCTATGCCTACAATCGCGAAGGATTTAAATGGCTATTCTCTAATTAGTTGGGTTTTCTCAGCTTATCTATTAACTTCAGCTGTTTCTACCCCAGTTTACGGAAAACTTTCAGACTTATTTGGTAGAAAAAAAATATTAACAATAGGAATTATTATATTTCTAATTGGTACAACATTAAGTGGTATCTCCACAACTATGCTTTACTTAATTATATCACGTGCTATCCAAGGACTTGGTGCTGGCGCAATATTAACACTTACATATACAATTATCGGAGATTTATTTACAGTTTCAGAAAAAGCAAAAATGCAAGGTTGGCTTAGTACTATTTGGGGAATTGCAAGTGTTGCAGGTCCATTTGTAGGTGGTGCTATACTCTTTAAATTATCTTGGCACTGGATATTCTTTGTAAATATACCTTTTGGTTTAATTGGAATTTACATGATTAATGCAAATCTAGTAGAAAATATAGAAAAGAAAAAAGCAACTATAGATTATCCAGGAGTTTTATTCCTTACTATATCTATTGTTTCTTTATTAATTGCCTGTTTAGAAAGTAGTGATTTAAAACTTTTCGTACCATGTTTAATAATAACTATAGTGAGTATAATAATTTTCTATTTTATAGAAAAAAAATCAAAAGAACCATTAGTACCTTTTCATATATTTACAAAACCTATAGTTTTATCTAACTTAGTATGTTTCATAGTTTCTATGGTTTTAATTGCAATACAATCTTATTTACCAATATATACTCAAAATGTACTTGGATTTGATCCATTGATTTCTGGATTATTCTTAGCACCAATATCTATTTCTTGGTTCTTAAGTTCCTTTGTACTAGCAAAGACTATTCCTAAATATGGAGATAAGAAAAATATTTTAATAGCTAACTTAATTATTATAATAGGTCTTATTATAGTTTATCTATTAAATCAATCCTCTGGCCCAATTGTATTATTAATAATTGCAATGCTTATCTTAGGATTTGGATTTGGAGGAGTAATGACAACAGTAATAATAGTTGCACAGGATGCTGTCTCTCCTAAAGAAATCGGGGTTTCAACTTCTACTACTACTTTAATTAGAACTTTAGGTCAAACTATTGGAGTTAGTATTTTTGGTTCTGTTTTAAATGTTGGTATTAGTAATCACTTCAAATCATTAGGAATGAACTACATAACACCAAATAATCTTGATAATGCTCAAAGCTTATTCCATTTATCAATGACAGAGGTACAATCTGGATTCTTCTCTGGTATTCATGATATATTTGCAGCATTATTAATAATCTCAATAATAGCATTAATTTTAGCTATATTAATTCCAAATAAAATAAAAAAAGCTTAGCAAATGCTAAGCTTTTTTTGGTGGCTCGAGCAGGAATCGAACCAGCGACACGAGGATTTTCAGTCCTCTGCTCTACCGACTGAGCTATCGAGCCATATCTTTAAGACAGTTATTATTTTAACTTCTTTCTTTTAAATTGTAAATTTTAATATTCATCAATAAACTAAATTAACTTTACTTTATTTTAAAATACTCTTTATATCTTTATTATTCTACAAAGTTTACCAAGTTTTTTATTTATGATGGTCACTGATTTTTAATATTTACCATAATGTACTATCATATATTTAAAATTGATAGCACATTATGAAATTTAATATAAATATTTTTATTCAAATCTTTACTTTTATATCCTTAATTATTATTGAATTATAAAGTGATCATTTTATTCTTTTATAATTCCTAATTTACCAAAAGCTTCTAAAAGTTTTAATGTTATTTCCTGTTTGTCCATAGTATTATTAAGTAATATTACCATTCCATTAATTTTATCAAATTCCTCTTTAATTTTATTAGAATCAGCTATGTATATATTTCCTTCTATGTTTTTTACTTCCTCTAGACTGCACTGCTCTATATGTATATTTTTTATCCCGATTTCCTCTATTAACATTTCAACGTTGCTAACCATTGTATATAAGCTAACAACTCCGTCACATGCAACAACTATTTTCATAATGTCACTCTCCTTACTAAATCCATTTCTTAATTATTATATCTCATATTTTAATAATTTAAAAATATTTTTTAAATTTATTGTACAAATAGTTAAAGAAATATGACATAGGAAATTAAAGCCACTTATATTTCCAGTTTATTTATTTTAAACAGTTTAAAATATTAATATATCAAAATTTAATTAAAAACAAAAAAAAAGCTTAGATAAACTAAGCTTTTTTTGGTGGCTCGAGCAGGAATCGAACCAGCGACACGAGGATTTTCAGTCCTCTGCTCTACCGACTGAGCTATCGAGCCATATGACCTGGCAACAATCTACTCTCCCACCGACTCGCGTCTGCAGTACCATCGACCTCTTTAGGCTTAACCATCGTGTTCGGAATGGGAACGGGTGTTACCCTAAAGAGCATAATTACCAGATTGTAGAGAAATTGTTTCTCTGAAAATTATATATATTAGTTAGAACTATAATTTTAGATCAAGCCCTCGACCTATTAGTATCGGTCAGCTGAACATGTTACCATGCTTACACCTCCGACCTATCAACCTTGTAGTCTTCAAGGGGTCTTACTAGATTAACTCTATGGGAAATCTTATCTTG
>JBOGCG010000118.1:0-109529 GCA_051656625.1 Sarcina sp. | reverse complement strand
CTAAATTATATTCTTCACCTATTTTTTTTAATAGTTTTCCTAGCTCATTTATAGTTAATTGTAAATCCATCTTTAATCTCATCCTTTCAAACCTTACTATTCTGATAAGATAGATTATATAATATTTTCATCTTATTTCATATACTAAATTTTAGAAAAACAAAAAAAGTGTCGAAAATTTCCGACACTTAAAATTTAATTTATATACTTATTTAAAAATTCTTTCACTTTATTCCAATATAATTCTGGATCCACAATAAATGATTTAGCATGTCCAGCATTTTTTATTACTAATTTTTCTTTTTCACAATTTTCAGCTGCTTCATATACTTTCTCTAGCATTTCATAAGGAACAAATTCGTCCTTTTCTCCATGAATAAACAACATAGGAATTTTTGCTTTTTTTAATTGCTCTATAGCAGAAGCTTCTTTTATTGAATACCCAGCTCTTATTTTACTAATCATATTAGCTGATTGCATTATAGGAAACTCTGGTAGTCTCTTATAAATAGATTTTAATTGATATGAAAACTCTTCCCAAGCTGAAGTATAACCACAATCTTCTATGGCTACTTTAATATTATCTTTTAATTTTTCTCCAACTGCCATCATTACAGTACCAGCTCCCATAGAAATTCCATAAAGTACAATTTTAGCATTTTCATTTTTTTCTATTATATAATCTGCCCATTGTAAGATGTCTAATCTATCATGCCATCCCATACCAATATAATTTCCTTCACTTCTTCCATGACCTCTTAAGTCAGGTGCTAATACATTATATCCTAATTCATTAAATTTTTTAATAGCATTAGTTAAATTAATAGCATTACCCATATATCCATGAACTACAATTGCCCATTTATCATTTTTTTCATCTTCAATTTTATATCCATGAAGCTTTAAATTATCTTTTGACTCTATGAAAACATCTTCATAACCTGATGATTCTTTAAACCATTGAATCTCATCCTCTGTCACTCTTCCACTTGTATCTTTAATTGTTACTTTATCTCCTGTATTTTCTGTTTCATCAAAAACTTTATCCTTTGATGACTTTGGATTTAAAGCTACATTATAAAAATAATTTCCTATTGCACCTACTGCTGCTACCGAAACTACAGATGCAAGCCCCAAGAAAGCTATATTCTTTTTTTTCATTTAAATTCAGCCCCATTCTATTTTTGACATTTTATTTAGTATTTATATATATATATAATATCATCTTTTTAAAAAAATCCCTATATTTTTCTTTTTTCAAATTATTTTCTCCAAATAGAGTAGGCTATTTCAAAGTTGTTTTTTTCATTTTCTCTTACATAATTGTAAAATTCAACAAAAAACCCCTCCTGCTTTTTATCTTCAAATGAATAATTATACTTACTCTTCATTTCACTAATCAATTCGTTAAAATCAATTTTACTATTATTTATAATTTCCCACATTATTAAAAGCATTTTACTTCTATTGCTTCCATTATCACAATGAAAATGTAGATGAACATCTTTAGGTTTATTTTTAAAAATATTTATAAAATTATCTACTACATCCATTGATGGAACTTCACCTTTTTTTATAGCTAATTTCATATATTCTAAATTCTTACTATAAACAACTTCAGCTTCATTTTTCATTTTTATAACTTCAATTTTTTCTAGTATTTTTTTATTTTCATTATATAAATCTATATTCTTTTTCTCTTTAATTTTTTCTAAATCTTTAATTTCTTCAACAAATATTTCATTAGATAATAATCCATCTCTTTCTATTTCAGTTCCCTCGAAATAAAAACTTTCTCCATTTATAAATCCATGAGATTCCATCCTTAAATCTACTATTAAAATCCTTTTTTCATTTATCCGTTCCATTAAATTTTCTAATTGTTTTTCATTAAATTGCCCACTAGATGATATAGATAACATTTCATTATAATAGAAATTTTTTGGTAACTGATTTTCTATTTTTATTGAATCTTTTA
The DNA here is from genome assembly GCA_051656625.1 of Sarcina sp. Taxonomy (GTDB): domain Bacteria; phylum Bacillota; class Clostridia; order Clostridiales; family Clostridiaceae; genus Sarcina. Next base: position 107,551 of record JBOGCG010000118.1, on the reverse strand, counting down.
TTTTCTTTATCTCCTTATCTGATGCAATTGTAAAAAGATTTAAATTTAAAGTGAAAAACATAATAATAATTATTATCATAAAAAAATTTCTCTTTTTCAAAATATTCACTCCTAACTTAATTATATAGGTTATTTTTCCCATTTAACCCTGTATATATTCTCTTTTGTTAGAATTAAATATTAAAATTTATCTAATTTTTTAAAATTTGTCTTCTTTTTCTAATTAAAAAGATATATTATTAAAGTAAGAAATTATTTTAATAGGGGGGTTCAGCATGGAATACAAATTAAATATATCAAAAAAAGAGTTCAATGATATTTATTCTGGCGCAAAAAAATTTTTAATTAGAAATGACAATATTCAATTTAATATTGGTGATCTTTTAATTCTTGAGGAATCTAATAATGGAGTATTCTCTGGAAATATTCTTCATAGAATAGTTTCTTTTGTTGAGTCAGATAAAAAAATTCTTAAAGAAAATTATATGATTATAGGAATTACTGAAAGTTCTAAATTATATACTTAAAATAAAAAGGAGACTTTTTTTTAAAAAAGTCTCCTTTTTATTAATTTACTCCTTAATCAATTACAACTGAATACTTATTTTAAGGATTTAAGTTGTTTCTTTTTATTAACATAATTCTTCTTCTACAATTCCTTTTACCAATTGATTATTTTCTCTGTAATATATCTCTTCATCAAATGCCTTTTCACTTTTGCTTATAATCAAAGTACATATACAATCTCCCATAGTATTCACTGTGGTTCTACACATATCTAAAATTCTATCTACACCTAAAATTAAAGCTATTCCTTCTATTGGTAATCCAACTGATTGTAAAACCATCGATAACATTACCATACCTACCCCTGGAACCCCTGCTGTTCCTATTGATGCTAAAGTAGCTGTTAAAATAATAGTTAAAATACCAGATATACCCAATTCAACCCCATACACCTGTGCTATAAATATTGCAGCTGTTCCTTGCATTATAGCAGTTCCATCCATATTGATAGTTGCTCCTAATGGTATAGTAAAAGATGATATAGATTTATCTACCCCTAAATCATCCATAGTTTTTAATGTGACAGGTAATGCGGCATTACTAGAAGCTGTTGAAAATGTTACCGATGCTGTATTAATAAACTTCTTTAAAAATGGTTTTATTTTAAGACCAGTAAATATTTTAAATAATCCTCCATAAATTATAAATCCATGAATTAAAAGTGCTAATAATATAGATATCATATATTTTATTAAAGGAATCATAGCATCAAATCCTGTTGTTGCCATTAATGCAAAAACTCCAAAAGGTGCAAAATTCATTATTATCGAAACCATTTTCATACAAATTTCATTTAAACTTTCTATTACTAATTTAAAAGGTTTTGCTCTTTCCCCAATTAAAGCTATTGCTACTCCAATTAAAACTGCAAACACTATTATTTGAAGCATATCACCTTTCACCATTGACTCTATTGGATTAGATGGAATTATTCCTATTATCAATTCAGAGATTGACTTCGATTGTCCTATAGTTGGCTCCTTAGTAACCACACTAGATAAATCAAGACCCACTCCTGGATTTATAAATTTTGCAAGTCCAATAGAAATACTTATTGCTATACAAGTAGTGGTGACATAAAATAAAATAGTTTTTCCTCCAACTCTACCAAGTTTTTTAATATCTCCTATAGCTGATGCTCCACAAATTAACGATACTAAAACAAGTGGTACTACCATCATTTTTATAGCTGTAACAAAGCCTGTTCCTAAGATTTTAAAAATTCCATCTATAAAAAATGTATTTTTAATCCATTCACTACTTATATTTTTTACTAATAACCCTGCTACTGCTCCTAAAACTATCCCCAATAATATTTTTTCTGTTAATCCTAACTTTCTTTTTATGTTAATCGCCCCCTTAAACATGTTAATATATGTAATATATTAACATAAATTCAATTTATAAGGAATATATTTAGGTTATTTTTTGAAATAATTTTAAATTAGTTGACATATAAAAAAAAATTATTATATTCATAATTAATAGATATTAATATTAACTAGATTGTAATACTTAGGAGAAACAAACATGAAAAAAATAGTAATTGAAGTTATAACAGGACTTTTAGTAATAGGTATAGCAGGAGCTATACATTTTGGATATGATAAAGTAGCACATATTACAAAGCAAAATAATAAACCTACAGTGGTAGCTAGCACTTCAAGTGATAATTCTGACAATGGAGAAAATTCATCTAATCAATCAAATTATACTAATAGTTCAACTAATAATTCTGAAAGTCAAACTTCAGAAAATGCACCATCAAATAATGTAAATACTAGTTCTAACTCTAGTAATAACAATAATACTACCACTGTACCTACTGCATCAATAAACAATAATTCATCATCAAGTTCTAATACTACAACTAAAAGTAATTCAAATAATACAAATGTAAATTCTAATAGTCCAACAGTTGCTAATAATAATAATAATGCTACAGCAGAAAAAACCAGTAATCCTGTAGCTACTAGTAATAATACAAGTCAAGATTCAAATCCTACAAAGTAAAATTTAAATTTATAAAAAGACTTTAAGGGATTGATGAAAATATCAATCCCTTAAAGTCTTATTTAATAGAAAACCATACAGTAACTTCTTCCTTTATTTCAATGTCTTTTGGAATTATGTTAAAGTTAATATTATCACTTTTAGCTAATAAAATATTATTATCCATAGCTCTTAAGATATTATTTGTATTTTCATTATAAATTACTTCTTCTATAGCAATTATTTTTAAATTAAGACTTTGTGCTATAATTCGCCCTTTATTTCGTGCATTTTCAACTGCTCTAATTATAGCCTCTTCTTTTAATCCTTCTTCTTCTGAAATTTTAAAATCTATATTTATATTTCCTGAAAAAATATTATTACTTAGAATAGTTAAAACCTTATTTAACATTTCATTATCATAATTCAATTTAATCTCCATGGTATATTCAGCTTTATAATTTGAAAAAATAGTTTCTTTTAAGTTTCCATCATATCTATTTTCCATGAAGATTTCTAAATTATTTGTTTTAATTTCATCCTCGTTTATTCCTATATTTTTTAATTTTTTTTTAATTAGTTCTATTGCTTCAGTTAATTCCTCTATGGCTTTTTCATAATTTTTATTTATAGCAATTTTTTTAAATAAAATAATCATTACATCAGGTGCTCTTCTTATACTTCCACTATCCCTCACTTTTATTAATTTCATTATTAAATCCTCTTTTTATATTTATAAATTAATATTATTTTATGGAAGAACTTTAATAAGTGTACTATAATTTTTTTGAAAGGACTTGATATAATGAAGAAAAAAAATAAATGGTTAAAAATATTAATTTCTATTGTGATAATTTTTATTTTATTATTATCTTCTTTAGCATTTTGTTATAATTCTTATTTTAAACCAACTACCAATGTTACATCTATTAATTCTGAAATTGAAATTAATCCATTAGAATTAGCTATTAAATTAATTCCTAAGCAGGCTTCATTTTCTCTTAAAGAAATTAAAGTTAATTCTAATATAAACTTTACTGATGCCGATATAACTAATTTAGCAATTTTAGCAATTAATCAAGATAATATAGCTAAAAATTTTATAACTGGTTTAAAAGTTTCTATTGAGAATAATTCTATTCATGTTTTTGTTCAATTTAAATATTTAAATATACCTTTAGAAGCTAAACTTATTTTCAACTGTAGTTGTCAAAATGGTCAAGCTATTCTCACTTATCAATCTGGAAAAGTAGGTTTTGTAAATATTCCTAGTAGTATTATATTTAATCAGTTAACTTCTAATGAATTTATAACCGTTTATCCAAATGAAAATCAGTTAGCATTAAACTTTAAAGGTGCTTCTAATATTCATATAACTAAATTTGATATAGTGAATAATCAATTATCTATTGGTATTGAAGCCATATTAAAATTATTCTAAATAAAAAAGCAGTAAATTTTACTGCTTTTTTAAATTTATAATTTTTTATTTTTCTACATACTTTCTTCTATAACTAAAGTCCATGATATTCTATAAATAACTAAATTTAAACAATCCACTAATAAATAGAACTAAACTAGCATCTACTAGAGTTAATGATTCTTTATAGTTTATCTTTGAACTTTCTATATTTGACATTAACTTTTAAAAAATATTATCATTTCTTTATCAATTTAATTTTATTTAGGAGGAAAAATGAAAACAAAAGATAAAATAAATCAAAAATTTTTAGGAAACACTGGCTTTATAATTTTTATAGGTTTTTTAAGTGCCTTTGTTCCAATGTCTACAGATTTATATTTACCTGCATTACCTAAAATGGTCATAGATTTTCATACAAATGCAGCTATATTAAATCTTACTATTACATTCTTTTTCTTATTCTATGCTATTGGCATGTTATTTTGGGGACCTTTAAGTGACAAGCATGGTAGAAAGCCTATTTTAATTACAGGAATGATATTTTATTTCATAGGAAGTATACTTTGTGCTACTGCTAATTCAGTACCACTTCTTATAATCTACCGAATTTTACAAGCTATAGGAAGCGGTGCAGCTGTCTCTGTTGCTACTGCTATGATGAAAGATGTTTATACAGGTAAAAAATTGGTATCCATGCTAGCTACTGTTCAATCTATAGCCATGACTTCACCTGTTGTTTCTCCAATAATAGGTGCTTTTATATTAAGATTCACTTCTTGGAAAGGCATATTTTGGATTTTAACAATAGTTAGCTTAATTGCTCTAATTGGTGGAGTTTTACTTACTGAAACAATTAAAACTCGTAGTGAAGGTAATTTAATTCAGATATTTAGTAAATTAGGTACTGTTAGTAAAAATCCTGGTTTTTCTTTATTACTGTTTATATTTTCAATTCCATCATTACCTATGATGGCTTATATAACTATGTCTTCTTACATATATATAAATGGATTTAAATTAAGTGATCAAGCTTATAGCTTTTTCTTTTCTTGTACAGCCATTTTCTTAATCTTAGGACCAATAGTTTATATAAAACTTTCAAAAAAATTCCATAGCAATTCTATAATAACTTTTGATTTTATAATTTTAATTTTAAGCTCTATTGCTATTATATTCTTAGGAAATTTATCACCATTTGCTTTTGCATTATGTATTATACCAGCTTTAATGTTTGGTAACATGATGAGACCACCTAGTACCCATTTAATCTTAGCACAACAGGAGCATAATATAGGTTCTGCTTCCTCTTTAATAAGTTTTGGAAGTACTATAATGGGTAGTATAGGAATGGTTCTTATAACTCTTAATTTTGGAAATAAAATAGTTAATATTGGTGTTATGTATTTACTAATTGCTATCATTGCTCTTGTACTTTGGCTTATATTCCATAAAAAATCATTTATAAAACAAGTTAATGATCATCACTAGAATTAATATTTATGAATTTATATTGTATTAATTTTCTTATAAAAAAATGTGGTAATAGCAAAGATTAGCTATTACCACATTTTTTATTTTTATTTTTTAAAAGTCTACTTTTTCACCATAAAATGCTGCTTTATATACCTTTTCAATATCCTTTGCAGTAACTTCTCTAGGATTTGTTAAAGTACAAGCATCTTTAACTGCATTTTCTGACATGTATCCAATAATATCTAAGAATTCTTTTTCATCAACCCCATATTTTTTAAATGTTTTTTCTATATTTAACTCAGCATTTAAATCTCTAATTAATTTCACTAAATTATCTACTAATTCTTTTTCAGTATTTCCTTCTAACTCAAGAACCTTGGCAATTTTAGCATATCTATTTCCAGCTACTTTTGCATTAAACTCAATTACTGAAGGTAATAAAATTGCATTAGCGCAACCATGAGGAACATGGAATACCCCTCCTATTTTATGAGCCATAGAATGAACAATTCCTAATGATACATTACTAAAGGCCATTCCTGCTAAACATTGAGCATCATGCATTTCTTTTCTAGCATCCATATCTCCATTATAAGATGCATTAATGAAATCTCTAACCATTTCAATTGCTTTCAAAGCAAGTGGATCTGTAAAATTATTTGCTAAAGTTGATACATATGCTTCTATAGCATGAGTCATAGCATCCATACCAGTATGAGCTACAAGCTTCTTAGGCATTGTTTCAGCTAAATCAGGGTCCACAATAGCTATATCTGGTGTAATTTCAAAATCAGCTAATGGATATTTAATCTTTGCTGCATAATCTGTAATAACTGAAAAAGCAGTTACCTCTGTAGCTGTACCACTAGTAGAAGCTATAGCTACAAACTTAGCTTTATTTCTTAATTTAGGTAATCCAAAGGGAATAATAGCCTGCTCAAAAGTAAATTCTGGATGTTCATAAAATATCCACATTGCTTTTGCTGCATCTATTGGTGATCCTCCACCAAGGCCAACTATCCAATCAGGATTAAAGTCTTCCATAGCCTTTGCACCTTTCATAACAGTTTCTACAGAAGGATCTGATTCAACTCCATCAAAAACAGCAACTTCCATACCTGCTTCCTTTAGATTATTTTCAATTTTTTCCAAGAAACCAAATTTTTTCATTGAACCTCCGCCCATAACAATCATTGCTTTCTTACCCTCTAAAGTTTTCAATACATCAATTGATCCTTTTCCATGATAAATATCTCTCGGTAATGTAAAACGTGCCATAAAAACGCCTCCTAAAGCAAAATAATATATTTCTAAGGATTACATGATTTTTAATTTAATATAACCCTAGATTAATTTAAAATTATTAAAAATTCTTTCATAAATATTAAAGCAATGTTTATTCCTTTTTTTATGAGATAAACAAGTTAAATTAAATAATTAATAATAATTTTATCATTGCTATATATATTCTTTTTATTTTAATTAAATACTAAAAGATATTTTTTTGTATAAAAATAGTACAACAATTACTTTTTGCTGTACTATTTTAGAACACTGTACTATTTTAATACAAATCTAATGATTTATATTATATTTATTTATTTTATAATATAATGTATTTCTACTAACCCCTAATTCTTTCGCAGTTTTACTCATATTATAATTATTACAGCTTAAAGATTTTTCTATTAGTATTTTTTCTATATTTTTAATATTAAAATTTCTATTTAATTCTATAAAAAAGCCCCTTTTCCCCTCTAGAACCTCTTTATCCATATTTTTGTTATTATCCAATAACGCTAAAATAGAACTTGACATATTACCCTCTAAATTAATTATATTTTCAATATAATTTTCAAGTTCTCTTATATTCCCTGGCCAACTATAATTTAGTAATTTTTTATATAATTGCTCTTTTATTATAGATATACTTTTTTTTAAAGCCTTAGATTTCTTTTGTAAAAAACTATTTATTAAAATTGGAATATCTTCTTTTCGCTCTCTTAAGCTAGGTAATTTTAGAGGAATAACATTTAATCTATAAAATAAATCCTCTCTAAAATTATTTTTTTCTACTTCAACTCTTAAATTTCTATTTGTTGCAGCAATTATTCTTATATCTAGTTTAATTTCTTTACTACTTCCAATCCTACAAATGGTTTTTTCCTGTAGTACTCTCAAAAAATGAACTTGCATAATAATTGGTAGTTCTCCTATTTCATCTAGGAAAAGAGTTCCACCATTAGCCAATTCAAACTTTCCTATTTTCCCCTCTTTTTTAGCATCAGTAAATGAATTGCTTTAGCTAAAAGCTCTTTTCCTGTACCACTTTCCCCTTCAATCAATACTGTAGAAGAACTATTTGCTATAATTTTTGCATTTTCTATAACCTTCATTAGCTCTTGACTATTTCCTATTATATCTTTAAAATTTCTATATTTTTAACATTCTTTTTTTATTTTTAATAATTAAGTTGTTAAATCTCCAATAAATCTAAAAGTTCTTTACTTTTTAACTTTTCTAAGTTTTCTTTCCCAAAATCTTTTCCTGCTATCATTTCTTCTATTAATTCCTTTTTTTCTTCCTGAAGTAAAATAATTTTTTCTTCAATTGTTCCTTTTGCTATTAATTTAACCACTTCTACTACATTTTTTTGTCCTATTCTATAGGCTCTATCTGTTGCTTGATTTTCTACTGCTATATTCCACCAAGGGTCTAAATGTATAACAGAATTCGCTGCTGTTAAATTAAGTCCTGTTCCCCCTGCCTTTAATGAAATTAAAAACACTTCACTTTCCTCACTATTATTAAATTCATTGACTAAAGCTATTCTCTCTTTAGCAGTTGTAGCTCCATCTAAATAAAAAGTTTTTATTCCTTCATTATTTAAATCTTCTTTTATAATCTTTAAATAGGATGTAAATTGTGAGAAAATCAATGTTTTAACTGAATTTCTTTTATTCTCTGATAATAATTCTTTAAGTATTTTTATTTTTCCATTTCCAGATTTATAATCTTTAATAACTAAGGATGGATCTAAAGCTAATTCTCTTAACTTTGTAATATATGAAAATATAGTAATATTATTTTTATCATTCTTAATTTTTTCTTTTATTTCTTTTACATAGGATTTATAAATTTTACTTTGTGCACTAGGCATTTCAATCAAAAATTTTCTTTCTATTTTTTCTGGTAACTCTTCTAATACCTCTGACTTTAATCTTCTTAAAATGAAAGGATTTATAAGAGTTTTTAAATCTTCCAGTTGATCTTTTCCATTTATAAATTTATCTTTAAATTTTTCCTCTGTATATAAATATCCTGGGTTTATGAAATCAAAAATAGACCAAAGTTCTAATAAGTTATTTTCTATCGGTGTACCTGTTAATGCTAATTTAAATTCACCATTTAAAGATTTAACATAGGTAGTTAATTGTATTTTATTATTTTTTATATTTTGAGCTTCATCTATTATAATTCCTTGAAAAACCTTTTCTTTATAAAAATCAAAATCATTTTTTATCATTCCATAGGAAGTTATTAAAACATCATATTCATCTATGCTATCTAATATTTTCTTTCTTTTCTCCTTACTTCCATGAACAATCCCTACTTTTAAAGTTGGAGCAAATTTTTTAAACTCTTCTTCCCAATTATAAATTAATGCTGTAGGTGTGATAATTAAAACATCATTATATTTTTTTTCTAGTAAAAAAGCTATAGTTTGAATAGTTTTTCCAAGCCCCATATCATCAGCAAGTATTCCACCTAGTTTTAAATTTGCCAGTTTAAGCATCCAATTATAACCTACTAATTGATAATTTCTAAGTTTTCCATTAAGATTTTTTGGTTCTTTTTTATCATCATTTAAGAGGTTTTTATTTAAGCTCTCTATTTTTTCTTTTCCTTCAATAAAGTTCAAATTATCTTTTCTTATTTTTCCCTCTAAAAATATAGCCTTATCTTTTTTTAAAATAATTTCTTTAGATATATCCTCTTCATTTTCTCCTATGATTTCTAATAAATTTAAAAACCCAACAACTTTTTTATCCTCTAAATCTAAAAAACTGCCTCTTGATGATTTATAAAATTTTTTTCCATCTTTTAAACTTTTGAATGCTCTTTTTATGTCTAATTCGCTTAAATTATCTATATTATAATTAAATCTTATTTCATCTTCATCTTTAATTAATTTACCATCTAAATAATCTCCATTTATTAATTTCAATTCATTAAATTCTTCATTAACTTCTAAATTTCCTAATTTAAAAATTTCAGTTAATCCAAATTTTAATAAATTATATAAATCTTCTTCATCACCTTTAAATAGAAATTCATCTTCTTTTTTCCTAAATTTTAAGCTTTCTAAAAAGAATTCTATTTTTTTATCTTTTAAAGAACCTTCAAATGGATTTTTTATAAAACTATCTTCTTTAGACTCTAATCCTTTAATTTTATAATCCAACTTTATCTCATCTTTATCTTTTCTTAAATTAAAAATAAGTTTACTTTCCTCTAAAATAAAATTTTTCATTGAATTACTAAATGTTATTTTAGAAGATAACTTTGCTATTATAGCTAATTTCTCTAAACAATTATTTTTATTTAAAGTTATTTTATTTCCATTTTTCAGAAACTTAAATAATTCTTTATAAATCTCTACTTTTTCTTCATTCAATAAATAAATGTTTCCATCATAAAATATTAAATTACTAAAATCATTTAACTCGAAAGGATATATTTTTCTATTGCTTATTAGAATGTTCCCTAAATTAAATTCTCCATATAAATCAAGAGGAATTTTATCTTCAATAATTTTAGAAATTCCATTTATATGATTATAATTAAACTCAATATCCTTTCCTTTGAAAAGTTTTATAAAATCTCTTATATTTCCTTTAAATAATTTTATATTATCAAGTTTTATTATATTATTCCCCTCTTTAGTTATTAACTTATTAAGCTCTAAATAACCTTCTAAAAACTGAAGTATTTTCTCATCTTCATTTGAGAAACAATCAGTATTTGGATTAAAAGCAAGACTGGAATTAAAATTGTAAATATTCTCTTTTTTTTTCGCTTTTATAAATTCTTCAATGGAATTTATTATAGAACTTTTATTATCTTTATTAAATTTTAATCTACATAAATAATAACTATCTTCTTTATAACTTATATATTTAACTTTAAGAGATAAAAACAAATTACTTTTCTTCTCTTTGCCTAGTTGCTTAAAAATTTCATTAGGAACTTTTTGTTCTTTTATTTTTGATTTTGATATTTTTTTTTCTGCTAAATCATAAAATTTGCATATAGTTGCTACCATATGCTCACAAATATATTTGCTATTATATTTTGAGTTTTCACTATAATCTAAACAACTACAATTACAGGAAATTAAATTTAAAGTCTTTAAATCAAACTTCAAATGACTATTCAATATGGTAGCTCCTAAGTTATTATTTATCTCTCCATATATATGATAACTTTCAGAAATTTTCTTCCCTTTAATTCCTTTAACCAAAGCTTTTTTATAAATATCTTCTCCTCTAGCTTTAGCAATACTAGAACTAATAAAAAAAACATTATCTTTTAATTTTTTTACATTCATAAAGTCACCTCTTTTCAGTACAACATCATATGCCTTCTGCTATTATACTATAAATTTTACAAAAAGGAACTTTACTAATTTTATTTTTATTCCATCAACTCTTTTATTATTTTCTTAAAATCAGCAAAATTAATTTTTAATATTATTTTGGCTAAATTATCCTCTAATACTTCCATATCTTTATTAGTTAAGTAATAAAAAAGCACTCCTAATTTTCTTTCTACTATTAACATATCCTCATTTTTTATATTACTTAAAACTTTTTCAATTGCATCAGTTATTTCCTTTATCTCTAAAAAACTCAATGCTGCCGTATTTATAAGTTCTTCAAAAAGTAAAAGCAAAATCATTTCTTCTGTAGTATATTTTTCTTTTTTTTCATAAAACTCTTCATATTTTTCTAAAACAAATTGTGAAATTAAATTTCTTCCCATGATATAATTTCTTGATATTTCTATATTTTCTACATTAGTCGAAAATTTATTAGCTAGCTCATCTAATGATTTTTCATCTTTAAGTGCTAATATCATATTTATTCTTTCTAAAATTTGCTCCATTGGGAAAAATGTTTCTTGACCTGTACTAACACTTTTTTTTATAAACCATTCTTCCGGTATGATTTTTTTTCTTTTCCATCTATATAATTGCCCGTAGGATATTCCTGTATAATCTAATAAATCCTTTTTTGATATCAATTTTTCTTCCATAAATCTCACCTACCTATTTTAATAAATCTAATTTCCCATTAAAAGTTTTCTTATCAACTTTACTATCCATATGAACATCTACGTTTTCACTATAAATAACTTCCTCTATTATACAACCTTCACCTATAACAATATTTTTTCCAGAAACTCTTTTCGCTGTTGTATATTCTAGAAATATATTATCCCCTTCTATAGTTTCTGCTTTTAATTGACTATTTAAAATTTTTCCTACTAAAGGAATTTTATTTAACTTAGAATCTATTTTTACTACTATATTTTCTCCACCAATTTCCTTTATATTAGCTTCTTTATAAAGATATAATTCTATATTATCTGCATTTAATAAACCATCTATATTTACTGCTCCATTACAATGAAAATTATTCCCTTCACAATTTCCTTTAATATTAAAAGCTCCAGAAACATTAATTCTACTAAACTCACAATTACCATTAATTTTTAAATTTCCTGCAATTTTTAAATTTTCAGCAAAAAGGTTATTTTTAACCATCATATTTCCATTAACTGAAATTAAATTATTAGAAAGAATTTCTCCATCATAATTCATATGACCATTAACTAAAATTTCTTTAACTTCTAAAAATCCATTTCCACTACAACTTCCTATAACATCTATATTATTAGCTTTTAAATCTCCTAAAAGTTTTCCAACTCCTGTAATTGAAATGTGATTATATTCTCCCTTTGTTATTGTTCCTAATCCATTAATAGTTGTATTATTATTCATATTTACCTCTCCTTTGTAACATTGTTTTATTATACTTCAAAAAAATTTTTATTTTTTTTGAAAAATAAATAATTTTAAGAAATATAACGTAACATTGTTTTATCATTAATTAAAGTATATGCTAGTAAAAAGAAAAAAACAACTAAAATTTTAAAAAAAGTACTGCTTATGCAGTACTTTTTTTAAAATTTTTTATTAGCGTTTTCTTTTTTAGCTTTTCTACAAGGTACACATCTAGTTGGTTCATTAGTAAATCCTTTTTCCTTATAAAAAGCTTGTTCTCCCTCTGTAAATACAAATTCAGATCCACAATCTTTACAAGTTAAATTTTTATCCATTTCTATTCCTCCAATTAAAATTCATTAAGAAAAGTTTCTTAAATTTAAAACCCTTTCCCATTTATGATTTCAAGTTTATTATGTCTAAAAAAACGATTTTTATTCCTTATATTTTTTATTTTATTAATATAGTAGAGTTTGTAGGTACATTGTTTAAAATCCACTTAGAATTAGCTGTAGCTAATCTTATACATCCATCTGAAATAGCCATTCCTAATCTTCCATCTCTAATAGAACCATCTAAATTATAAATTATTGAATGAAATAAATAATTCTTTTCTATTTGGGTATAATATAAACATTTATATCCATGATTTACTCCAAAATAATCTCCCTTTAATTCCACTTTATATTTTCCTATTATTGTAGGAGTTGCTGGTTTTCCAATTGAACAAATACATGATTTTTCTATGTTCCATTTCTCTTTATTCTTTCTATATATATATGTCATAAAATGTCTTAAATCTACATAGATAAAATAATCTGTTTCACTTTCTACCTCTCCATTATTTAAATCATCTAAAATATCTCTTTTATTTTTATATAAATATCCTCTCCCTTCCCTATAACTATTAACAATAAAGTCATATTCATTTTTAAATATTTTTTTTACACTCATTTTTCCACCTTACTTAATAATAATTACTAACACTTTAATAATATGTATTTATTAATAAATTTGTTATTAAAACTTAATTGTAAATTTTTTTAATATTTTTCCCACATTTATATTATAATTATTATAGAAATGAGGTGATTAAACCATTGTCCTATGTAATTTTTGATTTAGAATTTAATCAAAGTTCTTTAACTAAAGAAGAGCGAAAATCAACAAATAATAAATTATTATTTGAAATAATTCAAATAGGTGCTGTTAAAATAGATAAAGAATTAAAAGTTATATCAACTTTTAATTCCCTAATAAAACCAACAGTGCACAAAGAATTGCACCCTTATGTAGAAAAGTTAACTAATATTAACATAAATGATTTAAATAATTCTGATGAATTTTCTATAGTTTTTAAAGATTTTTTAGAATTTATTTCTGATGATACTGTTGCTTTTGGTACTTGGGGTACTTCTGATATAAAAGAACTTATAAAAAATATAAATTATCATAATTTAAATATAAAAAAAGTTCCTCTTGAATACATTGATATACAACGAGAAACTTCTTTATATTTCAATTATAATAAAGGTAAAAAAATAGGCTTACAAACAGCGGTAGAAAATTTAAATATCCTAATGGTAGGAGATTATCATAATGCTTTTTTTGATGCATTATTTACTTATGAAGTTTTTAAAAAAATTTTCAACTCCGCCTTTAAAACTGAAAAATATAACTTAAATAAAGTTAAAAGATTAAAAAGTAAGAAAAAAAATCTAGATACTGAAGCATTATTTAAACAATTTGAAAAAATTTACAATAGACCTTTATCTATTGAAGAAAAAAATATTATTAAATTAGCTTATATTATGGGAAAAACTAATCAATTTTTAAAATAATTAATTACTACTACTTGAAGTTGTAATTACAACTTCAAGTTATCCTTTATTTTTTTTATAAAATAATTCATTATTTTCAAATCATTAGATAGCTCTGGATGAAAAGAAAGTGCTATCATATTTTTTTCCTCTACTGCTACTATCTTTTCATTAACTATTGATAAAATGTTAACTGTTTCTTTGTTTAGTATTTCTTCAATATATGGTGCTCTAATAAAAATTTGTTCAATCTTTTCAAAAATACCTTTAAAATCTCCCGTTATTTTAAAACTTCCCATCTGCCTTCCATAAGCATTCCTTTTAATTTTTATATTCATAAGATTTAAATAACTTCCTTCATTTTCAATTTCTTTTCCTAAAATTATCATTCCAGCACAGGTTCCTAATGTAGGCAATCCATTTTTAATTAAACTTTTTATTGGTTCTTTTAAACCAGTTAATTCTAAAAGTTTTCCTATCACAGTACTTTCTCCCCCTGGAAGTATTAATCCATCTATTTCATTTAAATCCTCTTTATCCTTCACTAAAATCCCATTCTGTCCTAAAGCCTCTATCTGATTAATATGCTCTATAAATCCTCCTTGAAGGGCTAAAACACCAATATTTAATTTACCATCCTCTATTCTCATATTTAACTTTTAACTCACTTTCATTAATTCCTGAAATAGCCTCACCTAAATCCTCTGATAACTGAGCTAATTTTTTAGGATTATCATAATAAGTAGTTGCAAGTACAATGGCTCTTGCTCTTTTCTCTGGATTTTTAGATTTAAATATTCCAGAACCTACAAAAACTCCTTCACTTCCTAATTGCATCATAAGAGCTGCATCTGCCGGTGTTGCTATCCCCCCTGCTGCAAAACTAACAACTGGTAATTTCCCCTTTTCTTTAACCTTTAATACTAAATCATAGGGAGCATTTAATTCTTTTGCTATTGTTATTAACTCTTCTTTTTTAGCTTCTACAATTTTCTTTATTTCAGCATTTATTGTTCTTATATGCCTTACTCCCTGTACAATATCTCCAGTTCCAGCTTCTCCTTTTGTTCTTATCATAGCTGCCCCCTCTGCAATCCTTCTTAAGGCTTCCCCAAGATTTGTTGCTCCACAAACAAAGGGAACATTAAAATCTTCTTTCATAATGTGATATTTATCATCAGCTGGAGTTAATACTTCACTTTCATCAATAAAATCTATTTCTAATCCTTCTAATATTTGAGCTTCTACAAAATGTCCAATTCTCACCTTTGCCATAACAGGAATTGATACTGCATTTTGAATTTCTTTTATCATTTTAGGATCTGACATTCTAGCCACTCCGCCCTCTTTTCTTATATCTGAAGGTACTCTCTCTAAAGCCATTACAGCACAAGCCCCAGCCTTTTCTGCTATTATAGCCTCTTCTTTATTAGTTACATCCATTATAACTCCGCCTTTAAGCATTTGAGCTAAGTTTTTATTTAATTCTTTTCTTTCCATAATCCAAACTCCTTAATTCCTTTTTTTACCAATATAGCATTTTAAAAAACAAAATTCAAATTGTATGGATATAATATTTAAGAGCTATATCAAAATAAAAGCAGTTAAAAACTATCTTTTAAATTAATATAGCTCCAATGATTATTTTAAATTAATCTATTACTGAAGAATTAAGTTTCCAAAAAATTCTGGTCTATGAAAAGAAGGTTTATGATAAGTTATAAAATTCCAACATCCATAATGAGCTATCTCTGTCTTGTCACCACATTTATAAAAGTTTCCTTTAAATTCTAGTCCATTTTCTAAACTGAAATTTTCATAGAATTTTTTTATAAATTCAAAAGGTATCTTATATTCTACTGTCCAAGGTTTAAAATCTTTAAATTCATCTAAATTATTCTTATTGGCTGAACTTTCTATATTAAAGATTGAAAAATCTTCATTTACTAAAGTTTCTCTTTCTGCTCCTGTTTTTCCTATTTGAAGAAGTAACTTTCCTATGGCATTTATTTCAAAATTCATATATCTTTCATCATTTTTTACTGGTGCAAAAAAGAACTCTACACAGCTATCTTTATAAACTGAACCATTATCTTCAAAGGTATTTATAACAAGTGATTTTTCTGTAGCTGTGAATTTAACATGGATTGCCTCATTAGTATGAAACAATTGTATTTTCACCTCTGGTTTATAATTTATAGTATCCCAAGGATAATTAGCTATTTCTATGCTCTCTACTTCGCCCCAATTTTTTTTATCATAATTCTCAAATGATTTTATTAAATACATTTTACCAATCCCCTTTTTATTACAAATTTATACAATATAAATATATTTTAACTTATTTTTTACTAATAATAAATCTTTTTATCTAAAATAAGCTAATTAAATTTTATAAAGATTCTTTACTTTAATAAAAAATATATAAATCCACAATTATATTTATTTTCAAATCAAAAAAACACAGTGTTTTAAACTGTGTTTTAAATTTATAGGGGGAACTATAAATTTTATAAAGATAATTGCTTTTTAATTATAAATTTTCCCCTTTTATAAATTCACTATAAGAAATTGGACTATTTCCTTTTATACTAACTTTTACTTCACCATTATTTTTTTCTACTAAATATGATATATTTATATTTTCAAGTCCATTTTCTCCTTCCTTATATAAATCAAAACAATAATAATTTTTATATTTTTCATTTAAATTATCATTTTTCATAACATAATAATTATTATTTTTAGTATAAGTTAAATTCATTGCAATATTTTCTGCTTTAAAGAAACTATTTAATTGATTTTTAACTTCTTCATTCCACTTTTGAAAATCTTTATATTTCATAAATTGACCATCAACTCTAATAACAAAAATTTCTTTAGTTTTCTTGTTTACTGCATAAGCATTTTCTAAAGTTATAGCCTCTTCACCAGTTCCAGAATTAATATAAAATACATAATAATCATTTTCTAAATTTTCTATTATACTGCTTGTTACTTGATTTCCTTGAAATTCTACAGTTCCATTAACCTCTTTAGTATAATCTAAATCATTTAAAGTTTTTTCAATATTTTTTATAGTTTCTTCCTTAGTTATCTCTTTATTATTTTCAACTTTATTTTCATCATTGCTATTCTCTTTTTTATTTGTTTCTTTATTTTCTTTTTCACTATTATCTACTTTAGTATTATTCAATTTATTTACTGAATTTTTATCATTTATATCTAGAGTCACAATATTTTCTTTATTATTTGCTGTCTTATTATCTTCTGCTACTGCTGTTGTTGTATCTTTATTTCCCTGTTCTTTTTTTTCTACTACACCATTACAACTTACAAGTGTCATCCCCATAACTATAACTAAAATACCAATTAACCCTTTTTTCATTTTATTCATCTGCCCCTTCAAATTTTACTGATTTAATCTATGTTTTAATTTTAGCAAAAGCTACTTACAGATAGATTTCTAATAATAGAATTTTTTAATACCTTCTAATGAATTTTTCATTTCAAAATAATTACTAATTATGATAATTTGGTTAAATTGAAAAAGCTAATTTCTAAAATGTAATATTAAATAAAATAACCTTATTTTCTAGTTCTACAGAGTATAAAAGATTGTTTAATTTAAGAATATTTTCTACTATAGATAATCCAATTCCTGTACCAGTTAATTCCTTACTTCGTGATTGTTCAATTACATAAAAAGGCTTCCAAATTTCATTTAAATTTTCTTTCATCACTTTATTTGTTTCATTAGCTATTGTTAATTTTATTTTCTCCTGTTTTTTTTCTAAATTAATACTAATATAATTTCCATCATTATATTTAATAGCATTACTAATAAGATTATTTAAAACTATTTCTATTTGTTTTTTATCTGCCAATATTTCTCCATTTTTTAATCCATTAAAATTCATTATCAATTTTAAATTACTATTTTTAAGTGCTATTCTATAACTATTTACTATTTCATTTAAAAGTTTTATTAAATCAAAGTTTTCTTTTTTAGCCACCGCTCTTTGTATTTTTGATAGCTCTAAAAGATTAGTAACTAATTCTGAGCTAGTGTCTACCTGTTCAATAATTACATCTAAAAAATTACCATCATCTAATCCATCTTTCATCCCTATAGCATAGGCTTTAATTAAGGCTAATGGAGTTTTAACTTCATGGGAAATACTTGATATTAAAAGCTTCAAATCTTCATTTTTCTGCTCTAAATCTTCATGGGCTTTTTTTAATTTTTCACTCATTATATTTAAATCTTTTGATAATTCTTCTATTTCATCATTAGTTTTTATATAACTATTATTAAAATTTAAATTTGCTATATTTCTTGCTTGATTTTTTAAATCTCCTATTGATTTTATAGTTTTTCTTGTAAATAACCATACCAAAAATAAACTAATAAAAATTGCTATAGTAATAATATAAAAATTAAACTTATTAATTATTTTTATAGTACTACTATTATTAGCTAGAGATTTTCCTATTAAAATAAATTCACCTTTATCTTTAAAAATTTTCACAAAATAATTTGATTGAAGTTTTGGTTGATAAAATATTTTATTTACATACATCCCTTCATTAACTTCTTTTAAATCATTTTCTGTAAGCCAAAATTTACTTATATTGATTTTATTTTTATTTAAAAGTAATTGTATGTTCTCATTAAATCCATTTAATCCCTCTAAGTTATAATCAGAATTTATAATTAAAATAGTTACATTATTTTCTCCTTCTAAATAATCTATATTTTTTTGTACCTCACTAAGAGAAGTTCCTTTTATATAATTATATATAGAATCTACATTTTTTTTACTTTCATATACATAATATTTAGAAAGAAAAAAATTATTTAAAAAATAAGTACTTCCAAAAACCACTATTATAATTATAAATGTCATTAAATAGAGTTTTTTACCAAATTTATTATATTTAAAAATCAAAACAATAACCCATTCCTCTATAAGTTTTTATATATCTTGCTCCTATTTTATCTCTTAATCTATGAATATGAGTATCTACAGTTCTATAATCTCCATAATAATCAAATCCCCAAACTAAATCTAAAAGTTGATCTCTTGATAAAATCTTTCCCTTATTTTTATAAAAACATTCCATTAAATCAAATTCTCTTCTTGTTAAATTTAAATCTTCTGTTCCAGAAAAAAGTTTTTTCCCTACAATATCTAACTTAAATTCTTCAAAGCCAACTATCTTTTCTATCCCTAAAATCTTTTTAATTCTTAATATTAATATTCTTGGATCAAAGGGTTTTCTTAAATAGTCATCAGCCCCTTTTTCTAAAGCTAAAAATTCATCATCATTTTCTGATTTTGCTGTTAACATAACTATTTTTATATTTTTTAATTCCTTTATTTTTTTACAAACCTCAACTCCATTTAATTTAGGCATCATCCAGTCTAATATAGCTAAATCAAATTGCTTTTCATATAATTGTTCTAAAGCTTCTTCTCCATCAAAAGCCACTGTTACTTCAAACCCTTCTTTTCTTAAATATAAAGCTATTATATTAACCATTTGTTTTTCATCATCTGCTATTAATATCTTCATTTTTATCTCCTTATTTAATTTCTATTTTTATTTTATCTTTTCTTTGTTACAGGAACTTTACTAAAAAAAAGAAAATAAATTCTTTTGCTTTAATTAAAACTTTAGAATTTATTTTCTTCATTTAATTTATATCACTTTTTTATTTTTTAATTTTTCAAAAACTAATTTATAAACTATTATTCCAGCTACTGAAACTGCAAAAAATTCTCCTATAGCTACTTGTCCACCTGTTATTATTAATGGTAGATGTAATAATTTAGAAAGCATATATCCAATTAATAATCCATTAAATAATACTGGCCATAAAGATGCTAAAAAAATTCCCCACTTTGTATTTCTTAAGTATTTCCCTGTATATGCTACAAAAACAACACTTATAAAAGTGGCTGGTACACCATAAATTATATTCATCACAGCATCTGGTCCTAAAGCATTAGCAATAAAGCATCCTAAAGTAAGACCCCAAATATAAAATGGATCTATAAATGCTAAAAGCACCATAACTTCTGATAATCTACATTGAATATTCCCATAACTTATTGGTGCAAGCCATAAAGTTAAAACTGCATATATTGCTGCTATTACCGCTGAAATGATTAATTTTCTTGTCTTATTGTTTATATTCATAGAATCCCCCATTGTAGAGCCTAGAATTTTTTAAATAAACTGGCATTAAATTTTCTACTTTGGTGCATGAAATTTAGAGACTTTTCTATAATCAAAGCCCCTTTTAATGCCTTAGTTTTATTTACAGACAGGAGGCTCACGAACTGTCTTTTAAATTAATAATGATTATTATATACCATATTTATACAGTGGTCAAGTATAGTATTTAGCTTTCATTCTTTTCAAGTTTTTTTTCTGATTTAATCTCCCAATGAATTACAAAAGCGAGAATTGCTCTTAATAATATTATAGCCCCAAGCATATACATCTCATCAAAGGTTTGAACTAAAACAGTTTTCAATATTTCTGCACCTAACTTAAATTCTAATGCTAAAGTTAAAGCCTCTGCAAATTCAATTTTTATAGAATGATTTTTCTTAAATAAAAGATTCATTCCATATTTATAAAAAGCCTTTATCGCGCCAATAGCTATAATGATAACACCAAAAAACTCTAATATATGAATTACTTCTGGTATTAAAAATTTAATAAGTTCTCCCATAAATTCATCTCCTTTTCCCCTTTTTTATATTATCGAATAAAAAAAATTATTATTTATAGAATTTATTAATAAATTAAAATTAACTAAAAAAAAGACTAAATCCAAAGGATTTAGCCTTTATTTTTGATATTCATCTAAGATTAATTGAATGGTTTTTTTGCATCTTCCACAGCCGGTACCAGCAGATGTTTTTCTACTAATATCTTCAACAGTTTTTGCATTTCCCATTTCTATGGCCTTAATTATAGTTTCTTTTTTTACATTCATACATCTACAAACTAAATTACTTTCCATAAATTCCTCTTCCTCAAATTTAAAAAAATAAATTATTGTCTAGATTTTATAATTTTAGCCGCTTCTTCTAGTACTTCTATCATCTCATCATCAATTACTTTATCATTTAATTTTTGTAAATCATCAAGCATTTTTTTGATTTGCATAGTATACTTTCTAGCACGCTTAAATTCTACTCTTTCTCTTATATTATTTTCTAAAATTTGACTTTCTCTTTTTTTGTGTTCCATTCCTTTGCTTAAAAGATACACTCTAAGCATATTATACGTCCTCCACTTTTAATATAAATAAACTTACAGATATAACTTTAAGTTTTATTCGTTATTTGTGTTATAATTAAGAATTATTATTACTTAGTCATTATATCATTTCACCTAACCTTTTAACAATATATTCGTATGATAAGTTTTTAATAATATAATTACCTTTTAATATTTATTCAAAAATATATATATTTTTCCTTTATTTATATTATTTTAAAAGTGTTTTTTTATTTAAAGTATAAACTTTTCTCAAAATTATTATAAACTAAACAAAAAATATTATACATTAAGTTGTCGGTGTTGATAAATAACTTGGATTTTTACTTTGATACCATACAACTCCAGGTCCAGTAAATTTCATTACATAACCTTCACCACTAGCAAAAGAGGTTATTCCATCTGATATCCACTCTACCTTATAATCTATACTTTTATCTCTTAACACTAAATGGTTGGTATCAATTATAAATTTTTCTCCCAGTGCAAGTTCTTTTTTAATTATTTTTCCGTAAGCTGTTAAGGCTAATATTCCTTCTCCTTTTACATCAACTTGAAATACTCCTTCTCCTGATAAAAAGCCTTTTCCACCTTTCATTTTGTTATTTAAATCAACATTGCCCTCTAAAGCTAATAATGCATATTGACCTAAAGTATATTCTTTGCCTCTTTCTAAATCAATGAATTCTATTTCTCCTAAAAAACTAGGAGAAAGCATTATTTCACCATCTGTTTTAGCAGTATATTCTACTAAAAAAGTAGATTGTCCCGAAAACATTCTTCCAAATGCTTTTTTAAAACCCCCACTGTTTAATTTGACATCAAATGTATCAGTCATTGAAATCATAGCTCCCGATACTGCCTTAATAGACTCCCCCTTATGGAGTTTTGCTTTTATTATTGAACTAGTTCCACTAAATATCTTTTCAAAAGTTACCATTCTAACCACCCCTTATCAATATATTATCATTTTAAAGTAAATATCTGTATATTTAAATAAAAAAGATGCTAAAAGCATCTTTTTTAAACTTTATTTTTCTTTTTCTCTCTATTTAAAATAGCATAAATACTAGGAACTACAAACAAGGTTAAAATAGTAGCATATAAAAGTCCACCTATTGTTACTATAGCCATTGGTTGTATCATATCTGCCCCCATTCCAATTCCTAGGGCTAAAGTTACAAGTCCAAGAATTGTAGTAAATGCAGTCATAAGTATTGGTCTTATTCTAGTTTTCCCTGCTATAATTAAAGCTTCTTCTTTTTCCATACCAGATGCTCTTAATTGATTTACATAGTCAACAAAAACTATTCCGTTATTAACTACAATTCCAGCAAGAACTAAAAATCCAAGCATTGCTATCATACTTATCTCAAAATTAGTTAAGTAAAGAGCCAAGAAGCCTCCAGTAAATGCCAATGGAATAGTAAATAACACTATAAATGGTGATAATAATGATTGAAATTGTGCAACCATTATCAGGTAAATAAATATTATAGCTAAAGAAATCATTAAAATTAAATCTCTAAAAGTACTATCCATAGATTCTTTTTCTCCACCTAATTCTACAGTATATCCGTCTAGGATTTTATAATCTTTTAATCTTCCTTCTATATCTTTATTTACAAGACCTATATTATGATCCCTATCAACCTCTGCATTAACAGACATTATTCTCATTTGATTTTCATGATTTATCTCTAATAAACTATCCGCTTCTTCTATTTTTGCTATATCAGTTAAAGCTACTTTTTCTTCTTTACCCTCTTTTGCTATTTTAATTTCATAATTTTTCAAAGTATCCTTTGATACTTTATTTTCTTCTGAATTAACAAGTACTATAGGATATTCTTTATTTTCAACATTTAAATTAGTTGAAGTTGCTTCATTTTTAATAGCCATTGAAATTTCTTGATAAACTTGAGCTACAGTTAATCCTTTTTCCATAGCTTTTTTCTTATCTACAATTATAACAACTTCCTTATTTCCTGAATCTAATCCATTTGTTACATTAGTAACTCCCTCAACCTCAGAAACTACTGTTGTTAAATCCTTTGCTATTGTTTTTAAATTTTCTAAATCTTGTCCCTTTATTTTCAAACTTACTCCAGAACCCCCTAAAGCAGACATATCCATAGTTTCAGTTTGTACTTTTATATCACAATCAAAATCCTTAGTTAATTCTTTTATTTCCTTACCAATCTCTTGACTAGTTAGTTTTTTATTATCCTTTAAAAGAATATACATAGAGATTTGATTTTTCCCTGTAGAACTTCCCATAGAATTTGCCATTTCAGTAGCTCCGATAGTTTCTATATCCTCTATAGAAGTCAACTTTTCAATAATACTATTGCTAGTGTTTTTAGTGGCTTCTTTATCGCTACCTTTTGGCATAGTCATAGTTAAAGAAATTTGATTTCCATCTGATGTAGGCATTAATACAGTTCCCTTAGAAAGACTTAATAAAGTACTTCCCACAAATAAAACTGAAACTACTATAAGTACAATAGCTTTATGTTTTAAAGCCTTTCTTAAAGCCTTTTCATATATCATTACCATTTTATCAAAAAGTTTATGTTCTTTTTCTTCTGTCTTATTTAAAACTGAAGCTGACAAAGCTGGTACCAATGTTAAAGCTACTATTAAACTTGCTATAAGAGAATAAGCAATAGTTAGCCCCATATCAGTAAATAACTGTTTAGATAACCCTTCTGTAAATACAATAGGTAAAAATACTGATACAGTAGTTAATGTTGATGCCATTATAGCTCCTGAAACTTCTTTTGCTCCTTTTACTGCGGCTTCTTTAGCAGGTATTCCCAAATTCCTTAATCTATAAATATTCTCTATAACAACAATACTATTATCCACTAGCATTCCTACCCCTAAAGCAAGTCCTCCTAATGAAATAATATTCATTGTTACTCCACTAAAGTACATCAATACTATTGCAAATAATAAACTTATTGGAATACTAACTGCTATTATTATAGTTGGTCTTAAATTCTTCAGGAAGAAAAATAATATTATTATTGCAAAAATTCCACCTAAAACTAAATTTTTAAGTACTGAATTAATAACAAAATCTATATATATTCCTTGATCTTGAAGTGTTGTTATAGTTAGAGCTTCATTATTTTTAGTTAACTCTTCAATATTCTTATTTATCTTACTTGAAACCTCTGAAGTTGATGCGGTACTTTGTTTTTGTACTGTAAAAAGTATTCCATCATTTCCATTAACTTTAGTGTATAACTCCTCTTTATTATCATCAAATTCTACTTTAGCTATATCAGAAAGCTTTATTTCTCCTATTCCCGCTGCTCCTACATTAAATAAAACTAAATTTTCTAGTTCCTCCATCTGTGAAATTTTATCTCCCACTTTTACAGCGAATTTTTCATTACCTTGCTCTATATAACCTGCTGGCATTGCAAAGTTTTGAGCCATTATTAACTTAGCAACATTTTCCTTAGTTATTGTTGCTCCTAAATTTGCTTTCTTGTAAGCTTCTTCTCTAGCCTTTTCCATTTCTTTTTCTGCTTTATTTAATTCTGCCTCAGAAGTTGCTAAAGTAGAAGACATTTTACTTAGTTCTTGATTTAAAACTAATTTCCCTACTTCTATATTTTTTTCTGCATCCTGTAATTCCTTTAATTTACTTTCTAAAGTAGGCTTTTGACTATCAATATCTGAAATAGCCTCTTCAAGTTTAGCTATTCCTTGATTAAATTGATTTAAAGCTTCTTTTTCCTCATCAACCACTGGAATATTAGACTCTTCTTGCCACTTAATAAGTTTTTCAAGTAAAGTTTTTTTATCTATTAAATCTTTTTTTTGTGCTTCTAATTGAGTTTTTAATTTAGGCAAATCTTTTAAAGCTTCCTCAAGTTTATTTTTACCATCGCCTAAAGCTATACCTCCAGAAACTAGTTCCTCAGTTTTCTTTAAAGATTCCTCTTCTAACTTTTTCTTCCCTGCCTTTAATTCACTCTTAGCTTTATTAAGTTTTGCTTCTCCATCAGCTAATCCTGAATCTATACTTCTTAATACTTTATTATTAATTTCGTCAATTTTTTCTTCATCTAAAGTTATTTTTATTTTTTCTTCTAAAAGTCCCATTGGATCTACTGATGCAACTCCATCAGTTCTTTCAAGACTTGGAATAACTTCATTTTTTACATATTCAGATAACTCTTTTCCCTCTAATCCTTTTACATCTACTGTTGCAATCATTATAGGTAACATATCTGGATCCATCTTCATTATCATAGGATTTTGTACAGTTTCACCTAAGTTAGATTTAACCAAATCTAACTTGGAATTTAAATCTATAATAGCACTATCCATATTTATTCCTGATGAAAATTGAACCATTATCATACTAGAATTTTCCCTTGAAACACTATTAATCTTATCCACCCCACTAGTTGTAGATAATACTTTTTCTAAAGGTTTTGTTACTTCAAGTTCTACCTTCTCTGGAGTAGCCCCTGGATAAGCTGTAATAACCATAACAAATGGCAATTCAATTTTAGGTAATAAGTCTGTTTTCATGCCCCCAAAAGAAACAATCCCTAAAATTAAAACCAATATTACAGATACAAATATAGTAAACGGTTTTTTAACACTAAATTTAGAAATCATAATTTATCCCCCAATAAAATCTTATGTTACTAATCATTTTCATTAATTCTAACATTTAGAAATTTTTAAATCAATATATAATCATTGTATTTTTTGTTACTTTTCGCTTAAATATTTTATTAAAATAAAAATATTTTATCATTTCTTTAAAAAAAGTATTTTTTCAATAAATTAGTTCATTATTTTTTAACTTTTATTATAATTGAATTGACATCTGTATATACAGATGATATTATAATTTTATTTTGGAGGGATTTTATGAATATTTTATTTTTAGATGATTTGATTAAAAATGCAATAAAAGAAGATATTAACAATTTCGATTTAACTGCTGATTCTTTATTTTCCGAAAAACATTATAGTACAGTAGATTTAATTACTAAAGAAGATGGAATAATTTGTGGACTCTCTGTATTTGAAAAAGTTTTTAAAACTTTAGATTCTAATAGCTCTTTTAAAGGATTTTTCAAAGATGGAGATAAAGTAAAATCCGGTGATCTTTTAGGAGTATTAACTGGACAAACTAGATCTTTATTATCTGGTGAACGTACAGCTTTAAATTTAATTCAAAGAATGTCTGGAATTTCAACCACTACTAATAAATATGTTGAAATTTTAAAAGAAAGTTCTTTAAAGCTAGCCGATACAAGAAAAACTTTACCAAATATGAGAATTTTAGATAAATATGCTGTAAAAGTTGGTGGTGGTATAAATCATAGGTTTAATTTAAGTGATGCAGTAATGTTAAAAGATAATCATATCTCTGCTGCGGGAGGAATTGAAAAAGCTGTTTCTTTAGTTAGAAAAAATATTTCTTTTGTAAATAAAATTGAAGTGGAAGTTGAAAATTTAGATTCAGTAAAAGAAGCTCTAGAAGCTAATGTAGATATTATAATGCTTGATAATATGACTAAAGAAGAAATGAAAAAGGCTATTTCTTTAATTAATAACAGAGCCATTATTGAAATTTCGGGAAATATATCTATTGAAAATCTTTTAGAGTTAAAAGATCTTAAAGCTAATATTATCTCTTCTGGTGCTATTACTCATTCAGTAAAAGCATTAGATATTTCTATGAAAAATATGAAAGCTATTTAAGGGGGCTTATTATGAATTATGTAGAAAAAATTAAGGAATTGAAAAAAGAAAAAAATATTATTATTTTAGCTCACTATTACGTTAATGGTGAAATACAGGATTTAGCTGATTTTGTAGGTGATTCTTTAGAATTATCTAAATTAGCTCAAGAAACCACTGCTGATATAATCTGTTTTTGTGGGGTAAATTTCATGGGAGAAAGTGCAAAACTTTTAAGCCCAAGTAAAAAGGTTATAATGCCAGATTTAGCTGCTGATTGTCCTATGGCGGCTATGATTAATAAAGAGAAAATTAAGGAAATGCGAAATAATTATAAAGATTTAACAGTGGTAGCTTATGTGAACACTACTGCTGAAGTTAAAAGCTTTTCAGATATTTGTGTTACAAGTTCTAATGCTATTGATATAGTTTCTAAAATTGATTCTAATAATATTTTCTTTATTCCTGACAAAAATTTAGGTTCTTACGTTGCTACAAAAGTACCTTATAAAAATATTATCCCTAATAAAGGATTTTGTTGTGTTCATGAAGGAATTACCTTAAATGATATAGAATTATTAAAAGAACTTCACCCAGAAGCTAAAGTCCTTATACATCCTGAATGTCCTAAAAACACCCTTGCTTTAGCTGATTGTATAGGTTCTACTAAAGCTTTATTAGAATATGTTAAAAGCAGTAATTCTGAGGAATTTATCATAGGAACTGAAATTGGAATCATACACCAAATGAAAAAATTTAAACCTTTAGCAAAATTTTATGTTCCTACTATTCCTCAAGTTTGTAGAAGTATGAAGAAAAACACCCTAGAAAAATTATATAACTGTCTTGCTTTTGAAACTGGTGAAATTTTTCTTGATGATAATTTAATAGATAAAGCTAAAAAACCATTAGAGTCTATGATTCAGCTATCAAAATAATTCTAAAATCTTGACAAAAATCCTTTTTTCTAGCTATAATTTCAATAATCTTATAGAATTAAAATTTTTATTTATAACTATTCAAATAAAAATTTTACAAGGAGGACTTAATGACTGCCGATGATAGAAGAGAATCTATAAAACAAATACTTTTTACCGCTGATAAAGCTATAAATGGCACTGAATTAGCAAAAGATTTAGGAGTTACTAGGCAAATTATTGTTCAAGATATCGCTTTATTAAGGGCTAATGGTATTTCTATTTTTTCAACTAATAAAG
Source organism: Sarcina sp. (assembly GCA_051656625.1). Classification (GTDB taxonomy): domain Bacteria; phylum Bacillota; class Clostridia; order Clostridiales; family Clostridiaceae; genus Sarcina. The sequence goes on along the minus strand of JBOGCG010000118.1, from coordinate 78,964 downwards.
GTTATATTCTAAAAAATAATTTTGAAAATAAATCCTCTAAATTCGAAAAAATTTTTGAAGTTATCCATGATGTCAATGCTATAGAAACTGAACTAAATACTATTGTAGATAATGGCGGTAAAATCATATCTACAATGATAAGACATCCTATTTATGGAGAAATTTCTGTTTCTATGTCTATATCTTGTCGGAGAGATGTTAAAAATTTTTTAGAAAAAATCAATAATTCAGAATTTATTCCTTTAACTACTTTGACTAAGGAAAGACATTTTCATAAAATTCAATGCGATTCTTTAGAATCACTTAATCTCATTGAATTAGAACTAAAAAATTTAGGTTATTTAAAACTTTAGGTATACATACAACTATAAAAAATAGTTGTATGTATTTTTTAAACAAAAACTAATAAACTTTTCTATATTTTTATTTATTCAAATCCTTATTTGCTAAAAATCCATAGGCTGTTTCAGCATTTTTTACTGCTTTTAATACAGCCCTCTCCATAACATATGCTCCTAATGAACCAATTAAATTAACATCTCCCTGTACCTCTCCTTTAGACATTGAGAAAATTGTATCTCCATCAAACATAGTATGTGCTGGTTTCATTGTTCTAGCAAATCCATTATGAGCCATCGATGCTATTTTTTTATTTTGAGCCTTTGTTAGATTTCCATTAGAAACTATAATTCCTATAGTTGTATTACCCTTAAATCCACCTGTACACTTTTCATAATTTTCAAATAATAATTTCTCTGATTCATAAAATTTAAAAGATTCTTTATTAATTGCACCAGCTATAATTTCACCATTTTTAGGATTTATAACATCACCTAAACAATTTACTCCAACTATAGCTCCCACTTTCAAATCTCCTACTTGAACCGCAAAACTTCCAAAGCCTCCTTTCATAGCTGATTCTATTCCTAATATTTTTCCAACAGTTGCTCCAGTACCACAGCCTATATTTCCATTTTCATCATCCTTATATTCTTCTGCATTTAATGCTGCTCTATAACCCATTTCTTTATCTGGTCTAACTTTATAATCCCCACAGGCTAAATCAAATAAAACAGCTGAACAAACTATAGGAACTTTAGTAACAGCTACATCAAAGCCTACACTAATTTTCTCTAAATACTCCATTACTCCAGCTGATGCATCTAGCCCAAAAGCTGATCCCCCAGCTAAAACAATCCCATGTACTTTTTCTATCATTTCAGAAGGATTTAATAAATCTGTTTCTCTTGTTCCTGGTGCTCCCCCTCTTACATCAACTCCAGCTGATGCGCCTTCTTTACATATTACTACGGTGCACCCTGTCCCAGCTTCTTTGTTTTCACTATGACCTAATAAAAAACCTTCTATATCTTGTATTTTAATTTCTTTCATTCTCTTCACCCCATAAAAGTTAATTTTAACATTAATTTTATCAGATATTTATATTCTTTCAACATAATAATTTTATAATGTTATGTAAAATTATGTTTTTTATTGTCTTATTTTGTGATATAAAAACAGAAAGGATGTTTTTATGAAATTATTTAATAAAAATAAAGACTCAAAAAAAATTAAAAAAGTAACTTTAATTATTCTTTTAATTGCTATTTTAAGTTTTTTTATTGGTTCTTTTATAGCTTCTAAAGATTTTAAAGAAAAAAATCAAATTTATAGCTTTTTAGAAAAAAACAGTTAAAATACAAAAAATTTATTCATTAAATAGCTTTTTTCTCCTTTATAGCAAACTATCTTTAATGTAATTTATGTAGTAAAATTACATTAAACTAATGCTAAAGGAGAATTTTTTTATGTTTAAAGAAATTAGAAAAAAATACTTAATTCTTTCAGAAGATAAAATTAAAAAAGCTTTAGAAACTACTGAGTTTGGTGTTTTAGGAACAATAGGAGAAAATGGATATCCTTACACAGTTCCTGTGAACTTTGTTTATATAGATAGCTCTATTTATTTTCACTGTGGAATTTTAGGAAATAAAATTGATAATATAAATTTTAATAATAAAGTTTCTTTTACAATTGTGCCACATTCAAAAGTATTAAGAGAAAAGTTTGATAGCGAATATGAAAGCGTTATTGCTTTTGGTGATGCTAGTGAAGTATTTTCTGATGAAAAAAGAAATATTTTATTAGAAATATTAAATAAATATTCTAAAGATTATATAGCTTCAGGTAAAATTTATATAGAAAAAGCTATAGATGCAGTTAAGGTTTTTAAAATAGATATAAAACATTTATCTGGGAAATCTTATATAGAAAAATAAAACCATTAATTTTGTTACTATAATATTTTACAAAGGAGAATTACTATGAATTTTAATTTTGACGAAATCATTGATAGAAGTAATAACTTTTCAGCTAAATGGTCTGAAATGGACAAAAATTTTGGAAGTAATGATTTATTACCTATGTGGGTTGCTGATATGGACTTTAAAGCAGCACCTTGTATAATTGAAGGTTTAAAAGAAAGACTCGAGCAAGGAATTTATGGCTATACTACAAGACCAGACAGTTATAATCAATCAATCGTTAATTGGTTAAATGATGTTCATAACTGGAAAATAGAAAAAGATTGGCTTTTATTTAGCCCTGGAGTTATCCCTACAATTAGTATGATAATTCAAGAGTTAACTAATAAAAATGATAAGATAATGATACAGGAACCTGTTTACAGTCCCTTTAGCTCTGTTGTAACTAATAATAATAGAAATTTAGTTGTAAGCCCTCTTATTAATAATAATGGTGATTATTCTATGGATTATAAAAATATAGAAGAAAATATTAAAGATGTTAAATTGTTTATTCTTTGTAATCCTCATAATCCAGTAGGTCGTGTTTGGAAAAAAGAGGAGCTAAAAAAATTAGGAGAAATATGTTTAAAATATAATGTTAAAGTTATATCTGATGAAATCCATAGTGATATCACTTTTAAGGGGCATAATCATATTCCTTTTGCTTCAATAAATAAAGATTTTGAAAAAATAACAATAACTTGTATGGCTCCAAGTAAAACTTTTAATATAGCAGGTCTTCAATGTTCCTATGCTATAATTCCAAATGAAGAGGAGTTTAAAATTTTAGATACGGCCTTCTCTAGAATTGATATTAAAAGAAATAATTCTTTTAGTTTAGTAGCTACTGAAATAGCATATACTAAAGCTAAACCTTGGCTTGATGAATTATTAGAATACTTAGAAGCTAATGCTGATTTTGTTGTAAATTATATAAATGAAAATATCCCAGAAATCAAAGTAAAAAAACCGGAAGGTACTTACTTAATGTGGTTAGATTTTTCTAAATTAAATAAAAGTGATTTAGAAATAAAAGATGCTTTAATTAATGTTGGAAAAGTAGCTTTAAATTATGGACCTAGCTTTGGAACAGGTGGTATAAATCATCAAAGGCTAAATATAGCTTGTCCTAAATCTATGGTAGAAGATGCTTTACTACGAATAAAAAAAGCAGTTGATTCATTAATATAATATTTTACTTAGGATAAAGGAGAGAATTCTTTGAAAAGAAATTTTGTAATAGTTATTTTAGTTCTTATAATAGCAGTTATTTTTGCATTTGTTAATTATCAAAACAAAAATTCTGAAAATCAACTTAATAATGATTCTTATGACTATTCTTTAGATGACTTAAACAATTTAAACAATTTAAACAATTTTTTACCCTCTGCTAAAAAACATATTTTTTTAGGTACTATAAATAAAGATGGAAAAGCTGAAGGATTCCATTATGCAAATATAAAAAATTCATCTAGCTATATAATTGCTGATACCAAAACTAAAAATAACAAATTTGGTGTCTTCATGGCTAAAGCAATAATTGATGGAAAAAATAAACTTGATGATCAAGGATATTCTACCTTTTTCCCAGATTCCTATAGTCCTCAAAAAGTTATAAATGCTATTAATGAAGCTTATAAAACCAGAAAACATCTTTTTGGAAATGTTTATGAGGGAACTTCTTCTAATGGTATGGAAATACAACTTTATTTAACAGCTGATAATAAAATAATTTCTGCTTTCCCTAGGTATTAAAAAAAGGCTATATCAAAATATTAAAAATAATTTGATATAGCTTTTTTTATTTTTTAATAATATTTTTTCCTTTTGCTCCACTAGAAACAATTAAATTAGATTGTAGTGCTGTAATTGGTAAATTAAATTTATTTTTATATGCTAAAAATTTAGGTTCCCAATTATGTGCATATTTTGCTTTGAATTTTTTTAACCCTTCAAAAGAATAAAATCTTTGCCCATAATAATAAAGTTGATAGGCAAGTCTCTCACTTAAAAATGAATATTTAGAAGATCCAACATTAGAAAGAGGCGCTACACCAAAATCAAAATATTTATAATTATTTTCTTTTCCCCACTCTAAAAGTTTCACAAACATATAATCCATTACTCCTCTTGGAGTTTCCCTTGAAAACCTCATTAAATCTGAGCAAAACTTTTTATTTTCTCCATAGGTAGGCATTATTGTAACAAAAGCCTGTAAAATTCCATCTTTATCTCTTACAATTCCTAATGGTCCTTTATTTATATAATCCTCATCAAAGAATCCCATTGAAAATCCCATTTCTTTTTTTCCTAATAACCATTTATCTGAAACTACTTTTAACTCTTCTAAAAGTAATTCTGAATAGGAGCCCTCAATTACCTCAAAACTATAACCTTCTCTATTTATTTTATTACAACAGGTTCTTACCTTTTGCATCTTTTGTCCTACTATTGTAAATTCTTCAACATCAACTATTGCTGCCTCACCTAATTTCATAAATTCATAAACAAATTCATGTAACATTTCAATCATATCTCCACTTACTTCAAAAATATTGGAATATAACCATAGTTATCTGCAAAGTCATAAAACTCTTCTATAAAACCCTTTAACTGATCAGTTTTTCCTAAGGGATTTCCTAAAACTATTAATTTATTAGAATATACTCCATATTGAATCATAGCATCATAGGTTTCTGAAAAATATACATATTTGTCCTTTAAAAAAATTAAATGAGTCAATGACGTACCATTATATTTTTTTAAAATCTTCTCTATTTTTTCTAGATTATCTACTACTAAACTATGTTTTTTTTTATTTCTATATTTCCCTAAAAGATAGAAAGTTATAATTAATACCAATGCTAGTATAAATCCTATGGTACTAAAACTTACTAAATTTTTATATCTATGTGTTAATATTTCAAATATTTTAGGTATCAAATGTACTTTAAATGGGATACTTAAATAGGCTGTAGTTATATATAAAATCCAAAAGGCAACTATTATTACAAGAACTTTAGCAAAATACATTTCAGTAGCATAACTTAAAAATTCAATTTCTCTAAATCTATCTAAAAATCTTGGAATTGCATTTATTAGTAATAAAGCTACCCCTGACATAAATATTAAAATTCTTAAACCTAAAAAGCTCACTTTACTTGCTGCTATGGTCACCGCAGTTTTAAATTTTTTATTACTTTCTTCCCAAGCTCCAGTGAAATAAATTATTCCAGCTCTTATTAAAGGAATAATATAATAAGCAATTCTATATAAAAATATACTTAATAGGGCCAATTCCTTTGATACCCCAACAGTTGTTAAACCTATAAGCATGGATAAATCAAAAGTTCCAACAGCACCAGGAAGCATAATAATTATTCCTAAAATCATTGCAATAACGTAAACAGGGAAAATTTCATTAAAAGTTATTTGTAAACCTAGTATCTTTAATATAATAAAGAACAATAAAGTGGATAATCCCCAATCAAAAAAAGAAGATATTATATGATTATATTCTTTTACTTTCCTTTCTTTATGTTTTATAAAATTATAAATAAGAATTCCAGGTAAATATAATGCTATTAACAAAGCTACTATTCCATTAAAGGAAAAAATAAATTCTCCTTTAGAGTAAAAAATCAAATATATTATTGATAATAAAGATAATCAATTGCTTTTTATCTATTACTTCATTTTTATAAAAATACCCTCTAAGACCTATTCCTGCTGCATCTCCAAAGCCAGCAACAATAGTAACAGCATTAACTATAAAACCAAATTTAAAAATATCTTTATTAGAAATTTTTAAATTTAATTTTCTTTTTATTAAATAATCATAAAAACACATAGGTACAAATGCTACAAGCCCCATAATTATAAAACCTATTGGAGAAATCTTATTTAACCCCTCTGCTAATACTGAAAAGCTAAAACTCCCCATAAAGCCTTTTATTCCTAAAACTAATAAGCTAATAATTACAATAAATTTCATCATTTTTTTATTTTTTAATATTTCCATTTAGTCACCTTACTTTAAACATAAAATCAAATTAGAATTTATATAAATAATTCCTCTTAAGATTTTTATTATCCTTATCAATTATATACTATTTTCTTATTCTCACAGATTTATTTTATTTTAATTTAATTTTTCACTTAATTTTTTCTCCTCAAAATCTCATTATTAATAGTTTTTCTTTAATTTTAAAAAAAAATTCAATTTTTAGTTGTATTTTACCTACGAAATATAATATAATCATTTAGAAAACAAATGAAAGGAAGTTTACAAATGAAAAGTAACAGAAGCAAAGGAATTGTTTTAATATTACTTATGGCTTTATGTTTCTCTATAACCAGTGCTTTTATAAAAGGTGTACATGGTATCCCTCAGCAAGAAGAGGTATTTTATAGAAACATAATGATTTTTATCACTTCAATTATTATGATCTTCAAAACAAAATCACCAGTTTTAGGTCATAAAGGAAATAGACTAGCCTTATTTGGTAGAGGTGCCTTCGGAACACTAGGTGCTATCGCCAGTTATTATGCAATAACTCATATGATTCTTCCAAATGCAGTTATTATCAGCAATCTTTGTCCATTTTTCATAATTATATTCTCAGCAATATTTCTTAAAGAAAATCTTAAATCAATGCAAGTAATTGCTATACTAGTTGCCTTTAGTGGTATGTTCTTTATTATAAATCCAGGTGGTAAATTAGCGCTTATTCCAGCAGCTATTGCTTTCTTAGGAGCTACATTTAATGGTCTTTCATATGTACTTGTAAGACATTTAGGTCATAGAGAAAAACCTGAAACTATAATTTTATTTATGGCTATAACATCATTATTCCTTACAGTACCAAGTATGTTAGTTCATTACGTTCCATTAACTTCAAAGGATTTATTATTACTTTTAGGTGCTGGTTGTGCTTATTCTGCTGCAGAAATTTTAGGTATATTAGCATATAAGTGTGCTCCTGCAAGAGAAATATCTGTATTCAGTTATTCTGATGCAATATTCTCAGCATTATTCTCATTTTTAATCTGGGGTGAACTTCCTCACGATATTCAATATATTGGATATGCATTAATAGTCTTAGGAGCTATATTACTATATATATATAATAATAAAAAAGAAAATATCACTTCACCTGATGATGTTGCAGTGATTGATTAATGTCCTTAAAATAAAATATTTTAATGGACAAAAAAATTTTGCCTAAATTAAAAATTCTAGAGAAGATTATCTATCTTTTCTAGAATTTTTTTATTAATATTAAAATTGCATATAATTACCCCATAACTTTAAAGCTATACCCTTCTCCTTTAAAGTATTCTATAATTTCTGGTAATGCCCTTACAGTTAAATACTTTTTATCAGTATCATGCATTAAAACTACGACATGATTTTTACCCACTGAAGATTTTTTTGTATTTTCAACTAACTCATTAACTGAATAATTTCTATTTTCTGCATCTCCATTTAAAGCATTCCAGTCTATACTTGAAATCTGATTTTTATTAAATTCATCTTTTAAACTTTTTAAATTGGGATCCTTATAGTATCTTCTACTCATTTCTCCACCTGGCATTCTAATAAGGTTTGTTGCAAAATTTTCTCCTAAAATAGATTTCATTATATTTTCAGTTTTATTATATTCTTCTAAATAGTTATTTACTGATATAGAATTATTAGGATATAAAAATTTATAATCATGACTATAGGTATGATTTCCTATAGCATTACCTTCCTCATAAATATTTTTTAAATATTCTTTATTTTTCTCAACTTCATTACCTAATGCAAAAAATGTTCCATGAACATTATATCTCCCTAAAATATCTAAAATCTGTAAAGTATTTTTGCTTGGTCCATCATCAAAGGTTAAAAAAACAATTTTTTCTCCTTCTAAATTTCCACTATATGTTCCATTAAGCATTTTTTCAACATCTTCCTTACTCACTGCATAATCTTTTGCAGATTCTTTCATATTTGAAAAATCACTTTTATTTGTTGATTGCTTATTATCTTTTGGCTTTTCTTCAGTTTTTTTTTCATTTTCAGTTTTTTTATTCTCTTTATCTTCTTTATTTGTATCCTTAGTATTATCAATAACCTTTTCATCATTTTTTTCTTCATTGATAAATCCATAATCATTTCTCAAGCTATTATTCTTATAATCTGTTAACTTAACGCAACCTAGAAAACTATTACTAATTATTATTACTATCAACATTAAAAAATAAAATTTAGGTGCTCTTCTCTTTTTTTTGTTATTATTCATTCTATCCACCTCTAAGTCACTAAATCAAAATATTATAAAGTTACTTTCCTTTCATCACTGTTATTAATTAAAGTACTTTATATACCTATTCATTAAAATCCTTAATGTGACCAAGAATTTGTAATTGTAACTAAACTGATACTTTCTTTACAGGACAATAACATAAAAAGCTTAATTTTTATTTTCTATTCTTTTATTAAACTTTTACTTTTTATAGTCTCCATAAATGACTGATGAATTATTTTTGAAGGATCAAATTTAAAGAATTCAAAAATAATTTGCATACTATAACCTAACCCTATAGCACTAATAATTGTTCCTAATCCAACTTGTCCACCTAAACTGTAACCTACTACCATTACTAAAATTTCCATTACCCCTCTTATGTATTTTATAGAAATTCCTGTTTTTTTATAAAGCCCTAACATCACAGAGTCTCTAGGACCGCAGCCTAAACCACAACCTATATATAAATAACAACCATAACCCATAAAAAGAAGTCCTAAAATCATCATTATTATAGCAACAAATAAATTATCTGCCTTAGGTATTATATCTAAATAAATTATAAAATCAATAAAATACCCAACTAATATAATATTTAAAATAGTTCCAACTCCTAATTTTTCACCTAAAATAATCCCAAAAGCTAAAAAAATAATTCCTACTATAATAGTTGCTTCACCAATTGTAATAGGTGCTATTTTAGAAATTCCTTCATGAAATACATCCCAAGGTGATAATCCTAAATTAGAATTAATCATTACTACAGTGGATAAAGCACAGGCAATAAACCCGAAGATTATTCTTATAATAACTTTAAATTGATTTTTCATTTTCATTCCTTAATCCCCCTTATTTTGTAAATATTAAGCTTTTCGATTATATCAAATATATTATTTTAAGTAAATATTTAACATCAAAAATACACATTTTTCTCCTTTTATCATAAACTAATAATAATAATAAGCAAAAGGAGCTATTTATGGATATTTTTAAAATAAATTCAACTATTGCTATTAAATCTTTAAATAATAAAAAAATAAATGACGGTACATTTAATGCTAATCATATCTATTTATTAGAAGAAGATAGTACAGAAATTTTAATTACAGATTCTAAATTAACTAAATCTAATAAAATAAAAATAAATAAACATTTTAATAAAATCACCTATGATTCTTTAGAAAATTGTTTTTGGGCTTACTCTAAAAAATTAGATGGTTCACTTTTTAAACTTAATGAACATATGGATGAAGTAGGATATTTACATATCCCTAATTGTTATACAAAAGAAGTTCAATCCTTAAATTTTAATAGAAACCATAATTTACTTACTTTAAAACTAGAAAATAAAATAATTGAATTAAATAAAAAAGGTATTATAGCTAATAAAATTAACTTTTTTAGAAATTTTCTTACTAAATCTATTTATTGTTCAAATAACTTTTCAATAGCTATAGCCACAATAAATGCTGAGGATTTTATTTTAATTGCCAATAATAAAGGTTTATTAAGAACTTTTAAACTACCTAATGATTTAAATTTTTCCTCTATCATAGATTGTAATAATTCTTATAATACTTTTGAATTGACCTTGTTAGTTTATGATAAATTTAATCATTCTTATCTTTCTAATTGTAGCTTAACCCTAAATAAAAATTCTAAGTCTTGTAATAACTATTATCTAGAGGGCTTCACTCATCAATGTAATAGCTTTATTGATGAATCTAATTAAATTTATATAAAGCTATAGAACTAAGATGATTAAAATATTTTTTTATTATCTTAGTTCTTTTTTATTTAAAAATAAATTTGACTGATTTCTTATTAAATGTTATCGTGTATAATTGAACTTACATAGCTTATGTTAAGAAAGGATATTTAGATGAATTTTAATGATTTAAAAATAAAAAAAGAACTTGTAGAGGTTTTAAAAAAACATGGAATTAAATCTCCAACGGAAATACAAAGAGAGGCTATTCCTACTATTCTTGCAAAAAGAGATTTCATAGGAGAAGCTAAAACAGGAACTGGAAAAACTTTAGCTTTCTTAATTCCTTTAATACAAAATATTAATCCTAAAGATAATAGCACTCAACTATTAGTTGTTGCACCAACTAGAGAATTAGCTATTCAAATCACTGAAGAAGCTAATAAACTTAATTATAATGAAGAGTTGAAAATATTATCTGCTTATGGTGGTAAAGATATTGGTTCCCAGTTGAAAAAATTAAAAAATAATATTCATATAATAATTGCTACACCAGGAAGATTAATTGATCACTTAAAAAGAGGTTCTATTAATTTAAAAAAATTACAGGCTGTTGTAATTGATGAAGCTGATCAAATGCTTTTAATGGGCTTCAAAAATGAAATTGATGAAATAATGAAAGCTGTACCTAAAAAAAGACAGACTCTTTGTTTATCTGCAACTATGGATTCTACAGTAAAAAAACTTGCTTATAGATATATGATTGACCCTGTATTTATAGATATAAAAGAGGAAAATAAAACTGTTGATAAAATTAAACAGGATATAGTAGAAACTACAGATAGATGGAAACAAGATTCTCTTTCTTCAGTTTTAAATGAAGATAACCCATTTATGGCTATAATATTCTGTAGAACTAAAAGAAGAGCTGATGTGCTTGAAGTTGCTCTTAAGCAAAAAGGCTTTAACTGTGCTTTAATACATAGTGATATTCCACAAAATAAAAGAGAAAGAATAATAAAATCCTTTAGAAATGCAGATATACAATATTTAATAGCTACTGATGTAGCTGCTAGAGGACTTGATGTAACTGGTGTTACTCATATTTATAACTATGATGTTCCTGAAACAGCTGAAATCTATATTCACCGTATAGGAAGAACTGGAAGAGCTGGTGAAGATGGATATACTTGTATGTTTGCTGCGGATAAAGACAAACATCTTGTTGAAAAAATAGAAGATTCTATAGGTTTTAATATCAATAGAAGAATTTTAGAGTAAAATAAAGAAAACAGGTTTCTATTAAAAAATTTTAATAGAAACCTGTTAATTTATTTAAATAAGTTCATCTCTTAAATATCCTCTTATAGCTTTAACAATGTAACTTAAAGTACAAAAATCTTGAGTTAATTCATCAGCTAACTTATTAAGCCCTTTAATTAATTCATATTCTTCAAAAAACTCTAGAAGTCTCATTATAGACATATGATTTAACTCTCCTTCTTTAGTGTCTAAAACTCTTGATTTTTTAATATATTCATTACTTAAAGCTTTTTCAATAGCCTTTTTTAAAGATTCAGAAATTTCTATTTCAGGCATTTCTTCAAATATTCTTATTCCTTTATCCTTTAAATCTATATTTACAGCCTTACTAAGATCACAATCTAAAAATATAACATTAGTAAATTTTGCTCCTTTAAAATCCACTGCTCCTAAATTTGCAGCTTCAAAAATAACATTACTAAATACAGCATTTTTAAATTTACTCTTTTTTAAATTAGCACCAATAAATTCAGTAGATTCAAATATACCTTCATAAAAATCACAACCTTTAAAATGTGCTCCTCTAAAACTAGCAAAATTAAAGTTAGACCCTGAAAAATCACAGTTGTAACAGTTACTTCTTCTAAAATCTTTATACATAAAATTTTTATTTGTTTTCTGAGCATTGTTGTAATTAAATCTTTCGTTTTTATTGTTCATTCTATTCTCCTCTATAATAACAATTAAATTAAAATCTAATTTGATTCAATTGTTAATTCTAACATAACAACTATTTAAATACAACAAAACTATCTTTTTACTCTTTTACTTTTTAAAAATTTAACTATTTCATACCACATTACTGCAATAAAAGCTACTATTAAAGAATAACCAATTTCTCTAAAACCTAAAGAGGTTAGCCCTAAAAATTTAGCTATTGGTGTATATAAAATTATTGCAAGACCTAAAATTGTTCCTACTACTATAGTCCACATTACAGGATCTTTCTTTAATTTTTTTAAAGATTTATAAGCACTAATAGTATCTGAACTATTTACTTGAACTAAAAATAAATTTGCAAAAATAATTATAGTTAAACCTATAGAGCGAGCTATTTCAACTGATTGATTGTTAATTTTTAATAAAAAATAATAACTACCAAAGGAAGCTAAAAATATGATAATCCCTTGCATAATACTTTTCATTAAAATTTTTCCATTAACCATTCCTTCATTAGGATTTCTTGGTTTTCTACTCATAATATCATCTTCAGCTGGCTGTCTTTCTAATACTATAGAGCAGGTAGGATCTATTAGTACCTCTAATAACACAACATGTAATGGTAATAAAAGAAGCATAGATGAATTAATACCTAATAGTGGCCCCATCAATGAAGCAAAAGCTATTGGTATATGAATTGTAAAAATATATCCAACAGATTTTCTTATATTATCATAAATTCTTCTTCCATCTTTTATAGTTTCAATAATTGTAGAAAAGTTATCATCAAGAAGTATTAAATCAGCCGCTTCCCTTGAAACCTCTGACCCCCGTTTTCCCATGGCAATTCCTATATCTGCATATTTAAGTGCTGCTGCATCATTTACCCCATCACCGGTCATAGCTACAACTTCACCATTTTCTTTAAAGGCTTTAACAATTCTCATTTTATGCTCTGGTATTACCCTTGAAAATATATTAACCTCTTTAATTCTTTCTTTAAGTTCTTCATCACTTAAATTATCCAACTCTTCACCAGTTAATATTTTATCTGTATTTTTCATAGCTACTTTTTTTGCAATTGAACTAGCTGTAACTCCATTATCTCCTGTTATCATCACAACTCTTATCCCTGCATTAATAGCCTTTTCTATATCCTTATCTATATTTTCTCTTGGAGGATCTAAAAGTCCAACTATTCCAACTAATTTTAAATTACAATGCTCTAAACAAGAAGGAATTTCTCCTCTATCTTTTATTATCTCTTTTCCTATAGCTATCACTCTTAACCCTTTTTTAGACATTTCAAAAATTTTCTTTTCTATATTTTCTTTTTCATTTTTAGTTAATTCACAGATATTCAAAATTTTCTCTGGCGAACCCTTAGCTGCCACTATTATTTCATTATTTTTTTCCCAAACATGTCCCATCATTTTTCTTTCATTGGTAAAAGAATATTCTTTTATGAATTCACCATTAAATATATCATCTCTAAAAAGATTATTTTTTTCACAATACTCAAGCATCCCTATTTCCATTGGATCATAGGGTTCTGTTTCACAGGCAAGACCCATTATTTCTATTAATTCATTATCTTTATTACTTACTTGTAATTCTTCTTCCACTGACATTTTATTCATTGTTATAGTTCCAGTTTTATCTACACAAAGCACTGAAATAGCACCTAAAGTTTCCACTGAAGGTAGCTTTCTAACTAAAGATTTTTTCTTAGCTAGCCTAAATGCTCCCATAGATAAAAACACAGTAAGTACTACTGGAAATTCCTCTGGTATCATAGCCATTGCAAGAGTTATACCTGAAAGTATACTTTCTACTATTCTATCAAAGAACTCTTTATTAGATAAATTAAAATAAGTAATTATTCCTACTAAAAGAAATAAAATTAAAGCAATAATAGCACAAATCTTTACAAGTTTCCTTGTTTGCTTTTGCATTGGAGTATCTTCTTCCTTAGCCTCAGCTATTGATTTACCTATTTTTCCATACTCTGTTTCTATGGCTATTTTTTCTACCTCAATTATTCCATAACCTTGAGTAACTAAAGTTCCAGCATAACAATAATCTCTTCTCCAATAATCATTACATAAATTTTCTTCACAATTTTTCCAAACTGCTTCAGCTTCACCAGTTAAAGAACTTTCATTAACTGCTAAATCATTAAAAGTTATTACTCTACCATCAGCTGGTATTTTTACACCTTCTGTTATTATCATTAAATCTCCTGGAACTAAATCCTCACTATTTATTAGCTCCTCATTACCAGCTCTAATAACTTTAATCTGAGGTGCTGATAATTCTTTAAGTGCTTTTAAACTTTTATCTGTTTTCCATTCCTGAATAACATCTATTGCTATAATTACTATAACAAATATAAGCATAATAGCTCCATCTCTTGGTTCACCTAAAACAAAATAAATTATAGCTGAAACCATTAAAAGTAAAAACATAGGTTCCTTTAAAACTTCTATTATTTTTTTAAAAAAGCCCTGCTCCTCTTCTTCTATTAGCTTATTTTTTCCAAATTTCTTTTGTCTTTCTAATGCCTCTTCCTTAGTAAGTCCTTTTTTTTCAAATTCAGTTTTTTTACTTGTCATAAAAGTTACCCTCCAATATTTCCTTTTTTATTTTTTAGAAATAATTTTTGATAGCTCTATGGCAATGCATTATTTATCTTGCTTTCAGTTATTGCTCTAAAAATATATAAAAAAATACCCGTAGAACAATATACTGTCCCACAGGTAATAAGTATCCTGTTGCCAAAAATGGCCCGGCTCCATAAAAATACGGCCTGATCAGTTTGTACTGTAGATTTATATGCAGTGCAAAGAGATTTTTTATTTTATATTCTATTCTTTATTATCCAATAAGTTTCCTTTTTTTAATATTTTTGTTTATTTTTATGTTGTTTTATTGATATAATTTTAAATAAAAGAATTTTAAGAGGTGATTATATGTTTAAAAATAATTCTAAATTAATATTTTTTTTAGCCTTAATTCCTTTAATTCTTTGGTTTACATTTTTAATTTTAATGGAAAATTCAAACTTTTATGCTAATCCTCTTTTCTCAATTTTATCTTTATTAATAGCTTGTTTAATTTCAAGTAAAAGAAAAAATTTGAATTTTATCTCTATCATTTTAATACTCCTTTTAACTTTTTCCCTTTTCACTATCCCTGAAGATAATAATTTATTCTATTTAATGGATAGAATTCTTTTCATACTATTATTATTTTATTATGGCTTTCTCTATTTTTTTAATAGATATTATCATAAACATAAACCTTATTTTACTAAAATTAATAATTATTTTTCTAATAATAAAAAATAAAAAAGCTGTATCAAAATTTCTATTTTGATACAGCTTTTAATAATAGTATTTTAAAAATTAATTAAATTCTAACATATCATTTAATTCATTTTTATATGCATCTGCTTTAGCTCCAAAAATTATTTGAACACCATTTCCAACCTCAACAACACCTGAAGCCCCCATTGGTTTAAATGCTGCTTTATCTATTATAGATTTATCCATAACCTCAACTCTTAATCTAGTAATACATGCATCTACACTTACGATGTTTCCACCACCACCTAATGCTTTTAAAATTAACACTGCATTTTCTGACATTTCATTACTAGGATTTTTCTTGTTTTCACCTGATTTATTTTCTTGAAAATCTGCCTTTGTATATAATTTAGTTTCTTCTTCATTCTCATCTCTTCCTGGAGTTTTTAAGTTAAACTTTTTGATTAGGAATAAGAATAAGAAATAATAAATCACTGCATATACAAGCCCAACTAAAACAATCATAAACCATCTAGTTGCAACCCCTGCTCCTGCTGGTAATAAACCAAATAAAGTAAAGTCAATTAATCCACCTGAGAATGTCATACCAACAAATACATTAAGCATATCCATTAACATAAATGAAATACCTGCAAGTACACAATGTAATCCATAAAGTACAGGTGCTACAAATAAGAATGTAAACTCTAAAGGTTCTGTTATACCTGTTAACATTGAAGTAAATGCTGCTGATATTAATAAAGATCCTACTAATTTCTTTTTACTTGGGTGAGCTGCTTTAATCATTGCCATAGCTGCTGCTGGAAGTCCAAACATCATGAATGGGAATTTCCCTGCCATAAATCTAGTTGTTCCACTAACAATTTCACTCATTACTTCTGGACTAGCATTAACTAGTTGTGACATATGTGATAATTGTGTAAAATAAGCCGTATTAGCTCCAGCTACTGTTTGGAACGTCTGAGCTGCTCCATCAACTAAAACTTGCCCTTCAACAAAGGAACTATACCAAAATGGTGTGTAGAATATATGATGTAATCCAAAAGGTATTAAAGCTCTTTCAATTAATCCATAGAAAAATGTTCCTATTGAACCTGAAGTTCTAACAAGTTCAGCAATTACACTAATTCCATCTTGAATAAATGGATAAACAAAAGCTAATATACACCCAACAAAAGCCATTACTACAGCTGTTATTATTGGAACAAATCTGCTTCCTGAAAAGAACCCTATAATAGCTGGTAATTGTATTGTATGAAATTTATTATGAAGCATAGCAGTAACTATACCAGTAATTATTCCTCCAAATACAGACATATTAAGGGTAAATATACCTAAAGATGTAGTAACATAAGTTCCATAATTTCCAACATTATCTGCTGTTAATACTCCAAGTTTAGTAACTCCAAGTGCTAATAAAGTAGAAATAACTTGATTCATTACTAAAAATCCAAAAACTGAAGCTAAAGCTGCTGTTCCTTTATCTTTTTTAGCTAGCCCTACAGCTACTCCAACTGCAAATAATAAAGGTAAATTACCAAAAACTATATCTCCAATATTTTTCATTACTGTAAGTAATGCAGTAACAAATGGAACATTTACAAATGCTATTAATGGTTGATAAATTCCAGGTGGATTATCTAATCCACTGATTCCTAATAATGCTCCACCAACACCAAGCATAATACCTGCTATTGGAAGTGCTGCTATTGGTAGCATTACTGCTTTACCAATACGTTGTAAAAATTGCATCATAATTTAGACCCCCTAAATAAATTAAAATTAATTCTATTTTGATAGAAATTTCTATAAAAAAAGACTTAAATTTACTTAAACCTAATAAATTAGAATATTATTATCCTAATAAAAAGTTTAGTAAACTTAAGTCTTGCCTTATATTTGAACCTATAATAATTTTTATAAAAATAAAAATTATTAGCTAAATTTTAAATTTAGCTTTCAGTTAAGTCACAATCTTAAGAAATTATTTTATTGCCATCATTACTCTTTCAATATGCATAGTTAAATAAACTATTTCATCATCACTTACTTTATACTCAAAATTTTCATTTATATACTTTCTTATTTTTACAGAACATAAATATGATTTTTCATATTTTTCTTTTACAATATCTATAAAATCATTCTCTGAACTCTTTACCCCTTGGTTATCTATTATTCTTTTAGCAAAAAATTTTAAATGAGTTACAAGTCTGCTATAGCTTATATCCTCTTCACAAAATTCTATATTAAAATTATTTTTTATTATATCTAATATTCCGCTAGTTAAAGATAGGATTGTTTGACTTTCTGTTACATTATATTTATATGATGCATTTACTAAATGTAAAGCTATGAATCCAGCTTCATCTATAGGTAAGTTTATTTTAGCTCTTTTATTTATATGTTCTAAGCCCCATATACCTAATTTAAGTTCCTCTGGATGAACCATTTTTATCTCATTATATAAAGTATTTTTTATTTCTATTCCAGATTTATATCTTTTTATTGCAAAAGCTATATGATCTGCTAAAGATATATATATTTGCTTATCTAATTTTTTATTTAAGCTTTTTTCTGAATATAAAATTATTTCCTGAGCTAACTGAAATATTCCATTAGGAATTTGTTCAATTAAAAGTTTTATTTTATCTCCTATTTTTTTATCATCAATTATAAAAGTTTTATCAACCTTTTCACTGTCAATGATTTCTCCATTTTTTTTTCCAAAAGCAATACCACAACCCATAAGGATTATTTCTTTTTTAGTTTTTGGATCTGTAGACAAAATTACATTATTATTTAAAATTTTTTCTATTTTCATCCTTTATAACCCCTTATAAAAAAATAAATACCTAAAATAAGTATAAAATACTTACCTTAGGTATTGCCTGCTTATTTTCAGTAACAATCCAAAACTCTAATATGATAGTACTATATACAAATTTTATAATCAATGTTTTTTTTGTTAAAATTTTGTAAAATGTAAACCTTTGATTAAAATTTTAATTTATTAACAGTGTTTAAGATATCATAACAATTTATTAATTGACTTTTTTTTTCTCTTTTTATAGAATTTAATTAACGTGTTACTGTTAAATCAGGCATAAGTTACCTTTTGTGTATACTTATGCCTTTGATAAAATTTATAAAATACACTTAAGGTAAAATTAAATTTGAGAGGATGATTTTAAAATGTTTGGATTTTTAAAAAAAGAATTAAAGTTAGTTGCACCTATTAATGGAAAGGTTATCGATTTAGCTAAGGTACCTGACCCTGTATTTGCTGAAAAAATGGCTGGTGATGGAGTTGCTATAGACTCTACTGGAAATACAATAGTTGCACCTTGCGATGGAAAGATTTCTTTACCATTTAGTCATGCTTTTGGAATCACTTGCGATAACGGAATTGAAATATTAGTTCATGTTGGTATAGATACTGTGACTCTTCAAGGGGAAGGGTTTACTCAACTAGTTTCTGATGGAGATACAGTTACAGCTGGCACTCCAATATTAAAAATAGATAGAGCTTTAATTGAAAACAAAGGGATTTCATTAATAACTCCTGTTTTAATAACTAATCCTGACTCTATTAAATCTTTAACTCCAATAGTTGATGAAATTGTCACTGCTGGTGAATCAACTATATTAACTTATAAAAAATAATTTTAATATAAAATATTTTAAATGAGGTTATATCAAAATGATATAGCCTCATTTTTTAATAATTTTTATTTTTTCTTTTATCTAGTCAAATTTAAAATTGTTTTTACAATATTATTTTTTTTTATATAAATAGTGATATTTTCTAGTTTATTTCGCCTTAGAATAATTGGTATAGATAAATAAAGTTTATTAAAAAACTTTATTTTTATACTTATCTCTGATGTTTTTTTATAATATATTTATTTTAGCTAGTTAATTAAATTTTAAATAAGGGGATGTTAAAATGAAAAAAATATTAGCTAAATTATTATCTTGTACTCTTTTATGCTCTACATTACTCTCAGCTATTCCTGCTTTTTCTTCTGAAAAGGTTGACAATTCTTCAGATAGAAAAAAAGCTATTGTGTATTTCCCAAACTGGGGAGTTTATGATGACTCTCATCAAAGACTTACTCCTGATAAGCTACCTTGGGATAAATTAGATGTAATAAATCACTCTTTTTTTACTATTAATAATAGTTTCCAACTAACAACTTTAGATAGTTATGCTGATTTTGAAATGGATTTACCACATTCCGCAGGTTGGAATAATCCTAGTGGGCTTAGTGGCTGTTTTGGAGAATATCAATATTATGCTAAAGAATATCCTAACACTAAAATAATGGTTTCAGTAGGTGGTTGGACTAGAGGTGAAAACTTCCATGCTATGGCTAAAACAGAAGCTACTAGAAAAACTTTTATTCAATCTTGTATTAAATTTATGGAAAAATACCCTTTCATTTCAGGTATAGACCTAGACTGGGAATATCCAGGTATTGATAGAAAACCTGAATCTAACAATCAATGGGATAAAGGTTGTCCTGGCGGTCCTGAAGATACAGAAAATTATACTTTATTATTAAAAGAAATGAGAGAACAATTTAATGCTGCTAATATGAAAGAAAAATGGATAACTGTTTGTGTTCCAGCTGGCTATGATAAAATGCAATTTCAACAATTAGATAAAATACATCAATATGTTAATTTAATGAATGTAATGACTTATGATTTCCACGGTTCTTGGGATAACTCTACTGGACATCTAGCTCCATTAACTTCAAATCCTAATGATAATTCTAGTACCACTCCTATTGATATTAAAAATAGATATAATGTTTCTTCTGCTATCTCTACTTTAGTTAATGATTACAAAGTGCCAAGCTCTAAACTAACAATTGGTACTCCTTGGTATTCAAGAGGCTGGGCTGGAGTAAATCCTAATGAAGGTATAAATGGAATGTTTGCTTCCACTAATGGGTCCAATCTTCCTGGTAGTTGGGATGAAGCTGCTACTCCAAGTGGACAAAATTCTTGGTTCAAAATGAAGGAACTTGAAACTACCACTGGATGGACTAAATATAGAGATGAATATAATAAATCACCTTGGCTTTATAATAAAGATAAAGGTTATGTATTAACCTATGAGGATGAAGAGTCTATGGCTTTAAAATGTAAATTCATCAGAGAAATGGATCTTGCTGGGATGATAGTATGGGAAATTTCTGGTGATAATGCCTCTAAGGGATTTCCAATGAGTTCTCTATTAAGAACTGAATTAGATAAATCTAAAGATAATAATAATACTATAACTGAGGCTCCAACTCTTTCTGTAGATAATAAAGATAATCATGGCTCTTTTGATTTAACAATTTCAGTACCATTATTCTCTAAAGGAACTTCTGTAGATATTTTAGAAAATGGAAAAGTTATCAAAACTTTATCAGTAGATTCTGCTGCTGCCTCTAATTATAATTATTCAATTACTGGAAAAGATACTGGTAAATATGAATATAAAGCTATTCTTAAAAATGAAATATCCTCAAAGGAATCTAATATTTTAACTATAAATGTAATTGATGCTACTTTATTAAAACCTATTTTAAAGGTTGATAATAAAGTAAATAGAGGTGCTTATACTATAGAAGCTATATCTCCAGCTAATTCTAGTGCTATTAAAATGGAACTTTATGAAAATGATAAATTAATAAAATCATTAGATTTACAAGAAACTTTAAACAAAGAACAAAGTTTAACTCATAAAGAAACTGCTAAAGGAACTGGAAGTTACAACTATAAAGTATTAGTAAAAGATTCTAAAGGAACTAGCCTTGAAGAAAATTTAACCGTAACTGTAGATTCTAATGCAAATATTATGCCTGATGATATTAAAGTTGAATTTAAGGTTACTAGTGATTGGGGAAGTGGTGCTAATTATAGCATTAATATCACTAATAACTCTAAAGTTGATATTTTAGATTATAGCTTAGAGTTTAAATGTGATAAAAAAATTCAAAGCTGTTGGAGTGCAGGTAGTTTTACTAGTGAAGGCAATAAATATAAAATTACTCCACCTACTTGGAGTAAATCTATAAAAGCTGGTACTACCGTTTCTCTTGGTGGTGCTTTAGAAGGAAATTCTATAGGAACTGAAATTTATGCTATTACCCTTGACTATAAAGTAGATGGAACTACTCCACCTGTAATTCCTCCAACTTCCACTTTAAAAGCAGCATCTCTTTCAGTAGATAATAACTCTAATAAAGGTGATTATAAGTTAACTATCACAATTCCTAAAAATAATGAAGCTACTTCAGTTAAGATATATGAAAATGATACTCTTATAAAAGAAGAAAGTTTATCAGCTAATTCCAATAGTGATAAAGTTTTAACTTTAGCTAAAACTAACATGAAAACTGGTAAATATAATTATAAGGCTGTAGTTTCTAATGGAACTAAAACCTTAGATAGCAATCTACTAACAGTTACTGTAGATACTAACTCCTCAGAAGGTGGTGGTAGTGGTGGAGAGAATAACAATCTTTGGGTACCATATACCTCTTACAAAGTAGGTGATATAGTAACTTATAACAATAAAAAATATCAATGTATTCAACCACATCAATCACTTAATGGTTGGGAACCAACAAATGTTCCTGCACTTTGGAAAGTTCTATAGTTTTTTCAAACTATAAAATTTAAAAGAATAGTCTAACACCACTAAATTATGGTTCTTTCTCAAGTTAGGGCAACAGCCTAAAAAAATAGTCGATCATTGAATATATTTGCCCCCAAGAAATAGAAGTTCTTAGCCTTTTATAAATTTTTCTATTTCTGTGGCAAATATATTTGATGATGGTAGGCTATTTTTTGCTTTTCACCATAGTTGAGTAAGAACCTAAATTATTTAGTGATTGGCTATTCTCTATTTTTATTTAAAAATCATCCATTTATTTTTGAAGTGCTTTTCTTAAAAAGCTATCTTTTTCAACTTTTACTGGAACTTTAATTTTAAATATCATTCCTGGATGCGGACATTCTTCTAATTGTTCTCCTTTTTCATTGTAAAATTCTTCTGCTATAAATTCTTTATCAAATTCTTTAGGAGATAAAATTTCTAATTTATCTCCTTTAACAAACTTATTTCTTTGTCTACATATAGCCATTTTATTTTCTTCATCATAATCTAAAACTAACGCTACTACATCATATTCTCTAACATGATTGTTAGTTTTGTATATCATAGCATCTGCTTTTGGTTCATTAAAGAAAAATCCTGTATGATATTCTCTATGACTAACTTTAAAAAGTTCATTTCTTAAAGCTTCAGGCAACTTATAATTTTCTGGATCTTTCATATAAAGATCTATAGCTTTTCTATAAGCATTAACAATTATAGCAACATAATATTCACTTTTATTTCTACCCTCTATCTTTAAAGAAGATATTCCTGCTGTCATAAGCTCTGGAATATAATCTATCATTGCTAAATCCTTTGAATTCATTATATATGTGCCATTTTCATCCTCTTCTATTGGATAATATTCGCCATCTCTCTTTTCTTCCACTAAAGAATATTTCCATCTACAGGATTGAGCACAGGCCCCTCTATTTGAATCTCTTCCTGTCATATAACTTGAAAGTAAACATCTCCCGGAATAAGAAATACACATAGCACCATGTACAAAAACTTCAAGTTCTAAATCCTCTGGAATATTTGCTCTTATTCTTTTAATTTCCTCTAAAGAACATTCTCTTCCTAAAACAACTCTTTCTGCTCCCATTGAATGCCACATATTACAAGCAGCATAATTAACAGTATTTGCTTGAGTACTTATATGTATTGGTAAATTACTATATTGTTTAACTAATGAAAATACACCTAAATCTGATACTAAAACAGCATCCACTTTAGCACTTTCAAGTTCTACTAAAAAATCCTTTAGTCTATCAAGTTCATTACTTCTTGGCATAACGTTTATTGTGCAATATATTTTTCTACCTAAACTATGAGCAAGTTCAGCCCCTTCTTTTATTTCTTCAAAAGAAAAATTTTGTGCCCCTGCTCTTAAAGAAAAGGCTTTCCCTCCAAAATAAACAGCATCTGCTCCATATTTAAGTGCTATCTTTAACTTTTCTAAACTTCCTGCTGGTGCTAAAAGTTCAGGTTTCTTCATAATTTTATTATTTTCCATTTTCTAACCACTTCCTTAGTAAACTACATTCTAAATTAAAATTTTCAGTTATAATATTCATATAAAATAATAGCCTATAAATTCTTTTATAACAAGTATTTATAGGCTACTATTTTATATATAATTATTAATTTATTTTTCTAAACTTTTAAAAACTCACTAAATTTTATTTTTATTAAAAATAGAGAAATTATAATAGTAACTGTTATAGTTACTATAAATTTAAATAAAGTATTTCCATTAAACAAACCAACATATCCTAAAATAAGCATTATAGGTTGATGAAGTATATATACAAAAACACTTAACTTTCTAAATAATTGTGAATTTTCATCTTTTATCTTTATTTTAGATTTAATTGTAAAAATAAATAACATAGGAGCTACTACTAACAAAGAGATATACAAATTATTATCAATAGCTATATTATTTTTTGTCAACATAAAGGTTTCTATAATAAGTAAGATTGAAGCTAATATTAAATATAATAAAGGTTTTTTCACCTTTTCTATTAATTTAAATTTATTAATAAAAATTCCTAAAGTTAAAAAAGGAACACTTGCTGTAACTCCAACTTGCATCATTCCAAAAATAAATTTATAAGATAAAATAGCATTATTTAAAAAGCTATCTTTGAAAAGCCCATAATAGCTATCTCCTATTAAACCAAAAAGAAAAAATATTATTGAAAAAGTAGCTAATAACTTCAAATTATTTTTTTTCAAAAAAGGAAGAATAAATAGTAATCCAATAACCATAGAAGATATATACCAAAGACTCCCTGTAACCCCTAGAAAAATTAAATTTTTTATAAAAATTACTATCCCTGCATTTTTTATAACCATTAATATAAAAGGAATTAAAAGAATAGCCTCTATTATCAATGCTTTAAAATAAAAAACTGTATACTTTTTTATTTTATTTATCCGCTGTTCCTTAGTATTTAAATTATAAAAGAAATAACCACTTATTATAAAGAAAAAAGGAACCGCCACTCTACATATCCCTAAACTACTAACAATCCACAAATCTTCATTAAGAGATTTTAATGCCATAGTGTGTATCATAACTACTAAAATGGCTGCTATAAATTTTATTACATTTAAAAATTTATAGTTATAGCTTTGTTTTATTTTTATTTCCATAACTTTTCCTCCCACTTAGCATTGAAAAAATAACAATAAAATTTCTAACTTATAATTTTTTAAATAATAAGAACCTCCAAAATTTCACAAAGCTTTTTACCCAAAATAAAAAACTTTTTCTAAAATCAAAGAAGTTCTACTTTATTGAAAATATTAAGTTAAAAAATTGTTTCTTTATTTAAAAAATCTATTGGTTCTCCTTTAATGTTTTTATACATTAGATAAATTGTTGTATTCATATAAGGCATTACGTAAAGAGACCCAAATCCAAAAGTAACCATAATTAATAAAATCCAAGGTATAAAAGATAATTGCATAACTATAATATCTCCTAAATTAGCCATTCCTAATTTAATAGACTCCATAAATAAATCTATTATTGAAATATCACTATCTTCTAAAACTATATATGGAGTAAATATTACAAATGTATTTAAAACAAATCCTATAATTATAAATACTATTGTAACAATTATCATAGGAACTATTGAAATGTTTAAAGCAAAGCTCATTGCCAAAAGTACAAATGGTATTGCTAATACAGATATTACTACCGTTAATGCTATTTGTATTAATCCAAACTTCCAAATATGAGATATTTCTGGAATTGTAGATTCAAATTGTACTGTTCCATGACTATTACATAAATTAATTGTAAATTTAGAAACTAATAAAGTTGTTAAAATCCCTAAAATAAGTGATAAAATAATACCAATTATAGGTATTAAATTTGCTATAAAACTGCATATAAATGTAATTACCCCTAAAATAACTAAAAATATTGCGTAATTACCTCTTCTCCCCTCTAAAACTCTTTTAGCTAATGATTTTAAATCAGCTCTTGTCATTAATTTTACCCCCTTAATGTAAAATTTTTATAAAAAATCCATATATTAATATTATAATTCATTTTATTTATCAAACCAACTTAAAGTTACTCTATTAAAAATAAATTTTTATTTTTTCTATTAAATCTAAAATATATATTTCACCTCCAAATTTCATAAATAAAAATAAACTTATAAACAATATAATAAAAAGCTCTAATAAAAATAATGTTGTTTTTAATAGTGCTACAATTATTTCTTTTCCTGAAAAAATTAAACTCATTTTGTCCAACTCCCTATTTTTATTTAACCTATTAAAAGCTTATTATTTTTTATGTTGATTTATTCTTTTAAATAAAAAAGGTTTCTCTTTAAGAAACCTTTATAGTTAAATCCTTTATATTTAAATCTCCATAACCTTTTTTACTTGATAATGTACTTCTATCCTTATCACCATTAACTGTTGCGAAAACAGCTTCTTCTAAATCAATTAAAATTTTATCACCTACATTAGCTGAATTTTTAAGTTTAAATATTAATTTAAAAGGAACATCTTTTTTATCCTTTTCAAATCCTTCCTTTCCATAGGCATTTTTTCCTGCTGTTGTATCTAAATACATTGCTTTTATAACCCCTTCTTTGTTAGCTAATTCTTTATTATAACTCCATTTAGGTATTTTAAATTTTAACTCTTCTCCATTCTCCTCATTAAAATCGTTATAACACTCCATAGTTCCTGTAGCTAAATCAACCAACTCCAATTTGTTATTATCAAATTTTATATTTACACTAGCTGCTGGATATTGATTGTCTGGTAACTTTGTCAGTACTGTTAAAACTTGAATTTCCTCCTTTGATGTAGCACTAATTTCCTTTATAGTACTTTCTAACTTCAAAGTAGGTTTATTTATAAAGTTTATAAAAAAGATTATTCCTATTATCATAAGAAACAAAATTATTCCTATAAGTATAAAACTCTTTTTTTCTTTTATTTGTTCCTTTAAAGTAAGAACCACTTTACTCATATACTTTCTCCCCTATTTCATTATTTTTTTCTTTTTTTGCAAAAAAACAGGCTAAAATTCCTGTTATAGGAATTGATAAAATTATAGCAATAGCTCCTGAAAGTCCTTGCAATATTTCAATAACTATTAAATCTAAATTTATAAATTGAATATAAGGAAATTGATAAATATAATAAATTATTAAAATATTTATACTACTTCCTGTAAAAGCAAGTATTAAGGTATTGGTCATTGTTCCCATAATATCTTTCCCTATGTTCATTGCTGATTTAAAAAGTTCCCCTCTAGTTAATTCTGGATTTATATTATTTATTTCAAAAACCGCTGAAGTTATAGAAATAGTTGTATCCATAATAGCTCCTAATGAAGCGATTAAAATACCTGCAAACAATAAATTTTTAACCTCTAACCCGCTACTTCTTGCTACAAATAATAAATCTTCTATCTCTGAAGTATTAAAAGTAGATATATTAGTTAAAATGCCAAATAGATAGGCTATAGCCCCTGCAATTATAGTACATATAACACAGCTACTAATGGCTACTAAAGCTTTCTTTTTTATTCCATTTAAAGATATAATAGTTACCAAAGTAGCTAGTATCACTACTATTATTGATGCAATTATAGGATTAACACCCTTTATCACTAAAGGTATAAATAAAAATATTATTAAACCCATTGTAAAAACTAAAGAAAACAAAGATTTTGCACCTTTTTTTCCGCCAAAAAAAAGTACTACTACCATAAAAATTAAAATTAATAGATAAATAGGATTTTCTCTATTATAATTAGAAATTACTGTAGTTCTAAAATTGTCGTAACTTGAAATTACAACTTTACTTCCTACTTTTAATGGTCTATTATCTACTCTTCCTATAAAATTTATAGTTTCCACTATTTTTTCTTTATTTTCACCAGAACTTATCTTAAGCTTTACATATTGTTTTCCTATATTAATATATTTAAAATCTGGATCTGGCTCTAAAGTTTCTTTTAATATTTCCTCCACTTGAGCTTTTTCATATACATTCCCAAATTCAGCATCCTCTGGAAGATCAACTTGTAACTTGCTATTAACTAAATATATATAGCCTATTATTACTAGCATTAATAACCCAATTGATAAAGGCTTTAAAAATTTTTTATCTATTAATTTTTTTAACATTTTATACCCCTTAAAAGCAAAAAGAGACTTTCTAAAAAACAAAATATATTTAATCTTTTATGAAAGTCTCTAAAATTATTTAAATCATAATTTATTTTGATAATACTGCAAATTCTTTTCCTGAAATATAATTATCTACTATATCAATAGAATCTCTAGTATTAATTCTTCCATCCCCACTAACATTCACTATAAGCATCTCTTTTTCATTTAATTCTGTTTTTCTAAGCCAAGAACTTACAGCTTTTAAAGCATCCTGAGCATCTATACCATCATTATTAATATCTCCAAAACTTAAAGTTTCAGCTTTATTATTTTCTAAATTATAAGAACTTATATCTGATAATAGCTCTATAGAAAGATCTTTAGGTACTAATGCAACGTAAGTTAACTTACCTGTTTTCTCTTTAAACTCTTCACTTTGATAAAATTCTATATCCCCATATTTTACTTTTGTATCTTTATCTACTAAAGTAAATTCTACTGCTACAGCTTTTTTATCCTCTGGTATTACATCTACCCCTTCTGATAGATATAATTCTCTAGCATAAGCTTTTGCTAATTCTTTTTCTCCAAAAGTTACTTTACTCTTAGCCTTACTTGTGTCATATTCAATATCTTCATTATTTTCACATCTAAAAATTAAATTACTCATTTTAATTTCAGTACTATCATCAACTTTTTTATCTTCTTTTAAAGCTAATGTTAAGTTTATAATTTCCTGCTCACCATTTATATTATTTGTAAATATAGGTTCGTCATCTAAATTTGCAAGAGCTACTCTAAGCTTTCCTTCTGAAGTATTATAATCCCAGTTCTCAGCTTTAATTGCTTTATTATTAAGTTCAATTTTTTTAACCTCTAAATCAGTTGGAATATCAAAAACTAACTCTGAAGCTCTTATAGTTTTATCCTTAGGAAATTTATTTACTGAAACGGGAACATTAAATTCAACCCCTGCCTTCCCCTCTACATTTTCTATATTTGGCATATTAACTTCATAACCTTCATTATTTTTAACCATAGTCATTGAATCATATAAATATTTATCTGTTGTTATACTATCTGTTGCTGTATCATACTTAAACATATAACTATTTAAAGTTAAGCTTCCCTCTGCCACTTCCATCTCAACTATTACCTGTTCTTTTTTCACGTCACTACCTGTATCCGTTGAATTTACATCTAAAAATGAGTATCCAGGAGTTAATGGGTCTCCAACCCCTACAGTATAATTCTTTTTAGAATACCACTTTAACCCTCCAGCATGACCACCAACCATATACAATGGAGAGTTTTTAGGATTTATTACATTTCCACTACTATCCTTTGAAGGATTTGCATTTGCTCCATTTTCATTTACAAAACCTCTTGAGTAAACATGATCGTGTCCTTGCATAACTACATCAACATCTAACTCTGAAAAAACTGGAGCCCAATATTTTCTTGCCTCTATAATATCTGAATCTGTTATATGAGAAGCCCCTGTATAAAGTGATTTATGGAATCCCACTAAAGTCCATTGATTTCTTGCCTTTGCTTCTTTTACAACATTTATTAAATGTTCTTTTTGTTGTTCTCTTGCATCTGCACTATATCTAGCTTCTTCTAGGTTAAGCATAATAAATGTAGCTGGACCATAGTCATAAGAATAAACAATATTTCCAGCTTCCGCAGGTGCATTAATATGCCTTGTCAAGCTATTATTATCATGATTTCCTTGTACTGTTGAAATCAATTTACTACTAAACATATCTTGTCCACCATTAGAAAAAGCACCTTCATTATTAAATAAAAACTCCCATTGAGCTTCTGTAGTAGCTTTATCTGTAATATCACCAGCTAAATAAACAAAATCTACATCTTTATCTTTATTAATTTCAGCTAAAGTTGCTCCTAAAGCCTTGGCATTAGTTCCATTAGAAACTTGAGTATCTGCTATAAAAGCAAATTTGAAATTTTCCTTACTTCCCTTTGCTGGAGCCGTTTTAAAAGAACCTTTAAAACTATCTTCACCTGTTCCTACTACATATTCATAATTGCTATTAGATTCTAAATCTTTAACCGCTAATTTATGAAAATATTTATCACCATTGCCAATAGAATTTTCACCTAATACTGTAATTTTATTATTATCTCCAACCTTATTTAAAACTACCTTAGTTTCAAGGTTTCCTTCTATTGTTGTATAAGTAATATTAACCTCTGTTGAAGGATCCTCTCCCATATGTGCATTAACTTGCTTTGGCATTCTTACTTCTTCATTTTTCACCTCAATTGTTTTTATAGCTGAATTTTCTCCTTCTAAAGTATAATTTTCTCTAGCAATAGCTGTTGAACCAATAGATGCTATTGTTGCCATTGCCACTAAAACACTTATTACCTTATTTCTTTTCACCATTTTTCTATCCCCCTAATTACTTATTTTCTTTTTACAATTTAAATTCTATATATTTAATTTTGCATTCTCATTAGGTTTTTGTTATTTTTTGTTAATTGTTTATTTAGAAAATTTAATGTTATTTTCAAACAAAAAAAAATACTATTTACAAGATATTCATATTATCTATCTTGTAAATAGTATTTCTTTAATTTTTAATTCTACATTTTAACAATAAAAAGTTTTACCTGTTTTGGGATTGAAACTTTCAATTCCAGAATTTATATCATTTACGTCTTGTTGAACTGTATTTGCTTTATATCCATATATAGCATTTAAATAATTTCCATAAAGAGGATCTGGAATAGTTATATATTTTGTTCCCCATAATTTTTCATCTTTAGTTACTATTTGTTTTTCCTCTGCATTAGTTTTATTTTGGAAAGCAGAACCCATATCTGTTAATTGATCTCCCACAAACATCTCTACATTATATTTTTCTTCTATTTGATCAAAGGTTGGTTGTTTTCCATTTTGAGTTGATGGATATAAAAATACATGGGCATTATTAGCATCTGCAAATCCATCCTTTTTTAAATTTTTCACTGTGGCATCCAATTGACTTTGAGACCTTCCTGATACATAAAAAACTTCAATCCCAGCCTTTTCAGCAGCTTGAGTGAATGCTACTGATCCTGGAATAGCAGGTGCTTCAGCAAAGTTAACCCATTGAGTCCAAGTATTATAATTAAATATTCCATTATTATTTTCAATTTCATACCCTTGAAATGCTGCATTATTAAGACAGGTTTCATCTAAATCTAATATTACAGCTTTTGGTTTACTTGAAGGTTCCTTTGCTATTTGGCTTAAATAATTTGTTGCTGAATTGTAAGCTTCATATTCTAAAGCTTCAGCTTCTCCACTATCTTCTAGCCAATCAAAGGATATTTTATTTTCATTTCCTAAAGGATTATTACTATCATTTTGATTATTCTCTATTGTGCTAACTGTATTTTTTTCAATACTTAATTGATTTCTATAAATTAAATAACTAACTATTGAAGTTATCATTATACTTAATATAGCTGTCATAATAATTATTAGAATTAATTTTTTTTTACTCACTTTTTTTCTCCTTAGCTTTTCCTAACATTTCTTAATTTATATTACTAGTAGTCCTTGCTAGCCTAATGAAAAGAAAATGAATTTTAAGTGAATAAAATCTCATAAAATCAAAAAAAATTATAATTCATTAAGTATATCTTCTCTTACTTTTCCATCACAATTTTCCATTTTTAGTTCTAATAATTTTGCTAAAGTAGGACAGTGATCTACTAAATTTCCACTTTCCTTAACCAAAGCTTTTTTAAAGCCTTTACCATAACCAATAAAAAATGTATCATAATTATCTTTTTTAGGACTATATCCATGTGTAGCTTTATATCTATGTTTCTTTATACCTATTTCTTCCACTTTTACTTTTTCTATTAATTCACCATCTATTTCGTTAACAAAATAAAATCCCCTTTTTGCCTCTATCATAAAAGTAGCATCATCATTAGCATCACTACTTTTTATTTCTTCTTTTTCTAAGATGAAATCAATAATCTCTAAATTATCTTTAAGTATTTTATAAACTTCTTTTTTTAATTGTTCATTCTCATCTTTTAAATAAATATAGGCAGAGCCATCTAAAGATTTAGCCATTACTTTATAATCAACAATCTCTCCCTTTTTATTAACTTTAATGAAGTTATGCTCTAAAAACAATTTATTTATTCTTATTAAACTATGAACATCTATTGCACTATGATCTCCTAATGCAATAATGTTGGTTTTTTCTAAAATTCCTTTTTTCTTCAGAGTATTTAAAATTTCTCCTAGTCTTTTATCCTGCCTAAAAAGAGCCTCTCTTACTTCCTTAGAGTTAACTCCATAATTATGTTTATGACTATCCACATCTATTAAATGTATAAGCATCAAGTTAGGAGAATATTTTTCTATAGTATACTTTGTAGCCTCTAATACAAAATCATCAAGCTCTGGTTCCTTTACTCCATTTCTTATGTAACCAAATTTCTTATTAATTTCTAGTTGATAAGAAAGTCCTCCAGCCAAGGCAGACATAATAAGTTGATTATGATAAGGTTTTGTACAGAAAATTTCTGGCATATTATAGGTAATCTTTGCTCTTCCAGTTACTGGCCATAATAGGGAGCAGGTTTTAAACCCAGCTTCTCTAGCTTTATCATAAAGTGTTTCTCCTTTTAAATATTTTCTATACCAGTACCAGTTTGGCTTATTATCATTGGCTTTAAATAAGCTATTATCAACAACTCCATGATTCTTAGGATATTTTCCAGTAACTATAGTTCCATGTGCTGGATAAGTTAAACTAGGGTGTATAGATTTTACATTCCTTATTAAACTTCCACCTTCTATTATTTTCTTAAAATTAGGTAATTCTCTTAAAACCTCTAAATCTCTTGTTGATACTGCATCAAAAGAAATTACAATCATATATTTATCTAAATTCAATATTTTATCTCCTTTTAACTTTTCAATCTTTTACCATTATTTTATCAATATTTCTTAATTTTATTTTTATTATTAAAAAAATTTAAAATAAAATTAATAAAAAACTCTACTAAAATTTATTTAGATAGAGTTTTTTGATAAAATTTAATTATTTCCTCTGCCACCTCTCTTCTGCTTATTCTTTCATTCATTGCCCTTTTTTCTATAGTTCTATGTGCTTCTTCCTCTGATATATTTCTATATTGAATAAGTAGGCATTTAGCCCTATCTATTCTTTTTATATCTTCTACTTTTTTTTGTAAATTCTTGTTTTCATTATTTATAAAAGTAAATTTATTTATAGATGTAAAAGCAAATTTTATAGCTTGCCCAAAAATTATTCTTACAAAAGGTTTAGTTACTAAAAAAACTCCATTTTTTTCTGCCATTTCATTTACAAGCTCTAATTTATCTGCCTTTACAACTAATATTATTGCTGCTAATGATTTCTCTGCCAAGCTTATAGCTAAATCAACTCCATTTTCATCTTTTAAAGGGCTATCTATTATAATTAAATTATAATCCTCTTCAAGTAATTTTCTTTTTGCAGAGGCTGCTGTAGTTTCACTATCAACCATAAGATAGCCTAAATTTTTCAAGTTCTCTTTATATACTGATTTTCCTTTTTCTCCACTACAAACAATAAGTATCTTACCCATTTACCCCCCTTTAGTAAATATCATCCTAATCTTTAAAATCTATTTTATAATTTAAAAAAATAATTATTTATTTCCCATTCTGTAATTTCTTCTTCCTCTAAAAATTTTTCTTTATAAGATATCCACTGTTCTTTTTTATTATTTAATAATTTTTTATATAAAAAATCTCCTAAAATTCTTTTTGCAAATTCACTCCCTTCAAAAAAATCTATAGCTTCTCCTAAATTTTCTGGTAACTTTTCTAAATTATTATTATTTTTTATCTTATAAAGATTCTCATTTAAAGGTTCTTGTAATATGTTTTTTTCTTTAATTCCTTCCATTCCAGCTTTCATAATAATTCCAAAGGCTAAATAGGGATTACAAGTACAATCTGCACTTCTAAGTTCCATTCTACTATAGGCCCCTTTAGCAGCTGGAATTCTTATAAGTTGGGATCTATTCATTTTCCCAAAACTAATATATTTTGGAGCTTCAAAATCTCCAAATCTTTTATAAGAATTTACTGTAGGATTTAAAATAGCTGATATCTCTTTTATTTTATTTAATACACCTGAAATAAAATATTTTCCTTCTTCACTGTATATATTATTTTCTTCAAATAAATTTATTCCATTTTTAGTAATAGATAAATTAATATGAAGTCCAGATCCACTTTTTTCTTTTATTGGTTTAGCCATAAAAGATCCATGTAATCCATTTAAATTTGCTATAGTTTTTACTACTGTTTTAAATGTTATAAAATTATCAGCTGCTTCTAAAGCTCCATCATAAGTAAAATCTATTTCATTTTGTCCTGGCCCTGATTCATGATGAGAACTTTCAGGACTAATGCCCATATCTTGAAGAGTTAAACAAATTTCTCTTCTAATATTTTCTCCTTTATCAAAGGGAGCAACGTCAAAATATCCCGCATTATCATGTGGTACTAAAGTTGCTTCTCCTTGATCATCAGTTTTAAAAAGATAAAATTCACATTCTGGTCCTATATTTATTTCATAACCGTTTTTCCATAATTCCTCTACGGTATTTTTTAAAAAATACCGACTATCCCCTTTAAAGAATTCACCTTCTGCTGTTTTTATAAAACAAAAGAATCTTGCAACTCTTCCTGTTTGAGGTCTCCAAGGTAAAATAGTTAAAGTTGTTTCATCTGGAAATAAAAATAAATCAGATTGTTGAACATCAACAAACCCCCTAATAGATGAGCCATCAAAACTTATTCCAGTAGTAAATGCTTTTTCTAATTGTGAGGACATTATTGATATATTTTTAAGTTCACCAAAAATATCACAAAATTGAAGCCTTATAAATTTTATATCATTATCTTTTATAAACTTTAAAACCTCTAATACTGTTTGATTCATAGAAAATCCCCCTTAATTATCTACATAAAGTTGTTTATATGGATTCTTTAAATTAGGAGATATTTTATAATAATTACTTTCTTTTAACTCATTGTATATGCTTTCATTAAAATAATTTGCATAATCTTTTAAATAATTATCTATCTCTTCAATGTTTTCAAGTTTTTCTACAGCTAATTGTTTTGGAAACTCCTTTATTTCTCTAGTGGTTCTTATATATACATTTCCTCCATGAATTCCTGTACTCCAAAAAGAACCTATAGGAAAGCTCTCTTCACTGCCTATTCCTAAAACAATAATAACTCCACCTGCTTGATATTCCCCTAAAAAATTACCACAGATTCCCCCAATTACAATTACAGGTTTCTGCTCTTTATATTCTTTCATATGGATACCTACCCTATATCCTGCATCCTTTTCAACAAATATCTTTCCGCCTCTCATAGAGTAACCTAACGCATCCCCACAACTTCCATATATTGTTATTATACCATTATTCATAGTATCTCCAACAGCATCTTGGCAATTTCCATATACAGAAATTTCGCCCCCATTTAAATAAGCCCCTAAAGCATTCCCAGGAGTTCCTTCAATTACTATTTTTTTATCCTTTACCCCTGTACCTATATATCTCTGCCCCTTAATATTTTTCAAAAAAATATATTTTTCCTCTTTTCCTTTTATATAACTATTAAGCCCTTCATAGTCAATTTCATCTCCATCAAGTTCTAAACAATTTAATCCTTCTTCTCTTAGTTCCATAAATAACACCTACTCCCCTGCATGATTTATTCCTAATAACTCTAATTCCTTTTCATTTAAACCTATTCCTCTAAGCATCAATAAATTTCCCTTTAATGCTTCTATAGAATTTATACCCATTCCACCCATCATTTCTTTTATTTCATGAGTCCAAGCATTCAATAAATTTACCAATTGCTTATAAGCTATTTCTGGATTTAGCCTCTTAACTAAATCTTCTCTTTGTGTGGCAATTCCCCAATTGCAAATTCCAGTATGACAACTTCTACAAAGGTGGCATCCTACTGCTAAAAGGGCTGCTGTACCAATATAAACTGCATCAGCACCAAGAGCTATTGCTTTAACAACATCTGCTGAATTACGAATTGATCCTCCTACAACTATAGATACCTCATTTCTTATTCCTTCTTCACGTAACCTTGAATCAACTGCTGCTAAAGCAAGTTCTATAGGTATTCCAACATTATCCCTTATTCTTGTAGGGGCAGCACCAGTTCCCCCTCTATAACCATCTATAGCAATAATATCTGCTCCACTTCTTGCTATTCCACTAGCAATTGCTGCTATATTATTTACTGCTGCTATTTTTACTATTATAGGCTTTTTATAATTAGTAGCTTCTTTTAAAGAATAAATAAGTTGTCTTAAATCTTCAATAGAATATATATCATGATGTGGTGCTGGTGATATAGCATCTATATCTTCAGGAATCATCCTAGTTTTTGATATATCTTCATTTATTTTATATCCAGGTAAATGTCCACCAATTCCTGGTTTAGCTCCTTGTCCCATTTTTATTTCTATTGCTGTGGCTTTATCTAGATAATTTTCATGAACTCCAAATCTTCCTGAGGCTACTTGCACTATGGTATTTTCACCATACTGATAGAAATCCTCATGTAATCCCCCTTCACCAGTATTATAAAAAGTCCCAACTTCTTTAGCTGCTTTTGCTAAGGCTTCATGTACATTTTTACTTATTGATCCATAGGACATAGCAGAAAACATTATTGGTATTTCAAGCTTTAAATTAACATTTTCTTTTATCTCTAACTCTCCATTTTCATCATATCTAATTTTATCCTGTTTTTTTCCTAAAAAAACTTTAGTTTCCATAGGTTCTCTTAAAGGGTCTATAGGTGGATTAGTAACCTGCGATGCATTTATAACCATTTTATCCCAATAAACTACATCTTCTTTGGGAGTGCCCATACTTGAAAGAAGAACCCCTCCTGAATTTGCCTGTTTATAAATTTCTTTAATTTGATTATCTGAAAAATTTCCTCCTCCTGAAAAAGATAAAGGATTCTTTATTATAGATAAGGCATTTGTAGGACAAGTACATACACATCTATGGCAATTAACACAACCTACATTATTTATAATTATTTTTTCTTTTTTTTCATCATATCTATAAACATTATTAGCACATTGTTTAGTACATAATTTACAATTTATACAAAGTTCATTATCTTTTACTACTTTAAATTTTGGATAACTATAGTTTATTTTCATAATCCTCTACCCCCTTATTTACTGTAACTATTATTGGCTCTCCACCCTTTGGATATTTAATATTTTCAACATCCTCGCAGATTGCTCTTATAGCTGCTTCTTCACTAGCTATATAAAAAATATCATCCTTTTCTCCTGTTACCATAGATCTGAGTTTTAATCTATCATTAAGAGCCATTAATCCACCCTCAAAACCTAAAATAATTGAAAAAGGTCCCGTTATTAAAAGACTTGAAAAATTTTCTCTAAAATAGGCTAATTTTTTCCTTTCTTTTTCATCCTCTATTTTTTCAATTTCACTCCAAAATGGTGCTGCTATAATTTTTGCAACATCTTCAAGTTTTAACTGTTTTCTTCTATTTAAGTAATCTATTATATATGTTATTGCCTCTGTATCTGTAAGTAATGTACAGTTATATCCAAACATTTCAATGAACCTTCTATTTCCATCATAGGATGAAATTTCTCCATTATGAACAACAGAATAATCTAAAAGTGCAAAGGGATGTGCACCACCCCACCAGCCTGGTGTATTAGTAGGATATCTACCATGAGCTGTCCAAGCATATCCTTTATATTCTTCTAATCTATAAAAATCTCCTACATCCTCTGGATATCCTACAGCTTTAAATACCCCCATGTTTTTTCCACTTGAAAATACATAGACCCCTTTTATTTTTTTATTAATTTTCATTACAGCCTTTGCCACAAAAGTTTTCTCATCTAATTGGCTTTCAAATAGCTTAACTGAAAGAGGCATTAAAAAATATCTCCAAATTAGAGGTTCATCTAATATATTTTTATTTTTTCTTGTAGGTATTTTACTTAAATTAACAATATCAAAATGTTTTTCAAGGAATTTTTCTGTTTTTTCTTTAGCCTCTATATCTTCATAAAATAAATGAAATGCATAATAATCCTTATACTCTGGATAAATCCCATAACCTGCAAATCCTCCCCCAAGTCCATTTGATCTATCATGCATATAAGAAATAGATTTTACAATTCTATCCCCTGATATCCTTTCACCTTTTCTACTTATAAAACCAGAAATAGCACAACCAGATGG
This sequence comes from Sarcina sp., assembly GCA_051656625.1. GTDB lineage: Bacteria > Bacillota > Clostridia > Clostridiales > Clostridiaceae > Sarcina. Next base: position 40,671 of record JBOGCG010000118.1, on the reverse strand, counting down.
TATTCTAATTTCTCCCTCTTTTTTCATCATATAATCACCCCATTTTATATAAAAAAAGGCGTTCTAAGCCTATTTTGTTACATAGGTTTAGAACGCCTTTGTTCTAATTTCTAGTTTATTCATATAAAAGTTTTTTGTCAATATATTACTGGTTATTTTTTGAAATTTTTTTTATATATTTTTTAAATTTTTAGTTGCATTTTTTATTCTATCAAAATATAATAGAGTAAACAGCAAAGGCGCTGTAGGAATTAACTCCTACAGTGCCTTTTTTTATTTAAAAAAGGGGGCTATCCTATGAGTAAAATACAAATACCAAAAAATTATGAAAGTAAATTAAACCTTTTTCAAACTCAAATGGCTATTGATTTATTAAAGAGAACTTTTGCTGAAAATCTTTGTTCAGAACTAAATTTAAGAAGAGTTTCCGCACCACTTTTTTTAGAACCTGAAAGTGGATTAAATGACAATTTAAATGGTTATGAAAGGCCTGTTTCCTTCGACATTCCAGAGACTAAAGGTAATGCAGAAGTAATTCATTCACTAGCTAAATGGAAAAGATATGCCTTAGGAAAATATAATTTTCCTGAATATACTGGACTTTATGCAGATATGAATGGGATAAGACGAGATGAGGAACTTGATAATCTTCATTCTATCTATGTAGATCAATGGGATTTTGAAAAAGTAATTACAAAATCTAGTAGAAACTTAATCTATTTAAAAGGTACAGTTTCAGAAATTGTTGAAGCTATTTGTAATACTCTTGATCTTTTAAAAGAAGAATATCCTGAAATAGAAACCACTCTTTCTAGAGATATAACTTTTATAACAACCACAGAACTTATGAACCTTTATCCTAATTTATCTCCAAAGGAAAGAGAAAATAAATTTGTTGAAACTCATAAAACAACTTTTATCATGGAAATTGGAGATATTCTTCCCGATGGTAAAAAACATGATGGTAGAGCAGCTGATTATGATGATTGGAAACTAAATGGAGATTTAGTTTTTTGGAATGATATTTTAAATTCTGCCTTTGAAGTTTCTTCAATGGGTATTAGAGTTGATAAAAATTCTTTAGCTAGTCAATTAAAAAAAGCAAACTGTGAAGAAAAGGCTAAATTACCATTTCATCAAGGAATTTTAAATGATAGTTTACCTTTAACTTTAGGTGGAGGAATTGGACAATCTAGACTTTCAATGCTTCTATTAGGGAAAGCTCATATCGGAGAAGTTCAATGCTCAATTTGGGATGAAAAAACAATAAAATCTTGTAAAGAAAATAATATAAACTTATTATAGTGATTGGTTATAAGGGGGGTTTTTAAATGATTAATTTACCAGAATTATTTGGAAGTTTAGTTTTTAACGAAAAGGTAATGAAGGAACGATTACCTAAAGATTGTTATAAAAAATTAAAACATTGTATTGATAATAATAAAGAATTAGATTTATCCATTGCTAATATAGTGGCAAATTCTATGAAAGATTGGGCCATTGAAAAAGGTGTTACCCATTTTACTCATTGGTTTCAACCTATGACAGGCATAACAGCTGAAAAACATGATTCATTTATCTCACCAACTAGCGATGGAACAATCATAATGGAGTTTTCAGGAAAGGAACTAATAAAAGGAGAACCTGATGCTTCAAGTTTTCCTTCTGGCGGACTTAGAGCAACCTTTGAAGCTCGTGGATATACAGCTTGGGACCCTACTTCCTTTGCCTTTATAAAAGATAACACTCTTTGTATTCCTACAGTTTTTTATTCTTATGCTGGTGAAGTTTTAGATAAAAAAACACCTTTACTTCGTTCAATGGAAGCTTTAAATAAACAAGCCCTAAGAATATTAAAATTATTTGGAAATAACTTAGCACAAAAAGTAATTACTACCGTAGGTCCAGAACAGGAATATTTTTTAATTAATAAAAAGTTTTATGATGAAAGATTAGATTTAATTATCACTGGTAGAACATTGCTTGGTGCTAAAGCTCCTAAAGGACAAGAACTAGAGGATCATTACTTTGGAAATATTAAACCTAAGGTAGCTGCTTTTATGGCTGATCTTGATAGGGAACTTTGGAAATTAGGAATTCTAGCTAAAACTAAACACAATGAGGTAGCTCCTTGTCAACATGAACTTGCACCTATTTTTACAACAACTAACATTTCCACTGACCATAATCAAATCACTATGGAACTTATGAAAAATATTGCTAATAAACATGATTTAGTTTGTTTATTACATGAAAAACCCTTTGCTGGAATAAATGGTTCTGGTAAACACAATAATTGGTCTTTAAGTACTGACCTTGGTGAAAATCTTTTAGAGCCTGGAGAAACTCCTGAAAAGAATTTTCAATTTATTACTTTTTTGGTAGCTATAATAGAAGCTGTGGATAAATATCAAGATCTTCTTAGAATTTCTGCTGCTAGTGCTGGTAATGATCATAGATTAGGAGCAAATGAAGCACCACCTGCTATAGTATCTATTTTTCTTGGAGAATATTTAAGTGAAATTTTAGAGTCTATAGAAAATAACTCTGATTATTTAAATGCTAGTGAACTTAATATAGAACTTGGAGTAGATTTTATTCCAAAAATAATTAAAGATAATACCGATAGAAACAGAACTTCACCTTTTGCTTTCACAGGTAATAAATTTGAATTTAGAATGCTAGGCTCTGCATTTTCTATTTCTTGTACAAATATAATCCTAAATACAATTGTAGCTGAATCCCTTAAAAATTTTGCTGATAAATTAGAAGAAAGCTCTGATTTTTCTAAAGAGTTAAATTTAATTTTAAAAGAAAGCTTAAAAAATCATAAAAGAATTATTTTCAATGGAAATAATTACTCTAATGATTGGCTTATAGAAGCTCAAGAAAGAGGTTTATTAAATTTAAAAACAACTATAGATGCAGTACCTTATTATATAAGTGAAAAAAATATTGAACTTTTCAAAAAACACAATATCTTTACTGAAGCAGAAATGCATTCTAGATATGAAATATTACTTGAAAATTACTCAAAACTAATAAATATAGAGGCATTGACTATTATAGATATGATAAAAAAAGAAATTCTTCCAGCAGTAAATAAATTTATGAAAGAACTTACTGAAACTATAATAAATAAAAAATCTATTGGTCTTGCTAACCTTTGTGATATGGAAAAAAGTACCTTAATTCAAGTTTCTAATCTTTCAAATGAACTTTTTAAAGAAACTGAAGAATTAATTATTTTATTAAAAAAAGTTGAAGAATCAAAGGATAATCTTTCAATTGCTAAATTTTACAAAGATTTTATTATAACTTCAATGGAAAAAATAAGAATAAAAGCTGATGCTCTTGAATCTATTTCTCCAAAAGAACTTTGGCCTATTCCAACCTATTCTCAATTACTTTACAAAATTTAAAAATTTAATTTATTTCCTGTATTTTAAAATATCAAAGTAACTATTTTTTGAATATGTTATATTAAGAATATTTTTAAAATTAGGAGTGATATTATGGCAAAGGTATTTTTAGACCCAGGACATGGTGGTGCTGATAGTGGTGCTGTTGGAGTTAATAATACTCTAGAAAAAACTATCAATTTACAGGTTGCAAAAAAAGTTGAAGAACTTTTAAAAAAACAGGGAATAGAAGTAAAACTTTCTAGAACCTCTGATGGAACATTATCGTTAAAAGAAAGAACCGATATGGCTAACGCTTGGAAGGCTGATTGTTTTCTTTCAATTCACTGCAATGCCTTTACTGGCTCTGCAAAAGGTGTTGAAACCTATTCCTATACTACTTCTACCTCTAATCTAGCAATAGCTATTCATAATGAAATATTAAAAACTAACGCTTTTACACTTAATAGAGGTACTAAAACAGCTAATTTTTACGTTATCAAACACACTAACATGAGAGCTTCTCTTGTAGAACTTGCTTTTATAGATAATAAAGAAGATATAGTAATATTAACTACAAAACAGGATCAATTAGCTCTTGGGATTGCTAAAGGAATTTGTAACTATTTAGGAATTGTTTACAAGCCTGTAACAAATCCTCCAGTTACACCTGTTCCTCCTATTGTTAATAGCAACACTTTCTATAGAGTTGTTTGTGGTTCCTTTACTGAAAAAGTAAATGCTGAGGAAAGAATAGAGGAATTAAAAAAACAAGGTTTTGATGATGCTTTTATTGCTATCTATGAGAAGTAATAAAAACTTTTAAATTTAATACTAATAAAATAAGAGAATAGCTAATCACTGAATATATTTAGTGATTTTAAGCTATTCTCTATTTTTTAAAATTAAAGTAACCTAACTATATTTTCAACTGTTTTTTCAAGATTTTTCTTTCCATTTTTTAATGCTTCATCTAAAGTCTCTACTCCAACCATAATACTAAAAATTGCCTTAATTCCTATTTCATAAAGATTCTCTGAACCATTCTCCACTTTTCCTGCAAAAGCTATAGTTTCAACATTATTTTTTTTTGCAACAGAGGCCACACCCATTGGAGTTTTTCCAAAAATAGTTTGACTATCTATAGCACCTTCCCCTGTAAAAACATAATCTGCATCTTTCATTTTTTCCTCTAAATCAGTATGTTTTATAATAAGTTCTATTCCTCTTTTAAGTTCACCCTTTAAAAACACTAAAAGTGCTGCCCCAAGACCACCAGCTGCACCAGCACCTGGAGTATCTTTAATTTCTAAATTAAATTCTCTCTTTATAATTTCCGCATAATTAGTTAAAGCTTTATCTAAAAGTTTTACATCATCTTCTGTAGCTCCTTTTTGTGGTCCAAAAATTCTTGAAGCTCCTTTTTCTCCCACTAAAGGATTGTTAACATCGCAGGCTACCTCAAATTTTACATCCTTCAATCTTTTATCAATATTACTTAAATCTATTTTTTCTAATCTTAAAAGTTCTGCTCCTCCAAAGCCAATTTCTTTATTATCACTATCTAATAATTTAACTCCTAATGCCTGCAACATACCTGCTCCACCATCATTAGTAGCACTTCCACCTATTCCTATAATAATATGTTTTACTCCATTATTTATAGCATCTAAAATTAATTCACCTGTTCCATAGGTAGTAGTTATTAATGGATCTCTCTCTTCTCTTTTTACCAATTGAATTCCACTTGCTTCTGCCATTTCAATAACCGCTCTTTTCCCATCACCTAAAATACCATATAAAGCAGATATTTTTCTTTTACCTAAAGGTTCTGTAACCATAGCTTTTTTAAACTCTCCATTTGTTCCATAAACTAAAGCTTCAACCGTTCCTTCTCCTCCATCAGCCATTGGTACCTTAATACAAACTGCATCTTTCTTTACTTTTTTTATTGCCTTTTCCATTACGTTGCAGGCTTCCCTTGAAGAGATACTTTCCTTAAAAGAATCTGGTGCTAAAACAAATTTCATATCTTTTCCTCCTATACTTACATTACTATTCCAAATATTATTGTAGAAACTACTGCCATGGTTATTCCAACTAATGATTCATAGGGAATAAGCATAAGTCTCTCTTGCATTTCAGTTCCTACACTTCCTCCAGTTGAATGAAAGAAACTTCCATGAGGTAAGTGGTCTAAAACTGTAGCTCCTGAATGCATCATTGCCGCAGCTGATAAAGGTTCTACTCCAAGTCCTAAAATAGCTGGTCCAAAAACTGAGCTTGCAACTGCTGTGCCTGAAGTAGTTGATGCTGTAGCTGCTGACATTAAAATCCCTGAAATTGGTGCTAATGCGAAACTAGGAAGTCCTAAAGTATTAATACTTTGTATTATAACATCTTTAAGAGCTGAATTTGATATAATCCCTGCTAAAGTTCCAGTTCCTATTAATAAAATAGCTACTCCTCCCATTTTTCCTAGTCCAAAAGTAGCATATTCATTTATTTTTCTTCCTTTTCCCATAGCTATTGCTCCAATTATCCCTCCAACTGGAAGTGCTATTAATGGGTCTATTGCTATATTAGCTAAAGGTCTTAACATAAGTAAAAATATTGCTACTAAAGGTCCCACTAGTGCTGCTAGAAATCCCGGTGTATCCTTTTGGCCTTCTTCAACAACATCAATTTTTACAATAGTTCCTTTTGTCTTTATTTTCTGTGCAATTATACAAGTTACTATAACTCCAAATATAGCTGGTATTACTCCAGCTAACATTACATTAGTTAATGATACTCCTAAATTATCAGCAGCTGCTATAGCATTAGGATTAGGGGACATTATATTTCCTGCCTTTCCTCCTCCAATCATAGCTAAAAGTATAGCTGATCTACTTAAACCTATTTTACTTGCAATAGCTAATGCTATTGGTGCAACAGTAATTACAGCAACATCAACAAAAACTCCAACCATTGTTAAAACCATAGTTGCAATAGCTAATGCAATAAGTGCTCTAGACTCTCCTATCTTATCAACTATAGTTTCAGCAATCTTTGCTGCTGCTCCTGATTGTATTAACACTCCAGCTAATACCCCTGCTGTTAAAATCCTAAGAATTGCTGGCATCATCCCCTTAGCTCCATCCATCATTAATGAAACTGTTTCTGTTAATGATGCTCCACCAACAATACCACCTATTATAGCTGCAACTATCAAACTATAGGCTGGATGTACTTTTTTTATAATTAATATAATAGCTATAATTAATGCTATAATCGCTCCTAAAGCTGTAACTGTTAATTCCATACTTTTTATCCCCCTTTAAAGTCTTTTCTTCTATGTCCCTATATTAACTTAATCAGTAAATGATTACATTATGCTATTGCACAAATTATACTAATATTTTTAGTTATTTTTTACTTTCTTTTATCTTATTGCATATATAAGCTTCAGTTAATCTATATTTCCCTAAATAATTATTAAATGAAAGCTCTGTTATTTCTTCAATTTTGTTAATCCTATAAAATAAAGTATTTCTATGAACATGAATTATTTTAGCTGTTTTACTTACTTCATAATTATTTTCTATAAATGCTAAAAAACTTTCTAATAATTCAGTGCTATGATCTTTTAATAGCTCTATAATTCTTTCTCCTTCATCAAAATCAAGATTTCCTTCTAAGGACTTTAAAAATTTTATATCATTTTTTTCTAATATATCTTTTGAAAAATTAATTTTATCTGCTATTGTTATTGCTTTTAAATTTGAATAAAAACTTTTTGCTAATATTTTTTCAACCTTCTCTATAGTAATTTTTCTTATTCCTAAATCCATATTTTTAAAATTCTTAATTCGATTATGAACTTTACCTAACTTTTCATTTAAAATTAACAATAATTTATCTGAATCTATGTTTATATAATATTCATCTTCAACTAAAAATTTATCTATATGACTTTTTAAAATATTGGCTTTTTCTTTTTCATAAAGCACCATTAAACAATATCTTTCTATCTCTAAATTAATTCCCAACTCTTTCCCTCTATTTATAAAATCTAAATTATAAATTTCTTTTTTATGTACCCACTCAAAAATAAATTCCTCTTTCAATTTATTTTTCATTATATGCTTTTGAATACTATATTCTTGATTTAAAAGAAGTTCAGCAGTTACTTTTACAAGTTCCCCAAAGGCTCTAACACTTTCTGGATTTCCTGTTATTCCAATAACTCCTACTATCCTATTATTAAAACTAATTGGTAAGTTAACACCTTCCTTAACTCCCTCTTCCTTTGAATAAATTTCTATTGGGCTTTTAAACTCTAAGGCTTCTACTGCACCTTTGTGTAAACTATTAATTCTACTTTTATCTCCACTGCCTATTATGTATCCCTTGGAATCCATTATATTTACGTTATAAGGGATAATTCCCATCATTTTATCTACTATACTTTGAGCTAATCCACTATTAATCATTTTTATCATCTCCCAAGTAAATTTTAACAAAATAACTTGTACATTTTAAAAACAAAAATTTAAACTATTAAAATTTTCTATGAATAAATTCCCTCTTCTTCAAGTTAGTGAAACAGCCTAAAAAATAGCCTATCATTGATTTAATCTACTCTAAAATTTTTTCATAAATAAAACTCCTTAAAAGTAATATTTTATAAGAAATATTACTTTTAAGGAGTTGTTACTTTATATTTTTAACTTAAATTGAAAGAACTCTCCCTTTTCAAGTCTTACTAGGGAAAAGAAGATTTAATTAGATATATTAGTTACCCCAACAAAAACTCTAGATATAGAATACCATGTTGCACTATTTACTATTCCTGTAGTTGGCAAATCAAAAATCCCTTGAAATATTTGTACTGAATTTTCTGTTTTCGGTCCATAAATACCATCCTCAGCAAGCTGTGGTATTGCAGGATAACTATCCCCTATTACATTTAACTGACTTTGTATTGTCCTCACATTATTACCTTCCATCCATAGAGTTATTGGATAACCTGGAAAAGACACTGGATAACCATTCACTGTACTTGCTTCTAATATATTTAAATTTTGTCCATAATAATAGGTTAAAATTTCATAAGGAGTATCTCCATTTTGAGCTAAATACTGACTTCCCCATTGGCTAAGCCATCCTGGACAAGTACTTGTAGTACCATTACAAAACTGTGCAAAAAATGGTGCTTCTTCCCCAGGTCTTTCTAAATAATTAGTAAATAACTGATCAGCTAATACATTTATAGAGTTATAAGTAGTTCTTCCATAAACAAAGGCTTGATCATAGGCCGTATCATTGGTTATATCAAAATCATATCCTCTACTTGGGTACCACTCTGTATAAACTCTATTTAAAACAAAAGAAATAATACAATATAAATTTGCCCTTAAAGCATTTGAATCCCAAGTAGAATAAAGCTCTGAACTTCCAACATTCTTAATATAATCAATAAAGCTTACAGTATAATTTGGTGCTTCACTATTATCTGGCGCACCACAATGAACAGTAATAACTGAAGGTATCTCAACTTCTCCTAACACTCTCATCATAGATCTATTTTTTTTACTTTGCTTTCTTTTTTTATTTTTTCCAATAGCTTTTATCGGCGGTTCTGATTTTAATTTAAGAGAACTTTGATTTCCTTGGCAACTAGAGCATTGTTGCATTACCTGTTTATGTTCTGGTATAACTATAAAATTCTTAGAGCAAGGAGCATCTTTTTGCCCTTTTTCTAAATAAATTCTTTGAATAGATTTTTTATTAGGAAATATTTGAACACCTTTTACTATAACATTTTTAAACCCTTCTTTAGAAACCTCTATATTATAGATTCCATAGGGTACTTCATTTATTTTACCATTGCTACATAATGGAACTTCTAAGCTAATATTTTCCACAAGTCCTGATTCTTTAGTTTCAGTTGTTAAAACTGTTTTTACATTATTAAAATCTCTATCAGCTTCTGTAATTATTACCTTAGCTCCAACTACTGGTATATAACTACTAGCTAAAAAACAATGAATCTTCAAATTACTATTATTATTACTTTCCATAGGTACTCCTAAACAATTTCTCCTTATATTTTATGATATTCATCCATTATGTGCTAGATTATTCTTACTTTTTTTAATTAATTTACTTCTTGATTTTTTTGTACAATTTTCAACTTTTAAATTAAAAATAATACTTTTTTTTACTTTTAATTCAATATATAATATAAATATATTTGTATATTTTTCTTTTATTATAAATTATTGGAATAAAATATTTTAATTAAGATTCATCAATTAAAGATGAGATTTTTAATAAAATTATGGGGGACAAAATGAAATTATCAAAAAAAATTGGAATTATTTATATAATCTCTTTAATAATAAGCTCCATATTATGTTTTTTCTTTTATACAGGGTTTACAAATGGTGCTACAAAAGGTGAAAAACTTCGTTCTGTAGAAATATCTAATGGGGTTTTACATAGCTTAAATAAATTAACTAATAAAAGCCAAGAAAATATTTATTTCTTCAAAGAATTAGTTGAAATCAATTATTCCAAAAATAATCAATATCCTATTTTAAACTATGAAAACACTTTTTTTAAAAATCCTTTTTTGTTTAATTTAAATACAAAAAGCTTTTTACAACTTGAAAAAAATTCCAAATCTCCAACTGAAGAAATTTTAGAAAAACTTTCTGAAATTATAAAAAAAAATCCGAGTTTACCTACTAGTGGTCTTATGTTAATAAATAATGAAACTTATTTAATATCCTATGCTACTATTGATTTGCCTAAGTTTGATTATATCGTATTAACTCATAAATTTGATAGTACAATCCATGAATATATAGGTGCTAGTACAAATTCTGAAACAAATTTAATTTATGATTTATCTGATATTTTTAATGAATTATATAATTTTGAAATTTATGGAGAAAATCATTTATTTAAAGAAAGTAAATCTAAAATCTCTACCTATATGCCTTTGACAACTTTAGATAATTTTAATGGATTATATTTAGAAGTACTACAAAACAAAAATGTTCAGGACATAATTACTAATAATTTTTTAATTTTCATGTCCTTACTTTTCTTGTTATTTTTCGGAATAAACTTTTTTATATATATTCTATTTCAAAAAATAGTTATTAATAGAATAACTAAACTTAGTAATAACTTAAATTTTATAAATGAAGCTAATCCTAATTTAAACATATTGCCTAATGAAAATTATAAAGATGAGATTTCTGAACTCTCTAATTCTATAAAGAAAATGTTAAAAAAAATTAGCTGCTCTACTAAAGAATTAAAAAGAAATGAATTAAAATATAGTAGAACTTTAAAAACTATGACTAATAGCTTTCTTTATTGTAAATCTATTTATAATGAAAATAATAAATTAATTGATGGAGAAATTCTAGAATTAAATCAATCAGCCAAAACTTTTTTAAATTTAAATAATTTAAATAATGATTTATTAAGTAATTTTATCCCAGAAGAATTAAATAGTAAGCTTTTAAGTCAGTTAAATAATAATACTACTGCTTTTTCTCATGAAATTCAATTTTCTAATAATAAATGGGCTTCATTTTCAGCTAATATTGTAGATGATGGTTATTTTTTTGTTGTAATAAATGATATTACTAAAATTAAAAATTACTCAGAAGAAATGCATTATTTAGCTACATTTGATTCTTTAACTTCTATTTTTAATAGGCGAAAATTAATAGAATATACTAATAAACTAATAAAAAACAAAGAAAGTTTTTCTCTTTATTTTATTGATTTAGATAACTTTAAAAAGGTTAATGATACCATTGGGCATGATTATGGAGATGCTCTTTTAATAGAAGTTTCAAAATCTTTAAATAAATTAGCCTCTAAAACTATTAAAATTGGTCGTTTTGGTGGAGATGAATTTGTAATAATAAAAAAAGGAAATTTAAAAGAAAATGAAATTAAAGATTTTTCAAAATTAATATTTAATACAATTTCTAAAGATTATTTACTAAATAATTTCAATTTTAAATTATATGCAAGCATTGGTATTTCTTGCTACCCTATTGATGGGCTTAATTCATCCACTATTATAAAACATGCTGATATAGCTATGTATAATAGTAAAATCAATAGCGGAAATCAAGCTACAATTTTTAGTAAATCTCTTTTATCTGATTACGCTTTAGAGGATAAATTATCTCAAGCTTTGAAAAATAATGAATTAATTACTTATTATCAACCAATTTATAATATAAATAAAAAGGAAATAGATACAGTTGAATCCTTAATCCGTTGGGAACATCAAGGTAATTTAATATCACCTAATAATTTTATTCCTTTAGCTAAAAGAAATGGTTTCATAATTGATATAGACAAAAAAGTCTTTTTAGACTCTTGCATTCTTAATAGAGATTTCAAAAAAATTCATAATAAATATCTTACAATTTCAATTAATATTTCTTATAGCTTTTTAATTCAACCTAATTTCACTGATTATATTTTATCTATAGCTAAAAAATATAATATTCCAACTAAATTTATAAAATTAGAGATTACAGAAGATGAAATTTTAGAGGATATTGGCTATGTAATTTCTATATTAAATAATTTAAGAGCTAATGGCTTTTTAATAGCTTTAGATGATTTTGGTGTTGGTTATTCTTCTTTTAATTATATAAAAAGATTACCTTTAGATACTATAAAAATTGATAGAAGCTTAATTTCTAGTATAGAAAATGATAAAAAAGCTCTATCTATTATAAAGACATTAATTTCATTATCTAAATCTTTAGACTTAGAAGTAGTTTGTGAAGGAATAGAGGATAAAAAACAATTCATTCTACTTGAAGCTTTAGGTTGTGATAAAATCCAAGGATTTTTCTTTAGTAAGCCTTTGGATAAAAATAAACTCTACAAGTATTTAGAAAATTTTAAAAATCCTTAAAAAAAAACCTTATCAAAAAAAATTTTGATAAGGTTTTTTTTAATTTGTATAGGATGGATTTAATTCAAAGCTACTTTTGATACCACTACTTAAAGAGGTATAAGTTCCTGTTATTATTCCATCACTATTCATTACACCATTATAAACTCCCGTTTTTTCCCCATTATAATACTCATTTAATGTTACTTTATTTCCACTATTATTATTAAAATCTATAGTAACATTAAAAACATTATCTGGATTACTATCCGGATAAAATTCTGTCATATTATTAGTATTAGCTCCTGTACATATAACTACAGGGGTTTGACCTATTACACCCTTTAAAAATGGAGTTGATCCTATGAATCCACCAGATGCTCCATAAATACTTAGTTGAACTTGGCTTACCAATCCATTACTACAATGCTCAAAAGTTCCAGATAACACATAATCATTTAAAACTAAATTATAAGTTCCTGTATGCTGACCATTATAATATTCATACATTATAAATTGATTTTTTTCTGGACTAATGACCTTTAATGTAAAAGTTTCTGAAGGAACTTTTGGATAATATTCCTTTAAAGTCATAACTCCTCCACTTATTACTGGATGGTTAAGACTTATTAATACAGGGCTATTTCCTCCTATAATTCCATTTATATAAGGACCTTTTAATAAAACATCAAAATTAGCAGGATTACTTGATTGAACTGCTGCTGTTGTTAGATTATTATTTTCATTAGTTACATTTTTCTCTGATGTAACCGGCTCTTGTTCATTTTTAACAACAGTATTATTTAAAGTTGTAGTTTCGCCTTTATTATTGCTTACATTGCCACTTTCATTATTTGATTTCTCTTCTTGTATTCCAGTAGTTTTTCCTTTTACTAAAGTGGTCTTAGGTGAATTCACTACTACTGGTTCTTTTCCAATTACATTGCTACTATTATTAAAAAAACTTCCTAAATAAAGATAGGCAAATAAAAATAAAGAAACTCCCACAATAGCCCCTATAATTATCCCTACTATTACTTTCATAATAAAAACCACTCCTCCTAAAAATTTTAACATAATATTAAAAAAGTTAAAACTTTGTTAGTATTAAGTTTTTATTACAAAACAGAAAAATAAAGAAGACTGTCAAAACAGTCCTCTTTATCTAAATATATTATTTTAATCCTCTTACCTGTACCTCATAAATTCTTACAGCAGAATCTGAGTTTTGTGTTGGTTTATTAGCTTTTACTCTAACATATCTTGCATTTACTGCTTTAAATGTATCAGTTGTTTCACCTTTATCATTACTCTTAATCCTTACAACTTCAGTAAACTCTTTTCCATCTTCACTTACTTCTATTGCATAGTCTTTAGTATTCATATCAGGATTTTCTCCACCAGCCTCTGCATGAGCCATATAAACTTCACTTATAGTTTTAGATTCACCAAGATCTATAGTTATATGATGAGGTGCTTTTCCTGTTGCACACCACTTACTATCAGTTTTACCATCTAAAGCAAATTTAGGTGCCTCATTATTATTAACAAAGGATGATGCCTCTGCCTCTTTCTCCTCTGATAAAGTTACAAGTTCATTTGCACCTTCTTTAACTGTTATTAATGCTTCTCCTACCTTTTCGTCTTGTCCATCTTTATTCTTAGCCATTAATTTAACAGTATATTCTCCCTCAGCTGCATAGGAAACCTTTGGAGTTTTTTCTGTACTACTTTCAATATTAGCTCCTGTAAATGTCCAAGTTATTTCCTCAGTATTTTGAGAACTTATACTTTCAAATGTAATTTCTTCACCTGGTGCTACTAAAGTTTTTGACACTTTAAAGTTAGCTCTTGGAATTTTATTATCTGGCCACTCCATTGATACAGTTGTAGATGTACCTCTTTCTCCAACTTTATTCACTGGAACTATTTCAAAGTCTGTTTTATTTGATTCACCATTTCTTGGTAATGCATTAAAATAGTAAGCTGTTTGTGTTGTTGCGCCTAGGAAAGTTTTTGTTCCATCTTCATTATTTTGGAAAATCTCATAAATTATTCCTTTATTTTCCTTATCTCCATCCCAAGATAATTTAACTCCAGAATACATTGCCTCTTCATCAAATATTTTGTCATCAACTTTAGCATTAGCTGCTGTTACTGCTTTACTATCATCTGCTCTAGTTACAGAAACATTTCCTAAATTTATTATTGCATCATCATTATTTTCCTTTGAAGAAATATCATAGGAAATTGTTTTTATTGATTTATCCTTAAACTTAGAAATATCATAGCTTAATGTAGACCATTTTTCAGCTTCTACTTTATCCTTTGATTTCACAACTTCCTTAGTACCATCATGGAATTCTAAAACTAAATCAAAAGCCACTTCTTTATTAACTTTAACAGTAGTTGTAAAAGATACTTTATCTTCAACTTTTAAATCTGCACTAAATAATTTAATATTAGAAATTTTACCTGCTTCTAAATTGCCTTTTAATTTAATTGAATTACCACCATAATAAGCCTCTGAATAATCCATATTTGCAACAAGCTTATTATTACCTTCATTTGCAATTATCCATCTATAGGTTGGCATTACATCAGCTAAACTTCTATTATTCCAATCCATTTCTGATACTTTTTCTCCATTAATGAAGAAGTTATATCCATTCCCCATATTAAAGTTAGTTCTAAAAGGTAATGAATTAACTACAGTTTTTTCAACAATATAGTTAGAAACTCCTCTCCACTCTGTATCTTTTGTTTCAGTTTTCTTTGAAGGATCTCCAAACTCATTTACCCATAATCTACTTTCTTTATTTTCAGCTTCATCACTAGATGAACTTGAAGAATAAGTCCAACTTGGACAATATAATCCTAAAGAAGTCTCTCCATTTTCAAATAAATCCCAACGTGCTGGAGTCATAACACCATTAGATTGAACATCAATTCCTGCAAATAACTTTGAAGAGTCTATCCCTAACTCCTTAGCTTTCTCTGTAGAAGCTTTTAATAAATCTTGATCAGCAAATTTCTTTGTTGTCCACCAGAAATTTAAGAACATACTATCTGCAATAGCTTCTTTATTATCTCCTACTAAGAAGAAATCATTTTTGTCAGTTAAAGCATTTTGCCAATCCATTTCCCCTTCTTCTGTCATTGAGTCATACCACATAATTTCTAACTTATCTGCTGCTTTAGATTTAAATTCAACAATAAGCTCCTGCATAAGCTTTGCATGTTCAGCTGTTAATTTAGCCTCATCAGTACCTTGAGTTTCTTGATTTATAAACCAACCATCAAATCCAAAACTATTTGCTACATCTATAAGTTTATCTACTATTGGGAAACTACCATTATCATCCTTAGTTAAGAACTCATCTAACCATTCCATTTTTCCACCATGCTCAACCATAGGGAAGAATACCGTACCTAAAACTGGAACTCCATTTTTATGGGCAGCATCTGTTACATCTGCTGTTGGTGGAACTATTAATCCTTCACCTGATGCACCACCCCAATACACTAATTTATCTATATATTGCCAATAAGAGAATGTATTAGCAGAGAACTTATTCCCCCCTTGAGAATAATTTCCACTAGTACTGCTATTCATTATTGAAATAGCTACTACTTCTCTGTCTTTACTTTGAGTATCATTTACAGCAGTTAATTTCTCTTTATCAACTCTATTCACTAACTCTACCGAACTTTGATTAAATTTCATATTTTTATCTTCACTAGAATTCCAAGCTAAAAGCTCAGATGGGAACCAATGAGGAGATGTAGGCCTATTTTCCATAAGCTCCTCTGAAGCCACCTCTTTAGTAATCGTATACTTAAAGTTTTCAGCTGTTTTCTTACTTGAAGGTGCTGTACAACTTACTATAGAAGCACTTATTGAAAATGCCATAAACACAGCCACTAAAGTTTTCGCCCTTTGTCTTTTCTTTCCATTTGGGTTGTTGCCTCTGTTCTTTTTAGATAATTTCATATCTTTCTCTTTTCCCCCTTAAATTTAAATGTTTACATAAAAATATTTTATAATTAAATTTTACCAATTGATAAAATTTTTTATAGTGGAATTTTTATATAAAAACTGAAGAAAATATATATTGTTATTTTTTTGATTAAATTCTTTTTTATTGAAATTTTAAATTAAACCAAACTCTATTAAAGTTAACTTAACTCTCTTAACATATCTTTTCTTTTATTAATTTTATTTAAAGGGATTAATTGTTACTTAACTGTAAATACTAATGGAATAAATGTAAAATCTTATCAAGAGATAAGTTAATTAAATTTTCATATAAATTTTAGGGGGTTAAAATTATGAGAAAAAAACTTTTAAAAGGACTTATTACTTCAACTTTATTAGTATCTATTTTTTCTATCAATTTAATTTCACCACTTTTAGCTTTTGCAGAGGATACAAAAGAGAGCAGTCTAAAAAATGATGATGGTATCTTAAAATTTGCTGTTATCAGCGATACTCATGTTGGGCCTACAAAACCTAAAGAAAATAAAAGATTAGCTGAGTTTTTCAATAAGATTTATGAAAAAGAACCTAATCTAGATGCTGTTACTATTGTAGGTGATATAACTGACAATGGTAGTAAAGCTCAATATGATACTTTTAGTTCTATAATTTCTAATAATAAAAAATCCGAAACAGAGCTTGTGGTTTCTATGGGAAATCATGAAGGTAATACTGCTCCGCTATTTACTGAAGCTACTGGTAATTTACCAAAAGATAATAAAATTATAGATGGTTATCACTTTATTACTTTAAGTCCTCGTTCTTCTGAAAACACCTATGGTGGTAGTCGCTATTATTTAGATGAAGCTTGGCTTAAAGAACAACTAGATAATGCTACTAAAGAAGATTCAACTAAACCTATTTTTTTATTCTTACATCATGGTATCAAAGATACAGCTTATGGAACTGATGATTGGTATACTCCTGACTTAAAAGAACTTTTAAGCAATTATCCTCAGGTAATTCAATTTAGTGGTCACTCACATTACCCATTAAATGACCCTAGAAGTATTTATCAAAAGGATTTTACTGCAATAAATACCTCCACCACTAGTTATTTTGAATTAGAAAGTGGTATGTATTATGGTACTATTCCACCTAATGCTAACAATGCTTTTCAATCTATGCTCTTTGAAGTTAATGGAACTAAAGTAACTATAAAAAAATTAGATTTATTAAGTGGTGAAACTATCGGTGAAGATTGGGTTTTTGACACTGCTTCTGGCAAAGAAGGTTTCAAATACACAGATGCTAGAAAAGATGCTAGTCCATCCCCTTACTTTGAAGATAAAGCTGAAGCTACTATTTCTAATATAAAAGATACTAGCTGTACTGTAACTATTGACCAAGGAAAAATAGAAGATATTCCTTCAGATAATCATGATGAAATTGTTCATTCATATAAATTTGATTTTACAGAAAAAAGAACTGGTAAACTTCAAAAAAGCTATAAAATTTGGTCTGAATACTATTTTTTACCTACGAGTGAAAAACTTACTCAAAACTTTGATGGGTTAAAAGCTGGTAATGAATACGAATTAACTGTTACTGCAATAAACTCCTATGGAAAAACTAGCAATGAAACTTTAAAAACTGCTTTTAAAACTACAGGAGATGGTTTTGTAGTACCTGATGATGAAGAACTTTTAAAACCTGTTTTAAATTCTGAATTACTTGATATAAACTTCTTAGATGGTACCGCTAAGGATACTTCTCCAAATAATAATAGCTTCGAAATTAAAGGAAATCCATCAATAACTTTTGATAATTCACTTAAGAAAAATGTTGCTAATTTCAATGGTAATGATGCTTTTAAATATCCTTTTTCAGAGAATAATTATTCTAAAATAAAAAATAATGTTTCAATGGAAACTGTAGTGAAAATAGATAAAATAGATGGTTCTACTTCAAACTCTTTTTCTAATATGGAATCTGCTGGCCTTGGTTTTGAAGCAGTAAAAATAAATGGTGATGATAAAAATGCCATAATGGAATTTTGGGTTAGAGTAAGAAATTCATCTATAGGTACTGGTAGTTATCATAAGGTTTCAGGAACCATTAAGCTAGGTGAATATAATCATGTAGTTGGTACCTATGATGGAGAAAGAATTAATATTTATATAAATGGTGAACTTGATAATAGTAAAGAAGTTAAAGGTCAAGTTTATTATCCTACTGGAAACGCAAAAGCTTTTTTCCTCGGATCTGATACTAATGGTAATGGTGAAATTCAAAATCCTATGAAAGGCTCTATTTCTTTAGCTAGACTTTATAGCAGAACTCTATCAGCTTTAGAAACTTATAAACTTCATAGAAATGAATTATCAAATAAATTAAAAGACAATGCTGTTATTTTAAAAGATGTTCCAAATATCAGTGGTAGCATTAATAGTGAAATTAATATCCCTGTTACTTTAACTAATATTCCTAGAGATAAAAATATAAAATCTATTGAAATGGATTTTGATATTCCTTCAGATTTAGCTGTTAATTCAGTTACTCTTGATAGTTCTGTTATTTCACAGGAAAACTTTGATTATAATCTTTCTGAGGGTAAACTTAGAGTTGCTTTAACAAATACAAGTGGAAAAGAATTATCAGTTTCTAATAATAATGAAAATATAGATTTAGCCACCTTAAAATTATCATTAAAAACAGAAAAAACAGATGATGATACAATTAAAGTTAAAGGAAATAATTTTGTATTACGCTGTGATGACAACTTAGATATTGAATATAATATGGATAAAGCTTCAAGTACCATCTCCTTTAAAAATAGTAATAACTTATCAATTTCTGCTAGAGAACTTTATACTACAGTAAAAGATGAAGTTATCCCTGATGGATTCAAGGCTTATGCTATAGAATTTATCGGTGTTAATTCTAATTATTCAGTAACTTCTAATGATAATATTGATTTATATTATAGTAATGAATTTACTTCTAAAAATGCAAAAGAGACTTACATTGCTTTGATAAAAGATGATATAACTATGGATTCCATTGAAAATTTGAATAATTATACTATAGAAAAATCTGAAGAAAAATTAAAAAATCAAATAACTTTTGGAGATATAAATAATGATGGTATAGATGCTCAAGATGCTTTATCTTCTGTAAGTTCTTGGCTTAGAAAAATTAATCCTAATGAAAAAAATATGCTTTCTATCAATGTTAATGGAGATAGTTTAATCAATACAAGAGATGCTATTTCTATTGTAGATAATTATATTTCTTCAAAGGATTTTGAAATCTTAAATAAATAATAAAAAGACTCTATGAAACTTTCGAGAATTTGCTAATAAATTAGCTTATTACTCCTTTAATTTCATAGAGTCTTAAATTTTTGAAATTAAGACTATATAGCCTTTTTTAGGCTAAACTATAACTCCAGAAAGCTTTTGCACTTTCTGCAATTTGATTTAATGACCAAGTTTCCTTAGAATATTTTATACTATCTGGATCATTTATAGTAATTTGTCCATCTTTATTAATTCCTGTTAATAACATGTAGTGCCCTGTTAAAGTGAATAATCCTGGCCCCTCATCTACAATTACAGGATGTCCATTTTCTAAACTTGTAATTACTCCTTCAGCTGAAATTGGAGTCCCTATAATTCCAAAATGTTCAGCTACTGAAGTCATTAACGCTCCTGTACTACCTTCATTATCTATATATCCACCATGAGTTACACTATAATTAGCAACTACATCTGGATTCACATTAGTATTTCCAGTTAATCCTACTATGGCCATTGCTAAAGCTGTTGGTCCACAACCATCTGTTGCTAAAGGACCTGTCCCATAAAAATCATATCCCCATTGTTTATCAAACTGTTCAAATAAAGGATATTGTCCTTTTTGATAATAAGCATCTATATTAATCGGTTGATTTAACTTTCTTGTTGGATACCCAGCTACGTAGGCTATTGATTCTGGATGCATAACAGCAAGTCTTATTAAGTATGATGGAATTATATTTGCATTATCAACTATTGATTGAATTTGTTTATCATTATATTCTTTAGCTTCTTTGCTTAACTGTGCTAATAGTTGTCCCTCTGACACATTCCACCAATAATAGGTATCATAATTAGTCTTATCAATTTCCTGTACAGCCTTTGATAAATAATTAGGCTCTTCACTTTCTTTTTTTGCTAAAGTCTTAGCCGCTTCTTCCTTTTGTGCTTTTTCTTGAGCTAGCTGTTCCTGTTGTAACTTAATCTGATTTTCTTTAACCACCTCGTTATGGTGATCATTTATAAATATAATAGCAACAACTATAATAATCACTGCTACTATAGCGCAAATTAGCGCAATAATTTTTTTCATCTGTTCTTCTCCTATTATTAAATTTAAATCTTTACTATCCCATAAAATAAATTATATATCATTAGAGGGTTAAAATGTTAAAAAAGTTATACATTTTTGTTACTTTTTTAAACAAAATTAATATTTTATTAACATTGAATGAACATTCTAATTATGTTTTACTTATTTATGGAACTAAATACTAATAATTTACTTAGGAGGAAAAATGAATAATAGGCTTAAAGGAATTATTTTAATTATCATTTCAGCATTTTGTTTTGCTGCCATGAATGGTTTTATAAAAAAGGTACATGGAATTCCACTAGGAGAAAAGGTTTTCTATAGAAACATAATGCTTTTCGTAGTTTCTTTAATTATGATTTTCAAAAATAAATCATCTTTATTTGGAACTAAAGGAAATAGACTAGCTTTAGTTGGAAGAGGAGCCTTTGGTACTTTAGGTATCCTAGCTGGATTCTATGCTCTTCAACATATGTTATTACCTAATGAAACTATACTGGCTGACTTAAACGTTTTCTTTATAATAATATTCTCTTTCATTTTCTTAAGAGAAAAAATCAAACCTATTCAAATTTTAGCCATTATAGTTGCATTTAGTGGTATATTCTTTATTGTACATCCAGGTAGTCATATGCCAATATTCGCTGTTATAGTAGCTATAATCTCCGCTGCTCTTTCTGGTGGTGCTTATACTATTATAAGAGGACTTAGAAGTAAAGAAAAACCTGAAACTATAGTTTTCTTTTTAGCCTTAGTTTCACTTGTATTTACAGTACCTGCAATGATTGTTCATTATGTCCCTGTTGATACACATCAATTATTACTTTTATTTGGTGGTGGCTGTGCCATTGCTGGTGCTGAAGTTAGTGCTACCTATGCCTATAAATTTGCAGCTGGTAAAGAAATTTCAATCTTTAGTTACACTGAAGTTATTTTCTCAGCTATAATTTCTTTAGTTGCTTTTGGTGCATTGCCTCAACCAATTCAATATATAGGTTACGCCTTAATTATTATTGGAGGATTCATTATATTCTTCTATGATAGATCTCTTTATAGAAAAAGTCTTTTTAGTAAATAAAAAAAGGTGGAGCAATCCACCTTTTATAAATTTCTTAAACTTTCTAGTGCTACTTTAGGATCTAATCTTTCTTTATAATCTTCTTTCACAAAAGCTTTTACTATTTTTCCTTCTCTACTAACCACATAGGTTGCTGCCATAGGTAATTCTAAGCTTTTTTTCCCTTGACTTTCTTCTAAGTTAATACCAAAACTTTTATAAAGTTCATTAAGTTCATTACTTATTTTAAATACTAAACCAAATTCTTTAGCCACTTTATTATCTATATCACTTAACACTAAAAATTCTAATTGATTTTTTTCTATAGTATTTAATGATTGGTCTGGAATTTCTGGAGAAATTGCTATTAAATTAGCTCCTAATTTTTTGATTTCATCTAAGACCTCCATATAAGCACGTAACTCTAAATTACAATAGGGACACCATCCACCTCTATAGAAATTAATCACTAATGGACCTTTTTTTAATAAATTTTTACTACCAATTAAATTTCCTACAGATTAATTAAAGAAAAGTTTTTTATATAATCTCCTTCTTTTAAGGAATTTTTTAATATATTTTCTTTTTTTATTCTTTCAATTTCTTCTTTCATAATTTTTCTTGCTTCTTCTGATTTACTAGCTTCTGACTTTTCTTTATAGCTATTTAATTCTTTTATTAAATCCATAATTTAACCTCCTAAAATTTATTTAAGCTTTCTTTTAATGATTGAACTACAATAGTCGGCTTATTGCCTAATTTTTCTACCGGCAAATTATTTCTATTTATCCATATTGTTTTAAATCCATACTTAGTAGCTCCTGCTATGTCCCAGCCATTTGAAGAAAAAAAGACTACTTCCTCTTTAGAGACCTTATATTTATTTACTATGATTTCATATACTTTCTTATTAGGTTTAAATATTCCTATTTCTTCTACAGATATAGCTTCATCTATTTCATTTTCTAAATCAGCAGATTTTATAGCTGAATTCAGCATATCCTTTGATCCATTTGATAAAATAACCTTTTTTACATCTTTCTCTTTTAATAATTTCATAAAATCTTTAACTTCTTCATAACTATCTAATTTTAAATAAGTTTCCATTAACTTCTCTTCTAACTCTCTATCAACTATATTAAAAAATTCCATAGTGTACTTTAAAGCATCTTTTGTAACTTCAAAAAAGTCTTTATAACTATTCATAATTTCCCTTAAAAAGCTATACTCAAGTTGCTTATTTCTCCAGACTTTGGAGAACTCTTCATACTGTGCTCCTAGTGTTTTTTTATATTTATTAACTGCTGAATTAAAATCAAATAAAGTTCCATAGGCATCAAATACACAAATTTTTATATTACTCATTTTAATACTCCTCTTCCTTCTTTTTCTTTTTTTAAATTCCTGTTAAAATAATATTAACATTTTTATTATTCCATAATTATCGAAATGTATATTTAAAATTTAAAATAATTAGAAGGGAGTTTTAACATTGTTTGTACCAGATATAAGTGAAATCGCCTCTACATTTTCTCATAAATCAAGAGCAATTATTTTAGTTTCTTTATTAGGTGGTGCAAGAACCACTTCTGAACTAGCTAAAGCTGCTAATATAAAACCTCAAACTGCTATATTTCATTTAAATAAGCTTTTAGATTTAAATTTAATAATAAAAATTAAATCAGGAAAATACAGCTATTATAAAATTGATCGTGAAGATGTAGCTAATTTAATAGAAACTTTATTAAATCTTTCTAAGGAACCTAAAATTAATTCCTTAAAGGATTCTGTTCGTTCAGAATCAATTAAATTTGCTAGACTTTGCTTTAATCACATTGGTGGATTTTTAGGAACTTCCTTTTTAGAAAAATTACTTACTGAGGAATATTTAATTAATGCTAATAATTTAATTTCCTTTACAACGAAAGGAAAAAGTTTTTTTCAAAGTCTGTTTTTTAATTTTGAAATCTCTAATCCTACTGGAAAACTTTGTAGAGATTGGAGTGAAAAAAGCTATCATCTTTCTGGTGATTTAGGTTATTTTTTCTATAAAAATTTATTAGATTTAAATTACATCTATCAAAAACCTAATTCTAGAGAATTATATCTTACAGAATTAGGAATAAATTTTTTCGAAAAAAACTTCCATTTAATCTATAAATCTATTAAATAAAAAAAGCACCTATAAAGTAAATTTCTTTATAAGTGCTTTTTAAAATTTTTTAAATTAAATTAGTTGTAACAGATTTACTTAAAATTCCTAATTCTTTTTTTATATTCTTATCCTTTAGCTTAGAGCCCCAAATATTAATATTTTTTAAATTAAAAGATTTTTTTAAAGGTTCTAAAGTTTCTATATTGCTATTCCTTAAATAAAGGTTTTCAATAGTTTCTATTTTTGCTATTTTTAATAAAATATCCTCAGTTATATCAGTATTATATAAATATAAACTCTTAATATTTTTACAATTGTTTAAACTACTCCAATCATCAACTTGAAAATTATTAAACCATAACTCCTCTAATGAATTTACATTCATTAAAAATTCTAAATCTAAAAGTTTACAATTCTTAATAGATAAAACTTTTAAACTATCCATATCATTTAAAATTTTCAATGCTTCATTTACATTTATACTTTTTTCAAATTCTAAATCTAAACGTTCAATAAAAGATCCTTCTAATTCTTTTATATTTTCATAACTTGCATTGTTTATCTCAATATCTTTTAAATTTTTAATTTTTTTAATGCCATCTAAAGATAATTTTTTATTATCATTTAATATCATCTTACGAACTTTTTCAACCCCTATAAAATCATTAAAATTAATTTCTTCAAATTCAAATAAATATAAAACAACATTATTTTTTAATTTATTTAATTCTAAGAAATTTAATTCTTTAGTAGATTCATAACTAGTAAAATCTATAGCTTTTAAATCATTAAGTTCTTTAATACTTTCAAGAGTTTTAACTCCACAATTTTCCAAATATAAATATTCTAGATTTTCTAAATATTTCAAAAATAAAAAATCTATTTTCTCCTCAATGTCTTCTATAGCAAAACTATTTATTCTTTTAGCTTTTCCTAAATCAATATACCCTAGTTTAGTATTAAAAGTATCTTTAACATTTTCATAAAATTTTTCGTTACTTATATTTAACTCCTTTAAAGAAATTAAACTTTTTTCACCTCGTTTTACTCTTTTTAATATTATTCTACTTTTATTTTTCACCTTTTTTTTGTAATCTGCTTCTAAATTATCCTGTTGCTTTTTTTTACTATTTAAAAAATTAAACAATGATAATCACTTCCATTTCATTTTTCATTATCTATATTATATATCATTTGCCTATAAAATCATACTCTAAGCTTTTTTATCTATAATATATCTCTAAAAACTCTTTTTGATATCACTTTAATTTCTATTGTATAATTAATCTATACATTAAAGAAAGGTCTGATTTTATGGAAAAATTATACATGTTAGGTACTGGTTCAGCAATGGTTACAGATTGCTATAATACTTGTTTTACTATATCCAATGGAAATGAGCATTTTTTAATTGATGCTGGTGGTGGTAATACTATACTTAGCTATTTAAAGAAGATGGATATCAAAATTGAAAATATCCACAATATGTTTATTTCTCATAATCATAATGACCATATTTTAGGTGCCATTTGGATTATTAGAGCTGTTTCTCAAAGTATTTTAAAAGAAAATTATAAAGGAAATTTAAATATTTATTGTCATGAAAGTTCTATAGAAGCCTTAAAAGTTATTTCTAGTTATGTTCTACAAGAAAAATTCACTAATTTTTTTGACAAAAGAATAATTTTTATTCCTATAATAGATGGCTTTGAAACAATTATTTTAAATAGACGCACTAAATTCTTTGATATAGGTAGTACTAAATTACTTCAACATGGTTTTACTACTACATTAGAAAATGGAAAAATCCTAACATTCTTAGGAGACGAGCCTTATAGAGAATCTGAAAAGCCCTATGCTTTTAAAGCAGATTATCTTCTTCATGAAGCTTTTTGTTTATATTCAGATAGAGAGTTTTTTAAACCCTATGAAAAGCATCATGCAACAGCTAAAGATGCTTGCAAAAATGCTAATGACCTTGAGGTTAATACAGTAATTTTATATCATACAGAGGATAAAACTATCAGTAAAAAAGAAGAGTTATACAGTTCTGAAGGAAAAGAAGTTTTTAATGGTAATATCTTCGCTCCTACTGATTTAACTATTATCAATCTTTAATTTAAATCAAGGTTTTCACTGAAAAATAAAAAAATAGCCGATTATTGAATATATTTGTACCAAAAAAATAGAAGTTCTTAGCCCTTTATGAATTCTTCTATTTCTGTGGCAAATATATTTGATGATGATAGGCTATTTTTTGCTTTTTACCATAGTTGAGAAAAAATCTAGTTTTTAAAAATCATCTTTTTGTTTATATTCTGTTATTGTATCACCTGTCCAAATTTGAAAAGCTCTTAAAAAAGATGTTAAATCTTTATATCCCAATAAATATGCAATTTCTTCGGTTGTTATTTCTGAATTTTTAAGATAATGTTTAGTTAATAATTCTCTCACATGATTAAGTTGCTTTTGAAAGGTTGTATCTTCATCTTTAAGTCTTCTTTGAAGAGTTCTTTTACTACAATTCATATATTTTGCTATATCTTCTATTTTCACATCACCTTTTGGAATAAACTCTATAAGTGCATTTCTAACTTCTGCAACATAGGATTCATCTATTTCAAATTCTTTTATCCTTTTTTCTAATTCAGGTTCTAAATATTCCCACATAATAGGGTTATCACTTTTAAATATAATAACATCTATTCCAAAAGGCTTTAACTCCATACGAAGACAATCTAAAAATCCTTCAACTTCATATTTAGTGGCATGATACCATGCTCCAAAAGGAGTTGAAACTTTTCCTCCCATAGATGATATATTTACTATTTTTCCAAATTTATTTTTTCTCATCATCGGAACAACAAGTTGTGTCATTCTTGCTAACCCAAATATATTTACTTCTATTTGTCTACGGGCTTCTTCCATTGGAACATCCTCTACAGCCCCATAAGAACCATAACCTGCATTATTTACTAAAATATCTATACTACCTTCAGTTTTTTTTATTGTTTCAACAGCATTACACATACACTGTTCATTAGTCACATCTAGTTCTATAATATTTATTCCATAATTTTTTAAATCTTTCATTTTCTCAACTCTTCTTGCTGCACCATAAACAATATAACCTTTATTCTTAAGTTCTATAGCTGTTTCCCAACCTATTCCTGATGAAGCTCCTGTTATTAACGCTACTTTTTTTTCCATCTTTTTAATCTCAATTAGTGCCAACTATTTTGCAATTGACGCCAATTTTATTATTTAAATTTTCAAAAAAATAAAAGGACTATCTTAATATCATAAAATAATCCTTTATCTAAATTTATTATATTTTTTTATTGCCTTCTATAAATGCTTTTATATCATCTATTTCAAAATCTTCTAATTCTCTATTAAATTCTTTTTTTATTATCTCAATAGATTTCTCTAAATCAGTACTTTTATCAACTAAATTTCCTATGATTTTTATATACTTTACAAACTCTTCAAATTCCTTTTTATTATACTTATCATGATGGGCAGGTATATAATAATCTGAATCATAACTTAATAACTTTTCTAAAAAAGGATATAACTTTTCTTTACTATAGCTCCAAGGTCCATTGTACATATCCATATACATTCCATCACCTAAAAAAGTTGTTTTTTGTCCATTCTTTTCTTCTATAGTTATAACCACAGAATCCTCTGAATGATCTACATTTAAATGTTCTACCTTAACTATTACTCCACCTAAATTAAAATTTATTATCTCTTTAAAAGTTATATCTATTTTAGGTAAAATTAATTTTCTCTCATTACTTGGATGCTCTATTTTTATATGTTCCTCACAAAACTCTATTTCTTCGCCCTTTAAAACTCTTTCCCTAATAGCTTCATCTGTAAAACTTAATTTTCTAAGCCAATTAAACTTTTCTTCTGTTTTTTCATGAGCTATATTTATTAAATTCATTGTATTTAATCCCCAAATATGATCCCAATGCCAATGTGTTAGTAAAAGAAATTTAGGCTTTTTAAGATTCAATTCTTTTATATAGAATAGTAATTCCTCTCCATGATCTTTAGAATTTCCTGAATCAATTATTAGTGAATAATTATCCCCTTCTACAACACCAAGAACTGGTCTATCTCCAGCTTGTACAAAATCCATATAATAAACTTTTTCAGTTAATTTATTTAACATAATCTTCCCCCTATTGTCTTAGCCTCTATTGTAATTTAATTATAACAATTTTACCCTAATAGAAAAAGTTTAACTTTAGATATCTATTTTATTCAATTATCAAGTTATTATAATAATCACTTTCTCTCATTTTCCCTCTAATATTAATCCTTGCTACTGCTCTATTAATTTCTGAGTAACTTCTACTATGTTGCTCTAGATGCTCCTCTAAATGTTTAAGAGTTTCCATGTACTCATAAAACTGATGATTATTTTCCTCAGCATTAGCTACCACTGACATAGCAGTACCACCGAAAGCTATAAGTAACTGAGTAACAATAGTAATAATTATAAGTTTTTTATGTATTAAATTATTGATTTTTTTTCTCATTAAAGGACTCCCTTCTTATCTTAAATTTCTAAGTTTATTTTTCTTAATAAATTAAATTTAATCTTTTAACTTTTACTATTTTACTTTTAAGTTCAATTATAGAAAAGTTTTATAATTAATCTCTTATATTAATTTTTAAAACTAAACCTTTGAACTTTCTAAAAATAACTATTTTTATTAAATTCAATAATAAAATTCGTAATAACTTTAATTTATTTTAACATATTTCTTGAAAAGCGTCAATTTTTATTATAAATAGATGATTTTTTTATCGAATTATCAATTTCGCTTTGATAAATCACTAAAATCTATTGAGATATAAAATAAATAACTTTATTTCTATAAGCAAAAAAATGAAACCCTATCAAAAGATAAAGTTTCATTTAATGAAAAAGAGATAAATTTTCAATTAATAATTAGCTAAAGTTTCCACATGTGTAATTCTACTTACTTCTCTTTTACGTCCCACTGTAGCTATTTTTTCCTTACTTGCTATAACCACACCTTCTCTTATAATACTTCTTCCACCAATGATAGCATTTTGTACAAGAGCATACGGTTCTACAACTGTATGTCCAAGTATAACTGAATTTTTTATAACAGCCCCTTCTCCAATTACAACTCCTGGAGATAATACGCTATTTTTTACTGTTCCCTCAATTGTACAACCATCTCCAAGTATAGAATTTTTAACACTTGCAGTAAGGCCTATTTGACACTTATCATAGGTTGTCATATTAGTTGATGTTATTTGCCATTTACTATCAAAAAGATTCAACTCACATTTCGGATCTAATAAATCCATATTTGCTTCCCATAAACTTTCAACAGTACCAACATCTCTCCAATAACCTTTAAATCTATAACCATACATCTTTCTATTATCATTTAACATTTTTGGAATTAAATCTTTTCCAAAATCATTACTTGAAAGTTCATTACTATGATCTTCCACAAGATATTCTTTTAAAACTTTCCAATTAAATATATAAACTCCCATTGAAGCTGTTGTACTTTTAGGAACTTCTGGTTTTTCTTCAAAAGAATTTATTGAATTATCTTCATTAAGATTCATAATTCCAAATCTACTAGCTTCATCCATAGGAACATTAATAACTGAAATAGTTGCATCAGCATTAGTATCCTTATGTTGCTTTAACATACTGTCATAATTCATTTTATAAATATGATCTCCAGATAGTATTAAAACAAATTCTGGACTATACTTATCTATATATTCTATATTTTGAAATATAGCATCAGCTGTGCCTTTATAACAATTATCTTTATCTTCCTCTTTATAAGGTGGTAAAAAACTAACTCCAGCCTCTGTTATTTGATTTAAATCCCAAGCTTCTCCATCTCCAATATGTTGATAAATGGCCTTTGGCTTATATTGAGTAACCACACCTACTGTATCAATTCCTGAATTAACACAATTACTTAAAGGAAAGTCAATTAATCTATATTTTCCACCATAAGGAACTGCTGGTTTAGCAACCCTTTCTGTTAGTACCCCAAGTCTAGTACCTTGTCCTCCTGCTAAAATCATTGCAATCATTTCTTTACTATTTTTCATATAATTTCCCCCATTTACTTTCTCATACCCAATTTTTTTATTTTAAAATCATAATGTTTAATAAGCTTTATTAAGCCTATAGCCCCATTAAAATATTATAGACATTTAAATATTCAATAGCTGAAATATCCCAACTATTATCTGAACTCATAGCATTTCTAAAAATTCTATTCCAACTTTTTTTATTAGAATAGGTTTTAACTGCATATTTTATAATCTTCATCATTTCATCTGATGAGTAATTTTTAAAACTAAATCCATTACCTATATTTCTATTTTCATCATAAGCCTCTATGGTGTCTTTTAATCCCCCAGTTTCCCTAACTATTGGAACAGCTCCGTATCTTAATGCTATAAGTTGCCCAAGACCACAGGGTTCAAACCTTGATGGCATAAGAAACATATCTGCTCCAGCATAAATTCTATGAGATAATGCAGTATCAAAGGTAATTCTTGCTGCTATTTTTTTATTATATCTACTGCTTATATCTCTAAAATAATCTTCATAGTTTTTTTCTCCAGTTCCTAAAACTACAAGTTGTACCTCTTCTCTTATAATTTCAGGTATTTTATTTATTATTAAATCTATTCCTTTTTGATCTGTAAGTCTGGTAATTATAGCCATTAAAGGAATATCCTTATTTACTTCTAATCCTAGCTCTTCTTGAAGCTTTAATTTATTAATAACCTTATTTTCTGTATTTTCTAAAGAATAATTACTAGCTATAAATTTATCTGTTGAAGGATTGTACTCCTCATAATCTATACCATTAACTATCCCTCTTAAATCCTGTTCTCTGCATCTAAGCATAGCCTCCAGTCTTTCCCCATATTCCGGAGTTTTTATCTCCTCTGCATAGGTTTCACTTACTGTAGTTACTTTATCTGCATAAACTAAGGCAGCTTTCATAAAACTAACAGAATTTTCATCAAACTTTAATTGACCATTATTATACTGTTCTAAATCATAACCAAAAAGTTCTGGTAAAATATTTTTATCATATATTCCTTGAAATAAAAGATTATGAATAGTGAAAACAAACTTCATATCCTTATAAAAATCATCTTTTATATATTCTAATTTAAAAAGAGCTGGAATCATTCCACAATGCCAATCATTGCAATTTATTACATCTGGTTTCCAATCTATCTCTTTAAGCATTTCTAAAACTGCTCTATCAAAAAAGGCAAATCTTTCTCCATCGTCATAGTGACCATATATATTGCACTCTCTTTTAAAATAATATTCATTATCTATAAAATAAAAAGTTACATTTTTATATTTTATTTCTTCAATACCACAAAACTGTCTTCTCCAAGAAACATTAACTGTAAAGTCTTTTAAATGTTTCATTTCTTTTTTAAATTTTTCTTTTATAGAACTATATTTTGGGATTATAACCCTAACATCATTAGACAATTCAGCTAACTTCACCGGAAGCGCTCCCATAACATCTCCAAGTCCACCCGTTCTTATAAAAGGATATGCTTCTGTTGCAACAAATAATATCTTCATATGAATTCCTCTCTATATTTAAATGGTTTTTTTAATTTTACTAACTTTTTACATGTAAATATATCACTTTTATATTTTATCACTTCCTTAAATATTTTACCATTATTTTACAATAAAAAAATATTATTATTTTATGTATTTTAAGAATAAATTGTATATGAATTTGTATATATAAACTATTTCCACCTATAAAATCATATAAAAAATAGCTATATAAAGGTAAATTAAATCTTTACATAACTTTTTAAATAATATTTTTATTAAAATCACATATTTTTAAGATGTTTTAAAAGAATAATTATAATTGTAATCAAAAAAATTATCTCTATAATTTGCCCTATAATTTTTTTTGCACATCCTTTTGTCTCTTGATCTTTATTTTCTTTTATAAAAATCACCTCTTTTCATTGTTAATATCGACTAAAACTTTCTTTTCTTTACTATTAAAAAGAAAATTTATAATTTTAACAATATACTAATAAACAACTCCCAATATAATTATCACTACTATAGCCTATTAACTAATATTAATTAAAATAAGAGTTTCTTAAAAATTCAAGAAACTCTTTCTATTTTATTTATCAATTTCTTATTAATTACTTAAATATATCCTCAAAATCCTCTTCATTAAATAAATCTTCTTCAAAACTAGGTTTGTTAATTTCTTTTTTCACTTTTTCTATTTTACTTTTTTTAGGTATTTCCACAATAGCTTTTGAAAATTGTTCATCAATTTTATTCTCATTATTTATATTTTTCTTATTTTCTTTAACTTCTTTTATCTGTTCTTTTAAAAATAATTTTATTTCTTCTATTAATTTTATATTATGTTCCATTATGGGTCCTTTAATAGCATTTTGACTTTCTAAAAGCATTTCTTTGATTTCTTTATTACCTCCTTTTTGTATTTTTTCAATTATTTTATTTTGTTTCATTATTTCTTTAGTTAATCCTTCATTTTCTTTTTTACTCTCTTCTATCACTTTTCTTATTTTCTCATTTTGCTCATCTTTAATTAATAATTCTTCATTGAAAACTTTACCCAATTTCTTTATCTCTCTTGCTAAACTTTTACTATCATTATTTTTTAATTGCTTTTTTAATTCTTCAATTTCCTTATTTTTTTCAATTAACTTTTCTTCTAAATTCTCAACTTTCTCTTTATAAATAACTATATTCTCAATTAACTCACCAATAGTCATGTTCATTAATTCTGCTTTATCTCCTTCCAAAAGAGATTCCTCAACCTTTTTTTTCTTTACCTTAACCCCTAATTTCTTTCCTATTTTCTCTATTTTATTTTTAACCTCTTTCACTTCCTTTTCCACACATTTTTTCCTTTTTATTTCTATTTCTTCTTCTTTTTTCTTCTCTTCCATATATATAGTAAAAATTTCATCTCCTAATTTATTTTTTTCCTCATCTATAGAGGTCCAAAGTACAGAACAAATTGCTGCTTTATTAACACCTTCATTAATATATTTCATTAATCTCATATCTTTTGCTGAATCATGTAAATTTAATATTTTCCTTGTAGGCTCTACTATAACTGTCCACATTTCATCTATAGTTCTTTTTAAATTTGTATTTACTTTACAGGTTTCAAGTATAATTGAAATCGCTTTTTCTTTATCTATAATTTTGTTTTTCCCTAAATTTTTATTTCCATATTTACTTCTTATTACAAGATTTTTATTTACCAAAAAATTAATATCTTCTTTAGTAAAACTATTTAAAATAGCCTTGTATATTTCATCTTCATTAAATTTACTTTTAAAATTCATTTTTCCTTTTATAACATTACTTATATTCTGGTAATGCTATATCCCCCATTCTAATTATTTTTAAAACTTCCATAGCTTGCTTTGATATTTCATCTATTTGAGAGCATCTAGTAATTTCTTCTCTTATTTCTTCTCTCAACTTATCTGAAAAAACAGTATAGTTTTTACCAAAGAATTTTAACAACCTATCTCTTATTACTAAATAATGATTTTCTTTTAATTTTTTTAAGAAAACTACTCCTATCTTTTCATTTGTCTTTCCCATTGAATATAAATCTATAATTTTAAGAGTTCTTTCTGTACCATTTGCATCATTATTTTCCATAAATTTTTCTACAACTTTAATAAGTGCATTATTAATCTCTATATTTCCTGATGCAATAAGTCTTCTTATTTGATTAATTGCCTCTCTTTCATACTCTTCATTATTACTACCAAATAAATATTTAAATAAAGTTAAAAGTTCCCTACTTTCCCCTTTTTCTACTAAAACAGCTGCTGAAGCTATTCTTATAATATCCGAATCATTATAAACTGATTTTAAAACTTCTATTATCCTTTTATCTTTATTTCTACTAAGTTTTATAATTGAATTAACCTTGATTTTTTCATCTATTTTTTTATCTTTTATTATATTTATTTGCATCGAAATGTCATCTTCTCCAATTGCCAGTTGAAGTGATTTTTGTTCTAGATGGTTGTACTTTAAAGCTCTTTGTAATAAATCTAATGACATGCTATTACTTTCTTTAGTTCTCTCTAATAACATTATCAATTTTTTTTGTACCCTTTTATCTATTTGAGGATTTTGCAACTTTTTCAATACATTTTCATATATAGCTCTATTCATATTTAATTTAATAGCTAATATCAATCCATTAACTATTTGATTTCTTACATTAATACTTAAATAAATTTTATAAGCATAAGCACTTCCCCTATCTGTTTTTCTTCCTAAATTATACATAATAGTTCTAAATAATTTAATATCCTCACTGGAATCTGTAGTTACTGTAGCTAAAAAATTAATCATACTTTCAAAATATTTTTCAGCAGAAAGATTAACTAAAACCTCTGCTGTTTTTTCTCTTAAAAAATTATTATTTTCAAATAAATAATAAATTTCATCATTTAAATCTATTAATAAATTTTGTTCTATACTAGTTAAAACTAGTTCTATAACTTCATACCATGTCCAATTTATCAATATATTTTTATATGCCCTTATTACCTCTTCTTTATATTCTATAATTACATCTTTTAATAGATCTAATATAGCATTTTTATAAATCTTATCTTCTATTATTTTTGTGCTATACATTAAAATTTCAATAGGATTTTCACCCTGTTCAAATATAAATGAAATAATTTTATAAAGCTCTGATTTATAAGCAAATAGATTATTTTTATTATAAATCTCATAATTACTTATAAAGTTTATTATTTTTTCAGAATTTTCGTAGCTTATAATTTCTTTAAAAATATATTTATTTCCATCCTTATATTTCTTAGAATCTAAAGTTATTTTAGGATTAATTTCCTCTAAAATTTCCATGGTATCCGCTATTACTTCTTTCCCTAAGCTTTCCTTATATGCTTTTAAAAGTTCTCTAAAATCTCCCATTTTACCTAATCCCCTCTACATCTAATATTTTATAATTTTCTTTAATTTCTGATATTTCTTCATTAGATAATTGAGATTTTTCTAAAGATATACTAATTTCTATTTCTGGTTTTTCCTTTATCCAAGCATTAAATTGAAGAACTCCCTTTTCTGTATAAACAAGTTTCAATACAATATCACTTCCTACTTTAATAGCTTCTGGAAAATCTAATTTTAAACTTTCTAATTTCTTAAGCTCTGGATCAAAAACACTTCTACCAGCATAAAGTTCTAAAGTTACTGCTATTTCTGATGTAACCTTAAT
This sequence comes from Sarcina sp., assembly GCA_051656625.1. GTDB lineage: Bacteria > Bacillota > Clostridia > Clostridiales > Clostridiaceae > Sarcina. The sequence continues at coordinate 5,395 of JBOGCG010000118.1, read as the reverse complement.
TTTATCTTTAATAATAACAGGAGTTCCAGCTTTAGTATTTGCCTCTATTAAAGTCACTGGAAATCCATTTTTTACATTTAAAAATATACTTTGTGGCAATTTAGGTGTTATAGTTACATCTATAGCTTTTTCAATTTCATTATTTTTTTCTAAAGCATCAATATTTTGAACATCATAATGTTGATAAATAGCTGCTCCTCTTGAAACTGATTCCATACTATCAACAAATTTTAAAGGTTCTTTTTTAAAGTACTCTGTTACTTTCTCCCAAACCTTTGGATATCTAGTCATTCCGCCTACAGCAAAAATATAATCTATATCCTCACTTTTCATATTACAATTCTTTAAAGTTTGATCTATAGGTTCTATTATATTTGCTCCCTTATTCTCTCTAGATAATAATTTTTCAATATATTCATTATACTTTTTCATAGATAATTTATATTTAAATGGCTTTCCTTCAATAACTCCAGGCTCCATAACTGATAAAGTAATCTCTTCCTCAATATTTTTCTTTTCTTTTGTAGCCCCTTTTTTCATTTTATATTTATCAGAGAAATAAATCTTAATGTCTTCTAAATTCATAAGTAATTTTGCTTTTAAATCTCTTAATTGCTCTGAGTCTAAAATTTCTGATAATTCTAATTTATTTTCCTCTTCAAAGTCTGAAATTAGTCCTTCTACTGCATAAGCATCAAAACTAGTTCCACCAATAAGAGTATGTGGAGATACCGTTATTTCTTCTACATATATTTTACTCTCTACTATTTTAATTTTTAAAATAGCAACATCACAGGTTCCTCCCCCCAAATCAAAAACTAAAACATTTTTATAGTCAGAAAAATCTAAATATTTCGCACTATCATCTAACTTACTTTGTTCATTTATGAAATCTAAAACAGCTGCTGTTGGCTCAGATATAAGTGTTATATCTCCATCAAATCCTGCTAGTTTTGCTGCTGTTTTAGTAGCATTCCTTTGATCTATATCAAAGGATGCTGGTACAGTAATAACTGCATTATTTATACTTTTTTCATCATCATATTTATCCTTTAAATAATTTCTTACTGCACTTAAATAATAAGAAGCCACAAGTTCAGGACTATATTCCCTTCCATCAATATCCCACTTATGATTTCTTTCCCCTATATAATTTTTAGAACAAGCTATAACCTTATCTTTATATTGGCTTTTCAATGCTTTTGCTACTTTACCAACTTTATGTTCATCTCCATCTACATATAAAAAGGAAGGTAACAATGTATCATAAACCAGTCGTCTTCCATCTTCTCCTATCTGTGGTAATTTTTCTGTAACTACTTCTATCCCACCATAATTACCTTTTCTAGCTGTTGATACAACTGTATTTGTAGTTCCTAAATCTATTCCTACTGAAAACACCATTTTCTCTCCCCCTATATTTTTGGTTTTATAATCATAGGTACAACTCTTTTCCCTTTATAATTCCATCCTAAATACTTTATATTACCTTCAACCCTACCATTAACATTTATAGCTTTTGAAAATAAAAATTCTGATAAAAGATTTTTTGTATCTACTATAATTTCTTCTCCAACTTCATTTCTGTTATCCACTTCAAATCCCTGTAATTTTAAAGTAGTAAAAAAATTAGAAAGTATAGCTTCTAAATTATCTTTAGACATTTCTTCTATATTTGTATAAGCATTATATAATTCTGATAACACAGCCCCCTTCTTTAAGGATGCCATCTCTTTTAAAATTTCTATTTTTTCATCTTCCTTTAAAATTTCCTCTTTAACTATGCTATAACCTAAAGATTCAGCTAATGCTTTAAGATTTTTTTCAACATTATTTTTATTACTATTAATATTTTTTTCTAATTTGTGATTTTTTTCTTTTTTTATTTTAGATTCTTCAACTTGTTCTTTCTCATTTTTTACTTTTTCCCTTACAAATTTTTTCTTTATTTTTTCATCAATGTTTTTAGCAACCATTAAATTATTCTCCAAAGGGCTCTCTTCAAATTCATTTAATATACTAAATAATGAATCTGCTAAAAGATCTTCCTTTGCTTCAAATTTTTCATTAACTATTTTTTCACTTTTCTCAAAATTACTTAAAAACATTTTATATACATTATCTTCTTTATTAAAGTTTTTTAAAATTAAATTAATATTAGATTTTTTTAGTAAAGCTAACTTTTGTTGCATTTCTATAATTCTTTTTTTATCTATATTTAACTCTTTAAAATATTCATTTACCACTCTAAAAATTTCTTCTGTAACTTCCTCTTTTTCTACAATAGACTTTTCAATAACTATATTAAAGGTTACTAACTCTATTAACCATAATATTATATTTTCTCTATTTCTTTTATTTTCTATTATCGTACTTTTTCCTGTTAATATTCTTTTAAAGGTTTCTATTTCCTGTTTATTATAAAATCTCTTTCTACGAACAAAACTTTCTATCACTTCTTTTATAGCGTATTTCTTTCCACTTAATTCTTTTAAAACTTTATCTATTAATTCCACATTATCCTCTGAAGAAAGTAAATTTTTAAATATAGCGTTACTTATTTTCCAACCTACTATACGCCTTTTATCCTCAGTATTTATATCAAATTCTTCAAGTATATTACTAATTTTATTTTCTTCTATATTATATAAATCTCTTTTCCAAGGAAAAGCCTGTGGAACTGCAAGTGCAATAGTTATTATTTTATTATTCATTTAAAAATCCCCCTAAAATTCAAGTAATTCATTATTTTTACCTTGATATACTTTTATAAATTTATTTATTTTCAATATTTCTAATAAATAGTCATTATCTAAAGAACATTCTCCATGGATTAATACAACTCTTTTGGCTTTTATTTTTTTTATAGTAGCTAATATTTCATCTATTTCACAATGAGCAGTAAAATTATACTTTTTAACTATTGAATTTATTTTTATTTTTTCACTTTCTATAAGTAGATATCTTTCACATTGTAACTTCAACTGTTCTAATAATCTTGCTCCAACAGTATCCTTTCCTTGATATCCTGTAATTATTGTTATGATATTTTCATTTGAAAGCAATAATTTTCCGTAAACACTTGATGTACTTCCTTCTTTTAACATTCCAGAACTAGCAACTAAACAAGCTCTATTATTCATAAATTCCTCTTCTATAAAATCTTTTTTACTTTCATAATAATTATTTTTTAAGTAATGTATTCTCTTTCCTTTTAAGTCTAAAGTGGAATATTTATTGTAAAATTCACTTACTTCAATAGACATTCCATCAACATATATTCTAAAATTTTCTTTCTCAGCTATATTTTTTAAAATCTCTATAATTTCTTGACTTCTACCGATTGCAAAAGCTGGTATAAAAATATTTTTCCCTTTATTTATAGATGCTAAAATATATTCTTTAAACAACTCTCTTTCCAATGTTTTACTTCCAATTTCATTTATAGCCCTGTTTCGATAGGTACTCTCTGTAATGAAAATATCTATTTCCTCTTTTGGAAGCTCCATTCCTTGAACTGTTAATTGTTCTTCTAAAGAATAATCTCCTGAAAAAAGTACATTCCCCTTTTTTCCTTTTATAAACAAAGATGCAGCACCTAAAATATGCCCTGCTCTATATAATCTGCAAGGAGTTTTATCCTGCCCAACTAGAAAAACTTCATTAAAAGTAACTACTTTAGATTTTTCTAATAATTCTTCTAACTGAAATTTTTCTTTAATATTCATATCAGAATTTTTAGAAGCTATTTTTATTAATTCTCTTGTTTCCAAAGTCATAATAATTTCTAAATTATTATTTATTTCATAAAGTTTATGAATAGCTCCCCAATGATCTAAATGTCCATGAGTTATTATTACAACATCTACTAATTTTATAAAATCAGTTACCTTTTCATAATCAGGATATTCATTTCCATTAATCCCTATTTTCATTCCAGCATCAACTATAATTTTAGAATTATCAATAGTTATTATATATGAATTAGCCCCTATTTCATTTCCTCCACCTAAAGGTAAAAAAGCAAAATCATAATAAATCTCTTTATCTTCTTTAACAACATTATCTTCTAAAAAGAATTTTATATCTTTTTTATAAAGAATTCGTAGAACTTCAATATCCAAATCTATTTTTTTTAAATAAAGTAATTTAGCTACTGATAAATTTTCTTTATACTCACTATAGGCTATATGTAAAAATTCTTTATTTTTAGATATCATATAAGTTATATAAAAAAATATAGATTTTTCTAATTTACTTTTTACTTCCTTAAATAATTTTAATTCATCAAATTTTTCTTTAAAATAAAGCCATTTATAATAATGAAAAAATATCTTATTTATAATTTCACCATCTATAAATTCCTTTATTTTATTTATACTAAGGTTCATTTCTAATAATTTATCTATTAACAACTGAAAGTTATCCGTTATTATAGCTAATTTAATTGCTAAATTTATAGAAGTTTTTTCCAAAACAAAATTTTCTAATGCAATTTTTATATTTTTGAAACACTGGTTATAATCTTTTAACTGCCATTCAATGTCCGCTTTTAATAATAAATTTATAAATCTATCTTTTTCATTTTTTGGAAAATCATTTCTATTTTCACTATAAACTTCTACAACGCCCATCCAATCCCCCTTTTTATGGTAAATAAATTAAATTATAACATTAATTGATTAAATTTTTTTATACATATCATTAACGAAAAAATAATATTTTTCCTTTTAAATTTAAAAAAGCCTTTGGTAGAAGATTAGTTCTTCTACCAAAGGCTTTTCTTATCTTTTATATTATTAATTTTATAACATATTATTAAAATAATTTTGTTTGTTCTTCAATTTTAAATCTTGAAGAAACCACTGTTTCAACCTCTTTTTCTTCCTCTCCCTTTATATGTTCTCCTTTTAATTTAAGTCCACCTCTTAACTTCGATGATATAAGATTTAATAAATATATATTATCAAATCTATTATATATAGCATCTCCACCAAGTCCTGTTAAACATATTAATTGTGTATTGCTTTTTTTAGCGATATCCATTAAAGGTTTCAATAAATGAGCTGCATTTGTTTGTGCAAAAGGATTATCCATTATTAAAACCTTACCACTTTCTTTTCTTGTAAATATTTCACCTTCATTTTTTCGCATATAAGACATTAAGCTAGATAAAATTACAAAGGCTGACAGGAATCCTTCTCCCCCTGAGTTTTTTGAAACTTCATCTTTATTTTCTTCATTTTTCACTTTATTTAAATCTCTTTTTAATCTACCTACCATTTCATCTAATTCTGTAAAATCAAATAAAATTTCTAAATCTTCCACTATTTCAATATCATTAAATTCATTTAAACTACTTAAATTATAACCTATTAAATCTTTTAATTTTCCT
>JBOGCG010000117.1:0-6933 GCA_051656625.1 Sarcina sp. | reverse complement strand
GGTCTTAATCCAACTCCACCTTGAACTGATATTGTTTCCCCTGTTATATAACTACCCTCTTCAGAGCATAGGAATAAACAAGTTCCTCCAATATTCTTTTCTGCATCTCCGAAATGTTTAAGTGGTATATTAGTTATTGTTTTTTCATAGATATCTGGATATTCAGCTTTCCATTGTTTTAAATGTTCTGTCATGGCTAATGGGCAAACTACATTTACTCTTATACCAAAGCCACCCCACTCATTAGCTGCTACCCTTGATAACCCTCTGATTCCTTCCTTTGAAGCAGCATAGGAACTTTGTCCAATTTGTCCTGAAAATGCTGCTGCTGAACCAAAGTTAATTACTGATCCACCAGTTTCTTTTAAGTATGGAAATGCTGCTTTCATAAAGAAGAATGTAGCATACAATCCTGTATTTATTGCTAAATCAAAATCTTCCTTTGTATGATTTATTAATAATTCACCTGATTTAGAAGCCTGTGCCACATTGATTAAATTATTTATTTTTCCAAAATAATTTATAGCTTCATCAATAGCATTTTTAACTTCTCCTTCCTTTGAACCATCCACTGGTAAAATTAAAATATCTACATCATAAAGTTCATTTATTTCTGATTTTACTTTTCTTAAATTATCTAAATTAATATCAGTTAAAACTAAATTTGAACCTTTCTTTGCAAAGGCTAGAGCTATTCCTTCTCCTATTCCTCCGCCTGCTCCTGTTATTATAGTTACATCATTTCTCATATCCATAATAAAACCTCCTCTTTTGTATAGATTATATAGTAATATAACAATTTTAATTTGAAAATACAAGAGTTATTTTAAATTTTTGTATTTTTAGTAAGAAATCTAACTTTATTTTATTGAAGTTATCTATTTTTTCTTCATTATTTATATAATTTAATTTGAAAATTTATCCTTATTTATCCCTATTAATTTTTTATTATTAAATAAAAATTTTTATTTTCCTAATTAATTTTTTATTAAATCACTGTTATATTAATTCCTTATAATTAACTTTAAAATAATAAATTTTCTTTATTAAAAATAATTTCACTGTACAAATTATGAAATCATTTAACTTATTCTAGTTACTTAATTCAAAGCTATTCTAATATATAAAAAAAGAAGTTATTATATTTATATAATATAGTTACTAAATTAAGATTTTGAGTTTATATCAAATTAAGTTCTTTTAGATTTGATATAACTCAATAAATCTTAAAAATTAGCTTTTGTTAATTTAAGGGGGATAAAAATGGAGAATAAATACGAAGTTAAATTAGAAAATTATAAAAGCATTATAAAAGAAGTGGCAGAAAATATCTGCAAGGAAATAGATGATGAAAAGCTAAAGAAATTATTCTTTAATTGTTTTATAGATACAATGGAAACTACTGTTAGTGTGGCTGAAGATGACTGTTTTGTCATTACTGGAGATATTCCTGCTATGTGGCTTAGAGATTCCACGTCTCAAATTGAACATTACCTTCCATTTATAAATAAATATCCAGAGCTTAAGGAAATTTTCACTGGTCTTATTAAAAGACAAATGAAATGTATTTTAATTGATCCTTATGCTAATGCTTTCAATAAAGAAGCTAACGGTAGAAAATGGGACAACGATATAACTAAGGATAGTCCTTGGGTTTGGGAAAGAAAATATGAGATAGATTCACTTTGTTACCCTGTTAGACTTATCCATAAATATTGGAAAGAATCTCAAGATAGTTCTTTCTTTAATGAAGAAATTAAAAATGTTTTAAATATTATTATAGACCTTTGGAGAGTTGAACAACATCACTTTGAAAAATCTGATTATTCATTCCAAAGATTAAACTGTTCTGAAACAGATACTCTTTGTAATAATGGTTTAGGAAATCCAGTTACTTTCACTGGTATGACTTGGTCAGGATTTAGGCCTAGTGATGATGCCTGTCAATATGGATATCTAGTTCCAGCTAATATGTTTGCTTCTGTAGTTTTAGGCTATATAGAAGAAATTGCTTTAACTATCTATAATGATGAAGAACTTAGTAAAAAAGCAAAATCATTAAAGGTTGAAATTGATGATGCTATACAAAAACATGCTATAGTTTATAAAGAAGGTTTTGGAAATATCTACGCTTACGAAGTTGATGGTTTTGGTAACTATAATTTCATGGATGATGCTAATGTTCCTAGCTTACTTTCAATACCTTATATAGAGTATAAAAATATTGATGATGAAATCTATCAAAATACAAGAAAATTTATTTTAAGTAATAATAATCCTTTCTATTATGAAGGAAAAGCAGCTAAAGGAATAGGTAGTCCACATACACCACCAGAATATATTTGGCATATTGCCCTTTCAATGGCTGGATTAACTACAAATAATAAAGAGGAAATAAATTCTTTAGTAGAAACTTTAAAGAATACAGATGGAGGAAAACTTTATATGCATGAAGGATTCCACTGTGACGATAGTGCTAAATTTACAAGAGATTGGTTTGCTTGGTCAAATTCATTATTCTCACACTTTATCTATCATAAATATTTAGATAAATAATTTTAGTATAAAAAAGTCTTTTTACCCAAAATTAAAATAAATTAAACTAAAGCCCTAGAATTTCAAATTCTAGGGCTTTGCTATTCTCTAATAAATTTATTAGTTAAATTGGAATTCAAACTCTCCTTTTTTATAGTTATGAACAATTTCTTTTATATCTACTTTTTTATCACTAGCTGATATTTCATATAAGTTATATACTCCATTTTTATAATCCATAGAGTTTCCATCATCTTCGTAATAAGTTACTTTAGCTTGATCTCCATAAATTTTAAATAATATTTCTGAAGGTCTATTCTCCATATTACTGTATTTTTCGTTATAGGTTGGAATTATTGAACCTTCCTTCACGAAGAATAATATTTCATTCAATTTGCAGTTAATTTTATATCTTTTTTTACCTTCATAAACTTTATTAGTTTTATAATCATACCAATTACCTTCTGGGAAATAAACTACTTTACTTCTTTCACCTTCATAAAGTACTGGTGCAACTAAAACACTATCACCAAAGATAAATTCTTCTTTTATATTATTAAGATTTTCATCATCTTCAAATTCCATTACAAGAGGTCTAAATACAGGTAATCCCCTTTTGTAAGAGTGATAAAAACTATTATAAATATAAGGCATAAGCTCATATCTAAGTTCAATCATTTCTTTAGATATTTGTTCTGCTCTAGCTCCAAAGGCCCAAGGTTCCTGTCTTCTAGTATACATATTAGAATGATTTCTAAATATAGGTAAGAATACTCCAAGTTCCATCCATCTTATAAATAATTCCTCTGTGCAATCTAAACCAAATCCACCTACATCATTTCCAACAAAGGAGAAGCCACTAATACCTAAATTAGCATTCATAGAAATAGACATCCTCATTTGGTCCCATTTACTACTATTATCCCCTGTCCAAATAGAAGAATATCTTTGTCCACCAGCATAGGTAGCTCTAGTCATAGAAAATTCTCTTTTATTTTCATAAAGTTCTCTTTGTGCTTCATGGGAACATCTACTCATTTCAAAACCATATCTATTGTGAAACTCCTTATGTTCTATAACCCCAAAATCTCCATTATGGATACAATTTTCACTAATAGTTTTGCTATCAGTATTGAAAACACAAGGCTCATTCATATCATTCCATATTCCATCAATCTTATATTCATCTATAAAGGATTTTAGTTCTTCCTTCCACCATTCTCTAGTATCCTTATTAGAGAAATCTGGGAAAGCACTGTCCCCTGGCCATACTGCTCCAATAAAGACCTCACCATCCGCCTTCTTAGTGAAATGATTCCCCTTAAGTCCTCTCTCATAAACCCCATAATTATTCCCAGTATCTTCCTTTACCCCGGGGTCAAGGATGGTTATTACTTTTATTCCTTTTTTATGAAATTCTTCTATAAGTTCTTTTACTTTATCAAAGTTCGGTTTTTTAAAGGTCATTACTCTAAAACCATCCATATAGTCTATATCAAAATAAATAACATCTAGTGGTATTCCTTTTTTCTCAAAGTTATTTACTACATCCCTCATTTCATCCTGAGAAAAATAACTAAATCTATTCTGCTGATATCCAAGTGACCATAAAGGTGGCATATCCATTTTCCCTGTTAGTTCACTATAGCTTGTCACTACTTCTTTTATATTATCTCCTAATATAAAGTAATAGTTAGCTTGTCCTCCAACTGCTCCAAAGAATATTCTATCCTCATAGCTTTTTCCCATATCAAAATAACTTCTAAAACTATTATCAAAAAATATTCCATAGGGCTTACTATTATTATTTTTTGCTACATAGAAAGGAATTGTTTTATAGTAATATAAATAATCATCATCTGTATCTGGATCATCTGTATTATAATTTTCTGTATAGGTTCCTTTTTTGTTTAAACTTCCACCCTTTTCACCTAATCCATAATATGCCTTAGCATTATTAACTTTAGATATATATATATTTCCATTTTCATCTTTAAATGTTGGTTGAAAATCTTCACAAAGTGTATTATTGTTTTTATCTAAAAAAACCACTTCTGAAGTCTTTTTCTTGATAACTGTTTTTATTTTTCTACCACTAATAATTAAAAGATCTTTATCCTCAATAACTTTTAAATTATTAGGTTTTTCTTTTAATATAATTGCATTAGTTTTACTTTCAAACTCTTCTCCACAATTGAAAAAAACCTTTACAATTTCATCATTAAAATATACTATCTTCAATTTAATATTAGTAAAGTCAATAATAACTTTATTATCTCTTAATTGAAAGCCATTATAAATTCTATTATTATCTTTATAATTCTTAAATTGCTGATTTAAAGCTTCTCTATAGGCTAAATCCATTGATATTCCCTCACTTTATTTCTTATTTGAATAAAGGAGATGTATTAAAATAAATTCAATTCATCTCCTTTTCCTCTTTTCTTTTCCTTCATTTTATCAATAGACTACGATATTTTATAGTTGATAAATTATTATTATAAGTGCTTAATTCTATAAATAATTATAGATACCTTGTCCTCTTTATTATTATAATTCTTTTTCAACTTTAATTATAAAATGTTAAATTCACCTAGCTTCAATAAAAATATATCAATTTAATTAAAAATTTCTTATTATTTTTCTTTTTATTAAAAGTAATTATCTTACAAAAATCAAAATGATTAATTGAAAAATAATTATTATTGGTATTCCATAGGAAAACTTCATATATTTAGTTTTATGCCTAAAAATATGCATTCCTAAATAACTTCCAATACTTCCGCCTATTATAGCTATAAATAATAGTTTGGCTTCACTAATTCTCCATTTTCCTTTAATAGCTCTTCTTTTGTCTATATACATAGATAAAAATCCTATTATATTAATTATAATTAAATAAGCAATAAATAATTTCATCATTTTTTTCACCCCTTTATTATTTTTATATTCTTCTATTAGAATAGTATATAAAATACTATTTAGTAATCTAAACATATTCTTTATTATTTTTAATTTTACACTTTTTATTATTTAATTTATAGTTTTATCTTTTATTAAATTTCTTTTCACTAAATATTTTGCCTTAATAATCCATTTTGTAGAATTAATTTCAACTTTAACCATATTTATCAATTGTAAATCACCTTATAAATCTTTTATTTTTTTGCTAATTTATTAGTTTTTTTTTCTTTAATTTACTTATTTTGCTTTTATTTTTAATTTTATTCACATTTCCTTTTTGATTTATTTTCTTTATGTTAAAATAATTAACAATAAGTTAAAATACATATTTTGGAGGTTTTATTTATGGGAAGAAATAGAATTGCAACTATACTTGTATCGGCAGGTTTACTTGCTGGTGGTTTAGGTATAGCTCATCACCCTGTACAACAAACAAATAATCAAGTTAAAAATGTAAGATTACTTACCAATAACAGCACTAATAATGCTACTTTCGGTTGTGTTATTAACGGTAATGGTAACCTTACTTTAACTAATAAAAATGGACAAACTTCAAGTTATTTATCTGTTGGTCAAATGCTTAAATTAGGACAAACTCAAGGTAATAAAACTTTAGTAACAGTTGAAGAAACTGGTGTATCTGGATATATTAATAACTCAAATATCAAGTATGTAACTTCTGGAGTTAATAACTCAATGACTAGAATGAATAGAAAAGGTTTTGTTATTAATGTAACTACTAGCGTTCACTTAAGATCAGAAGCAACAATGAATTCTAATATTATAGAAAATTTACCTAATAACGCTTCTGTAACTATAACTGGAAAACAAGGAAATTGGTTTAGAGTTAATATTAATGGCGTTAAAGGATTTATCTTTGATGAATATGTAGCAGAAGGAAATGCTCCAACAAATGCTAATAATATATCAGCAGGAAATATTATTTCTAATACTCCAACATCAACTACAACAGGAAGTGTTCCTATGATTAATAATAATTCTTCAAATACTAATGGAACTATTGTTAATATTCCACTTAAAGTTAGTCCTATAGCTAACAACTCTACTACTACAACTAGTAATACTAGCGCTTCACAAACTATAACTAATAATTCTAATAAATCTAATTCTATAACTACTAATAATTCTACTAGTAATTCTTCACAAACTATAACTAATAGTAATAGCTCTACAACTAAAACTACACCTATAAGTCACAATACTGGAAATACTACTAGCGGAACTACTAACACTAAACCTTCTACTAGTAATAACAATAACAACAATACTCCAGCTAAGACTACTCCTGTAAGTCACAACACTGGAAATACTACTAGCGGAACTACTAACACTAAGCCTTCTACTAGTAATAACAATAACAACAATACTCCAGCTAAGACTACTCCTGTAAGTCATAACACTGGAAATACTACT
>JBOGCG010000116.1:0-7767 GCA_051656625.1 Sarcina sp. | reverse complement strand
CAAGATAAGATTTCCCATAGAGTTAATCTAGTAAGACCCCTTGAAGACTACAAGGTTGATAGGTCGGAGGTGTAAGCATGGTAACATGTTCAGCTGACCGATACTAATAGGTCGAGGGCTTGATCTAAAATTATAGTTCCAACTAATATATATAATTTTCAGAGATATAATTTCTGAATTTCATAATCTGGTAATTATGCTCTTTAGGGTAACACCCGTTCCCATTCCGAACACGAAGGTTAAGCCTAAAGAGGTCGATGGTACTGCAGACGCGAGTTGGTGGGAGAGTAGATTGTTGCCAGGTCATGGATCTTTAGCTCAGTTGGTTAGAGCAACCGGCTCATAACCGGTAGGTCCGGGGTTCGAGTCCCTGAAGGTCCACCATTTTTGGGGGTATAGCTCAGTTGGGAGAGCACCTGCCTTGCACGCAGGGGGTCAAGAGTTCGAATCTCTTTATCTCCACCAAGAAAAAGACTATCTTTATAGATAGTCTTTTTTTTATATTTTTTTATTGAATTTCTTATTAGTTTAGGGCATTATAAGTAAAAGGAAAGGACTGAGATATATGTTTTATAGAATAAAGCAATTTTTATGGGCAATTGTTTCTAATTTTAAAGAAGTAGATAATGAATATGTAGAAAAATATTTATCTATGGAGGAAAAAAATTTATTTAATAGGTTAACTAAAGCAGATAAACATCATTCTATAAGAGTTTCAAAAGAAGCTTTAAATATTTTAACTAATGAAATAGAAGAAGAAAAGTTTAAAGTTAATGAAGAAAAATTAGCTAAAGCTGCTCTTTTGCATGACATAGGAAAATCAGAAAATCCTTTAAATCCAATAAATAAAGCTATTGTTGTAATAATGAATAAAACTACTAAAGGGAAAATAAAAAAATTCACTAATATAAAAATTATAGATGGATATTATAATCATCCTATAAAAGGAAAAGAATTAATGATAAAATCTTTTAAAGAAAATTCGATTGAAATTTTAGATGTTATTGAATTACATCATAAAGATGAATCTTATATAAAAAATAAAAATAATTTGATGTTAGAAATCGTTAAAAAAGCAGATGATAGAAATTAATTAAAACTTTTTATTAAATAAATAATATTAACTATGAATATATATCCATATAATATATAATTTTCTATATATTTATAAATGGCGGTTTATAGAAATATTTTTTATTTATTTTTTTATAAATCAATATTTATAAAAAAATCATATGTTAGGGGGAACTATGAAAAAAAAGTTTGAAGTAAAAAATCTATTAAAAGTAATTTTAGCTTTAGTTATATTAGCCATAGTTTTAATATTTATTTCAACTAATGTTATTATAGATATTCAATGGTTTTCAGAATTGAATTATTTGAATGTTTATTTTACTAAAATAAAAGCTATAGCTATTTTAGTAGTACCTATTTTTATTGTTAGCTTTTTAATAATATTGATTTATTTTAAAAGTTTAAAAAAGACTATATTAGATTTTGTGGGTACTGAATATTTAAAATTATATAAAATCATTACTATAATTTTAAATTTAGTTATCTCTTTAGGGGTATCTTTTTTAGTTGCAGCAGGAAATTGGTTAGAGATATTAAAGTTTTTCAATTCAAAAACTTTTAATCAAGCCGATACAATCTTTAATATGGATATATCTTTTTATATGTTTAGATTACCTATATTAAAATCTATGTATAAATCATTATTTTTGTTGCTATTTATAGTAATAGCTATAACCTTTATTCTTTATTTCTCAATGTCGTTAAAAAATCCTGTGAGAGGTAATAATATTGTTATAGATTTAAAATCTAGAGGTGAAGGACTTAAGAATTTTGCTGGAATTCAATTAGCTGTAGCATCAGGAGCAATTTTAGTGCTTTTAGCTATTGGATATATATTTAATGCTTATGACTTAGTTTACAGCCCTAGAGGGGTAGCTTATGGAGCTAGTTATACTGATGTTAAGGTAACTTTATTATTTTATAGAGTAATTAGTATTACTGCTGTTATTGCAGCTATTGTAGTTGTTATTTCTATTTTAAGAAAAAAATATAAGCCAATTGTTTTTTCGGTGGGTTCTATAGTTTTATTAATTGGATTACAACCAATTGTTTCTTCAAGCATGCAACAGTTTATTGTAAAATCAAATGAAATGGAATATGAACTTCCTTATCTTAAATATAATATGGAGGCAACCCAAAAGGCCTATAATGTTGATAATATAGAAGTAAAAAGCTTTGAGCCAACTAAAGAAATTAAAAGTGAAAAATTAAATGCTAATAAGGATATAGTAGATAATTTAAAAGTTAATTCAGCAGAACCAGTGCTTAATTTTTATAAACAAGTTCAATTAATTAAGAATTACTATACTTTTAAGGATGTAGATACAGACAGATACAATATAAATGGAGAGTACAGTCAAGTCTTTATAGCTCCAAGAGAGATTAACACATCAGACATGCCAGTTTGGCAAAATAAACACTTAAGATATACCCATGGTTATGGAGTAACTATGAGTAAGGTAAACGAAGTAACAGAAGAAGGTCAACCATCCTTTGTAATGAAGGACATTCCTACAGAAAATGATACAGATATCCCATTAGATAATCCAAGAATATATTTTGGTGAAAATACTAACGACTATGCTATTGTAAATACTACTGTAGCAGAATTTGATTATCCTACAGGGGAAAATGAAAATAATTTTTCCTATGAGGGTAAAGCTGGAATTAATATGAGCTTTTTTAATAGAATGTTATTTTCTATATATGAGCAAAATCCTAAAATATTAATTTCTAGTGCTATTGATGGAAATAGCAAAATTTTAATTAATAGAAACATTATGGATAGGGTTAAAAAAATAGCGCCATTTTTAAATTATGATGAAGATCCATATCCAGTTATAAATGAAGGTAGATTAATTTGGGTTATAGATGCCTATACAACATCAGATAAATATCCTTTTTCAGAGCCTTATGAAGGCGTAAACTATATAAGAAACTCTGTTAAAGTAACAGTAGATGCTTATAATGGAGATGTTAATTTTTATATTGTTGATGAAAATGACCCTGTAATTCAAAATTATAATGCTATATTTAAGGGATTATTTAAACCTGCCTCTGAATTACCAGAGGGACTTGCAGAGCACTTTAGATATCCACAGGAGATATTTAGGTTACAGAGTAAAGTACTTGCTAAATACCACACAGAAGATCCAGTAAAACTATTTACTCAAGAAGATTTATGGGACGTTTCTAGTGATGTCTTAGCACCACAGAAAGAAAATACCGAAGAAGGAAAGATTGAGATTCCTGTGGAGGTTCTTTATTTAATGACAAGACTTCCAGGTCAAGAGAACTTAGAAATGATGCTTTTTGAATATTTTAATATGAGTGGAAAGCAAAATATGGTTTCTTTATTAGGTGCAAGAATGGATAAAGATAATTATGGTGATTTAATTATGTATAAATTCCCACAACAAAGAGCTATATATAGTCCATATTTATTTAAAAATAGAATACTTCAAGATCCTAATATTTCCAAGGAAATAAGTCTATGGGAAGGTAAAGGATCGGAGGTTGTTTACGGAGATATTATAATTGTTCCAATAGAAGATTCTTTACTTTATTTAAATACTATTTATTTAAAAGCAGCTACTGAGCATAGTATGCCAGAGATGAAGAGAGTTGTAATGTCTAATGGTGATAAAATTGTAATAGAATCTAATGTAGAAAAAGCATTAGAAAAATTATTTAATTATACTGATAGTAAACCTACTACAGGAACAGAAGAAGGAACTGAATCGGAAGAGACAGGCTCGGGAGAATCTGGAAATGTAGATATTAAAAAGGCGGCAGATTTATTTAATAAAGCTATAGAGGCACAAAAAAGTGGAGATTGGGCAGCTTATGGTGAATATATAGATGAATTAGGAAAGCTTTTAAATAAGTAAAAATTAAAAAAGACATATAAGGTAAAAGATTTAATTTACTTTTTATAAGTAGGTTGAATCTTTTATTTTATGACTTTTTATTTTTATTAGATTTTGAAAATTTTTCTTAATTATAAATTAAATATGATATAATTTTCTTAGAAAATAAATATGGTAATTGGAAAGAATTAAAATAAGATGTTGAGAAAAAAACTTTTATTTTAGATATTTAGGAGTGAGAAAATGGATTATGATGTATTAGTTTTAGGTGGTGGAATTACAGGCTGTGCAGTTGCCTATGAACTATCTAAATATAATTTAAATATAGCAGTAATCGAAAAAGATTTTGATATTGCAGATGATATTTCATTTGTTAATACTGCTGTTGTTTATGATGGCTCCGAATGTAAAAATGATTTAATGAGCAATTTAGAAAGTATGGGAAATGAACTCTTAGGGGATATAGCTAAAAAATTTAATGTTCCTTTTAGTAGAAGGGCAACATTAAGAATTGCTGATAGTGAAAATTCAGAAAAAGTCATTGAAGATATGTATAAACGCTCATTAAAACGTGGTTTAAAGGGAATAAGAATGTTAAATGCTGATGAGGCTAGAGAACTTGAGCCAAATTTAAAATTTAATTTTACTAAGGTCCTATATTCTGAGAATACTGGAGTTATAAATCCCTATGATTTAGCCATTGCTTATGGAGAAGTTGCTTTTGATAATGGAGTTTTATTTAGATTAGAAGAGATAGTTAAAGATATACAAACAGTTGCTAATGGTTTTGTAGTTACTACGAATAAAAGTAAAATAAATTGTAAGTTTGTTGTTAATACAATACCTGGAGATAATTATTCTGTTGATCAAGATAGTAAAATTACCAACAAAGATATTTTGAAAAATTATTATTTATTTCTTAATCAAAAAAAAGAGAGTTATTCAAATTTAATTTTTAAAATAGAGGATGAAAATAATTCTATTAGTCATATACCAAGTGCTAATGGACAGATTGTTATTGGAATAAATTCAGATAAAGCTATAAGTTTTTATAAATCATTAAGAAAAACAAAAGCTTTAGTTCCAGATATAAGTAATAGTGATGTTAATAATGTTTTTTATGACGATCATCATAAAGATTTAATTATTATAGATGATAATGAAATAAATAAGGGATATATAAAGGTTACAGGAAAACATTACGCTGAAGTAACTGTTGCTCCAGCTATAGCAAATTTAATTTGTGAAACTGTAGTAAATAATTTAAAGTGTAGTAAAAGTAAAAACTTTATAGATAAGAGAAGAGAGTTTTATAGATTTAGAAATTCATCTATAGAGGAAATTAATGAGCTTATATCTGTGGATAATAGATATGGAAAAATAATTTGCTTATGTAATTTAATTTCTGAAGGAGAAATAGTTGACTGTATTAGAAGACCTCTTGGAGCAAGAACTGTAGAAGGGGTTAAGAGAAGGACTAATGCAACCTTTGGTAAATGTCATGGAGCACAATGTATAGGAAAGATAATTGATATTTTAGCAAGAGAATTGGATAAAAAACCAACTGATATAGTGGAGGATTCTAAAAATTCTAAGGTTTTAGGCTCTAGAATTAAAGAATTCAATAAGGTTTAGAAAGGATTTTTTATGAGTAAGGAGATTTTTACAAGTGTAGTTAGAGTTAGAGGCTCTAAAAAATATAATGTAATACCAGTAAAAAGTACAGCACCAGTAGATAGTTCTTTATGGATAGATTTTTCTACAGTACTAAGCAGACTTTATGTTAGTGTACCTGCTAGCATAGGAGATACCGTTTGTAAAAATATTTTAAATACAGGGATAGATATAGTTTGTACAAAAAATATAGTAAGAGACTAAAATAGTAATTTATTACTAAATATTTTTTCATAAGGTGGATAAACCATTGACATTGAATAAAATGATTACTATAATAAACTCAAAAGCATATAATTTAAACCTATGATCAGGCTAAGTAATAATTTTTTCTGATTTAAGAGAGTCAGTGGTAGCTGTGAACTGATACAGAATAATTATGAATCCACCTGTGAGGGACTGTGAATTCAAGCAGTACGGTTTTTTAATCGTTAGTATAAAATCAAGTGGGTAATCTTTTTAAGGTTATCAATTAGGGTGGCAACGCGGAGCTTTCCGTCCCTTTTATAGGGGATGGTAGGCTTTTTTTTATACAAAAAATAAGGCGAAATATGAAGGGAGAAAGAAAATGTTAGATTTAAAAAGAATTAGAAACAACGCTGAAGAAATTAAAGCAGCATTAGGAAACAGAGGAGAAAAATTTGATGTTTCTGTAATTGATGAAGTTATAAAGTTAGATGAGGAAAGAAGAACAGATTTAGTAGAGGTTGAAACTTTAAAAAGTAAAAGAAATCAAGTATCAGCAGAGATTCCTAAGAGAAAAAAAGCTGGTGAAGATGTTACTGAGGTAATGGCTGAAATGAAAAAAATAGGTGAAACTATTAAAGAATTTGATGCTAGAATTAATGAAATAGATGAAAAAATAGAATATATAATGCTAAGAATTCCTAATATACCTAACCCACAAGTACCAGATGGAGCAACTGATGAAGATAACATTGAAATAAAAAAATGGGGAGAACCAACTAAGTTTAATTTCGAACCAAAAGCTCACTGGGACTTAGGAACAGATTTAAATATCTTAGATTTTGAAAGAGGAAGTAAGGTTGCTGGTTCAAGATTTACTTTTTATAAAGGAAATGGAGCTAGATTAGAAAGAAGTATAATAAATTATTTCTTAGATAAACATACTTTTGAAAATGGATATACTGAAATATTACCTCCATATATGGCTAATAGAGATAGTATGATAGGAACTGGACAATTACCTAAATTTGAAGAAGATGCATTTAAAGTTGAGAATAATGGATATTTCTTAATTCCAACTGCTGAAGTTCCAGTAACTAATATGTATAAAAATGAAATATTAAATGGTGAAGAATTACCATTAAAACATGTAGCATATAGTGCTTGTTTTAGAGCAGAAGCAGGTTCAGCAGGAAGAGATACTAGAGGATTAGTTAGACAACATCAATTTAATAAAGTTGAATTAGTTAAGTTCTGTAAGCCAGAAGAAAGTTATGAAGAATTAGATAAATTAGTTGTTGATGCAGAATCAGTTCTTCAAGGATTAGGATTACCTTATAGAATAGTTAGAATTTGTAAAGGTGATTTAGGATTTACAGCTGCTTTAAAATATGATTTAGAGGTATGGATGCCTAGTTACAATAGATATGTTGAAATTTCAAGTTGTTCAAACTTTGAAGATTTCCAAGCTAGAAGAGCTAACATTAAATACAGAGAAACAGCTAAAGACAAACCACAATTTGTTCACACTATAAATGGATCAGGTGTAGCTATTGGTAGAACTGTAGCTGCTATATTAGAAAATTATCAACAAGAAGATGGAACTGTAGTAATTCCAGAAGCAATAAAAGATTATATGAGATGTAATCTTTTAAAATAATTAAATATTTTAATTAAATTTAGTAAGAGATTATATTAAATTTTAATCATAGTTAATAAAGAGTTTATTAGACTATTTTTGATATTTTAATATAATCTTTTATTGTTTTTAAATAAAAGATTATAAAAATATGTTGACAAATATTGAATATCTGTATATAATAATTTATGTAAATAAGGAGAGATGGTCGAGTTGGTTTAAGGCACCGGTCTTGAAAACCGGCGTACTTTTACGGGTACCGTGGGTTCGAATCCCACTCTCTCCGCCATAAGCTTATATGTGAAAACATATAAGCTTTTTTTT
>JBOGCG010000115.1:0-3569 GCA_051656625.1 Sarcina sp. | reverse complement strand
AATTTTTTTAACTTTTCTTCATCTATATCAGCACCAGTCTCATTAATATCTGTATTTGTCCCTAAAACTTTATCAACAATTTTCACATTAGTCCTTGTATCCTCTAAAGACTCAACAAAACTATTCTCTATGTTTATCTTATTTAAATACTCTTTAATAAAAATCCCTGTATTTCCTCCAACAAATCCAGTAGCTAAAGATTCTCCCCCTAAAGATTTAATCACCTTCGAAACATTTATTCCTTTTCCACCTACATCCATTCTTGAAGAAAGCACTCTATTAACTTTATTAACTTCAAAGCTCCCTATCTCTATAGTCTTATCAATTGCTGGATTTAATGTAACTGTAATTATCAAAACTTTTCATCTCCTTAATTAAGCTTTTTTGTGAAAGCTTTTAATATATATTCTTTATCCTCAATAACTTTTAATTTTTCAAATTCCTCTTCCTCTTCTATTAAAGTTGCTATATTAGCTAAAATTTCTAAATGTTCTTCTCCCCTCGCTGCAATTCCTACTATTAAATTTGCTTTTTCATCACTAAAAGGCACTCCATCTTTAAATTGTAATACTACAATCCCTGTTTTTTTTACATGTTTTTTTGCCTCTCCTATTCCATGAGGAATGGCTATTCCAAACCCTAAGTAGGTACTTAAATCATCTTCCCTTTTTATCATTCCCTCTATATATTCTTCTGTAACATAGCCTCCCTTTACTAACATTTCACCAGCCATTCTGATTGCTTCATATTTATTCTCTGGAGTTTTTAATCCAATTAATATATTTTCTTTTTTAAGTACTTTATTATCATCTTTTTTACCAAAAAATTTTCCTAACATAGCTTTTAACTTCACTCCTTAATTTTTACTTTCATAAAATTCTTTTAATATATTATTCAATAGGTTATAACTCTTATTTTCATTTCCATCAATTATATTTTTTAATAAGTCACTATTTTCTACAAAAGCTGTAGTTATACTCCCCATTATTTCCAGTTCTTTCTCATTCATAGTTTTAGGTCCTAGCATTATTAATGCTCCATTTAATGCCCCTTGATAATAGTTATTATTAATATTAATTTCATTCTTAAAATTACAAACTCCAAAATAAAGTGTTGAAATCCCCTCAGTTCTACAATGTAATAACATTACTTTTTCATCCTCAAAAACAGTGCTTCCCTTTTCCTCTCTGGCTTTAAGATCAAAAATTATTTTATTTTCATCGATTATCTCTTTATTTATTAAATTTATTACTACTACTTTTATTAATTGATCTATATTTTCTATTTCTTCCTTTGAATAAGTAAAGTTTTTAAGTAAACTATAAATTCCCTCACTATAAATTTTCATATCCTTCATTTTATTTTTAAACTCTAAATCTAAAACATCTAACTCTTTCTCTTTAACAGTTTTTCTAATTTTACTTTCTATTTCTTTAGTAGTTTCAGATATTAATTCTTTATCTTTCTCTTTTAATAGAGAGCTAACCACTATAGTTTTCACCTTTTGTCCAGTTAATTTAACTGTGGAAATAATCAAATCAATCTCATTTTCTATTAAATCAATTTTCTTCAGATTTAAAACTGAAACCTTATCTACTATTTCTATAAAACTAAAATTCTTTTTTATTTTACTAGCCAATAGAATGGATGCTCCTATTCCTGTAGGACAAACAATTATGGCTTTACAAACTTTCTTTTTTCTTCCTCTTTTTCTTTCTATTATTGAACCTATATGAATTGCTATAAATCCAATTTCATCCTCTGGTATTTTTACCCTTAAAGTTTTCTCTATATTTCTAGAAACTTTTTCTGCTATTTTATAAAAACTTTCATACTGTTCCTTAATTTCTTCTAAAAGAGGATTCCTCACAGCAACTGCAAATTTTAATCTTTTAATGGCAACTTTCAAATGTACAATTAGCTCTTTACAAAGACTTTCTTCCCCTCTTAAAAATTCACCAGTTTCTATTTCTATCTGTTCCATTACATCATTTATTAAGTAATCAACCTTTATTCCCTCTTCTAAAATCTCCTCCACATTACTTTTATATTCTTTAAAACCAATAAGCCTTTTTGCAATGTAAGCAATTTCTTGGTTAGCCACTTTGATATTAAAATCCTCTTCAATTCTCTCCACTAATACTTTAGCTATTTCATATTCATCTGTAAACTTTATCTCATCAACATATTTACAGTCTATTTTAAGCTCCATTTTATTTCTAATTCTTTGAATTACTAAAGCTACATGAATAAGTAGAGATATATAAATATTATCTGGCAACTCAATAAAAAGATTTTCCTGTACAGTTTCAAGGGATTCTTTTAAATCTTTTATTAGCTTTTTATCAATAATCCCTAAAACTCGTTCCTCTACTATTTTTTCTATAACCTGAGATTCATCAGTTATTAAATCCAAAATATTTTTATAATCTATATTTTCATAAAGAAGTCTTAAAGTAGCTTTTCTCACTAATTCTTCATTTTTTTCTATATAGATTCCAACACCTGCTTTTCTAATTAATTTTAATCCACTTTCTTTAAACCATTTCTCTACAGAATTTAAATCTATACTTATAGTACTTTCAGTTACATATAATTTTTTTGTGAAGTAAAATATTTTAATAGGTTCATCTAATTTAAGTAGTTCAGCTATTAAAATTATTTTTCTCTCATATTTCGTATAAATTTCCTCTTCTTTACTTTCAGTTATATTTATTTTAACCCTATTTAAATCCTCTCTATCACCTTTAATCATTAATCCAAAGCCTGTCTTTTTACATAGCTCACAGGAATATGCATTAAGCCAATTTTCAATAGATGCAATTTCTCTTAAAATAGTTCTACTGCTTACATTAATTTGTTCTGCAATTTTATTTATAGTTATAAATTCCTCTGAATTAATAATTATATTTAATATCTTTTTTTGTCTCGTAGTTAATTTCACATTTTTCACCATCTTTATCTACTAATTTAATTTTGTTTTACCGTTAACTTGCTTCTTTTAAACTTTCTACTAATTGATCATATTCCTTATTCTTTATAAAATTATCTATTGATATATGAGTTGCTAACTTAGCTCTACTCTTAGCTCTATCACTTAAACTTCTATGAGTAACTACAATTTCAGCATCTGTTGGTATGTCATCTACAGGGCAATGTACTACTTCTATACTAAGTCCTGCTTTTTTAATTTTATTTCTAAGAGTTGTTGCTCCCATAGCACTTGATCCCATTCCTGCATCACAGGCAACAATTATTTTACTAACTTTTTTTATAATTTCTACTTTGTCATTATCTGTACTTTCCACTTGTCCAAATTTACTTTCAGCTTTCATAGCCTTCATTTTTGCCTCTGCATTTTCAATATCTTCATCTTCTCCAACTCTAGCTTTTCTTTTTATAAATACTGATGCTACTGCAAAAGAGACTGCTGTTGATGCTAGTACACCTACTAATAATCCAATCATTCCAGTCTTTGGTGTCATTGCTAATAAAGCGAAAATACTACCTGGTGATGGAGTTGCTATAAGTCCTACTCCTAATATAGAAAATACTAATAATCCAGCAGC
>JBOGCG010000114.1:0-6297 GCA_051656625.1 Sarcina sp. | reverse complement strand
TAAATTATTAACAATATGATAATTATTTTGATATTTTTTTGACAATTTTAACCATAGTTTCCACCACTAAAAAACACCTGTACCTCATATATACTCACTTACAACTTAAAAAATTCTTAACAAAGAATTAATTTATAACCTTTTCTTTCATTAAAAAAATTTTAACAATATATTTTTCTTCAAATTTTTTATTTTTTTTTACAAAAAAAAGAGCCAACCTAAAAGGTTAACTCTACTTTTTTAAGTTTTTAAAATTACTATTTATTACTTAAAAAGATAGCAAGCTACTAAGTGAGTTCCTTCAACCTGCTCTAACTTAGGTTCTATACTCTTACATTGTTCCATTGCATATTTACATCTATTATGAAATTTGCAACCCTTTGGTGGATTTATAGGTGATGGAACTTCGCCCATTAAAACTTCTCTAATCCTTCTATCTCTAGGACTGGTAACTGGTACTGAATCCATCAATGCCTTAGTATAAGGATGTTTAGGATTTCTATATATAGAGTCCTTATCTCCTATTTCTACAATATTTCCTAAATACATTACCATAACTTTATCTGCAATATATTTCACAAGGCTTAAATCATGAGATATAAATATGTAGGAAAGATTTTTTTCTTCCTGTAAATCCAATAATAAATTTACTATTTGAGCTTGAGTTGAAACATCTAAAGCTGAAACTGGCTCATCTGCAATTATTATTTCAGGATTTAATGCAATAGCTCTTGCAATTCCTATTCTTTGCCTTTGTCCACCTGAAAATTCATCAGGATATCTATCTATATACTCTTCAGTTAATCCACAGGATTTCATAACCTTAATTATTTCTTCTCTTAAATTTTCTTTTTTTACTATTCCATGATAAATCATGGCTTCTCCAATTATTTCTCCTGCTGTTTTTGATGGATCAAGAGAACTAAATGGATCTTGAAATATCATTTGAATCTTTTTTCTTACCTTATTTAATTCTTCTTTTTTAAGAGAAAAAATTTCTTTTCCCTCTATAAATACATCCCCTGAATTTTTTTCATATAGCTTTAATAAAGTTTTTGCTAAGGTAGTTTTTCCACAACCTGATTCTCCTACCACTGCAAGACTTTCTCCCTTTTTCAAAGAAAAACTAACATTATCCACAGCTTTTACAAAAGTTTTTGTTTTTCCAAAAAAACTTTTTTCATGAGGAAAGTATTTCACTAGATTTTTTACTTCTAAAACATTTTCTTTATCCATATTTAACTCCTCTACCTTCACCTTTTAACTAAGTGACAAGCTACTAGATGATTTTCCCCTACTTCTTTTATTTCTGGAATAGCTAATTCATTACAACAGGGTTCACATTCTTCACATCTATCTATAAAATAGCATTTATTAAAACCTTCTTCTTTCTGTGAAATCTGACCCTTCATTATATTTAGCTTTCTTTTTCCTGAAAATTCTAAATTAATATTAGGCTTTGACTTCATTAAGGCTTTTGTATAGGGATGCTTTGGATTATCGAAAAGTTCAAATACATTTCCCTCTTCAACAACCTTTCCTGAATACATTACAACTACTCTATCACAAAGTTCAGCTATAACAGATAAATCATGGGTGATTATTATTATAGACATTCCATATTCATCTTTAATCTTCTTTATAAGTTCAAGTATCTGAGCTTGAATAGTTACATCTAAGGCTGTAGTTGGCTCATCCGCAATTAAAATTTCTGGGTTACAACAGAGTGCCATAGCTATAAGTACTCTTTGTCTCATACCTCCTGAAAGCTCATTAGGGTAGGATTTAAATATTTTTTCTGGGTTAGATATTCCTACATCATTCAGTAGTTTTATAACTAATTTTTCACATTCTCCTTTATTAACTTTTTTATGTTTTAAAATAGCTTCCGTTATTTGTTGCCCAATTTTATATACTGGATTTAAAGCTGTTAATGGCTCTTGATAAATAGCTGCTATTTCATTTCCTCTTATTTGCTCCATTTGTTTCTCTGTGAATTTAAGTAAGTCTGCTCCTCTAAAAAAGATTTCTCCAGCTTCGTAGGTTCCTACTGTTTCCTTTATAAGTTTCATCATAGACATAACAGTAACTGATTTACCTGATCCTGATTCTCCTACTACACCTAAAATTTCTCCTTTATTTAAAGAAAAACTCACATCATTAACAGCAGTAACTTTTTTATTTTCATTTTTAAATGATACCTTTAGATTTTTACATTCTATAATTTTCATTTTCTTCTCCTTAGTTATCTAGTTATAGCCTTTTGAATAGCTCTTCCAATAGAGTTAAAGCTTACAATTACTAAAATTATAAATATACTAGGGAATACTATTAAATAAGGACTACTCATCATATATTGTTCTGCTGAATTAAGCATAGTTCCCCATGAAGCTGTTGGTGGTTTAATACCAAGACCTAAGAAACTAAGCATGGCAGCTGTTAATATTGCATTTGATGCATTCATTGTTGCAGATACAATAATTATTTGAAATATATTAGGTATTACATGTTTCCTTATTATAGTGAAAGCACCTATTCCTTGAGATTGTGCTACTAAAATATATTCTCTAGTTCTAAGACTCAAGACTTCTCCTCTAACAATTCTAGCGGTACCCATCCAAGAAAAGGCTGATATTACTAAAATCATCTCTGTGACACTAGATTTTAAAATTACACTTAAAACTAAAAGTATAAAAAAGCTTGGTATGCTCATAAATAATTCTAAAAATCTCATTATTAAATTATCCACTAGACCTCCAAAGTAACCACTAATTGCTCCAACTAATGTTCCAATGAAAGTAGATAGAATCATTACTAAAAATCCAATAATTAAAGTTACTCTACCACCATAAAGAATTCTGGTAAAATAATCTCTACCTAAAGAATCTGTTCCGAATAAATGAGTTAAACTTGGTGAACTAAATCTATTGTTCATATTTATTGCATTTGGTTTGTAGGGAGATAAAAAAGCAAAAATACAAACTATTGATATAACAATTATGAATATCAAACTAGCTAAAGCAATTTTATCCTTTTTTATATTATTAAAAAGTTTTCTTATCATTTTAGTCCTCCCTTTATTCTTGGATCAACTACCATATATAATAGATCTGATATTAGATTTCCAAAAATTAAAAGTAGGGATGCTAATAAGGTTGTAGCCATTATAGCTGGGTAGTCAAAGGAAATAGCTGCATTATAAGCCATTCTTCCAACCCCTGGCCAACCAAAAATCTGTTCAATAACCACTGACCCCATAATTATATTAGGAAGAGAAAGCCCTATTATAGTGATAATAGGTAGAATACTATTTTTTAATATATGTTTATAAAAAACTTCTTCCCGATCTAATCCCTTTCCAATGGCAGTTCTTACATAATCCTTTTCTGCCTCTATTTCAATAGAATTTTTTAAATATTGAATTATTCCTCCAACATCAGTTAAGGTTATTGCTAGGACAGGCATAATTAAATGAATAATTAAGCTTCCAAATCCTTTATCTCCAATATAATACATTCCTACACTTGGGAATATATTAAGTTCTACAGTGAAAATAATTATTAAAATAAGAGCTAATAAGAAGGATGGCATAGCAATACTTATATTAGAAAATATATCTACCGCCTTTCCAATCCAATCATTTCTATGTATTCCACCTAAAATCCCTAAAAATATTCCTAGAGCAAAAGTTGTTACCATAGACACTCCACTTAAAATAATTGTTGGTATTAATCTTTGTCCTATTTCCGTCAACACTGGAGTTCCTGAAATTAATGATACTCCTAAGTTACCTCTAAATAACTCTTTAAGCCAACAGAAATACTGTATTATTATAGGTTTATTAAGCCCTAAGTTATTTCTTATTATCTCAATTTGTTTATAGTTCATTCCTGGTCTCATATACATTTGTATAGGATTCCCTGGTGCAGATTTTATTATAAAAAAACAAACTACAGAAACAATAAAAAGCATAGGAATAGCTTGTAAAACCCTTTTAAGAATAAGTTTTCCCATTTCTCTCTCCTCTTTTGTAAAAAAAAGCTGTATTGAAATATTAAAGTTAGTTCCTGACCATTGTTCAATATATCTGAATTAGAGAAAAAGAATTCCATTAGTTTTAGAACTTCTTTATTTATCTTAACAGATATATTTGAGAATAGTAGACAGTAACTATGCTTTTAATTTAACACAGCTTCTTCCTTATTTTTTAAATTGTTAGTTGTTAGTTGTTTTTGTAATAAAGTGCTCCTAAGTTTGTGAACATTGAAATTGGAGCTGGCTGAGCTTCTTTAACTCCATCTAATTTCTTAGAAATACCTAAAATTGTATCAGGATAGTTTATTGTATAAACTGGGATATCCTGTGATAATTGTTGTTGTATTTCTGTGTATAATTGTTCTCTTGTTTTAGGATCTGTTGTAGCTTGTGCTTCTTTAAATAATTGGTTTATTTGTGGATTATTGAAGTTAGAAGCATTACTTCCTCCATTTGGAGTAAATGCTATTGAGTAACCACTAGCTGTAGTTCCCATGTTATATCCGTTTATAGCCATATCGTATTTGTCGCTATTTGGTGTAAATATTTCTTGGAAGAATGCATTAAGTGCTACTGGCTCTAACTCTACTTTTATTCCAATTTGAGCTAGTTCCTGTTGAACTAATACAGCTTGATTTTGTGCCCATGTGAAACCTGCTGCATAAGCTAATCTTAAAGTAACATTGCTTTCTCCTGATTGACTCATTAATTCTTTAGCTTTTGCTAAATCATAATTATATTTAGTTACATTATTTGTATAGTATTGAGTTTCTGGTGAGAAAGTTGAATATGCTGGTGTTACATACTTACTATCACCATACTCTGCTTTTGTTAAATCTTCTCTATTTAAGGCGTAGGATATTGCCTGTCTCACTTTTATATTATCTAATGCTTTATTTTTAAAGTTAAATACTATTGTATTAACAAGACCTGAACCAAATTCAGTAACATTATAATTATCAGTTATTTTTTGATTACTTAATAAATCATTTGTTAAGAATCCTGCTGATAATTGTCCTGATTCTAAAGCTGCAAGTCCTGAGCTAGTATTTGGTATTACTTTAAATACAACTTCATTTACTTTAGCTTCAGTACCATAGAAGTTAGGATTTTTAACTAAAGTTACTGTTGAACCTGCTTCTTCACTTTGGAATTTATAAGGTCCATCTCCAACTGGGTTTTGATTTGCTGGATCAGTTTTTAAATCTTTACTATCCTTATATATATGCTCTGGTATTGTATATAGTTGAGATAGGTTAGCTTCAAAATCTAATGAGGCAGTTGGTAAGTTAAATTCTATTGTATTATTATTGATTACCTTGCATGTTACTGGCTTATTATCAATCATAAATGTTTGAGTTATTAAAGCATTATTCTTTGGATTCATTATTGCATTAAATGTGAATGCCACATCATTTGCAGTTAATGCTGTTCCATCTGACCATTTTAAGTTTGGTTTTAAAGTAACCGTATAAGTTTTATAACCATTTGATGCCTTTATGTCCTGTGCAATTCCGTTATAAGTTATAGAACCATTTTGGTTGAATGTGTATAATGGTTCATAAAGAACATCTGCTACCATAAGTGAGCTGTTTGAGTTAGCATATAATGGGTTCATAGTTGGTGGTGTTGATGGTAATGAAAATACTAAGCTTTCATTACTACTTCCATGACTAGATGCGTAAGCACTATAGCCCCCCCATCCAATTAATGCTACGGCTGCCACTGCAACCACAATTCCTACTATTTTTCCTGTTTTCATTTTTTCCTCCATTGTTTATCACGTTGTTTTATTTTTGAGTTCCTCTTTTCTTCTCTTCAAAAAATTCTTTAAACAATGTCTCTCCATATTTAAACCACGACCTTCCTAATGACTTTCATCTTTTCTTCAATTCATATTTTACTTATACTACATAAACATGTCCACCTGTTTCTTTTATTAATATTTAACTTATTTAATAAAATAATTACATAATTAAACTTTTATTAGCAAAATATTAGCTTTAAAAGGATTTCATTAATCATATTATCCTAAAATTAACTTTTAAATAATATATTAAAAGATGAAAAAAAGAATTATATTTAGAACTGATAGTATATCTTCTAAATATAATTCTCGAAACTTTTAATCTAAATAATTTAAATTAAAATAGTAATGTATTTAAAAATTGTTTTTTAGCTTTTATTATATCTGATTCTTCTATTACATTAATTTTTTCTAAGGCTACCTCTTCATCATAAACTCTTACTGTTTGAATATTA
>JBOGCG010000113.1:0-3578 GCA_051656625.1 Sarcina sp. | reverse complement strand
TGCTATCTTCATAATTTTCTCCTATTAAATCAATTAGAATTAACTTTTAAATATACTAACTAAATATCACTTTAAAATCTTCAAATACAACAGGCATCTCCTCTGTAAATCTATATCCTAATTTAACCCCTTCATTAGTAAAGAATCTAATATGATTTTTTCTCCAGGACTCTAAATTATCATCTTCTCCCTCTCTTTTGCATATATCAAAACTAATCTCTTTAAAGGGAATAATCATTACATTTGTTGTTTCTATAACAGCCTTTGGATTCCCTTCCCAATCTGTTATAATGCTTAAATCCCCAATCTGTGGAACTCTCTGTCCTTCTATTTTATAACCTAGAAAGCTACTAGCTGTTGCTTTTTTCTTTCCTATTAATACTAATCTAAGTAGTTCATTTGCAGACTTTTCAGTTAATTCAAAATGAAAAGATTCTATATATTTAGCATTTTTATCTCTATTAGTTTTTAATAAAAACTCTTCCCAAAATTCATTAATTATTTTTTCACTCATATTTTCCCCTTTTTACTTTATTATTCTATAGTTCCCTAGCTAAAGTATTTTTTATTTATTTTAAGCGCTTCATTTCTTTATCTCTTTTATACTTTTCATAAATTAAAATTTAGACTTGTCATAATTATAAAGAATACTTGTACCAACAACTACATCTTCTATTTTCTCAATTATAAGCCAATCATCCATATTTTTTTGATGGTCAAAATCAAGAGGAACTATTTCACTTATATTTTCAAATTCAACTAAACAAATACATTTTTTATGCCATTTTTCCTGTTGCTTTTTAGATAAATCTAAATATTCTTGATTTTCTTCAATTACCCTTGTTATTTCCTCTTCTGATAATTTCACAAAATTTTGTACTGACTTTACTATTGCAGTTACTGTAATTTTTCCAGTTCCCTTTTTCATAAAATAAAGTTTTTCACCAGTAAAAACCCTACTATGAGGTATTTTCCTCCCGGCTGCTGCTCTAATAATCATAGTCTTTGAACCTTCTATTATTTTTTCTAAAACCTTCTCTTTATCATCACAATATACTAAATGTACCATAACTTACTCCTCCTAATAATAAAATAATCTATTTACAATTTTTAATCCCTTTATCAAAAGTTAATTTATTACAATTTTATCATAAATAATTAAATAAAGTAATTAATAGCTTATTTCTAAATTAAAATTCCCTAAAAAAATAACTAAGTATTTTAAACACTTAGCTATTTCTAATTCCCTTATATTAATTTTCTAAATTTATGATTTTTTCTAGAAAGCATGTAAAACTAATCTATCATCTCAATCTATGGTTTAAGCACTATTCAATTTAATTCTATAATAATATCTTCTAAAATTATTTCTTTTACTTCAAGACAATCATAAGTTTCTGCAAGACCAATTGAAGTTTCACCATTATAACCATTTTTGCTTTGTTGCTCTTGATATTTTACTCCATCTAAATCCTTTAGTATTACTTTTGGAGTTACTATTAGTTTTTTAGCTCCATCCTTTAATTTTTCAACTATTATGCTTGATAATTGATTCATCTCTGTATCTCCTTCAGATCCATGCCCTTGAACCTTATACATATTTCCTAAATCATCTCTAACTTCTAAATCCATTACTGCTGAATCATATTTATCGGCAACGTCATTAGAAACATTTTCTGAGTATGCAATAAATATTGACATTGGATTTATCGTTACTCTATCTATAGTCGCAATAATTCCTTCATTTTCAACACTTTTATTAACTAAAATAGCATCTCCCTCTATAGCTTTTAAGCTTATGTTATACTCCCATCTTCCTTTTGTTTTAATTTCATTTTCATCATTTATTATCCCTCTAATATTTAAAGTGAAATCTATAGAGTCTTTAGGATTTTTAAATAAATCAAATATTGATATATTACTTTGCCCCACATAGGTATTGTCATTAATCTTCATAAATTTATCATGTATAGTACTTCCACTATGATCAAGATCTTTTAATTTCATATAGCTCCAAAGGCTTATATCTTCACCTAAATCTTTATCACTTTCAATTGTATAAGTTAATGTAATATTAGTTCCGTCAAATACTGCATCATTTACAGTGATGTTAATACCATTGCTCTCTTTAGTGATGTTAAGCTCATTAGCACTTTCCTTATAATTTTTGTATATAGAATCTTCTAAAATACTAAACACATTTCCTATTATAGGTATTTGCTTTGCATATGTAGGAAATGAGACACCTAAAACTAGAGTGGTAATAAAAGCTAAACTAGCTACTAATGCACATTTCCCCTTCTTATTTTTTCTCATATTAATCGATTTTTTTAAAGATTTTTTAAGTTTAATACTTTCAAGTTCATTAGTCTCCATCTCAATAAATTCATTATCATCTATATTTATATTATTAAACAACTCATAAATATCTTTCATTTTACAATACCTCCATTCTAATTTTATTTCTCTTTTCCCTTAGAGTTTTCTTACCTCTATAAATTCTATTATCAATTACTGCTTTTGTAACATTAAAGTGATTTGCAATAGCTTCTGATTTTTCAGCTAAAAAGAACTTTCTTATAAATATTTCTCTATCCATATCATCTAAACAACCTAGTAAATTTATAATTTCTTCCCTATCTTCATTAACTATTACTTCATCTTCAGCTGATATAGTCTTACCTTCAGTAATTTCATCTACTGCTACTTCAAGATTTCTACTGGATTTTCTATAATAATCAATAGCCTTAAACTTTGCTATAATACAAATCCACTTTTTAAAATCATCATCTTTTCCTTGAAATTTACCTGCATTATCCCATACAGAAAGAAAAATATCATTAATACATTCTTCTATTAAATTTTTATTTTCAGATGATGAAAGCACATTGTAGGTAACCCCTTTAACTAAAGGTAAGTACTTATCAACTATAAACTCTAAAGCATCTTGCTTTTTTGCCTTAAGCCTATTTATATAATTCGAATTATTCGTTCTCATTTACTTTTCTCCCATTTTAAATTTTGTAAAAGCCCTTACACCTTATATAACGAAACAAAACTTATTTTTTCTCAAAAAAATCTAAAATTATTATAAAATAAAAAAGCACCACTAAGTGATGCTAATTAACAATCCTATATCTAGAAATATCTAATTCACTGATTTTTTTCCCTTTTTATACCATACTTACTTTAATTTCATATGAAGTATTGGGAATGGATTTCCCTGTTCATCTAATTCAGCTCTTTCAAAAACTTCAAAGCCCATGTATTTATAAAAATCTACTCCCTGTGGATTTTGTTCATTTACATCTACATAACTTATATTTAACTTTTCTATTCCATACTGCACAAGTGCCTTTCCTATTCCATTCCCTCTATCTTCATTATTTACAAATAACATTTCTATTTTAAAATCATCTATCCCCATAAAGGCTTTTATAGTTCCATTTTCATTTCTTACAACTAAAAGTGTACTAATATATTTAACCCCTTCTGTAACTATTGGTTTTAATGAATTTATATCTTTTTCACTTAGAAACTTATGGGTTGATCTTACTGCCCTTTCCCAAACTTTTAAT
>JBOGCG010000112.1:0-20656 GCA_051656625.1 Sarcina sp. | reverse complement strand
TGATATAGATCCTTATTAGGATTTGTTCCCGGTTTAACCGTTACTGTTTCACCTTCGTAACCAGTATTTATAGTTGTTACTGGTTCAATAACTTTAGTTACTTTTCCTGCTGAGTTAACTATATTAACTGTTTCAGTGATTGTATTATCTGGAATCTTACTTATGTGGTAAACAACAGTTTGTGGATTATTTCCTATTGTTAAAGAACTTAAATCTTTAACTGGTACAGTTTTTCCGTTTACTGTTACTGATGAAATCTGGTATCCTGTTGGTATTTTTTCACTAACTATTTTATATGGACTACCTACATTTCCTGATTGTTTATTTATTGTACTTGTAATAACTTTATTATCTGGTCCCATAACTTCCGTAGTTATGTTTCCTGCATCTGGTGCTACTACATATTTTATAGTTCCACCATTACTAGGCATATCACTTGGTAATGATGTAATTGTCTTTCCATTAAGCTCCATTTTCACTAAATGATAACCAGCTGGAATATTTGCATTTTGAATAACTATTGGTGAATTAGAGCCCGCTTTATATATTGAAGTTGGTGCTTCTATAACTTTTCCAGTAGTTGTAACAATTTCTTGATTTAAATTTTCTTGAACATCATCCGGTGCCCAATACCAAGTTTCTGTAGTAGATTCATTAGGCATTTTACTATAAACATTATTTTCAGTGATAGTACTTGGTCCTTTTACCATTCCTGTTGCAGACACTTCAGCTATATTAGGTAACTGTGGATTATAGTAATTCTGTTGTAAATTCATATTAATAGGGTTAGCTGCTTCATTAGATAAATTACCCTGTTGAGTCACTTCTTTCACTATATGATACCCTGGGAAAACCTCATTTCCTAATACTGGTATCTCACTCCCTGGATCTACTGAAGCTGGTTGTTGGAATCCTAATTTTGTATAACTAGTAGGCATATCTTGACCACTTTCCCAAGCTCCTGAATTAAAAGTTAATTGAGGTAAATTTTGATCCTGAGCAATTTTAGGAGTTATTATTTCTCCTTTACTATTTAAAAACACATTATTTTCATAAAGACTTGGATCCATAGGGCTTGCTATTGTAATTACAATATTCATATTTCCAGTTACTTTATTTGGAAGGTAAGCAACCTGATAGTTAGGTCCTCCTACAGCTGCATTTTCACTAGCTGTTATTCCTTTTGCTTTTAAATATTTACTTAACTCATTTTGTTGATTAGCATTAACATATCCTGACTGCCCATTAATTGAAGTACCTTCATAAGGTCCGTCAGTATCTGGATTAGGTGATAAATACTGATTAATCAATGGATTGTTAAGACTCTTATAATTAATTTTTTCTCCCATAGTTCCATTAGTTGTTACTGTAGTTGCTGGAACTAACACTGCACCATTATCATTTACTACTGATATAGTAACTTTATAATGTTGCTTTGGAATAGGTTTTACTTTTTCTACATGAGCAATTACATTTGCATAAGTCCCATTAAAATTATTAAATAATGGATTTTTAGCCATATTTCTAAACTGAGCAGCTGTATAATTTACTCCATTTATAGTAACTCCAGTTAACTTATATCCTAAAGAATTTAATTCCTTTGGTTGCAATAATGTTTGAATTCCCGTATTAAAATCTCCACTATATTGTGTTTGCGTAGAACCATCCTGTGAATTATAATTTGTTATTCCCGTACTAGTTAAATCATTTATTTTAACTACTTTTCCGCTAGCATTATAAGTTGTTAAACTAAATGGTATTTTAGCTGGTGTACTGGTAGAATTATTTCCTGGAACATATCCATTTGATAATTTAGGATTGGTTAAAACAGTTTTACTGATATTGGACATTGCTCCACTTTGAGAAGTATTTGAATAATATTTATACTGTGAACCGTAATAACTTGATAAAGCTTTTTTATTTCGTGTTCCATTTAGATTCATAGTAAGAGTAGAACTTTGTCCTGGCTGTACCGTTACTCCATAAGCCACGGCTGCATCATTAGATGTATTATTTAATGAACTAACTTTTACCCATCCACTTCCTGGACTTTCTATATACTTCATATTTGCTGGTATAGAATTTGGATCTGTTGACTTTAATATAGCTTCATTTTTTGCATTTAATGCTGACTTAGGAAGAACATATATAGCACCTACAGTGCCTCCATTGATTGTCATAGAATTGGCTGACAATTGCTTCGAATCACTAAAACTTCCTGGTGTCATAGAAGTATTTTTATTAGGAACTGATGCTATAACCGAATAATTTCTTTTATTAGGATTTAAATTTGTCATTTCAGCTGTCATTGTTCCTGTAACAGCAGTTTTGCCACTATTATTTAGAGCAATCCTATCTGTAGCATAGGTTTGTTCATTTATATTAACTTGTATCTGATCTGTTGAGGTTGCTGATTGTACAGTATTTTCAAAAGTCGAATTATTAGTAATATCATTTCCATTAAATTGCTGATTAATATTATAAGAAGGTGTAATTAATGTTGGATTCAATGTCGTTGTACTATTTATTCCATTGTAATTTGCACTAAATTCTATAGTTACACCTTGATTAATTTCATTTATTTGAGCTGCTGTTGGATAGAATAATATTTTATTTCCTTCTATTTTATAAGTTACAGGAACTCCACTTATAGTTGGTTCTCCATCTAAAGTAAATTTATGACCCATATTAAATACTATAGGTTCTGTTTCATTTCTTCCTAATCTAAAAGCTGACAAATTATAAGTATTTACTTGATTAGCCCATTTAAAATCAGCTATATCTGTCCCATCAGTACTTGAAAAAGTTCCTGTTCCATTTGAAATAGTAAAAGAATTTAATTCCTGTAATGCTTCTGGTTCTAAAGAAACCCCTGAAATAGTATTACTATTTCCAAATCTAGAAATATAATTATTTTGACTAGCTTCAGCATAATTAGTGTCTGTGTAACTATTTTGACTACCAGCTCCACCACCTATAATTAATCCTGTAACATCATTACCATCATTTATCAAGGAATCATATTGACTTAATCCTTGTGCTAACATATTATATTGTGCACTTCCATTAGTTATTGATTTATCAAATTTAATATAGTCATACTGTATTGCTGTTCCATTATTTTTTCCTGAAACAGGTTGAAAACCATAATTAATTTCCAATGGCTTTGTTGTTGAGTAATTAGCTGTTTTTAAAATAACATTAAATAACGGTAATTTATCTCCAGCTTTAACCATAGATTCAATTTGAGTTGCTGTATAAAACTTAGTATTTTCAATTATTCCCGGTATTTCACTATTAGTCGGTGAAGTATTAGTAGTGTATCCATATAATTGTCCTGACTTAATATCGTCTGCCAATTGTCCATTTGCACTAACTGCTACTAACCCATCATTTAAAATAGTAGCATCATAAACTGTTCCATTAAATGGGGCTCCCTGAGATATATTTAAACTATTTCCAATATCCATTTTTTGATTACTGCTAACAGCCATGTTAGGAATTATATTAAAAGTTCCTGAACCTGCTATATTTATATTAATATTAGAATTCCAAGTTTTATCATAGGTATTAGTATAATTTAAATTTTGAACACCATCATAATTATTTGGAACATTCATTTTAACTACTGAAATAGTAGGAGAATCTGTCATTCCATTAGAATTATATTTTTTTACTGTTACATTAAATAAAGCTCCATCAGTGGCAAGTTCACTAGGAACTACTGTATAGGTCTCTGTAGATGGATTATAGGTTACTCCCTTACAAGGGGTATAATTAAACTCCGAAGTATTTGCATTATTTAATTTTATTTCATAACTTGTTGGTGCAAAATTATTTAAAGAACTTGAATTATATTCTTCTCCTACTCCTCCATTAAGTGAATCAGTATTTATACTACTTATTATTTGATAACTTGTATCCTTAGGATTTGCATTAGTTGATGTGTTGATTCCTCTAAAATTAAAATTATAAGTATGATTATAGTTTGTAGCAATTTTATAAGTTGGAACATTTAAATTCTCTGTGTATTCTTTTCCATTAACTAAAAAATGTATTTCTAAATTAGGATTTAAAACCTGTTTCCAATCCCCTGTTCCAAATGTTAAACTTCCATCTAAAACCATATTACCAGTAGATTCTCCAGATAATGGATTGAAACTAGTAGAAGCATTAAAATCAGCTGAATCATTTTGATTTGCTGTTCCATCAGCTGTTATATCCTCAGCATTTTTATTTGAATTTATAGCTGTTGATGTAGGATTCCCAGTTATCCATGCCTTTGCTATTGGCTTTGTTTTACCATCTAAAGTTTTTACAGTTATAGGTATTGAATAGTTTATAACAGTTGATGGATTTATTATTCCAGCATCTAAATCTGTAGTTGCTGTAGGTGTATAACTTTCAGCCCCAGTTATAGATGGTTCACCTGACATAGGTGTTACATTAATATTACCTATCTCAGCTACCATATTTCCCATAGTTACAGTTTGGGAATTTGGTACAACCATAAATGAACCTGGATGTATAGCCTGTTCTTTTATAAAGTTTAAGTATTTTTCTTTGTTTACCACTTTATAAATACTTTTTTTTACAGTACTTCCATTAATGACTTCAACAGTTTTTTTCACCCCTATTGAAGTTAATTCTTTAGTTGTCATTTTTGATAAAGTTCCTAATTCTCCTGCGAATTGACTATCATTATCCTCACTATTAGTATTAGTTCCCTTATTAGTAGAATTTTTTTTTCTATGATGGCTTACTAGCACTTTATTATGTTGTGCTATATTTCCTAAAGTACCACTTTGTGCACCAACAACTGTAGCTGCTGCTGTAATCCCCATAGCAATTCTTCCTGTTGTTTTTCTCATTTTATCAAAACTCCTTCCAGATCAAAACAGTTTTTTATTATAATTATTCTTTTGTATTATTATGTTGAAATTTGTAATTTATAATATCCTTTAATTATAACATTTTTTAATTAAAAATATAATATTGTAATAAAAAATATTAAAATTGATATTTTTAAATATTTTTTTTGTATTTTTTGTAATTTCTTATTATCCAACTATGTATTTTTTTGATATTTCCCTTTTTCTTTATAATTTTTTTAATTTATATCTATTATTTGTAATTAACAAACTTTTAATCACAAAATATATAATGCTTCTTAATCCAATATTATCTAAAAAATATATTGATATTTTTCTGATATCAATGAATATCTTTACTTAAATCCCAATAACCCCCTCTATTTTAAAATTTATTTTTTTTGCTATAATGAAAAAAATTTAAGATAACAGTAAAGGAGCTTGTTTATTAATGAAAAAACTTTCAAAAATCATTTCCACCCTTACAGCTATAACAACAATTTCAGCTTCAAGTAGCCCAATTATCCAAAATACTCTCGCTAAAGCTAATGATAATAATCTTCTTGTTTATTCAACAGAAGAAAATAGTAATTCAATTTATACCGATAGTATAAATATAGAAAATGTTTGGAAACAACCCTTATTCACCATAAATTTCAATAGTGATAATACCTTAAGAATTACAAATGGTTGGTCTGAAATAAATCCTTATTCACCTGATTCGTTTGTTTTCACAATTAGTAATGGTTCTAGAG
The DNA here is from genome assembly GCA_051656625.1 of Sarcina sp. Lineage (GTDB taxonomy): Bacteria > Bacillota > Clostridia > Clostridiales > Clostridiaceae > Sarcina. Next base: position 15,030 of record JBOGCG010000112.1, on the reverse strand, counting down.
AAATATTAAAGCAAATTAAACTTAAGGGGGGCACTTATCCTCAATCTGAAATAGATAGTCAATTAGATGGTTTCACATTTAATGAAGGGGATATCATAACACTATCTTCCAAAACTGGAACAGAATATTTTATAAATAAACAAAATGAGCAAACTGGTACAGTTAGCTATAAAATAACTAATAAAGGTCTTATACAAATAACCGCTAAAGCTGAAAATGTAACTGCTTTATATGATGGTAATGGTAAAGTAGATTTTTCTTGCAAAATTTCTCCTAATTCATCAGTTTATATAGAAGATAATGGACAATATTTTAAAGCAGACTCTAATTCTGATGGATTAGTAAATACTACTATCGAAGGTTCTTTAGGCGATACTCTTAATATCTACCCAACTAATGAACTTGAATCAACCACCACTGTAACATTAAATAAAGCTGATTTTATATTACAAAGTCAAAATATATCTGTTACAAATGTCTGGAATCAAGCGTTATTCACTATGGGTTTTAATGCTAATAATCAATTTATTATTAAAGAAGGATGGTCTGAAACTAATCCTTATTACACTGGAAATAATTCTCTAACTGTTCAGTTACTAGATTCTAAAGGACAAGAAATTTCTCAACAAATTTTAGCTGGCGGAGAACATTCAACTGCTATTAGCGATATGCTTAACGGAAAAACTTTTCAGTATGGAGATATTATTCATATTCAAAGTAATTCTGGTGCTCACATAACTGTAGGTTCAGATGTTTACAAAGATAACGTTTACTTAAAACTTAATCAAAAAGGAATTGAATATTTACCTTGCAATAATGATAGCTATACTGCTGAATATAATGGAAACTATACAGAAGTTACCGGTAGAACTTTAGATAATTCTACTATGACCATAATAGCAAATGGAAAAGATTATACTATAACTGCAGACAATAACGGATTTTTTAAATTAAAATTACCCAACACTATTAAAGTTGGTGATGAAATTTCTTTTAGAGACTCCCAAGGAGTAACTCAATCTATAGCAGTAGTTTTTAATAAAGCCAGTTTTCAAATACTAAATTCTAAATTAGAAGTTATAAATGATTGGAATACTGATGCTATTAATCTTACCTTTAATCCTAAAACTATGACTATAGAAACTAATGGCTTCAATAAATATTTAGGCAGTGATAACGGTAACCCTTTTTTATATTTTTCTTTATACGATAAAAATGGTAACACATTAAAAAATTTAATGCTTAAAGGTTCTGATAATACTAGTTCTTTAGCTAATCAACTAAGTGGTTTAGGCTTTAATTTTGGTGATATAATTGCATTAAGTTTTGATAGTTCACAAGGTCAAATAAAAGTTTATAACGGAAACAATCAATTAGGTAATAAAACAGGTTCTTTAGAATATTTTGAAATAACTCCAGAAGGCTTAGTAGAAAAAACTTTAAACACAACTATAAACCCTTTAAATATTCTAACTTCCTCTGACACCTTTACTATAAATGTTTCTGGAAAAACAACTGCTAATACTGAAATAACTATAGATTGTAACGGGAAATCATTCCAAGGAACTTCAGATAATAACGGTAATTTTAAAATTCCTATTAACTCCGCAACAAAATTCACTTTAAATACTGCAATTACAGTAAAAGCAAATAATCAAATACCACAGGTTGTATATCCAAGTGCTTCTAATATGTTAGAGGAAAATAGTGGAGTTTATTTCTCCGGTGAAGGAGAATATTATGGAAAAATACTATTTAATCCAATTACAATGACAATAAACTGGTTTGATGCAAACTCAAATATAAATCCAGTTGATAATAATCCAACTACTTACAAACCACAGATTACTCCCTCTAATTTATCAACTGTAATAGATTCAAAAATAGGAAACACTAATGCTCTTTCAATTAAAATTACAACCAAAGCTGGAAAAGAGCTTTTAACTTCTTCTTTCTCTGGAAATAGTACTTTAGGAGATATTTATAATACAATTAACGGGAAAAAATTTCAATATGGAGATATAGTTACAATTACTCAAAATTTTGGAGCTATTGCTTGTAACGTTGTTTCTAATGGAAAAATAGTAATGCCTCATAACCAAGTTATTTCCTTTAAAATAACCCCTAACGGATTAGTTGATGCTATAAAAGGTCAATCAGTTTATCTTCCAGCTTTTACTCCTGAAGATTATTATTCTAATGTTCAAAAAGGCATAGTATCTACAGGTATTACAGCTTCTGGTTGGGACGATGGCTCTGAAAAACTAGCTGATAACATGGTAATGAGTGAGGCTATGAAAGAAAGAGTAAATGAAGCTATAAAAAATTGTAATAATGACTACGAAAAAGCTCAAGCTATATTTAATATAGTTTCTCCTGTACCATATAGAAATGTAGGTGGAAATACAATTAATACCTATAATAATGGTGGAGTTTGCTTTAATAAAGCCCAACTGTATGCTGTAATGTGTCAATATGCAGGTATAGTTTCTAGATTGGTTACTGGTTATGCTAATAATCCTAGTGATTACCAAAGATACTTAGGTTACCACTCCTGGAATCAGGTTTGGATTCCTTCTGAAGATAGATGGGTTACAGTTGATACTACTTGGCATATTTTTAACTGCAATGATTATGTAAACGATACAAGACATAGTTTTTCGGTTCAGGCTACTTTATGGAATCCGAAAGAAAGTTATACAGATTATTTTAAAAATGATCCTGAAATGGCTTGGTATCATACAGGTGAAGTTTGGAATCATGCTGACTACTACAATTTCAATCTTGGTAATGATCCTCAATTCAGAAATTTATTTAAAGGAGTTACTCCAAGTTCCATTAGTTTAGAAAATCAATATGGTTGGAATTCTGCAACTATTTATTTCAACGGTGAAAATGATAGCTTTGTAGTAAATGGAACAGAATATAATGCTGACGGGGCTGTTACGATAAATTTAGTTGATCCATCAACTGGCTCTATTATATTTAGTGATAGTATAAAAAGAACAGAAAGCACCAATGATCTTGCAAAAGAGTTCAAAGGTGAACATTATAAAATTGGAGATGTTCTTGAAATTTTAACTGATTCAGGAAATGCATCTAAACTAAAAGTTGTAGGTGATGGTAAAGTTATTAGTGATGGAACAGAACGTCAATTATTTAAAATAACTAATGATGGTCTTGTACCTTTTAGCTTTAATAAAGCTACTACTGCTACCGCCACTGCAACTACAGGAATTAATAATGAAGGTTTCTATAAAGCAACCATTGAAGGAAATACAGCTATTAATCAAGTTGTAACTATTGATGTAAATGGAGAAAGTTTTAAAACAAAATCAAATCAAGATGGAAACTTTAAATTAGAAATACATACTAAAAATCCAATGAAAAAAAGTTCTATCATTTACATAAATGCTTGGGGTGCTAAAGAAGGAAAAATAAATCCAACAGTTACAGAAACACCTGAACTTGAAGATAGTAGCATAATAATAAATGATGTATGGAATTACAATCTAGGAATTATAGGATTCAATACTAACGAAATGAAACTAACAGATAAGTTAGGTTGGTATGAAACAAATCCTTACTTAAGCAGTGAAGCTGAAGCTTTTTCCATAAGCTTCAATAAATCTACTGGAGAACAACTAGAATACCTTGAAGCAATGGGCTCTGATCCAATCCCATCAAAACTTAAGGAAAAATTTAATAATAAATCTTTTAACTATGGAGATTTTATTCAAATTAATTATAAAACTTCCGCAAAATTAACTATTAAAAACCTTTGGGTTAATGGCAAACTTGAATCTTCCTATTTAATTAAAGACAATATTAAACTATATCTAACACCAAAAGGACTTTCAACAACAATAAACCCTTAGTTTTTATCTTAATCACTATAAAAAACCATTTACAGAAAAAAATCTTTTCTGTAAATGGTTAATTTTTTAAATAGAAACTCAAATTTATTTGAAATGCTTTCCTATTGATTACTTTTTGAAATATTTATGTAATTCATTAAGAATATAATCAAATTAAAGACTTAACATAACAACGGAGGCAAACAAATGAAAAAAATATTAATTCCAATAGCTATAGTTATAGTACTAGCTGCTTCTATAGTAGTTGGTTACTGTTATAAAACAGATGCACCCCAAAAAACAACTACTACTAAAGTATCTACTACAACTGAAAACTCAGTTCCAAATCAAAATATTAAAAAAAATATAAATAATAATTCTACTACAAATACAACAACTTCAAAAGATAATCAACAAAACAAAGCTCAATCACCTGCAACTACTAATTCTACAGCAAATGGAATAACCGAAAATACTAATAAATCAAATAACAATAATTCAAATAGCGATAGTACTAATATTAATACTAGTCCTTCTACTAATACTAGTAACACTAATAGCTCTACTGATAAGAATAATGTTGGTACTAATTCTATTATTAAAGTTATTACACCTAGCACTAATTTAAATAGTCAAATTCTACCTAGCACTATTTTAGTAGAAAATACAACAGGTAACCCAATTTCAAATTCTATGTTAAATAATGTTATAAGAAATTGGATTTTAAATTGGCAATTTAATTATAATACTTACTGTGTTGCCACAGGTGAAAACTGGGCACCTCAATGGCTTAATGCAATTCCAGATTCAGCTCTTATAAATGCATTTGTACAAGCTAATGGAGAAGCTGCACTTAGTAAAAATATTACAGCAGGTGAAATTAATAAAGGCGCTGCTCTTTATACTGAAGAAAGTTATAAAATGCCAATGCCTTTCCCATTTTCACAGGCACAAGCAACAGTATATATTCAACAAATGTTAAATCAAGATTATAAAGGTACTGAAATATCAAAAATTGTATTCCATCCAGATTCAAATGGAAATTCAGCAGGACTTTACTATGTTTATACAAAGAAAATGTTAGCAGAAGGCTATAAACAACCATTCTGGTACGTTTATAGTAATACCGGACAAGCAACAGGTGTTTAAAATAAACATTCATTGAATTAAACATACTTAGATAAAAGATTTTAAATTTATTACCAATTATAGATTAAATTAATAAAAAAACTTTAGAAAAAGAATGAAAACTACTAAATTTGCAAGTTTTCCTTCTTTTTCTTTTATTAATAATTACCCCTTTCTTTTTTTCAAATAAGTGAATATAATTAATATTGCTAATTTAATTTGAAAGGACTTATAAACTAATGAAAAATTCATCAAGATTCAAAGGTATTCTTTTAGTAATGATAGGAACTTTACTCTGGGGTATATCTGGAGTGGTTGTTCAATTTCTTTTTCAAGATGAACATTTTACAGCGCAATGGTTTGTTGTTATAAGAATGTTGTCAGCTGGAGTAATTATTTTTATTGCCTGCTTAATAAAAGGTGATAAAAATATTTTTTACATATTAAAAGGGACAAATAACATAATAAAATTATTGATTTTCTCAATTTTCGGAATGCTCGCAGTTCAATATTGCTTCTTTGCTTCTATTAGTGCAGGTAATGCTCCCACAGCATCTATACTACAGTACTTAGCCCCAATAATAATTCTAGTTTATCTATCTTTAAGACATAGAAAACTACCAACATTAAAACAGGTTCTTTGTATAGCAATAACTGCTATTGGAGTATTTTTTATCATAACAAAGGGAGATATACATAGTTTATCTGTATCTAAAGCAGCTATTTTTTGGGGATTATTATCAGCTTTTGCCTCTGCAATATATACATTACAACCAGTTTCTTTATTAAAAAAATATGGTTCATTACCAGTAATTGCTTGGGGTATGATTATAGGTGGGATATTCTTTAGTTTCATTCACTCACCATTTAATTACTCAGGAACATTCTGTGTTAAATCAATTATAGCTATGGTATTTATAATTATATTTGGAACTGTTTTCTCTTTCTATTGTTATTTAGAAAGCTTAAAATATATTGAAGGTTACGAAGCTAGTATGCTTGGTTGTATAGAACCTCTATCAGCATCTATTCTTTCAGTAATTTTCCTAAATTTAGGTTTCAACTTAGTTCAATGGATTGGTACTTTTTTAATAATCATAGCAATTACAATAATTTCTTTGAAAAAGTAAATTTGCTTTTTCACCTTTATAAAGAAAAACCTAGAAAGAAGATAAAAATCGCTCTTTCTAGGTTTTTTATATAAATTTATAACTCTTCTATTAAACATTGATGTTTTTTTCGGCTTTTATTGCTTTTTCAAATTCTATCATCAGTTCTTTATTAGGAATTTTTAAATATCCATCATAATAAGATAAAAAACCAAGAACTATCATTGCTGAATAAACTTCTTCATTGTAAAAATTAAAACTATTTTAAGATCTTAAATAATCATAAACATCCTCTCTAACAGGAGTAATTATTTCATAATTTATTTCTACAGCGGTTTTATTAGTATTCTTCATTACAAATTGATGTGGTTTTCCTATAGCTTTTATTTTTCCTAAGAAATAAAACTCTTTAGAAGTTTTATCATCTTTGTTTTTCCTTACAAATAAGTACATTTTAATTCCCTCATTTTCAGCTCCATAAGCCTTTAAAACATCCTCTGATTGTACTGTTCTACCAGATTTTGATATTGCTATTATTTTTGATTCATTTATAAATCTATCTTCATAATTAATAGTATCAACTATAGCCTCATCTTTTTGATAATTTATAAATACAGGATAGGTTTTTGTTATTTTATCATATTTATATCCACCTATATTTAAAGCAACTTCACCTTTTTCCCACTCTAATAATCTACATACATCTTCATAGGTATATTTTTCATAGAGTTTAAAAGTGCTATCAAAATATCTTTCATTATAATTCTTTTCATATCTCTCTATAGCAAAATCTATTACTTCTTCTAAAGTAACTTTAAAGTCTTTATTTAGAAGCAATTTTTCAAAGTTCTTTGATATCTCATAGACATAATTATTTTTACTACTGCTACTTATATCATTTTCATCAGTATGCTTGTCCGCAATATTTTTATGGATATATTCATTACCTTTATCATTATTAATCTCATCATTATAGTTATTATTATCCCTATTATTAATGATGATATCTTTACTAAACTTCTCCTCTTTATTAGTCTTTTTTTCTATAAAAATACAACTTTCATAGGTTTTCTTTCCTGTTCCAGTAGTAAATTCATTGGTTAATATATTTACTAAATTATTCTTTGTTAATTCAGTAAATTCAATATCATAAAGCTTCCTTAAATCTATTTTAAGTTCCTCTATAAAATTCTTTTTTCCCTCTATTAACTTTTTAATTAAAAGCAATTCATGAACTCTTTTTCCTGCCCCTAATTTCTTTGAAACAAATTCAATAAAAAGTTCTTCCTCTCTGTTAAATCTAATAGAATAGTCCTTTTCATATTTCTTAAGAAAATTATAATAGGAACCAAACTTATCAAAGATTCTTAAAGGATCTATTGATTGGTGAATATCAAAATCATAAAGTGTTGGAATTTTTCCTATCTTCATCTTTAAATTGTTGTAATTCTCCCTAATTAACTTAACATCATTAAAATTTGCTCCATCTATAGCTTCAAAAATTTTCTTTTTAGAAACTTCATCAAAATTAATAGTAGAACAACCTGGAAGTTCTCTAGTTCCCTCCATTACGTACTTTCTTATATTATCCTTATTAAAACTTCTATCTCCAGATAAGGCTATAGGAATTAAAAAGTTATTATCATAATTAGCTACAAAATCTATAACTACCACAAACTCTTTTTCCTTAGTTTTTCTAAGGCCTCTTCCCAACTGTTGAATAAATACAATAGATGATTTGGTTGCTCTTAACATAACAACTTGATTTACAGAAGGTATGTCCACACCTTCATTAAATATATCTACAGTAAATATATAATCTAATAAATCATCACCTTGATCTTTTTCTAACCTTTCAATAGCCTTTTCTCTTTCTTCTTGAGAATTCTCACCTGTTAAAGCTATAGTATTATAACCTCTTTCATTAAAACTATCTGAAAGACTTTTTCCTTCTTCTTTATTACTACAGAATATTAACCCCTTAACTCTCTCTCCACTAAAGCCATAAAAGTTTATTTTTTCTATAATATGATCTACTCTTTCACTTTTAACTAAATCATTGAACTCTGTCTTTTCATCTAATAGCTGACCATCTACTGTTATATCTGAAATTCCAAAGTAGTGAAATGGACAAAGTAAATCTTCCTCTAAAGCTTGCTTTAACCTTATTTCATAGGCAATATTATAATCAAAAACTTTGAATATATCAAAATCATCTGTTCTCTCTGGAGTTGCTGTCATTCCTAATAAAAATTCTGGTTTAAAATAAGAAAGTATTTTATCATAGGTTTTAGCTCCAGCCTTATGAACCTCGTCAATGATAATATAATCAAAATGATTACTATCAAAGGATTTTAATATCTCATCCTTAGATAAACTTTGAATTGTACTAAAAACAAAATCACAATGTACTTCTTTCTTTTTACCGGATAAAATCCCCATTGACTTATTATCACCAAAAACATTTTTAAAACTTTCCATAGCTTGCTTTGCAATTTGTTCCCTATGAACTACAAACAAAACCCTTTTAGGATTATAATTTCTAAGGTCAAAGGCTGCTAAGTATGTTTTACCAGTACCTGTAGCAGAAATTAAAAGTGCTTTGTCCTTCCCCTCTTCCCTTAATGAATTTAAAGATTCTATTGCTGCAATCTGCATTTTATTAGGTCTTAATTTATATTGTGAAATTCTTGGAACTTTACTTTTCCTTGTAAACTCTATTTGCTTTTTATAAATATCTTCATAGGTTTCTATCCAACCTAAAGTTAGCTGCTCTGCTTCACGCCAAAGCTCATTAAATTCTTTAATAACTCTAGTTGTTAACTGTCCATCCTCTAAAGAGGATACCTTTAAATTCCACTCCTTATTTTTAGTTAATGCTGTTTGAGTTAAATTAGAACTTCCAACTATAGTTCTATAATGATTTTTATGTTTAAAAATATATCCCTTAGTATGAAAATTCTCTTTACTATAAACTCTAATCTCTATATTAGAAAAATTCAAAAGTTTTCTTAAAGCCCTTGGCTCACTAAAGGTAAGATAATCAGTGGTTATGATTTTCCCCTTTACTCCTTTTATTTCTAAATTTTTTAAAGTTTCAAGAAGAGGAGTAATTCCGCTTGTAGTTATAAAAGCCACTGATAAATAAAACTCCTCACAATTATTTAATTCACTTATTAATTCACTTAAAACCTTAGTTCCCTTAGAATAATCATTAATCAACAATCTAGGTGTTAAAGCCAGATTAGCATTTATACTATTATCAATTAAAGAATATTTACTAGCCTCTAGTATTTCATCTTTAATTGATTTCCCACTTTCTATATCCTTAAAACTATCAACATTAATAGCACTATCATAAAAATTCTTAACTGTTCCCATTCTCTCGCCCCCTATTTAATTCAATGCTCAATAAAGTATATCGTCTCAACTTCTCAAAAGCTTCAAGAAAATTTTCTTCAACAATTTGTTCTTTAAAAATCACCTTTTCTTTGCTAGTAAGAGATCTTCCAAACCTAAAATAACTATCATATTGTTCAACATGGCTTACCTTCTCTAATTTACTTGGATTTGGAAAACTATCTTTTCCTAGTGAATAGGGTAAATGAAATGAAAATATACAATTGTCATTTCCTATTTCTAAATAATATAAAGAATAAAAATCTTTTTCTTTAGTATACTTACAATTTGGACATTTAGAAATCATTTTTTTATTTATATCTAAAAAATCCCACTTATCAAAGTGATAGTTGTTCTCTCTCATAACTTTAAATAAAGAAAAATGTTCTTCACAGAAAAAAATCTCTTCTTTATGAGGAAATTCAGGTCTATAAAAGGATATTCTACAATTTTCAAATTTTGATAATAGCAGTAAGGCTTCTCTCTTATAATTATAAAATTTTTCTTTATTACTTAAATGTTCCTTTATCTTTACATCAGTCCTAGCTCTTTTATGTTTCTCTTGAAAAGTCTTTGCAATTCTAGATAACCAAACAGTCCAAAATGCTAAATCAAGAATTGCTTCCTCCTGTAGAGTAGTAAAATTCCAATTGCTTTTAATTTCCTTTAATTCTTTTGAAAAATATTCATCTACAATTTTTTTATTCTTAATCTTAGTTTCCTTTGATTTTTCAAGACCCTTAACTTTATTTATTTTACTTTTCGTTTTATACTCTTCTAAAATTTTAATTACAGTTTCTATTGATGTACTATGTACTGAAATATAATCAAACATTGGTACCTGCAAGTCTTTTCCATATAATCTTATATCCTCATAATAACTAATTTTAAATAACTGAGCTTCTTGCAATTTTTTTCTTTGAGATTTTGTTATTGAAAATAAATTCTCTACTTCCGCTGGGTGAATTGCTATAAGCTTATTATACTTCTTATATATTTTTCTTATAAAAACTTCATTATTAGTAACCCTTGCTTTAGCCATTTCCACTAATTCTTTTTTCTTTTTCTTTTCTTCTATAGCAAATTCTTCTTTAATATTAGCTATAGTCATCTTTTCTATAATACTATAAGTAGCTTTTTCTAACATTTCACATCTCCATCTTATATTAAGTGCTGTAAAAGTCCTCAATATTCATATTTAAATAATTTAAACTACTTAAATTATTATCTAACATCTTTAAAGTTATACACTTGGAATAATCTTAATTAAAGCTTTCATATAGGCAATGAAATTATGTATCTTTTTATTAGTTTTCATTAAAATTTCATGAGCTAAATCTAAAATATAAACATTTCCTTTAGCTACTAATAAAAGTTCCTTTACTTCATTTTCATTACATCTTTCAAATCCAGCTTTTTTCTCAAATATTAAGCCGTAGCTAGCAAGTTCATCCATAACCACAGTTATCTTTTGAGTACCCTTAATAGATAAAAGTTCCATTAATACTTTTCTTTTAATCTTCACATAGATTTCTCCCTTGTCATTAACCCAACCATTAATAATAGATAGTGATGCTCTATCCAAAAGAATTGTATAAGCCATCTTTGACTCAAGCTTCATAGAATTATAGTCCTTCCCCATAAGTTCCTTTGGAAATTTATAAAAACTAGCAACCTTTAAATCAAAAGCAGTGATAAAATTAGACATAAAAAATACCTCCAAAAAATTTCAATTTATTTACTAGAGGATAAAAAAATCCCCTCTAAAGCCCCTTAGTAAAATTCACCTAAGGTTCAAAAGAGAGGTTCTTTATTATATAAACAATCTTAATTTAATTATTTCCTACAAATCAATAGACTTATAAATCATATAAACTGATGACTAATGCTTTAAATACAATGATTTTTAAGAAAACTTATTGCAAAAATAATTATATTTATACCTTTAATAGCAATGAAAGGGTCACTATTAACTGAAATAATTATTATAGAAATTTCTAAAAAACTTTATTTAAAATATTTTATAAAGAATCTCTATGACACTAGGGCATTCTAAATAAATAATAATTCTAAATAAAATTATATAAAAATTATTATTAGGTATAAAAAAATTAAGATTGACCATAATTACAAAAGAAGTCTTCGATTTTTGATTCCTCAGATAGTACGATATCTATTGAGTTTTACAGGTGCTACAACACCTATAAAATCGAGGGCTTTATTCCATTATGGATTTAGTATTTCCATACTCCTTAATTTTATACAAAAAAAGATAGCAAATAATCTTAAATAGGATTATTTGCTATCTTTTTTTCTTTTAAATTCCCTCCTTAAAAGAATTCAACATTGTAAGAAATTAACACTAAGAAACAAAAGATAACTATCTTGAAATAAAAATTCTAAAAATAATTAATAAATAACAGAGAGATTTTAACATGGAAAAGAAATATATTCTTAAAATGAATTTCAAAAATGAAGAAGGTAAACAAAGTACTATTACCTTAAAAAATATCAAAGAAAGCTTAGATTCTGAAACTGTTGAAGCTGCTATGGATGCAATAGTTAATCAAAACATTTTCTCTTCTGCTGGTGGAAACTTAGTATCAAAGGTTGATGCTGAGATAGTTGAAACAACTGTTACTCCAGTTAAATAATTAAAACTAAGGAACCTCTAATTGAATAAAAATTAGAGATTCCTTTTAATTGTATAAAGAATACTAATCTAATTTAAAGATTTAGTAGCCCCAGCTCGTATTAATTTAAATTTTGATTTATAAGCTCATAACATCTTTCCTTTGTTAATTGACTTAACTTTGAAATTCTCATTAAAGGAGCTATTGTTCCTCCCTCATATTCCTTAGCTGCTTTTTCACCCTCTGCTTCTTTAAATTTAATCCAATTTACTTCTTCTTTTTCAACTGTTTTAAATTTATCTGCTGATAATTGTTTTTTTAAATTATTATAAATTACATTAAGTTCATCATCCCATAATTTATAAATTTCACCTTCAGCTGCTCTCATTTCTGGAGTAGTATGACCTGCATTATTAGTTATCTCACTAGCTTTTTTTTCCATATCACTGAATATTTTATAATAATTACTTTTTGACTTATTATCTAATTTATCAAGTTTTCCACTATTTTCTTTATTAGTTTTTTTATCATCATTACTATCTACAGCAACCTTAGATTCTTCATTTTTCTTTACATTATTACTTTCAGCTATAATATCATTATTTTTAACCACATCACTTGTTACCGGACTATTATTTGGAGCTATCATATCCACTGGAGAATTATTTCCTATAGCTTCTTCTGCTTCTATACCATTTTTAATACTTTCCTTTATTCCATCTGAAGCACCAAAAACTACTCCCAATGAAAATAACCCTGCAAAAACTCTTAAAAATATACCTATCACTATAGTTCCTAAAATAATCTTTAATAATATTCTTAATGTTCTATCCATAGTTTCCCCCTATACTTATCCTTTGAATCTTTATAAAACTTAACTCTCAATATAAGTTCCTTTTCTAAATATAAGTATAGCTAGAAAATATATACATACAATAAACAAAAATTGTATTTTCTTTAAATTTTTTAATACAATTCAATTAACGCTATATCCATTCTATAAAACTATAAAAAGCCCCAAATTAAATTTTTTATAAAAAAACTTAACATAAAGGGCTTTTAACTATTCTATTTAATATTAAAATTCACCATATCCTTCTGCCATTTTTGAATGTTCTGAATTAGGAGATTTTTTAATGTTTAGTTTTCTTCTCTTAATTTTTTTATTAACTCTAATTCTAATCCTATGCTTTTTGAAATTGTTTCATCATCAAGTATATTTAACAACCCTTTTGCGGCTTCTATTTTCCCTTCTATCTTTCCTTTTTTCTCTCCTTTTTTCTCTGCTTCATCTAGTTGACTTACTTTATCCCTTAAAGAATTAGCTCTCATCTCATAAATTATTCTTTGTTTATCATCGTTACTCATTCTTATTAATTCATCTTTAGCTTTTCTAATTTCAGCTATAGATAATTCTAGCCCTCTTACCCTATCACTTTCAGGATTTTTTAAAAACTCTGTCCAAGCTACTAACATATCTCTCTCGTCACTACCTTCTTGTAGTTTTGGTATCTCTATAAAATGCAATTCCATCATATCTGTTAGTTCTTCATTGCTTTCAATATCTTTAAATCTATAACCTGTATGAAACTCTTTTGTATTAAGATATTTAAAATTTAAAATATTAATACAAACAGTTCTATTTATTTTAGAATAATTTTCACCTTCTGAAAGTTGCTCTTCATACATTTTACTTAAATAATAAAGGCTTCTATTTATCATGTTACTTTCATTTTTTAGTTGTATCTCAATATTTATAACTTCACTATTACTAGTTGTTGCTTTAACATCTAGTCTTGAATATTTATCTTCTATAAATTGTTTTTCTATATCAGTTCCTTTAAGTTCAACTGATACTATTTCTCTTTTTGGTTTTAATGTAGCATTTAAAAAAGATATTAAAATTTCCGGATGTTTTTCCGAACCAAATATATTTTTAAAAACAAAATCCACTTTAGGATCTAATAAACCTTTATTCATAATCCACCTCTCAAATAGATAATATATCTTAAATTATATCTATTAATAAATTCATTATTTTACCGTATCTTTATTTTAGTCTTATTCTACTTTAATTATAACAACTTCTCTTCTTCTTTTCCAACTATCTAATATCTATAACTATTAATTATAAATAAATCAAGAAAGTTTTGCTAAAAAGAAATTCAATTTGATGCTATTTAATAAAACTAATTATTTCTATTTATCTATTCTTAAAATAACTTCTCTAATCTAGCTTTATATAATTATTAAATCATTATATAAATAAAGCTATCAAATCTTAAAACTAGATTGATAGCCCATATTCTTATTAAATTAAATTTACTTTTCCATTTAAATCTTTCACAAATTCCATTTGATATCTTATTGATTGAGGGCTTTCACGCCTTATATCCTCACAATTTCTTTTAGTCCCTGCTAAAATAAGAAAATCTTCATTTTTATAACCTTTAGTTTTTTTAAGTTCTTCTATCTTTTCTCCTATGGCTCTAAAACTTCCTTTTATATATTCAACAGTACCATTATTTAAAGCTTCTAAGTCATTGTTTTCTGAATCATCTTTATAAAACTTCTCTACCTCTGCTCTTAATGTTTTATCCTGTTTTAAAAAATCTAAAGCAAGTGCCATATGTTCCTTAGCACTTCTATAGGATGTTTTTAAAAGCTTTGACCTCCCCCTCATGTCAATACCTAAAAAAATAAGAACCATATGTAATACGGTTCCACGAAAGACTTTTCATGATTTTAAATTTTCATCTAAAAAATGAAAAAAAAGATAGAAAAAAAGACTCAACTTTGTTAATCTTAATTTGCAATAACCAAAACACAAAGGAGAATCTTCTATGAATAGTTTATTAGAAAAAAAGCTAAATTTCAATAAAAATATAAAAATAAATTTTGATG
>JBOGCG010000111.1:0-36172 GCA_051656625.1 Sarcina sp. | reverse complement strand
AAAAAACACCTCAAATTCTAAAAATTCGAGGTGTATAGTTTATAAAGTAATAATACTCAAAACAAATATACCTCGTAGTCTGCCAATTCCGGTTAGCAGGTAGAAACTTTCGGACCAATTACCGATTTTATACGAGTTTTAATATTTATATATTGGATTATATCATATTTTTTTCCAAAATACATATATTTTTTTACTTATATTTGAATATTAATAGGTATATTTCTAATAAATATAGCTTTCACCATATTTATTGTTCGTATTTTCACTTTTTTTTTATTAATTTTTTAAATTTTCACATTATAGTTTATAAATTATTAAATTCCTCTTCCATAGGCCTCTGGTAAATAACTAAGCTCTTCATTTCTTTTTTTTGCTTCATTAAGGACCCAGTAAGGTTCTCTTAATAATACTCTACCTAAAAATACAAGGTCCGCTCTATTATTTTCTATAATTTCAGTACCTTGATCTCCTGTAGTTATTAATCCACCTGCCATAACTGGAATATTAGCTTTCTCTTTTATATACTGAGCCTCTGGAACTTGATATCCTGGATAAGCATTTATAATTGCATCTGAAACAACAGCTCCTGTACTAACATTAATTAAATCTATCCCTTCTTTTTTCGCAATAGCTACTATTTCAGCCATTTCTACTTTAGTATTTCCGCCTTCTACATAATCTTTAGCTGAAACTCTTAATACAACTGCCTTATCTTCTGGCCAAACTTTTTTGATTTCTCTTATTACTTCAACTAAAAATCTAGTTCTATTTTCAATGTTACCACCATACTGATCAGTTCTTTTATTTGATAAAGGGGATAAAAATTCAGAAATTAAATAACCATGTGCTCCATGAATTTCAATAAAATCAAATCCTGCTTCCAAAGCTCTTTTTGCTCCTTCTCTAAAAGCAATTTTTACTTCTTCTATTTCTTTTTTGCTCATTTCCATTGGTTTTTTATATTCATTACTAAATTCAATAGCTGAAGGAGCAATTATTTCTTCACTCTCTATAGAGCATTTTCTTCCTGCATGGCCTAACTGAATACCAGCAGCTGCTCCATATTCTTTTATTCCTTTTGCTATTTTTTTAAGTCCATCTATTTGATTGTCATTCCATATTCCTAAATCTCTATCACTAATTCTTCCTCTAGGTTCTACAGCAGTAGCTTCAACTATTATAGCCCCAACTCCACCTAAAGCTCTATTTGTATAATGAATATAATGAAAATCTTTCACTAATCCATCATTTTCTGCTGAATACATACACATAGGTGCCATTACTATTCTATTTCTTAAATCAAGATTTTTTAATTTAAATTCTTTAAATATTCCTTTTGTCATTTTTAAATCTTTCCCTTCTAAAAAAAGACTATATCAAATTTTTTCTTTTGATATAGCCAAATATACTTTTATTAGTTATGAGGATGTCCGCCTGGATGACCCATTCCTGGATGTGCTGCTCCTGGGTGACCCATTCCTGGATGTCCACCCGGATGACCTGCTCCTGGATGACCTATTGTATGTCCTCTATCTTCTGCTTTTTCTTTAAATAATTTAACTTCAAGTTCTGTTGAAATTCCTATATTATAAACATAAGAGTTAACAGATTCATTTATAAAGATTTCTGCTTCTTCTTCTGATAAGTTTAAGGCAGCAAGTTTTTTATGATATTCCATTACATATGGCATGATTTCTGGAATACTTTTATCCATTTCGTAATAATGTAATCCTTCTTTATCTATTCCATATTTGTTACTTAATAAATTATCAAAAGTTCTACCACCAAAAAGATCTGCTAAAAATCTTGTATATCCATGGGCAACTATAGCAATTGGATTGCTCTCTGCCATCTCTTCTATTCTCTTAACATATGCTTTTGTTGATTCTAATAATTCTATATTTTTTACTTTATCACCTAAGATAAACTCTACATCTTTTCTTATTAATTCTGCTTTAAAAAGTTCCTTTGTTACAAGTGGTGCAATTCTTTCGTTATTTTGAAGCTTCATTAAACTCTTTTCTATAGCTTCATAAACTGGTAAAAAGTTATAAATATATTCTCCATAACTTTCAGTTGTTGCATTTCCATCTATCAATCTTTTATTGAAACCTGTAGTTTCCGCAACTTCATGTATATTTTTTGTTCTTTGTCTTAAATCATTTGAAAAATTATTCATTCTCTACACCATCCTTCATTTCCTTTTCTTTAATTATTATTATAGCAATTCCTATTAAACCTATCAACTTTATTAGTTAGATTTATAACTTTTAAAATTTTAATTGATATCTTTAATTAATTTATCAATTATTTTCTTAAAAAATATATACTTCATATATTAAATTTTCCTATTTTAATAAATTTTATTCTTTTACTCTCTATTAATTATATGATATAAAAAATAGATTATCACTGGACATATTCAATGATAATCTATTCTTCATCTTAAACCTTAAAATTATTTAAAATAACTATTTAGCAACAAACTCTGAAAAAGTTTTATTTGATTCCCCTGATTTTATATAATTATAAAAATTATTATATAATTCCATTCTTTCAGCACTTTTTAAAGAATTATCCTTACTTTGTAAGTTAGCAAGAACAATCT
The DNA here is from genome assembly GCA_051656625.1 of Sarcina sp. GTDB lineage: Bacteria > Bacillota > Clostridia > Clostridiales > Clostridiaceae > Sarcina. Next base: position 33,561 of record JBOGCG010000111.1, on the reverse strand, counting down.
GTCTATTTACTATATCCTCTAATGGAACAGTCTTACTATTTTTCATAATATCATAAAGAGTCATAAAAGTAGTAGTTCTTCCAATTCCCTCTTTACAATGAAAATGAAACCAAGAATCCTCTGCTGAGTCTTCTATTTGATCTAAAAAAGAATCTACATTAATAGCTGTAGGAACCTTAGTATCTGTTGCTGTTACTCTAATGTAATTATCTTCATTTGCTTTTATCAAAGTCTCCTCAGAATAAACCTCTTTTACCATTAAAGTTTTATTTCCTATAGTTACATTTGAATCAATTTTTATATTAGCTAATTGCTGATTATTAAGTGCTATAACTTGGCTTTCTGATAAGCCCATATTAGCTTTATTTCCATTCCCTTCCCAACTTATAGGTAATCCATTTATAAATCCATGGGATTCCTGTCTTAAATCTACAAAGGTAAGTGGTAAATTTTTTGGTAATTTAGCTTTCAACAATTTTAAATTCATTGATGAATATTGTTCACTTCCTGAAATATTCAAATTTTCTAAACCAGTAGTGTTAATTCCAGGTTGAGAAATTTGATCATTACTTTTTCTAAAGTTTGCAGGCATATTGTTATGATTATAATGATCAAATACTAATGTTTGCTTTTCTACAGGAACAGCTCCCCTATTTTCTATATTATTTTCAGTTGGTTTTGCTATAGTTAACAGAGGAACAGAGAATGTTAAAGATATAGCTACCGCTAATGCTATAGAGAATTTTTTAAATAAATTTTCTTTTGTTCTTTTCAAATAAATCACCTCCTTATCTAGTATTCTCTAAAATCACCTTTTTATTTATTTTCTTAAAACTCTTCAACTTTCTCTATAATAAATTTATATTTAAATTTATTACGTTACTTCTATATCTTGATTGCATATTATAAATTAAATATATTTACAAGGAGTGATTCTCTTGCCTTCTTTAGAAAATACAGAAACCTTAAAAAATCTTGTCAGTTCCCTAGTTAGAGAATCTCAAGTTAGCACAAGTTATGCACTATTTAGTACAACAGCTTTAAATGAAGGTTTTTGGGAAATTTCTCAAATCTTCTCTGAAATATCAGTGCAAGAAAAACAACACTATGAGGTTTTTTTATATTTTATTCCTCCAGAAATTCAACAAACTCAAATCACTTCACAGGTTCCTGTTTTTACTTCAAGTGGAACAACAGCTCAAAATATTGTAACTGCTTTAAATGATGAGTTAATTGCCATGGATGATTATCCTCAATATGCAATAACTGCAACTAATGAAGGATTTCCTGAAATAAGTGCCGCCTTTACTGACATTTATAATATAGAAAGATATCATCACTCTCTTTTTGAAAAATTAAATTATAATCTAGTAAATAATGAACTATTCAAAAAAGATAGGTCAGTACTTTGGCAATGTTGTGCCTGTGGTTTTATTATAGAGTCTACAACAGCACCTACTCCTTGCCCTGTTTGTAGCAATATCGGTAGTTATAAATATTTAGGAGATGAAGTAGTTCTTTATATGGGCTTTAAAGATGGAAATGGTAATAGTAAAACTGTTATTGTAGAAAATAAAGATCCTGCTACTTCAATTGAGGATATTAATAAAGAAATGAATAGTATTATAACTAATGAAATTGAGGGTCCTTCTTTAACAAAGGATAATTCTATTTTAACTATACAACAATCTCAGCGTTATAATATGGATTAATGTTATAATTATAAGACTAAAAAGGAGCAATGAATTAGGAATATTCCATTCATTGCTCTTTTTTATAATTATCCAATTGTATAAGCAGTAATATTTAAAACAGCTTTTAAATCCACAGCATTTGTTAAGGTTAAATTCCCTGTACCTCCATTCATAGCACTAGAAGAATTTATAATATTAATTGTTGTAGGTTTATTTACTACTATAGATGTTTGTAAAGGAATAATACCAATTATACTTTCTGGAAAATATTGATGTGCTAATATACTACTATCTGTGCTATCAATAATATCTATTCCTATATATGAGGCATTGTCCACAACGATTATATCAACCCATAAATCAAATTTATATAAACCTACTTCTAATAAACTTATATTACTGTTACTTATTGTTACTGCTGAATTTAAATTTATTGAATTGTTTATTATCGCAGAATTTATAAGGACCTCATTGAAATCTATTCCCTCATTCACTGAAAGAATAACCTCTGAAGAGGATTTTAAATTACAGGTAACTAAAGTTATTTTTTTCACTGCTCCAGATATGCCATTTAAACCTGGCAATCCTCTTGGTCCAATAAATCCTTGAGAGCCCTGAGGTCCTGTAGGACCTGTAGCTCCTATTTCCCCAGTATTCCCTGTAACTCCTTGTTCTCCCTGTGGTCCTGCTACTCCTTGAATTCCCCTTAAACCTTTTTCCCCTCTCATTCCCTGTGGTCCTCTATCTCCTGCCATTCCCTGTGCTCCAACTGCTCCTCTTGGACCTGCCATTCCAACTGCACCCCGTTGCCCTGCAGGTCCCATAGGTCCCATGGGACCTGTTGGTCCAGTTGGACCTATTGGTCCCCCTTCTGGTCCTGTTGGTCCTATTTCTCCCTGTGGTCCCATTGGTCCTGTTGCTCCTACTTCTCCACGTGGACCTACCTCTCCTTGAATTCCCTGTTCTCCAGTTGGTCCCATTGGACCTATTGGTCCACCTGATGGTCCTATTGGTCCTACTTCACCCGGTATTCCCTGTATCCCTTGAATACCAGTTGGACCCATAGGTCCAGTAACACCTTGAGGTCCTTGAAGTCCTGTTGGTCCAGTTGCTCCCTGTATTCCAACAGCACCTGTTACCCCTACATCACCCTTAATTCCTTGAACACCTCTTGGTCCTATTGCACCCTTAACTCCTGTTGCTCCAGTAATCCCTGTTACTCCTAAGAAATCTAATTGAAATATTGTAATCCCACCTGCTAATTGATTAGTAGTATTTAGTGATATAACTCCATTTTCATTAGTTCCTATTCCTGTAAGATTATTTAAGGATAAACTATAAGGTATATCATTAACTGAAATCTCTATAATAGAATTCCCAAAAATTTCTCCCCCTTGAGAATTTATAGTTACTGGAATTGTATTATTAGGTAAAGTACTTCCATTGCTTATCCCTACTAATCCCACTCCAATATTATTATTTGAACTAGATACTGATAACCACCAAGATATATAAAAATTACCTACTGTATTAATAACAAAAGTTCCTTTATTTACATCTCTATATAACAATTCTGAATTTAAAATTAATAAGTCATCTGTAAAATAAAAAGAATCGTTATACTGTAAATTTGTTGATTTCCCATTAGGCCAAGATGAAGAATTTATAGTAGATTCTATGAACGTCCCCATAACATACCTCCAAGAAAATATTTATCTTTATATAATATTCACCAAAAGTAATAATGTCATTATCCTCACTAACTTAAAGGTTTTTAAATTTATAAACATAAAAAATAACCCATCCTTAGTAAATATATTTACTAAGGATAAGCTAGTGCAAATCTTTAAATAAGATTTCTGAAGATTATTTTATAATTCTCTCTATAAATTCCCCATTTTATAATATTCATCCATCATTTCTTTAGGTACCATACTGCCACCAGTAGCCCATGCAATATGTGTTATATTTTTAATTTTTTCTCCTAATTTATTTTTTTCAATATATGCTTGTCCACTTTTACTATTAAAAATATTGACAATTCCAATAACTCCAGCAAGAGCTGAAGGCTCTAAATATATATTTTCTTCATCTATCATTTTTGCTAATAATTTATAAAGTTCTTCATCCTTTACTGTATAACATCCGCTTATTAATTTTTCTAAAGTTTTTCCTACAAAGCCTGAAGGTCTCCCTACTGCAAGTCCATCAGCTGCTGTTATATTATCTATACCAAAATCTTGTACCGATACTTTATCATGTTGCTCTGTAATAAGCCCTATTGTCATTGCAGGAGAATGTGTAGGTTCTGCAAAAAAGAAATGTATATTATCTTTATATAATAATTTTAATCCAAAGGCTACTCCACCTGGTCCGCCACCTACACCACAAGGTAAATAAACAAATAATGGATTTTCATCATTTATTTTTATTCCCATATCTTTTAATTGTCCATCTAATCTACTAGCTGCTACAGCGTAACCTAAAAATAAGTTTTTTGAATTTTCATCATCTACAAAATAACTGTTTTCATCTAATTCGGATTGTTTTCTTCCCTCTTCTACAGCTTTACTATAATCTGATTCATATTCAATAACCTCTACACCCTTACTTATTAAAAGATCTTTTTTCCATTGCTTAGCATCAGCTGACATATGAACAGTAACTTTAAATCCAAGTTTTGCACTAATTATACCTATACTTAACCCTAAATTTCCTGTAGACCCAACTACAATAGAATAATTTGAAAAGAAATCTCTAGCTTCTTTGCTATCTAATTTTTCATAATTATCCTCTAAAGTAATTAAAGCTTTTTCTAAAGCTAAATCTTCAGCATGTTTTAATACTTCATAAATTCCACCTCTAGCTTTTATAGAACCTGAAACCTTAAGTTTATTATCACATTTTAATAATAGATTTCCTAAAAGCTCTATCTTATTATTTTCTTCTAAAGCTACTTTCATCTTTTCTATTTTCACTAAAGGAGATTCTATTATTCCTTTTTCTGATTTAGTTTCTGGAAAAACATTTGCTATATAAGGTGCAAATCTTTTAAGTCTTTTTTCTGCATCTAATACATCTTCCTCAGAAAGAGAAACTTCTTTTATCCCCTCTGCAAAACTGCTATATTTATTATTTATCCATAGTATTTCTTCTAAGTTTATAATATTTTCTAATAAAGGTTTTTCTTCAATCCATTTTTCTATAGTTTTATTTAAAATCATTTTTTCTTCCATTTTTAAAACTTCCTTTAACTTTAAAATAAAAGACTATATTAATGTTACTAAAAACCATGATTTAAAACATAATTTTTATAAACCTCTAATATAGTCATATTAAAAACTATTTCTTTTTTACTAAATATCCTATAAATGCTATTATTGCAACTAAAGCTAAAACTTTAAATAGAATATTAAATACTATTCCAAAAATATGAAATGCAAGATTAAGGACAACGTAAACTCCTATACCTAACAATGCATATTTTACTATTTTTCCACCCTCCAATTTAATCCCCTCCTTAAATTATCCTTTTACTTTTCCTTCATTATAGCAATTGCTACAATTCTTGGACCTGAATGTATTCCTATTACCGGAGTAAATGTTCCCATATAAACTGATTCTGTATTAGGATTCTTTTCAAAGGCTTCTTTAAGTTTTTCCGCCTCTTCATACATAGTTCCAGTCATTACTACAACCTTACTTTTCCCCTTTTCTAAAGCTTCTTCTCCAATAGCAATTACTTTATTTAAAGCTTGCTTAGAACCTCTAGCCTTAGCACAGGTTGCATACATACCTTCATCATCCATGTTTATTATAGGTTTTAAATTAAGTATTTGTCCTATAGTTCCTGCAACTTTTCCTATTCTTCCACCCTTAATTAAATACTCTAATGTATCTACAGTAAAGCAAAGTGTTATTCTTTCCTTCATTTTAGGAATTTCATTACAGATATAATCAAAACTTTTTCCTTCTTTAATTAATTCTGAAGCTTCCATTACACATAGTCCTACAGCCATTGAAATCATTTTAGTATCAAAAACATAAGATTTAATTTGATCTTCGTAATTTTCTGCAGCTATTCTAAAACTATTCATTGTTCCTGATAATCCTGATGAAATAAATAGTCCTATAACGTGAGTGTATCCTTCTTTTATTAACTCTTCAATAACTTCATTACTTTGTTGAACTGATGGTGTTGAAGTTGTAGGTACTTCTTTGTCTAGATTTTGAAAAACCTCTTCAGGCATTATGTCTATACCATCTAAACATTCTCTATCTTTATATATTATCTTAAGTCTTAAAACTTTAATATCATTCGCTTTAACAAAGTCCTCCGGCACTCCACAGGTACTATCTGTTACTATTGCTATTTTTTCCATATTATCCTCCAAAATTTAAATCGATTATAATCAAAGCTATTTATTAATAGCCATTATTTTTTAATAATTATTAATCTCTTTTATGTATACTTTCTATTACTTTATTATACTATAAATTTATAATAAAATCATTTATTTAGACAATCAAAATAAAATTTTACATATTTTAATATATTAAACTAATTATATTCCATTTTAATACATTGCAAATTTATGAAATTCTGAATAATATTAATATTGATACTTAAAAAAAATTTTTTTTACATAAAAATATTTTATTAAAACTAAGGAGAAAATCAATGGAGAACAAAAACAATAACTCACCACAGAGAAAGCCCACTAGTAAAGGTACTTGGATACTTCTTATAATTTTATCTTTTGTTGTTATAGGAATAGCTATTTACCAAATGAGAACTGGTCAAAGAACAACTTCTATTACTTATTTAATAATTGTTTTATCAGTGCTTGTAATAGTAGCAAGTACATTTAATTTGTTAAGAAGAAAAAAAAGAAAATAATCTTCTTATGAAGCTATATAAAATTAATGTTCCTAATTTTGTTTAAATATTATTTAATATAGCTTCATTATTTAAATCTAAAAAAATTTCAAACTCTGAAAATTCTCTTTATATTTTCAACTCGTCCATAAATAACTATGTTGTCTCCCTCTTTCATTATAAAGTCAGCCATAGGAAAAGAAATAAACTCATCACCTCTATCTATATTCAATAAAATAATCTCAGATTCACTTAAATTAAGTTCTAATAAAGTTTTCCCAAGTAATCTACATTCCCTATCAATTAAAATACTATAAACCCCAAAACCGTGACTTCTTGAAATTAAAGTCCATGGATGTTTATTATTTTTTACTTTTCCCATTACTATAACACCCTCTATTTTTCTATCTATAAATGAAATTATTCTTTTATTCCTTATAATTAAAATCAATAGGAAAAAGAAAATTACTAATATTACAATAGCTTTTATACTTAATTCAGTTATGATAAATTCACTTATGAAAGTCATAAAAAAAGGAATAAAGGTAGCTAGTCCTATGTAACCTAGTACCATAGTCCATTCTGCTAATCTTCGTCTATCCTTATGCTGCATTATAAGTTCTGATTCTTTACTTGTATATCCTGTTCCAGTTAAAATAGAAATCACCTGAAATCTAGCCTTATAATCTTGAAGCCCTGTTAACTTAAATAAAATACAAAGAATCTCAACTAAAAAAAGAAATATCATGGTAAATATAATTAAAAATAATAAGCTCATATTCACCTCTTAATTATTCATATTAATACTTTATAGTATTAATAAAATCTATTAATTGTACCTCTCTTTATACTTTATTAAGTTAAAGCGTTAACTCGTTAAATTTTCACTGAATGTTAAATTATTCCCCTAATAATTATTAATATGATAAACTATTAAAAATTCATTGATTTTGCATAAAAATACATATATTATAGATTTATATTATATTTATATGAATTTTTATACATTTCACTTGACTAAGGAGGAATAGTTTTGATAGAAAACGGAACTAATAAAATAGAAAAATTAGAAGAGGGAGCAGCCCCCTTAAAGGACGCGTTAAAAAAGAAAAACTATAAAGTTGGTTTTTGGTCCTTTGTAGCTATGATTTTCATGACCTGCTATGGTTTATCAAATGGTCAACAAATCTACTACCAAATGGGCTATGCTGCTATCACATATATAGTTATAGGGGTTATCTTCTTCTTTATTCCTTATACTTTCATGGTTTCAGAAATGAGTTCAGCTTTTAGCAAAGAAAAAGGTGGAATATTTTCTTGGATGCGTGAATCAGTAGGGTTAAAATTTAGTACAACAGGAGCTTTTATCTGGTATATCTCAGCGGTAATCTGGTGGTTTAGTACAAGCTCCATTGCTATAACACTTTCAACTATGATATTTGGTAAAGACGTTTCAGAAACTTGGCATATTTTTGGTCTTAGTAATACAGGAACAACAGCAATTATAGGTATTATATGGTTTATGATTATAGTATTTTTCTGTAGAAAAGGTGTTAAGTCAATTTCTTTACTTGCAAATATCTCTATGCTTATAACTATTGTAATGCATATTGTTATATTAGGTGGTGGACTTTTAGTATTCTTCCTAGATGGGTTTCATTTTCTTCAACCTTTCCACTACACTGGAATATCATCATTATTTATGGGACCAAATAAATCCTATGATAATACTTGGGCTGCATTAGCATTCTTAGTATTTGCTATTTTCACATTAGGTGGAATGGAAGCCAGTGGTGGATTAATTGATAAAGTTAAAAATCCAAAAAAGAATGTTCCTAAAGCTATGATAGCTTCTGGTATTATAATTGCAGTTTTATATGTAGCCATTATCATTATAAGTGGTATGTCTATAAACTGGCATAAAGCCTTTGGTGATCCTAATGTAAACTTATTTAACTATCCAATTTACATGGTTCAACAACAATTCTATGCACTTGGAATACACTTAGGAATGTCTAATTCTGCTTCAATTTCCTTTGGACTTTGGATAAATAGAATTACAACTTGGTTTAGTTTTATAGCTATGCTTAATTTACCTTTGATGCTTTACTATCCAATAAAACAAATGTTTGAAGGACTTCCAGATGGAATGCTTCCTAAGGTTATAACTAAGAAAAATAAACATGGATTCACAGCTAATGCTTTATATATTCAAGCAGCTATCATTGTTCTAGCTATGATTGCAATTGGCTTTGGTGGCAATACTGCCAATACTGTTTATAACAATTTAACCTTTATGGTTACTATAACAACTTCTATTCCATGGATTTTCATAGTTTTTGCTTATATTAAGTTTAAATTAAATGATAATATAAAGAAAGAATATGAATTTTTCAATAAAAAATGGGGAGTTATTGTGGGAATTATTACTCTAATAGTTTTACTTTTCGCAAATATCTTATCTATAATACAGCCTTTTGCACAGCATAACTACAATCAGGGACTTTGGATTGTAACAGGCCCAATAATCTTTGGTGCGGTTGGTTACTTCTTGGCCTTTAGATATATAAGAAAACAAAAAAAAGCAAAAAAAATAATTTAAAAGGAGCTGTCGCATTAAATAATTAGGGTTCTTACTCAAGTATGGGTATTTCAAAAAATGATTAAATAAAAATGGCATTTTCGGATGCCATTTTTTTGTTAAGTTCTTTATTATATTTTGTTGTTTAATTAAACTAAAGTTATATCAACGGGGAGACAAAATAAATAAAATATAAAGTCTACGACAATTATCTTACCACCTAGGGCTATGAAAGTGAAAAAACTATTTATATTTGTGAAGATTGTAGCAATTGCAATTGTAAAAAAAGTTGCATAAAAGATAGTAATTTTAAAAAAACTTTAGAAGAAAGAACTAAAAGTTTTGAATTTTCAAAAAAAACCGAATTTATTTTACTTGAAAATTTCATTCTAAAATAAATTCGGTGAATATTTTAATAAAATTATCAATCTATTAAAAATTTATCTTTTAAAATGATGTCCAACCTCCATCAGTTTGAACTGTTGCTCCAGTCATATGTGTTGAATCATCTGAAGCTAAGAATAATATTGATGCTGCTTGTTCTTCAGCTGTTGCATCTTTATTTGATACTAACTTAAGAATACTTTTTGTTTTTTCTCCAGCCATTGATTGAACCTCCTTAGGATCTGCACCATTTGCTAAAGCTCTTTCCATATCGGCTTTAACAAACTCCATTGCTTCCTGAACCATAGGTGTGTCAGTTCCAGCAGGATTTACAGAATTTATTCTTACTCCATATTTAGCATAATCTAATGCTAAGTTTTTAGTTAAACCATTTACTGCATGTTTAGATGCAACATATGCTGGTGCTCCTGGTAGACCTGTTAATCCAGCAATTGATGCATTATTAACTATAACCCCACCACTTTTTTGATTTATAAATTGATTTAACTCAGCTCTACATGAAAAAAATACTGAATAAAAATTATCATTCATAGTAAATTCTAGATCAGCTAAATCTAACTTATGAACTGGACTTGGTTTGCCCATAACACCAGCATTATTAATAGCTATATCTAATTTTCCATATTTTTCAATTGTTGCTTCGAGCATTTTCTTAGAAGAATCTTCAATTGCTAAATCTAAAGCTAGGAAAATTGCGTCTCCATTGTCATTCAAAATTTGTTGTAAAATTTCCTTACCTTCTTTTTCTTTTTTATCAACAAGAACTAACTTAGCTCCTTCTTTTGCGGCTCTTATTGCAGTTGCTGCACCTATTCCTTGTGCGGAACCTGTAATAATCATTACTTTATCTTTAAATCTGTTTTCAAAATACATTTTTTCCATAAAAACTTCTCCTTTGTTTTAAATATTAAATTTCTTTCAATTATAACATACCACAAAACCCATTAAAATTATACTATTTTTTTAAATTTTAATTAACTTTTTTAAGTTTCTATTAACTTTTTTAAATTTTAATTAACTTTTATTTTTTTTAATTTTGATTAATTCCCAATCAACTTTGAAAATAATTAATTTATATTTGTATTTTTAACAATCTACAGATTAATTAATAAATTCGATATTTACTATTTAATATAAATTACTTTTTCATCAATTTCTGAAATTGAATTACAACCTGTTAAAATCATTGCTGACTTTAATTCTCCTTTAAGTGAGTTTATATATTCTGTAACTCCTTTAGCTTCACCTGCAAAGGCTGCTGTAACAAAAGGTCTTCCTATTAATACAGCATCTGCACCTAATGCCAAACATTTTAATATATCTACTCCATTTCTAATTCCACCATCAATTAATATTTTCACTTTGCCTTTAGCTACTTTAGCAATTTCTGATAAAACTTCCACCGTTCCTGGAGTTTGATCTAAAACTCTTCCACCATGGTTTGAAATAACTATAGCATCCATTCCTGCTTCTATAGCATAAATAGCATCTTCTTTAGTCATTACTCCTTTCAATATAAATGGAACATTAGTTTTTGATTTTATTTCTTTAAGCTCCTCAATAGTTTTTGGTTCTACATCTTTTCCATGTAAAGCCATAGTTAAAAGACCCGCTCCATCTATATCGATACCCATAGCATAAAGACTAGCATCCTCCACCATTTTCATTTTTTCAAAAATAACTTCATTTTTTCTTGGTTTTATAAAAGCAATTCCTTGTCCTTCATATTTTTTTAAAATTTCAAGATTAGTTTCTAAACACTGATCAAGGGCTGTATCTCCAACCATCGGGTAGATACCTCCATCTAAACAACCCTTTACAACAGAATTTATATAATCTGCCTCTGAAACTTTTCCTCCCATATTAAGAGATATAGCAGTCATTGGAGCAGCGAAAAGAGGCAACTCCATTTTTTTACCAAATAATTCTGTGGCTGTTGATGGATTTTTCGCATTATGTATTACTCTCATATTAATTTTAATATCATTTAATGCTGAAACATTTCTTTTAAAAGATTCTCCCGTACCTTTCCCTCCAATACCTGGAACTTCTCCTGCACAGATTATTCCATTACACTCTTTACACACCTTACAACTTCCATTATATAACTCTCTCACTTTATTTATTTGATATCTATCCATAATTTTCCTCCACAATGATTTTTTCTGTTAATTATTATAACAAATATAATTTTATTTGTTTAATTATTTAATTTTTTAAATTGTCTATTTTACCATTTTTTTTTTGAATATTTTATTAAATTTTTATTATATTTTTTTAAATTTTATTGTATAATAGAATCTGTTGCAAATTAAATATAAAACTTAGGAGGAAATTTATGCACCATTTATTAATGTTTATTTTTATATTACTTGAATTTGTTAATTTTATTTTCATAGTAATGTTATTATTTTTTGAAAGAAAAAATCCTGCTTCTACTTGGGCATGGTTACTAATTCTTATATTCTTACCTATAATCGGATTTATTATTTATCTTTTACTAGGACAAGATATGAGTAAGAAAAAACGATTTAATCGAAAAATTTTAGATGATAATTTTAAAAATAATTATCTTGCAAAATTAAAAAAAGAAAATACTATACCAAATATTTCTTCTGAACATAATAAAGATATCATCACAATGAATTATTTAAATTCAAATTCTTTATATACTATAAATAATACTATTAAACCTATATTTGATGGTAAAGAACTTTTTGAAGACATGCTTTTCGAAATAAAAAAAGCTGAAAAGTTTATTCATATGCAATTTTATATTTTTAGAAGCGATTCAACTGGAGCTCCTCTTTTAGATGCACTTTGTGAAAGAGCAAAAGCTGGTGTTGAAGTTAAACTTCAAGTTGATGCAATGGGTAACAAAATATCTAAAGAGTATAAAACAAAATTAAAAGAATCTGGCGTTAGATACGAAGTATTTTTCCCTAGTATTTTAGGACCTATAAATCTTAGAGCTAATTATAGAAATCATAGAAAATTCCTTTTAATTGATGGAAACTATGGTTATCTTGGTGGATTTAACATAGGAAAAGAATATGCTAGTGAAGGAAATCTTGGTTACTGGAGAGACTCTCATTTGAAAATTTCTGGTGATGCTTTAAACGAAATCGAAGAAAGATTCATATTAGATTGGACTTATACAAGTAAAGAAGAAATTGATGAGTCTGTCTCAAAATATTTTAAAAACCATGATAATCTAGATACTAAGCATAAAATTCCAACTCAAATTATCTCATCAGGACCTGACCATGAAAAAGAGCATATAAAAAATACTTATATGAAAATAATGAATAATGCTAAAAAAACTCTTTGTATTCAAAGTCCTTATTTCATACCTGATGCTGCTATACTTGAATCACTTAAATTAGCAGCTTTATCAGGAGTAGAAGTTAATGTTATGCTTCCTGGAAAACCTGATCACTTTTTCATTCCATGGGTAGCAAACTCTTATATTGAAATACTACTTGAAAATGGAGTTAATGTTTATCAGTATCAAAAAGGATTTATTCATGCAAAAACAGTAGTTGCTGATAGCACTGTAGGTACTGTAGGTACTGCAAATATGGATATAAGAAGTTTTGCATTAAACTTTGAAACTATTGCTATAATGTATAGTTCAAAAATGGCTATAGAATTAGAAGAAAAATTCAAACTTGACTTAAAAGACTGTACTAAACTTGATCTTGAAACCTTCAAGAAAAGACCTAAGAAAACTAAATTCTTAGAAGCAATATTTAGATTACTTTCACCTTTAATGTAAAGTTAAAAATATTATTTTAAAATAGTACAAGCTATAATAATTTTTTAAATTTAAAATAATAGTCTATTATCATCAATAATTATTGAATGATAATAGACTATTTTTTTATTCTAAATTATAGTGATATTACATCACTATTATACTTAATTTTCAAAATTTTACTTTATAACTTTCTTCACTAAACTATTAAATCAACAACTTTACCCGCTGAAACATTTATTAATCCCTTATCTGTGATTTTCAAATCTGGACTTACTGGTAGTGTTAAAGTACAAAGTGACATAATTGGATTGTAGTGTTTATACTCTAAATTTTCTACTACCAATTTAAAGTTTTTAATTTTCTCCCCTAATATACTCATAGGTTCCTCTGACAAAATACCACCAATATTAAGTTTTATTTCACTTAATATTTCCCCATCTTTAACAACTACTATTCCACCTTGATTCTCAATAACCTTATTACTTGCCATAAGCATATCCTCAGCTTTATCTCCAACTACTAATAAATTATGGCAATCATGAGCATAGGTAGTTGCTATAGCTCCTTTTTTTATAATGTCCCCTGTTACAAGCCCTTTACCAATAGCATTATTTTTTCCGTATCTCTCTATGACCATTACCTTTAATAAACCACTATTCTCAATATTTATTTTTCCATCCTCAACTTTAACCTCTCGATGTATTTCTTTAGTTAAAGTTCCCCCATCATTAACCTCAATAACTCTACAATTTACTGTTTGATTATTATTTTGAACCTCTATTTCAAAGTCTTCCATTGTAAGTGTTTTTGTTTTTAGACTATTATAAAGCTCCTCTGAAAACTTATATGTCCCTTTAAAATCATCTTCTTCTTTGTTTTTATCATAAATTACTTTACCATTTTTTAAAGTTTTAGCTACTATTAAATTTTCTATATCATCAATTATAACTATATCTGCTATTTTTCCAGGTGCAATAGCTCCTCTGTCAAATAGTCTCATTCTTTTAGCAGCTGTCATTGTAGCACAGTAGATTGCATTTTCTAATGAAAACCCTAGCTTTATAGCATTTTTTAAAACATTATTTAAATGACCTTTTTCAACAAAATAATCTGGCATTATATCATCAGTTACAAAGGTAGTTTGTTCATAAAGATTATTCTCTACAATATGGTCTATTATTTCTTTCTTAACCATCTTATCTTGAATCTCCATAAACATTCCATTTTCATATCTTTCCTTTACTTCTTCTAAACTATGTTCTGTATGATCTCCATCAATTCCTAGAAATAAAAACTTACTTAAATCAAGACCTAATAATCTAGGACAATGTCCCTCTATAACTAAATCTTTTCTTTCCCTTTTTACATACTCTAAAAATTTAACTATTTCTAAAGTGTTATCCTTAATTACAGCCCTATAATTCATTACTTCCCCAACAGCAATGATATCTTCCATCTCTGATATTTCTTTCATTTCCTCAAAATTTAATATAGCTCCCGTAGTTTCTAAGTTTTCATTAGTTGATGGCACACTACTTGGAATCCCATAAAAAACATCAATACTACAATTTCCTTTAGAATTTATAAATTCATTAATCCCTTTTATACCTGCTACATTTGCAATTTCATGTGGTTCTGCAACAATTGTAGTTACTCCATATTTTTTAACCTCATTGGTGAAAATTTCTGGCGTTGTCATAGAACTTTCAATATGCATATGAATATCTATAAGTCCAGGAATTACATAACTCCAATTACAATCTATTTCTTTTTCTGCCTCATATTCAATAGTACTATCTTTATCTATAAATAAAACTTTCCCATCTAAAACCCCAATAGTTCCCCAAATAAACTTTTTGTAATAAGAATTAAAAATCCTTGCATTTTTTAAAGCTAAATCTATTTTCAAAAAAATCTCCCCCTATATTGCCACTGTATAAAAATAATATCCTAATATAATTGATAATCCATAAATTAACTTAGGAACTTTACTATAAACCTCTTTTCCTGAAGCAACCTTTAATATTACATAAGAAATTACCGCCGCTGCTATTCCATTTGCTACATTGTTAGAAAATATAGTTAATGTAACAGAAATAAATGCTGGTAAATATTCAGTTATATCATCATAATTAATATTCTTCATTGAACTTAACATCTTTATTCCAATAAGCATTAATGCTGGTGCTGTAGCTGCTGATGGTATCATAAGTGCTATTGGCGTTACTAAAAGTGTTAATAGAAACATAAATGAAGTTCCTATAGCTGTAAGTCCTGTTCTTCCCCCTGCTTCTACCCCTGCCGCTGACTCTAAATAAGTAGTCATACAAGGCATACAAAAACAACTTCCTATGGTAGTTGCCACTGCATCTACATGGAAACATTTATCTATTCCTTCCATATTTCCCTTTTCATCTAAGTAGCCAGCTTTTGCTCCAACTCCTAAAATTGTACCAAAAGTTGAAAAGAAATCTGGAACAAAGAAAGCAAATAGGAAAGGAATATATGCTACATCTAAAGCTCCCATAATATCAATATTAAATGCTAAATCTGAAACAGAAGTTGGCATCATAAAAAAAGTTTCTGGAATTTTTGTAACCCCTAAAGGAATTCCAACTAAAGTTGTTATTAGAATTGAAATTATCATTCCACCTTTAATTTTTCTAACCTCAAAAATTAATAATAATATAAAACCTACAATTGCTAATATAGCTGTTGGTGAAGTTAAATCACCAAATCCTAAAACATTTTTCTTAGCATTAGCTACAATAATACCTGCACTTTTAAAGCCTAATAATGCAATAAATAATCCAATCCCTGCACCAATTGATATTTTTATACTTGGTGGTATAGTCTTAACAATAGATTCTCTAAGACCAACAAAAGAAATGATAATAAATAATATACCACTCCAGAATATTACTCCTGCTGCCTTATCCACAGGAATCCCATCCCCTGCTATCATAGTGGCTGCAAATACACCAACGCTACCAAGACCTGGTGCTAAAACAAAAGGTTTATTTGTATATAAAGCCATAGCTACAGAAGTTCCTACAATAAGTAAAATCATAGTTGTAAGTGTAGCCCCTTTATCAAAACCAGCACTACTCATCATACTTGGAATTGTAGCTAAAACGTAAGCCATTGTAGCAAAAGTAGTTATTCCTGCCACTAATTCTGTTTTCACATTAGTATTATGTTCCTTTAATTTAAATTTTCTTTCTAACTGTCCCTTTAATATGTTCATAAAAATTTCCCCTCAAATTATTATGTATTTTTTACTATTGCAGGATAATAATAACATATCTAAAAGATAAATACAAACATTTTATTTATCTTAAACTCACTTCATTCGTTATATTCCATATCTAAAACATCTAAACAAGTTGTATGAATCGTATTCATTTTTTTCTAAAAATTAATTCTCTTTCTTTTTTTTTACATATTTTTTCTTTATATTGTAAATAATAATTATATCTTAATTCAATAGTAAGCATATAATATATAAATAAAGTAAATTTTACTAACTAAATTTTGCAACTACTTTATTTAGAAGTATTATCTTAAACTATTTAATCTTACTATTTGGTTTAATATATTGTTAATTAGCTTCTAAAAAAGGAGATGTTTTTATGAAAATAGCCATTGATTTTTCGTTCTATAATAAACTACAAAAAAATTATAATTCTTCTAAGTTTTATATTAACCCTGAAATCACTTTAGCTGAAATCGGATTTTCTCTATTGAAAAAATTAACTGAGAATGGCTTTGATACTGTAAATTGTTCACCTAAAATTACTGACCCTACTGAAACTGCCATAGATTCCATAATAAACTCTGTTAATCTAGAAAATCCAAACCTTTTTATTTCTCTTAACTTAAATAGCTTTTCTAATGGCACTAAAAATGGTATTGAAATTTGGGTAAAAAACAAAGAAGATTCTAGTTACAAAAAAGCCAAACAAATTCAAAACAGATTTATAGCACTTGGCTATAAACCTCATAGCATAAAAACTTTTAATAACTTTAGCCCTTTTAATTCAATTACTTGCCCTGTAATTATAATTAATTGCTTTTATGGAACAAATAATTGGGATTGTAAACGTTATAATAAAGATTTAATAGCAGAAGCTATTTTTAAAGCTCTAATAAAAAAAGATAATTTCTTATTAAACTACAACTTTATTAGTTGCTAAAAATTTATAACTGTATCAAAATTCATTTGCTTTAAAAGTAAAAAATTTTGATACAGTTATATTTTTATTATAAATTTCTAGCTATTAAAGTTTTTTTATATTAATTTATCACCTTATTAATATCCTTAAAAAGAAAAATTCCTATATAATTTATAAAAAGAAGTTTTAAAAATTTGAGGTGTTAACATGAAAAATTATAAAATTATTGTTATGGACGTAGATGGAACACTATCTAATAGTGAAAAAAAGATTTCTAAAAAAACTAAAGATGCTTTAATAAAAGTTCAAAAAGAAGGAATGATTTTAATTTTAGCTTCTGGAAGACCAACTTCTGGACTTATCGATTTTTCTAAAGAATTAGAGATGGACAAGCATCATGGATTACTTGTTTCCTTTAATGGCTCAAAGGTTGTTGATTGCGAAACTATGGAAGTTTTATTTAATCAAACTATGACTACAGAAGAAGGACAAGCCGTTCTTGAACATATGAAAAACTTCAATGTAATTCCTATGATTGACAAAAATGATTACATGTATGTAAACAATGTTTTTAAAGGTACTTTACTTTATAGAAAAAAACCTTTTAATGTTATAGAATATGAAGCTCGTGGTGGAAAATTTAAATTATGCGAAAAAGATGATTTAGCTGCTTTTGCTAACTATCCTTTAAATAAAATTTTAACTGCTGGAGAACCAGAATATTTAAAAGCAAACTATAAAGAAATGATGGCTCCCTTTAAAAATAAATTGAATTGTGTTTTCACAGCTGATTTTTATTTTGAATTCACAGCTTTAGGGATTGATAAGGCTAACTCTTTAGATACTGTATTGTCAAAACTTGGCTATTGTAGTGATGATTTAATTGCCTTTGGTGATGGTCATAACGATATCTCTATGTTAAAATATGCCTCAATGGCTGTGGCTATGGATAATGCAGTAGATGAATTAAAAGCAGTTGCTGACTTTGTCACTCTTTCAAATGATGAAGATGGAATTGCTTTTGCATTAGATAAATTAGTTAAAGAAATATCTTTAGTTTAAAATTCTTTAAATATTTTTATTTTTTCAAAATATTATTAAAAAGCTTAGAACTTCCAATATTTTTTAAATAAAGAAGTTCTAAGCTAAATAAAATTCTATTTCCTAATGTCTATAATAACTCACCATATTTTTTTATATAAACCTTTTTCACCACTGTTATTAAAACCATATAACAGACTATTATCACTATTAACCAAATAAAATAGTTAAATGGTAAAATAGTCATTGATAAAACTTTTCCTACTGCTGTAAATGGTAATGCAGTTCCAACAATTATAGCTATAGTTGTTGATATTGTAACCAATTTTGATGCTCTACTCTTAATGAAAGGTATTTTTTCTGTTCTAATCATATGAATTACCAATGTTTGTGACCATAATGATTCTATAAACCAGCCAGTATTAAAAACAATTGCAAATAGTTCTTTATTTACTGTTGGATCATTATATCCCCCACCTGCCACTGCTGGGCATATTACAAAGAACATTACTAAATAGGTTGCTATATCAAAAATTGAACTTACAGGACCTATAAATTTCATAAAAGTTCCTATAGAATTAGCATTCCAGCTTCTAGGCTCTTTTAAGAACTCCTCATCTACATTATCCCAAGGAATAGCTATGCAGGAAATATCATAAATTAAGTTTAGGATTAAAATTTGAGATGCTAACATTGGTAAGAAAGGTAAAAAAGCAGAAGCGATTAATACACTAAACATATTTCCAAAGTTAGAACTAGCAGTCATTTTTATATATTTAATTATATTTGCAAAGGTTTTTCTGCCTTCTATTACAGCCTTTCCAAGAACAGTTAAATCTTTTTCAAGTAAAATAATATCTGCTGATTCCTTTGCTATATCTACTGCAGTATCCACTGAAATACTAACATCAGCCTTTCTCATAGCAGCAGCATCATTAATTCCATCTCCCATAAAGCCAACAACATGTCCATTTTCCTTTAATACTTCCACAACCTTTTCTTTTTGACTTGGAGATAATTTTGCAAAAATATTAACCTCTTCTACCTCTTTTTTCAATTGTTCTCTAGACATAACCTCTATTTCTTCACCTAAAAGAATTCTTTTACTCTCAATACCAACTTTACTACATACATAACTTGTTACTTTATCATTGTCTCCAGTTAAAACCTTAACTGAAACCCCATATTCATTTAATATTTTAATAGAATCCTTTGCTGTTTTCTTTGCTGGATCTAAGAATGCAATGTAGCCTATTAAAACCATATCTTTTTCATCTTTTACAGAAAAATTTTCAAAGGAATTTAAATCATTCTTTTGTGCTACAGCTATAACTCTCATTCCTTGATTATTTAATTCTTTAACAGTTTTTAATATTCTTTTTTTAATTACTTCAGTTAAAGAAACCACTGTTCCTTCATATTCTGCAAAGGAGGATATTTCAAGCATCTCTTCCACTGCACCTTTAGTTATTAGTTGCATCTTATGATTTTTATCTTTCAAAACTACTGACATTCTTCTTCTTGAAAAATCAAAAGGAATTTCATCTACTTTTATATAATTATTTTCTAAATCTTTAAGCCCATCTTTACAGCCATGATCTAAAATAGCTCTATCTAGAAGATTTCTAAGACCAGTTTGAAAAGCGCTTACTAAATATCCATGACGAAGAACTCTAATTTCCTCTTTACCTGCAATATCTAAATACTTTTCAAGTACTATTTTATCTTCAGTTAGAGTTCCTGTTTTATCAGTACAAAGAACATCCATAGCTCCAAAGTTTTGAATAGAATTTAATTTCTTTACTATAGTTTTTTGCTTTGACATTCTTAATGCACCTTTAGCTAGATTTGTTGTGACAATCATAGGTAGCATCTCTGGAGTTAATCCCACTGCTATTGATATTGCAAATAAAAATGCATCCATCCAATTGCCTTTAGTAAATCCATTAATAAAAAATACTATTGGAACCATCACTGCCATAAATCTTATTAAAAGTAAACTTACTGAATTTACTCCTTTATCAAAGCTTGTTGCTTCCTTTTCTTCAGTTATTGATTTTGCCACTGTTCCAAATAAAGTATCATCTCCAATAGCTATTACTACAGCTACACCATAGCCACTAATAACATTAGTACCCATAAAAGCTAGAGTTTTATGCTCTAATGGATTTAGAGAACCAGTTTTTATAACCTCACTTAATTTTTCCACTGGTTCTGATTCACCAGTCATAGCAGATTCACTTATAAATAAATCCTTTGCCTCTAATATTCTTAAATCCGCTGGAATCATATCACCAGCTGATAATTTCACTATATCTCCAACTACTAAATCTTTAATTTCAACTTCGGACTCTTCAGTTTCTCGCACTACTGTTGCAGTGGTTTTTATTAAATTTTTCAACTTATCTCCTGCTTTATTGGAACGACCTTCTTGAATAAGCTTTAATAAACCACTTATAAAAACCATAGTTAAAACTATTAATACTGTTGTTAAATCTTTATCTCCTTTTTCAGCAAGAACAAAATCAGTTATAAAAGATATCACTGATAAAAATACTAATACCAATGTAAATGGATTAACAAATGCTTCTATAAGTTTTTTCAAAATAGTTTTTTTATTAGCTTCTGTAATTTCATTTAACCCATCTTCCTGTCTAAATTTCACCTTTTCTTTAGTTAACCCAGTAATATTGCTGCTTAAATTTTCAACAACTTTATGTCCTTCTTCCACTGCATATTGTAATAAATTATATTCTATTCTTTTTTTATTTTCTTCTTTTATTTCTCTTATTTTATTTAATCTTTTTTCTTTTAATTCTTTAATCATCATTTTCTTCACGCTCCTTATTACTACTAAAACAAAGAGTGCATGAAAATAGATAGAAAAAAGCCCCTGTTATTTTAATTAACAACAGAGACTTTCTTATTTATGAAAAAATTATTTAAAGGCATAGCAAACAAGCCGTTTATGCGGCTTCATTTCAAGAAAATTATAATTAAAATAATTTTTAATGAAACTTGCTATATAAAATTTAAAATAATTTCTCGACAAATAATCGCCCTCTGTCTTCATACACTTAAAACTACTACCGCTTTCCAACTTGTTTTCACCTCACTTTTTTATTTAAATAAAAAATCCTCATTCAGCTTAACTTGAATGAGGATTGTAAACATAAGTAATAAAACTCTTATTTACTCGTTCAAGTTTTAGCTCTATAGGGCAATGTAGTTGCGTTAAAATAAGCCTTCACGACCTATTTTGCTAACCAGCTAATAATGTCTCCATCATTTTGCGGTAGCAACCCCTATCCCTATGGTAACCTCACCTACCGAGGATATTTAATTTTTACAGGTTTATTTTACATTTAATAGAAATTAATGTCAATAACTTTTTTTCTTTTCTACATTAATATTTTATGTACTATATTAAAAACTGTTCCTATTTTTTAATTTTAATTATTGTAAAGTGAAAAATAGCCTACAATCACCAAGTGTATTTAGTAACTATAGGCTATTCTCTTAAATTTTTATAAAAAACATTTTTTTGGGATTTCTAAATAAATTCTTCAAATGGGCCTCCTGAAAAGAAAGAAATCACATAGCATAAAAAAATTATAGCTATTAGAATAAATAAATACTTTAAAAGTTTTTTTCTCCCTAAATTCTCCATAAAATCCCCTCAATTTCTCTTTATTTATATAAATTATAGTAAAGCCTTCTTGACCATATTTTGAAAAGACTTTTACTATAAATATATTCTTATATTCACAGCAAAGCTAATTTTAATAAAAGCTTTAATTAAAATATGTATAATTAAACCTACTCTAAAGTAAAGAAAGTAAAATCATTCATATCTTCCGCTTTAAGCTTTTCTCTATAAAAGCCCATTGCTTTACTATTAGTGTTTAAGCAATTCCATTCTATTTTACAATAATTATTTTCTCTCATTGTATCCTTTAAAAATTCAAAAGCTTTTTTTCCTATACCTATTGCTCTAAAATCTTCCCTAACATATAAATCCTCTAAATAAATGCCCTGTCTTCCTTTAAAAGTTGAAAAAATTAAAAAATAACTAATATATCCTGCAATTTCTCCATCTACTTCTATAAATTTATGCACTGCTGTTTTTTTATCAAATAAAATCTCTTTCATAGCCTCTTCATCAATGTTAGTTTCATCTTCTCCATTTACATATAAAGAAAATTCCTTTATTAAATCCTTTATTAAATCAAATTCTTCTATTTTGCTATCTCTAAAAATAATCTTCATTTATTCACCTCATCCTCTTTTATTAAAAGTTTATCAGTTTAAACGAATAAATAATAGTATTTTATAAATTTATCTGTATTTTTTTAACAATATGTTAACTGAATAAAATTCCATAGTATAATAAAATTATTAAAATAATTTAATTTTAAAGGGGACAATATTATGAAAAAAATTTTAATTTGTGGACTAGCTACAATTCTTTCCGCTTCTATGTTCATTTCCTGCGGTGCAGATAATAAGACACCTGAAACTAAACCTGATACTAATACATCAGAACAAACTTCAGGTAATGTAGATAGTGCTAAAACTATAGAAACTGTTGTAAACAAAATAAAAGAGGGTGGTTATATCCCTATGCCTCTTGAAAGAAGTAATGATGAAATCAAAGAACTTTACTTCTCAAATCTTGGAGATATAAAGTTTGATGATGCTATTGAAAACTTTGCTTTACTTGAAACTGGTAGAAGTCCTGGTGTTGGCTTTGCCCTAATTATGAAAGCTAAATCTGGAAAGGTAGAAGATGCTAAAAAAATAGCTGAAACTGTTTTAACTAAAAAAACTGGTGATGTTTTCTATCCTGATGAAAAAGAAATTTTCTCTGCTGCAAAGGTTGATGTTAAGGGAGATTATGTATCATTACTAATTTTTAATGATGATGTTAAGGAAGAGGCTCTTAAAGCTTACAATGAAATAATTAAGTAATTTTTAGACTATGACAAAGGAAATTCAAAGAAAGTTTAAATATTAATATAAAAAATGGACAATTATCTTGTCCATTTTTTTCTTTATTGTTAATTTAAAATAAAATCTAAAGTTTTATTTTCCACAACATTTTTTATATTTTTTCCCACTTCCGCAAGGACATTTTTCATTTCTACCTATTTTAGCCACTGCTACTTCTGATTCCACTGAAGTTTTTTCAAGTTCAGTAAATCCTCTATATTTCCACATAGGTATTCTCACATAAGCTTTATATAAAGCATCTGCTAATTTTAATTTAATAAATTCTGGTGGATTAATTTCACTTATCATAAAGTTTATTAATTCTTTACTACTATGGAATTGAGAATAACTGTAGATTTCTTCTGTTAAGCCATCTACTATTTTCCCTTTAATATCATAAGTTTCTTTTAGTAATTTTACTAAAGGCTTGTAGATATTTTTATCTCCAACAAACTTACTTTCTGATGCCTTTATAAGTTCCTCAGTTGAAACTCTTTTATAGTGTCCATTTTCTAATCCTTCTTTTTCTATTAATTCAAAAAGTTCTGAAGGTTCTTCTAGGAAATAATTTTCTCCATTTCCTTCTATATAGAATCCTTCTCCATCCATTTCTTCTGCTATAGATAATATCTCATGAATATCCTCTTTTGATAAATCTATATTTGCATCCTGTGGTAAATTAACTATAAACTGATCTAAAGAAACAAATCCATAGTAGTTTGTCATTCCTTTAAATAATTTTATAATTCTATCATTTCTCTCAACTAATCTTTTATCTATTTCTCTTATAGCTTCTAAAGCCTCTTCTGGAGCTACAAGATAAATTTCTTTATTTTCATTTGAGGCTAAGAATAAAACACCTAATACTTCTAAATAAGAATCAGATTTAAAGTTTTCTTCTTCCTTCATATTAAGAATACCATTATTATTTAAAACTAATTTTAAATCATGATAGATAACACTATTGATATTTTCAAATAATCTTTTTATAGCTTCTTTATAATTTTCTTTTAAATTGCTTATTAATAAGTCCTTTTTATCAGCAGCTTTAAATTTAATATCTAAAGTACCTAATATGTATTTTAACTCATCTCTTGTATTTGAAGATAAAATTTCCTCTAAATCTGTACTTATCTTTCTTTTAAGAGCTTTACTTTGTCTTTCTTTTGCCATTTTCTCAATAAGCTCCATCATTTCTTCTTTTAATTCCATTATTTCTTCATTATTTTCTGTATTTATAACCTTTTCCGCCATTTTTCCTCCTATGCTTAAATCATTAATTCAGTTTTTTTAGCACTAATTAAAATTATATCCTATTATCTGTAACTTTAAAATAGCTATTTTACTAGGTTTTAATAAAAAATAGCCTTTTTATTATATTTCCACTTGAATTTTTACCATTTTATGTTATTTAAAGCTGATTTTCGACTATTTTTCCCATTTAACCTATCTCTAATTCTAAAATATCACTTGATGCCCTAGATAAACTAATTACGTAAATTAAATGAGAATAATTATTTTTCTAAATAACATAAAAAGGTTTTATCAAAATACTGATAACAGTTTTTTTGATAAAACCCTTTTAAATACTGTTAGACAGAGTTCTAACAGATTTCGATAGTACAGCCAAAATACCTCTATCTAAAAATTCAATATTTTTATTACATAAAATTATTCTATAAAATAGTTTATGCTTTTTTTTAATATCTGTCCCAATATTTTTTAGTTAAAAATCTTTTCTCTAAGACTTTCTAAAGGTCTTAAGATTTCATCTTCAATCCTTATAGTCATTGATTTTTCGTAAACTTCTTCTATTTTTTTCTCAATATCTAAATCCTTAAAATAGGGTTCCTCAGAAAATATTGTTTTAAGATACTTCTTATTCATCTCAGCAGTGACAAACTTCCCTGCATAAGCTGCGATAAAATCTACAATTTCATTTCCTCCATGGGAGGTAATTCTATTATTTTGATTATACTTTCCTTTAAGAGAATATCCAACATCTGATTTATTAATAAACCTTAATTCATCAATACAGTCTCTAACAGTTTTTCCATTAAACCTATTGGTTCCTATAGAAACACTATTACTATAGGCATCTCTTATATCATTTTTATTACTAAGTCCATAATCTCCATCATACCTTATTTTAGCTTTAAACTTCCTTTTTATCTTAACCTTTTCATCAAGTCTGTACATCTTTCTAATAGCATATTCAGTTAAATCATCTAAATGATTTCTAAATAAAACATACCAGCTACTATGGAGATGCTCCTTTCTTATTTTCTTAGTGAAATTCTCCTCTGGTCTTTCATTTAAATAGGTTACCACTATTGAAAATTCATGTTCCTCAATGAAAGTTAAAATATCCTTATAAAAGGATTTCAATAACTGATAATTCACCTTACTTTTCTTAGAAAATATCTTTTCCATTGCCTGATTTCTAGTTTTTGATTCCCTTTCAAAATAATTTGGTCTTAAAAGTGCTTTTATATCAGTAAAGTGTAAGCACACCCCCTCTGGAATTTTATATTTTTTCTTTAACTCATTCCAATCTGGTTCTAATTTTTCATTATAATAATCATAAGGAACAATAATACTAGTCATTGAATAACTCTTACAACTTTTATAGGAAAAATTCTCACTTTCATCCGTATATATAATATATAAATTTTTAGTGAAATCTGACATTTAAGCCCCCTATAAGTTAATAAAAATAAGCTCTATTAAAATATATTAATAAAGCTTTATTTTTAGAAAACCTAATTGAAATATAAATTATTAAGTTTTTCTCTTAATATAGTGGATGAAGTTCCATCTGTATAAGGAAAGTAAACTATATCCACATCATATCTTGCAAATTTATTTTCAAGGTTGTTAAAAAGTGGACTTCCTTTCCAATCATCACCAACAAACATTACATCAAAATTCAAATTTTTAAGAGCTTCTAATTTATCTCTATTCTCTTGTGCTACTACCTCATCAACATATTGAGAAGAACAAACTATCTCCATTCTTTCTTCAAAGGGAATTATAGGTTTCTTATTTTTGTACTGTTCTACAAGTTCATCTGTACTAACCCCTACAATTAAATAATCACATTGTTCCTTTGCTTTTCTCAATATATTGACGTGCCCTATATGAAACATATCAAAAACCCCTGTTGTATATCCTACTTTATATCTTTTTTTCATTTCTTCCACATCCTTTATCCCTTTATAATCTCTAATAAAATTATTACAAAGTGAAATGAACTTTTCTTTTTTAAACTATGAATTCCCAATGTTTTTACTGTGTACAATTTGAATTTACTATGAAAAAAGCAATAGTTCAAATATGATATTCAATTTAAACTATTGCTTAATTTTATATTAATCTGATTTTCATATTAAATTCTTCTCTTTATTACCTTAATTAAATATTGCATCTCTTCAGTTCTTATAAAGGCAAGAATAGCTAATAATAAGAATATAACTACTGCTACAATAACCTTAAAAGCCATATTTACGAAGCTATTAGAGTTAAAATTATCTGTTATAACCTTTGTTGCTCCACTTGCCATTATAGTTATAAAGAAATAAGAAAAATATTTTTTAAAATAATCTCTTAAAGGTTTCTTAAATACCTTTCTATATATTAAATAGGGATCATACCATAAATTAGTTAAAACTCTAGTAATAATAGTACCTAGTAATACCCCTGCTATTCCTAATTTTCCAACTAAAATTAAAGATATAACTATATTTAAAACTGCTGAAATCACTGGTCTATATTTTCCATATTTAAATAGCCCTAAAGTTTGTCTGTAATTACAAGGGGCAAAAAGCATACCTGAGATATAAAAACTTAGGATTATAATTACTAAAGTAAAACTATCTAATCTATAACCAGTTCCTAGCCAAAAACCCATAAATGGATTTAATAAAACTAAAAATACAACTGAACAAAGCCCATAGGCTAAAAAGGAAGCTAAATTTAAAACATTAAATATAAACAATTGCTTTTCCTTGCTTTCAGTAGCATTTAAATTTCCTATGCTCCCTAATAAGGATTGAAATATAGTTCCTAATATTCCAGCCACAGAGCCTACAATAAGAACATAGTTGGAATATACACCTACAATAGAAATTCCAACAAAGGCTGAAATTATTATATTATCTGTATAATTTAAAGAAATAGTTCCAATTTTATATATAGTCAAAATTCTTATTTCTGAAAAAATAGACTTTTTCGTTTCTGTAGAGATAAGTAGCTTTTCCTTTTTTTCAAGATAAGGATAAATCTTTTTCACTTTATAGGAAATATAAATATTCTTTATAATTCCAAAAATTATAGCTATTATCAAGTAAACTATATAACTTTTAGTTAAATATAAAACTAATATTTGTGCTAAATTTGTACAGATAGATACTTTATAATTTATTTTAGAAACTATATAATTTTTTTCTGAAGCAACTATTATTGCTGTTTTATAACAATAAATATAAGGAATAATAGAGTTAACAACAAAAAGTAAATAAATAATTACTAAATGATTTATACTTTCATTAGTTTTTATAAAATACTTTAAAAACGGAATGAAAATTATTGATATTAAAACTATAAAAAAAGCAATTATTATATATAGCCTTTTATATAGTTTTAATAAAACTCTTATTTCATCCTTATCATCCCTTGCTACAGCTTTATATAGCCTCAAAGTTATAGCTTGACCAACTCCTAATTCAATTAAGGAAAAAATATTTAGGATATTTGAAAATACACTATTAACGCCTAAAAGGGTCTTTCCTAAATAATAAATGAAAATTGTTCTATTAAAAAATGAGAATAACATTGTTATTATTTGCCCCTGTAAAGCAGCATAAATATTTTTCAATGAATTTTTTACTCTCATTTTACTTTACCCACAAACCTTAGCAATCCTATCCGCCACAACTTTAGATGCATTACCTGTTTCTAATTCCCCTACAGACTTTTCGAATTGTAAAAGTTCTTTCCTATAGTTATCCTTATCAAAGTTCAAAATATTATAGATTAATTCCTCTGTGGTTTTAGAAATCTTAAAAGGTAATTTTTCTATATTAAAATAAAACTTTCTTTCTGCTCTCAAATACTTAACTAAATCTGGAGTATGTAAAAAGCAAGGTCTTTCAGTTAAAGCGTAATCAAATATTAAAGATGAATAATCTGATATCACCATATCGGAAATGGCTAAAAGTTCTTGAATATCATCATAATTTGTTTTATCTATAACCTCTTCTGAACCCACCAATTTATTACATTCCCCCATTAAATTAGGATGAAGTTTTGAAAATATAACCCAAGAATCTCCTGTCTTTTTTTCTAAAACCTCTTTGATTCTCTTGAAATCTAAATTATATATAGATTTATCTCTACCATTTCTAAAAGTTGGTGCATATAAAAGAATCTTCTCTCTATTTTTTATATTATTCTTTTCTTTTATTGCTTTTATTTTTTCCTCTTCTAAATTAACTAATAAATCATTTCTAGGAGTTCCACATTCTAAAATTTCTCCATCATACCAAAAGGCTCTTTGGAAAGTTTCTGTAGTATATTTTGAACCTGATAATAATAAATCACACTTTTTAGAATCATTTTTAGCTTGATTTATATATCCAAAGGAAAGAGTACTTTCCGCGTCTTTTTCTATTTGCTTAACTCTTAATAAGCTATGCCAACTTTGAATATAATATTGATTCTTTCTCTTTTTAAACAATTCATCAGTTCTACTATTTGTCATAACAACCTTTGCAGTAGCTAAATTATAAAGATATTTTATTCTTCCATATTTAACTATTTTTACTGATTTTAAATCTATCTTCTCCCTTTTATCCTGCAATGCCCAAACTACTTTAATATTATCTCCATAATTCTCCATTAAACTTTCAGTAACATATTTAGGATTACAACTATAACTTTTTCCAGAATAACTAAACATCATTACTTTCTTTTTATTTATTGGAAGTAATGTAAAACTACGACCTATTATATTAAGAGCTTTTCTGCCCACTTTTCTATATAAACTCATATTTAAAATCTCCTTTTTTGTTTCACCTTATTTCGCTGACTTTATTATCTTACTTTTAAGTGAATTTTCTAGTTTATTTAATATGAATTTAATTTGAAGTTTTCTATAAATCCTTTTATTAACCTATTTTTTAATAATTTTAATATAAAAAGACATTTATCAACTTTAAATTATTTGATAAATGTCTTTTTTTAAATTATTTCATACTATTTTCTATTTCTTCAATCATCTTTTCTGTAGAATTTACTCCACCTGCAATTAAGTACCAAGCTTCTGAATCTAAGTATATTATTTTATCTTCGCTATAGGCTTTAGTTTCTTTTACTAAGGCATTATCAAAGGCTGCTTTTGCTGCTTCATTTCCACCAGTAACTGCTCCTCTATCTATTACAAAGATATATTCTGGATTTTTTTCTAAAAGATATTCAAAAGTTATTTGATTTCCATGATTTGAATCCTCTAATTTTTCATCAACATTTTTAAAAGCTAAATTATTATATATAAGCCCAAATCTAGAATTAGCTGAAAAGGCACTTAAACTTCCCTCATTAACCATAACAGTTGATGCTGTTAAAGATTTTTCAGTAACTTGTTTGTTTACATTTTCTATTCTATTTTCTATTTCTGAAAGCTTAGTTTTAACATAGTCTTCTTTTCCAAAAATAGTTCCTAAAGCATTTAGATTTTTCTCAAAATCCTCCATATATTTTGCTCCATCCACTGATAAATATATAGTTGGTGCTATCTCTGAAAACTTATCTTGAAGTTCCTTTTGTCTTCCCCCAATAATAATTAAATCTGGTTTTAAAGCATTTATATCTTCAAAATTAGGTTCCTTTAAATCCCCTAAGTCCTTATAATTATCAGCTTCATATTTTTTTAAAGATGCTGGTAAAGATCCCTTTGGTAATCCAGCTACTTCAATATCCATAGAATTAAGTATATCCAATGCCCCATAATCAAAAACAGCTACTTTTGTTGGATTCTTTTTAACTTCTTTTTCCCCTTCACTATCTACTACCTTTATAGTTTCCATATCTCCTGTTACCTTTTGTGAACCTTTAGACCAAAACATAGCCCCTGCTGCCACTACAGCGATTGTTAAAATTGACGTAACTAAAACTTTTTTATTCATTATTTTACCCCTCCATATTTTCATATAATTTTCATTATCATTTATTAGCTAAAAAAATTAGAAATATAAACTTATTTTTTTACCCATAATATTTTGAACATCAAAGTTCATTTCATAAATATTTGAAAGTACTTCTTTATCAATTACATTATCAATAGTACCTTCTCTTTCAAGTTTTCCAGCCTTCATTGCTATAATATAATCTGAATAGCAGGATGCAAAATTTATATCATGGATAACAATAACAATTGTTTTTCCCTTTTCCTTAGCAAGTTTTTCTAAAGTCTTCATCATTTGAGAAGAATTATTCATATCTAAATTATTAAGTGGTTCATCTAAAAAGATATAATCAGTTTCCTGTGCAATTACCATTGCAATATAAGCTCTTTGTCTTTGTCCCCCACTTAGCTCATCTAAAAACTTATCTTCTATCTCCTTTAAATTCATATATTCTATAGCCTCATTTATAGCTCTATTATCATCCTCAGTTAAATTCCCCTCTGAATAAGGAAATCTTCCAAAGCTCACAAGTTCCCTAACTTTAAGAGATATATTAATATTATTAGCTTGTCTTAAAATCGATATCTTTTTAGCTAGTTCTTTCTTATTCCAAAGACTAATCTCTTTCCCCTCAATTATCACCTCCCCCTCATCTAAATCAACAAGTCTTGTTATCATTGATAATGCAGTACTTTTCCCTGCCCCATTAGGTCCTATCAATGAAGTTATTTTCCCCTTTTCAATGTTAAATGATAAATTATTTACTACCTTTTTATCTCCATAAACCTTTGTAATATTTTTTATTTCTATCATATTTTATTCTCCTTTAATAATAAATAAATGAAGTATGTTCCTCCAATTAGATTAATAATCACTGTTACTGGTGCTGTAAGTAATAATATTTTCCCAAGTAATACTTCTCCAAAAACCAATGTAAATATACTAATTAATATTGTCATCATTATAAGATTTTTATGTTTATAACCTTTTATAATCTCCTTTGCAAGATTGGCTACTAATAATCCTAAGAATGTAATAGGTCCTACTAAAGCTGTAGATACTGAGGTGAATATAGCTATAACTATTAAAAATTTCTTTACCACTTTTTTATAATCAATACCTAAATTAATAGCTTGGTCTCTTCCTAAACTAAGAATGTCCAAATATTTTATATCATCCCAGATAAAAGGAACTACTGCTATTAAAGCTATTACTGAAAAAATCAATAAATCTGTCTTTATATTATTAAAACTTGCAAAAAGTTTTCCCTGTAAAATTAAGTACTCATTTGGATCTATAATCATCTGTAAAAAAGATGATAAACTTGAAAATAAAGTTCCCACAATCATTCCTATTAATACTAAATAAACCATATTGATTTTTCCTGATTTAAAAAGGAATTTATAAAATAACATAGAGGCTAAAACCATTGTTATTACTGTGATTGCAAAATTAACTAATTTATTTGATATGAAAAAACTACTTCCTCCAAAAACAAATAACATCACTGTTTGAATTAAAACATATAAAGAATCAAGCCCTAACACATTAGCTGTTATAATTCTATTATTAGTAATTGTTTGGAATATCACCGTAGAAACTCCTATTGCAGCTCCTGTTATAACTATTGCTATTAATCTAGGTATTCTTTGTCCTAATGCATATTGAAGATTTCCCTTACTGATTCCCATAGTTAGGAATAATATACTTGCAACAACAGTTAAAATACTAATAATTAAAAGAGCTGTATTTTCTTTGCTTTTAACAGCTAACTTCATATTTTTTCCCCTTTCTAAGTAAGTATAAGAATAATACTGTTCCTATAACCCCTATTGTTAAACTTACTGAAACCTCATAAGGATAGATAATAAGCCTACTTATGATGTCACAACCTAAAACGAAAACAACTCCAAATAAAGCAGTATCCCAAATACTTTCTTTTATATTGTCCCCTTTATATAGAGCTACTATATTTGGTACTATAAGACCTACATAGGGAATGTTACCTGCTGTTATTATTACTAATACTGTTACTAATGAAACTATAACTAAAGCTACATTTAAAACTCTTTTATAATTAACACCTAAGCTTTTTGAAAAATCTTCCCCCATTGCTATAACTGTAAACTTACTTCCGTAGTATATCGCTAATGCTATTAAAGGAACTGTTAAAAATAATAATTCATAATTCCCCTTTAATATCATTGAAAACTTTCCTTGCATCCAAGAGCCTACAACCTGCATCATATCAAATCTATAACCTAAGAAAGTTGTTATTGAACCTATAACATTACCTAAAATTATCCCTATCAATGGAATAAAAATAGCATTTTTCACTTTAAGCTTTCCTATAAATTTCATAAATAAAAATGTTCCTGTTAAAGCAAAAACAAAAGAAATCATAGATTTTGTAAAGATTGATGCCCCTGGCATAATAATCATTGCTACTAAAATCCCAAGTTGAGCAGAATCTATTGTTGCTCCTGTAGTTGGTGAAACAAATTTATTCTGACTAATCTTTTGCATTATAAGACCTGAAACACTAAGCCCTATAGCTGCTAAGATAATACTAACAAGTCTTGGTATTCTACTAATGAAAAGTAATTTAATTGCCTCTTCATTCCCCCTTAATACCTCTTGAATATTTATATTTTTAGCCCCTAAAAATAAAGATATAAAAGCTAAAACCACAATCATTAAAATTAAATATATCTTCTTCATTTAAATTCCCCTTATATCGAAATTGATATTCATTCTCATTAATTTTCTAAATTTATAATATTCCAATAACAAAAATTAATCAATAATTATTATCTATTATTTTTACTTTATTTACAATTTTAACTATTT
>JBOGCG010000110.1:0-1540 GCA_051656625.1 Sarcina sp. | reverse complement strand
TCCCACTTGATTTTTAGGAGTACACAGTATATAATAAGGTTCTCAGGCACTGTATTTATATACTGTGTTGCTCCTATGTACTTAGTTGCATGGGAGCTTTTTATTTTTATTCACTTTGTAGAAATTCACTAGCAGTTGTAACAGCTAAAACCTTTTTTAAAAGATGCGCATCTTTATCATTCCAGGATAATTCACCTTGAGTATTATAGTTAAGTTCTATAGTATGATGTTCTTTAACCATAGAAGTTTTAATATAGGGATTCCAAGTATTAGGCTTTTGGCCACCACAGGTCCATTTAATTCTTGGATTTTCTGTCAATTTATCTAAGATTTTCTCTATATTTGTAGAGTTAACATCTATAATAACTAGCTCTTTAATCATTGTTAATCCTCCATTCTCTTATCAATTTCGACATCAATTATGTTTTCAAGAATCCTTAAATCTTTTTTAGTAAGAGCATCAAAATCAATTTTTAATTCACTAGCTTTTTTCTTCAGATTAAATTTAATTAAATCTGATTGTCTAAGGAGTTCTAATTTTTCTTCATTTGTTGCAAGTTCAATATCTCCAATTATCTTATTCTCTTCATTAGTATTATCAACATATTCAACATTAATAGTCCCCTCTTCAGATATGCTTTTAATAGAAGAACCATCAATTTGTAAAGCCTTTTGAACACTTACAGATAAAGCACCAAACTTACTTAAATTAAGTTTTAAAACTGTTTTTAAAGCCATTGAATCAAAGTTTTTACTCCAATTTGAATTGCTATATCCTTTACTTAAATCATATCCGTAAGATTGACTATATTTTTTAGCATGGTTTTCAATTTGTTCTTTAGTCATATATAAAGTATTTCTAAATCCATTTGTAAATTCTATATAAGAGGCATAACCAATTGTTTTAGCTTCTAGTCTTTGGTTTATATCCTCAATAAATTTAAAATTAAATTCACCAGTAAGTAGGTTATAATTTTCTAATTCGCCTTCTTTTATCTCAATAGAGTTAATATATTTATATTGCCCACTTCTTAGAGCTAGTTGGATATAACCTTTATAACCCATTTGAAATTGAGCTTTATCTTTATAAGGAACTATATAAGCATAACCTAAATTCTTTTCTATTGGTAAATCTAGTGTTGCACTTGCTATTGCTGAATTTATAATAGATTGAGGTTCACAATCTTGAAGTTGTGGAGTTCCTTCTACTACTCCAACAATAGCCATCATAAAGTGTCCTGCCTTATCCCCTAGTAAACTTTTCATTTGTTTTCTTATTGCTTCAGTAGCAAGTAGAGATTTTAAAGCAGGAATCCCTGTTCCATTAATCCCTGTACTTAAACTATTGCTGTTACTACCAACTAAATCATTTTTAACTCTTGCCATTTTTTAATCCTCCCTTAATTAAGCTACATATTTTGGTAATTCTTTGATATTAAATCTTTTAGATCCTCTTTTATCTATTTTCCAAGTTGCAATATATTCATTATTTATAATTAACTCTTCAGTTTGTAGTTCTAACATTTTCTTTTGAATTTCA
>JBOGCG010000109.1:0-10107 GCA_051656625.1 Sarcina sp. | reverse complement strand
GGTTAACTTATTTTGAAAAATAGAAGGATTATAAAGGTTTATATGTATTTTAAAGGATAATAAAATTGGAAAGTTATATTTTCACTATAAAATTTATTGAAATCCATTTTTTTCAAATTTAAGGTTGATGGGTATGCGTGCAACCGTACTTTACATAATATTATTATACCATATTTTGTATATTTTCGCACAGTCTGCCGGGGTAAAGGAAAATATTTCCTTTACCCCGGGGTGTTTTCATTAATCCTTTATTATATTAATTCTTGAACCGTTTCTTTTATTACATCTTGAAGATTCTTAAATTGATAATTTACTTTAGAAATTTTACTATTATCTGTTGTTAACTTACTATATTTATCATAAAATGAACTTTCTACTCCTTCAGCAGCTGGTACTATGTTAGCTTTTCCTCCAGTTACCTCTTCTATTGTTTTAATCACTTCTCCTATTGTAAGTACACCATTACTAGTTATATTTACAGGTCCCACTATTTCACTATCTGCTAATTTTACAAGTATTTCTCCTGCTTCCTTTGATGAAATAGCCACAAATTTTGCATCTAAACCTACAACTGAGAAAGGCTTAGAATTCTTTATTACATCAGTATACCACTGAATTCTCCCTGTATTATCATTAGCTCCTATTACCACTGGAAAACGTACTGCCACTGCATCAAAATCCTTCTGTTTAAATAAAAATGCTTCTCCATATTGTTTTCCTTCAGCATAGTCAAATTCTTTTCTAAAATCACCAAATTTAACTTCATAATTATAAGGATCAAAAGCCCCTTCTTTTAAATCATATCCACCATCTTTATAAACTGCCACTGAAGATATGAATATATATCTTTTTGTTTTTCCTTTTATAGCCTCATAAACAGCTTTTGCATTATTTGAAGAATACATTAAATTATCATATATAACATCAAAATTTTCTGTTATAGCTTTTTTCATTGATTCCTCATCATTTCTATCCATTACTATTCTTTCTACGCTATCCCCAAAGGAATCCTTTGTTATTCCTCTAGTTCCGATAGTAACTTGATGTTTTTCTTCTAATAAGCTTTCTACTAAGTTTTTACCAAAGAAGCTTGTACCACCCAATACTAAAATTTTCATTACTTGCACCTCACTATATATTATTGGCTTTAACCATTTAATTTTTCTTTTTATAATTGTTCTAACCTATTTTAGCATAGCTCCTAAGCTAAAACTAGTTTAATTAATTCTTTATAATAAAAATCCTCTAAGATTTTAACTTAAAGGATTTCTTTTTTTTTCATTTCTTAAATTTTTACTCATCATCATCTTCTAATTTCATTATAGACTCAAAAACTTTTATAGAGTCTTTACCACTTTCATTAATTAAATTTGCTATAGCTTCAACTTTCATATCTTTCATTAAAGTAGCTTCAATAAGCATAGGTAAATTTACACCTGAAACCACTTTAACCGATGAATATTTCCCTATAATTTCAGATAAAACTGTATTAAATGGAGTTCCTCCGAAAAGATCAGCTAATATTAAAATTTCTTCTTTCTCTTCAAATAATTTTTTTATTTTCACTGTAAATTCTTCTTTAAATTTGTCTATTCCCTCTTCTGTTAAAGAAATATAATCAACATGCTCTATATCTCTAGTGAACATTGCTAAAGTTTTTTTCAATGATTTTCCTAAATCTCCATGAGTAACTAATAATATCTTACACATATTTAATCTTCTCCTTAATTTTTATCTTATCAATTATTTTTATAACTTTATTTATTAAACTCTTACTATCTCTAATAATATATTAGCAATATTTATGCCAAATTTTAGCATTAAATATTATTAGCTAAACTCTTCATTTCTTCATCCTTAAAAAAAAAACAAAATCACTTTTTGTCAATTAAACTATGACAGAAAGTGATTTTTTTATGACAGTGTTTATATAGACTAATATTTTAAAATCTAAAAAATTTATAACTTATTTCTCTTCTATATTTTTCATCTTTCATTAATATACTATCTTCTTTAAAACATTGATTCTTACCTATAGGTGGATTTTGACATTCAAAACATATTCCATATCTTTTTTCTAAAATTTTCTCACCTTCAACCCTTAAAGAGTCTGGAAAATTCATTGTATAGATAACTACAGCTTTACTATCTGTAGAAAGCTCCATAGCTAGTCCATTTTCTTCATCAACTAACCTAATCTGCCCTTTCTTATCATCTTCATTAAATAAAAAACAATGATCGTAACCTGCTCCTATTTTTAATTGGTTTTCTTCATTATCAATATCTTTGCCTATTTCTTTTTCCTGATTAAAATCAAAGGCTGTGCCAATAACATTTATTCGCTCTCCTGTTACTGCGCTATTTTCATCAATGGCTAAATATTCCTTAGCATTAACAGTAAGCTTTTCTTTTAAAATAGACTCCTTATAATCACCAGATAAATTAAAATAACTATGAGTTGTTAAATTAACTAATGTATCCTTATCTGAAAAACCTTCAATATTTATATCAAAGCCATCCTCTTTAAAATTATAAATAACCTTCATATTTAAATTTCCTGGATAGTTTTCCTCTCCATCCATTGATTTATAAGAAAAAATAATTCTACTTTCCTCAAGATTCTCAATTACATAGGCATCCCAAATTTTTTTATTAAAACCAACATCTCCACCATGACATTGAGTAGCACCATAATTTTTATTAAAGTCTATCTCTTTACCATCTAAAGAAATTTTACCATCATATATTCGTCCAGCTGTTCTTCCAATAATAGCTCCATAATAGGATGGATTCTTATAATAGTCCTCAATATTTTCATAGGTTAAAACTATATTTTCTTTTTTTCCTACTTTATTTTCTATATATATTCCTTTAATTATACAACCCAAGTTTAAAACTTTATATTCAATATGTCTTCCCTTGAAAGTATATTCTACTACCTCTTGCCCTTGAAATTCTCCAACTTTTATTGATGACTTTAATCTCATATTCCTTTGCTCCTCTCTAAATAAATACCTTTATCCTAAAAGTTATTTTTTCATTTTACTATCTAAAACTTCCATAAATCTTTTTAATCCAGCTTTACCATTTTCATTTTCTAATTTAAAAACTGCACAATGTTTTAAAACCTCTAAAAATACCAATCCTATTTCCTCTTTTATCACTTCATCTACATTATCTTTATAAATTTTTCTTTTCAATAAAATTTCATCAAGCCACTTACCATGATTTTTTATTTTCTCTTTTATTTCTAGATTTTCTGTTAATAAATATTCTTTCATATATTTTATTTCATCATTTAACCTAGCCGGTAAAATAGCTAGTCCCATTACTTCTATTAAACCTATATTTTCTTTCTTTATATGATGTAACTCTTCATGAGGATGGAATATCCCATAAGGATATTGCTCTGTTGTTCTATTATTTCTTAATACTAAATCCATCTCATATAAACCATTTTTAAATCTACAGATAGGAGTTATAGCATTATGAGGAATTTCTTTACTGTAAGCTAAAATATCAAACTGCTCATCACTATAATTTTTCCAACTAGTTAAAAGTAAATCTGCAAAGTCTACTAATTTATCTTTTTCCTTTCCAGAAACTCTAATTACAGTTAATGGCCATTTTAAAGAACTTATTTTTAAATCCTCAAAGCCACTAATTTTAAATTGTTCTAACTGCTCTGCCCTCTCTAATGCAAATTCATATTTACCACTTTGATAGTGCTCATGACTTAAAATAGAGCCTCCAACTATAGGTAAGTCAGTATTTGAACCAATAAAATAACCTGGGAACATCTCTATAAAATCTAAAAGTTCTATAAAAGTATTCTTATTTAATTCCATAGGTAGATGTTCTTCCTTCAATACAATTGAATGCTCATTAAAATAAACATAGGGCGAATACTGTAAAAACCATTTGTTTTTATTAAGTTCTATTGGAATAATTCTATGATTTCCTCTAGCAGGGTAACTTATATTCCCCCTATATCCTTCACATTCTCTACATAATAAACATTTAGGATATTCAGAGCTAACTTTCAATTTTGATGCTAGGGTAATATCCTTAGGATCTTTTTCTGGTTTAGACATATTTATAGTTATGTCCAGATTTCCTATTTCGGTATCTACCCTCCATTTTAAATCCTTTTTAACTCTTTCTGTTTTCACATAATTTGTAGCTTTACTAAAATCATAAAAATAATCTGTAGCTTCCTTAGGAGAAATTTCATATCTTTTCTTAAATTCTTTTATAACTTCAGAAGGTCTTGGAGTTATTGCTGCCATAAGTTCAATACTGAATATTTCTCTATTAATCAAACTATCTTCAATTAATTTTTCTTTTACAGCAAAAGTTGTTAGATTATCTAAAATTTCTTCAATAGATTGAATATCTAAATTTCCTTCCACTCTTTTATAATTATCTAAATTTAAAAGATTTAAAATTCTATTTCTTCCGTAAACTTCGTCTTCAACATCTATAAGTTTTTTGCTTATTCCATAAGCAACTAGTCTATCTATTTCAAAAAATATATTCACAGCTTTTAACCCCTTTTCTAAATTTATTACTCTAATCTCTTTGCTCCATCCCCTATCTCTACCACATAGAAGCTTGGACTATATCCTATTACCTTTTCATAATCTCTTCCTACATTCTCTATAAATTTATCTACATCGCAATCTTTTACTAAAGAAATGGTACATCCACCAAAGCCTGCACCAGTCATTCTAGAACCAATTACTCCTTCTTGCTTTTGCGCCAAGTCAACTAATGTATCAAGTTCCTTTCCAGTAACCTCATAATCTTCCTTTAAAGATTGATGTGATTGATTCATTAATTCTCCAAAACCAGCAATATCTTTATCCTTTAATATTGATACAGCCTTTATAGTTCTTCGATTTTCATAAATTGCATGTTTTGCTCTTACTCTATTTATTTTACTATCAATAGCATAGGAATATTTTTTAAAATCAGACTCTGAAAGTTCTCCTAAGTTCTCTATATCTACCACCTGTTTTAAATCTTCTAATGCTTTTTCACATTCTGCTCTTCTTTCATTATATTTAGAGTCTGCTAGTCCTCTTCTTTTGTTTGTATTTCCTATCACTAATTTAATACCCTCTAAATTAAAATTCACATATTCATACTTTAATTTATTAGTATCTAGGAATATAGCTTTATTTTCTTTTCCCATAGCAATAGCAAATTGATCCATAATTCCACAGTTAACCCCTATAAAATCATTTTCAGCTCTCTGTGATAACTTGGCTATTTCAATCATATCAACATCTAAATTAAATAAATCTTTAAGCATTACAGCGGTAGCTACCTCTAAAGATGCTGAAGATGATAATCCTGCTCCATTTGGTATATTTCCATAAACTAAAGCCTCAAAACCTGAATCTATTTTAAACCCAGAATTTTTTAAAGCCCAGATAACTCCTTTACTATAATTACACCAATTATCTTCTTTAATATTTTCTAAGTTTTCCAAAGAAAATTCCCTTATTCCAATATCCTCAAAATTCAATGAAACCATTCTAATATTTTTATCTTCTCTTTTTCTAGCTATAATATAAGTTCCTAAATTTATAGCACAGGGAAAAACATTTCCACCGTTATAATCTGTATGTTCACCTATAAGATTCACTCTGCCAGGAGCAAAAAATACTCCATCACAAGGCTCTTTAAAAATATTATTAAATTTGTCTTTCAAATCCATTACTAATCCCATAAAATAACTCCTCTCATTTTTACTTGTCAAAATTGCCTTTAAATTACAATATTTATACCATTAATTATAATCCTTGCTAAAATTTTTGTAAACGTTTTTAAATTTTTAATAATTATAAAAAACCCGATCTAAAATAAGTTTTCACCTTTTAGACCGGAGTTATTTTTATTATCTAACTAGCCAGCCACCATCAACTGCTAATATATGTCCATTTAAATAATCTGAAGCTTTACTTGCTAAAAATACTACTGCCCCCATTAAATCCTTTGGCTCTCCCCATTTTTCTGCTGGAATTCTTCCTAAAATTTCAGCATTTCTTTTTTCATCAGCTCTTATTGGAGCTGTATTTGCAGTTGCTATATATCCTGGTGCTATTGCATTAATTTGAATATTCTTACAAGCTAATTCATTTGCAAAAGCTTTAGTAATTCCTGCTATAGCATGTTTACTAGCAGTATAGGGAGGCACAAATTTTCCACCTTGGAAGGATAACATTGAAGCTATATTAATTATTTTTCCTCCTCCTTGTTTTTCCATAATTTCTGCAACCTTTTGACTTAAGAAATAAACAGCATTTAAATTAATATCCATAACAGCATTCCAATCTTCTTCCTTATATTCAAGAAGTGCTGCTCGTCTTATTGTTCCTGCATTATTAACTAAAATATCAATTG
The DNA here is from genome assembly GCA_051656625.1 of Sarcina sp. GTDB lineage: Bacteria > Bacillota > Clostridia > Clostridiales > Clostridiaceae > Sarcina. Next base: position 3,696 of record JBOGCG010000109.1, on the reverse strand, counting down.
TGCCAAAGGTTTTTATTGTCTCATCTATTAATTTTTCTCTATCTTCAGCTTTTGTTAAATCCCCTTGTACAAAGTGAACTTTAACTCCTTTAGCTTCGATTAATTCTCTTGTCTCATTCCAATTTTTATCAAAGGTACTTATTACAAGATTGGCTCCAGCCTCTGCTAAAGCTATTCCATAAGCCTGCCCAATTCCAGTATTTCCTCCAGTTACTATAGCTACCTTTCCATTTAATTTAAAAAAGTCCATTGTAAATTCATTTAATCCCATAACTCTTGCCCCCTAAGTTTTTTATAATAAATTTTCCATAGGAATATGGTCCATATCATCAAAACTTTGATTTTCTCCACACATTCCCCAGATAAATGTATAATTACTTGTTCCAACTCCTGAGTGAATTGACCAACTTGGTGAAATTATAGCTTGTTCATTTTTAACCACTAAATGTCTTGTTTCCTCTGGCTCTCCCATTAAATGAAAAACTCTTGTTGTTTCTTCCATATTAAAATAAAAATAAACTTCCATTCTTCTTTCATGAGTATGACAAGGCATTGTATTCCAAGCATTTTCTGGCTCAAGCATTGTTAGCCCCATTAATAATTGACAACTCTTACAAACCTTTGGATGAACATATTGATAAATTGTTCTTTCATTTAAATTTTTCTTATCTCCTAATTTAACTGGATTTGCTGAAGCAAATTCAATTTTAGCTATTTCATAACTATGATGAGCTGGTACAGAGTTTAAATAAAACTTAGCTGGTTCTTCCTTTGAAGTTGATTGAAATTTAACTTCTTTTACTCCCATTGGAATATATAAACCATCATATTGCTTCATTTCATAGCTAGTTCCATCAAGAATTATCTCTCCTTCTCCACCTATATTGATAATCCCCATTTCTCTTCTCTCTAAGAAAAATTCTACGCCCATTTCTTTTCCTGCTTTAAGCTCTAAAACTTCTTTTACTGGCTTTACACCACCAAAGATAATTCTATCAACATGGCTGTAAGTTAACTCTATTTCATCTTCTTTAAAAACTTTCTCCATTAAATAATGATCTCTTAATTCCTTAGTTGTGTAATGTTTTGAATCACTTGGGTGATTTGCATATCTTATATCCATTGCTTTTCCTCCTAAAATATATCATTAATTTCATTTATCACATTTCTATTTTTAACTTTTTATTTCATAATTTATAAGAGCAACTTATATGCCAATAACTTCTACCACCTATTTATCTACTTTTCCAAAGTTCTTTGTGACACTAATAACTTTAAACTGTGACAGATTTTTTTACTTATTACAGTAGAATCCTTATTTTTGTTAAATCTATTGTTATTAAATTGGCATAGATATTGCGTTTATTATATATAGCTTTTAATAATTAATAACATAAATAGCCCTTATCTTTAATATCTGGTTCTTTATCACCTAACTTGAGAAAGAACCTAATATCTATAAAAAAATTTCATAAAATAAATTTCATATTTATAAGGAGAGATCTCAATGCTAAAATTTGAAATAAAAGAAGATTGTTATTTAAATGATAAGAAAATAAAAATAGTTTCTGGTGCCCTTCATTATTTTAGAGTTGTTCCTGAATATTGGCTTGATAGATTAGAAAAATTAAAAGCTCTGGGTTGTAATACTGTAGAAACCTATATTCCTTGGAATTTTCATGAAGTCCATGAGGGTGAATTTGATTTTACCTCCCCAAATAAAAATATTGTTCACTTTGTTAATCTAGCAGAAAGTTTAGGACTTTTAGTTATTCTAAGACCAACTCCCTATATCTGTGCTGAATGGGACTTTGGTGGATTACCTTACTGGCTTTTAAAAGATAAAAATTTAAGAATTAGAAGTAATGATGAAAGCTTCTTAAATAAAATAGATAATTATTTAAAAGAATTATTTAAATATATTGCACCCCTTCAAGCTACAAATGGTGGTCCTGTAATTATGATGCAGATTGAAAATGAATATGGTTCCTTTGGTAATAATAAAAAATACCTAAAAAATATCAAAGATATAATGGTTAAGCATGGTGCTACAGTTCCCCTATTCACCTCTGATGGAGGTTGGGAAGAAGCTCTTGAAGCTGGTACTTTATTATCTGAAAATATTCTTCCAACTGCAAATTTTGGATCAAGAACTGAAGAACAACTTGGTAGCTTAAAAAATTTTATGGAAAAAAACAATATAGTAGGGCCTTTAATCTGTATGGAATTTTGGATTGGTTGGTTTAATAACTGGGGTGAAGAATTTAAAAGAAGAGATGCTAAAGATGCAGCAATGGAATTAGATAAAATTTTAGAAATGGGCCATTCAAATATTTATATGTTCCATGGTGGAACTAACTTTGGTTTTTACAATGGTTGTAGCTACCATAATGGAATAGCACCTCAAACTACAAGCTATGATTATGATGCTCTATTAACTGAATGGGGAGATGAAACTGAAAAATATAATGAATTCAAAAAAGTTATAAAAAAATATAAAGAAATTCCTCCAGTGGAAATTTCCACAAAAATAAAAAAAATAAATTATGGTAAAGCAACACTTACAGGAAAGACTTCTTTGTTTAATAACTTAGATAATTTATCTAAAGCAATTTATAATGAAGAGACTCTTCCCATGGAAATGTTAAATCAAGGCTATGGTTATATTCTCTATAGAAGTAATATAGGAAAGAAAAGAACCTTTGAAAAATTCAAACTTTTAGCTATGGATGACAGAGCAATTGTATTTATAAATGAAGAAAAACATGATACCTTCTATAATGACTCTTTCATTGGGACAAATAGTCCATTAGCACTTACTAAAGAAACTGATAATATAATGGACATTTTAGTTGAGAATGTTGGAAGAGTAAATTATGGTGGAAGCCTTTTAGACCCTAAACAAAGTAAAGGAATAAAAGGAGGTATAATGCTCGATTTACACATTCATAGCGGTTGGGACCATTACTGTTTACCTCTTGATAACATTGAAAACTTAAACTTTAATCTTCCTTACAAAGAAAATGCTCCAGCTTTTTATGAGTATACTTTTACAGCTAATGAACTTGGCGATAGTTTCCTAGATCTTTCTGGCTTTGGAAAAGGAGTTGCCTTTATAAATGGCTTTAATTTAGGACGTTTTTGGGAAATTGGCCCTACAAACTATCTTTATGTTCCTTCTCCACTATTAAAACTTGGAGAAAATAAAATTGTGATTTTTGAAACTGAAGGAAAAGTTCAAGAAACTTTATCTATCTCTGACAAAGCTATATTTTAAAAAAAGCAAAATTTTTATATAAAAAAATAAACCTGTGGATTATCTAAACCACAGGTTATTTTTTAAAATTATTTAATAGTTATTGAGCTATTAAATTCTCCACCTCTATCATAAAATTCTGGAATATGCTCAGTAAAGGAATGACTCATTACTAAACTTCCATTTAGACCATTTATTTCATAACTTCTCACATATTTTTTTCCTATAAAAACCTCTGCAAAAAATGATCCATCACTTGGAAAAACAGAAATAAAAGTATTTTCTCCTGAATTTGGGTATCTACTAAAATAATCCCTAGCAATATTATCTAAGGCTTTCCCATATGTTATATAAGGGAATCCTGGTTTCTCACTTCTTTGAGAATTTGATATATTAGTAATAAATTTATAGGTTTTTCCTACATTATTATTCTCTTTATT
>JBOGCG010000108.1:0-51816 GCA_051656625.1 Sarcina sp. | reverse complement strand
TCTCTAATTCTAAGCGTTCCTTCAAGTCTATTACTTCCTCCTTCGTTTAACCGATATTGGTTTCATATCTCTTAGTCTTACTCGAACCTTGAAATCATTCAGTATTTAATTTTCAAATAACAAATTGTCTAGTGGCTATTGCTAAAATATCATTACAATATTTATAATTGCTTCATGCCACCACTTTCACTTAGATTAAAGTAAGTTATACATTATGCTTTCCTTACTACTATTTCACCGGGAGTAAACCCTCAATATTCTAAGCTTCCCTTGTTCCATCATCACTATCTTTACATATATCCTTAGGTCGTTAGTATAAGCCTGTAAGCTAGATAATGCCTTTAACATTATATGGATTTTCATAAATTCAAGTTTTACTCATCCACACTTACTCCAAACTTAGTTGGCATATCTATTTCTAGATATTCACCATTTAGACCCGTACATTCCTAACTTCGTCAGTTACTTTTAGTAACATCCTAACCATAGATATTTTATAGACCCTAGCCCTATCATATACTCGACTACCTCTAGTTCGCTTTTCGTGTAGGCATTTTATTTCTTCTACTTACGGTATACTCTCAGGCCGTTTAACGGGCTTATAACCCTTAACTATTTACTTAGTTAAACGCTATCCGTATCCTTTGGGCAGGCATTTCAAGGCGTTACCCTATCCTTCTACCTATCGTAATAACAGTTCTAATTTCTGAATTTAATCAGTTAATTAGGCTAGTTTTAATCTTTTAGACTTTATCTAGCAACAAGTCGCACTAAACTTAGTGTCATTATGAGTAACTCTTAAGGGTACATTTCCCTTTTCAAGTTCTTCAATTAAAAGCTTAGTTTCATTTTCTTTCTCTAAAATAAAATTAACTTCTTCTATTACAAATTTCTTTCTATCTACCACATCTAACTCTACAGCTCTTTTAAAGTCAATATATCTTTTATGAGTATGATGAAAATCTTTTATTGTTTCGTTTAATTCCGAAACATTAAAATCTGATAATTGTTTTTGAAATTTTCCAAGTGCTTTTCCTGTAGTATACATATGCCTTGGCTCTTCTACTATTTGATAAGTTCTTGCTCCATCAATAAATAAAAAAACTCTCCAAGCATTATTAAATTCATCTATATAAAAGTCTTCGCTCTTTTTAGTCTCCACAATAGTCAAAGTTCCTCTCAGAGGATTACCTTTTTCAGCAATTATTTTCTTTCTTATATGCTCAGTTACAGCTCTTATATTTTTCATTAATTTCAAAGGATCTCCAAAAACTTCTTTATTAATTCTTTGAAGTATATATTTCTCTTCTCTATCTTTACTCTTGAATTTCAATAGATAAGTATCATTTATATTCCCACAGGTATTACTATCGATACTTTGAAATTCTCCTTTAAAATCAAATTCTTTTATTATTTTATCTAATCCCTTAATTTCCATAAAATAGTTTGTCCCCCTAACCCATTATGCAATATTCCAATAATAATCTTTTTAAAGTAATCATTTACAATTTTTGAAAACAATATAATTATTATATTATAAAGATTGATTATTTATTCTAATAGTAATAAAAAATTTATTTTATTAACTGAAATTTACCAGATTTTAATACAAATAATTAGCAGCTTTTAAAATTTAATTTTTTTCTTTATTATATTTATATTGCTAAGTTCTTTTTTAAGTGATAAAATTTATTAAAATAAGCTATAGCTTATTTATTTTTAATTAACTTTTTATTTAAAAGTTTTACTAAGGAGGAATTGTAATGGGTCTTTTTGGTGATTTATTCGAAGGCGTCGTAGAAGGCGAAGTCGAAGGAAAAATGATGAGAAGAGAAATGCAAAGAGAGCAAATGGCTCAAAACCAAATGATGGAAAGACAACAAATGGCTCAAAACGATACAATGAGAAGAAGTCAAATGTTAGAACAGGAATTAATGGAAAAGGATCAGTTATCTAGAAGAAGATTTAATGATTTTCTAATTTCTGAGGAAAGATATCATAATGAAATAATGATGAATTTAAGTCCTGAACAAAGAATGAATGAGCAAAGAAAATTTGAAGATAGAATTAATTATATAAAACAAGCTGAACAGGAGAGAAGAATGCTATTAAATGAATTAGTTACAACTAAACGTAATTTAGCTTCTCAAAGTTCAATGTATAATAATAATTATTCTAATAATGGTTATAATAATTATGGCAATATGGGTGGTGGCATGTTTGGCTCAGACCCAGTAACAACAATGATAGAAGCAGATGTACTTGGAAACATAGCTGGTGATTTAGCCGGTGATTTAGCTGGCGACTTATTCGGAAATGATAATCGTTGGTAAAAAAAAATGCCCTATGGGCATTTTTTTGTTTTTACAATAGCTGAGTATAAAGCCACCATCTTTAATGGTGGGAGTTTCAGTTAAGTTAGAGAATAAAGATTAAAAGAATAGCCCATCATTGAATATATTTGGGTTATTACTCAAGTTAGGTAATAAAGATTAAAAAATAGCCGATTACTGAATATATTTGATGATATTAGGCTATTCTTTTACTTTTATCCTTAGCTCTTTAAAGAGCTAATTTATAAATATTATATATATCTTCTTTATTTAAAGATTTAAATTCGTTTATAGTTAAAATTCCATTTTTAGTTATCTTATTTACCATAGGTAAAATATCATTTTCTTCTATTCCTATTTCTGATAATCTAATAGGCATATTTATAGATTGATAAAATCTTTCTAAAGATTCAATAGTTTCTTCTATTAAATCTTCTTGATTTAAATCAGCATTATTAATATTAAATACTCTTCTACCAAGTTGAATCAATCTATCTCCATGACTTTCTGCTAAATATCTCATAATTGCTGGATAGGTAATTGATAAAGACATTCCATGGTCTAAATCATAAGTTCCACAAAGTTGATCCTCTATATGATGATGCTCTACTCTTCTTAAATAACTTGCTGATAAAATATCATTTTGTGCAACAGCTGCTGACCATAAAAGTTCTGTATAACCTTCATAGCTTTCTTTATTTTCTAAAACTTTATAAACATTATTTATAACAGTCTTTAAAGTACCTTCTATTAGTCTATTAGTTATTTCTACATTTTTTTCATTTATAAGATATCTTTCTATTAAATGAGAAACTATTTCTGCAGCTACTGAACCAATTTGTTTATCATTTAAAGTATAGCAAAGTTCAGGATTTAAAAATGAAAATTTAGGATAAATAGAATTTGACTGGTAACTTTTCTTTTCTTTAGTTTCTTCATTAGTTAAAACAGTAAAATTACTTACTTCACTACCTGACCCTGGATTAGTTAAAACTATTCCAACTGGTAAAGCTTCCTCTATCTCTTCTTCATTTTCAAAAGCTTCCCAGATATCGCCTTCATAATTTGCTCCAAGAGCTATGGCTTTAGCTGAATCTACAACACTCCCTCCACCAATTGCTAATATGAAATCTATATTATTCTTCTTACAAAATTCTATTCCTTTATCTACTAAAGCTTTTTTAGGATTTTTTTCAACCCCACCTAGTTCTATTAATCTAATACCTGCTTGATTTAAAATCTCAAGCATTTTGCTATATAATCCACTTTCTTTTATACTACCTTCTCCATAATGAAATAAAACTTTATTTCCATATTTTTTTATTTCTTCTCCTACAGCTTCTTCTACATCTTTTCCAAAGAAAATATCTGTGGGGTTATAAACCGTAAAATTCTCCATAATTTTTTCTCCTTGCTTTTCTTAAAATTATTTTTTTGTTTCCAGTTTTCTTACTACATTACCATTTTCAGTAATCCAGAAACTATCGATTACACTATTATCTTTTATAATTTCAACTTCATAATAATCCACTTTATTCACTTCTTGAATATTTTTTATTTTAAAATCATCAGTTGTTTTTTGTACTGGAATTAAATTTTCATATTCCATAGATAACTTATATAAATTATTATATATATTTTTAGATATTTTATTAACATCTAAAGAAACTTTATTTTCATTTTTAGTAGAGTCTGTTGAATTATTTTCAGTTGTTTCTGCTACTGTTCTACTGGTTGTAGCTTTATTTGTATCAGCTACTCCACTAACCTTAGTACTGTTATTTGTATTATTATTTGCATTTGTATTTTCCCCTTGATTTAAAGACTGTTCTTGGTTTATTAAATCATAAGAAACTATATTTCCACTAGCACTCATATAAAATTTATAAAGTAGTCCCCCATTCCCTTCATTTTTATATTTATTATTATACATAAAAATTTCATAATAAGGTTCATTATTATATGTTACTGGTGCCACTAAATTTATAACAAAACTATAATTATTTACATAATTAGTTCCAAAAATATTTAATTTAGCCATTTCACATAGTCTATAATATAAATTTCTCGCATTAATGTCAAAGTAGCTTTCATCGTTATAATAAGCAATTTCATTGCTATTCAGTAAATATGATTGATTAATCCCACTATTGTTACCAAAATCATTAACCATATTTATTTCATCATTAATTCCTAAATTCCTATCAGTAGGAATTAAATTTCCTTCTAAACTACTATAAAATGAATATTTTAAAACTCTTTGATTATTTTCTACAACAAATACTTGTATTGGATAATATTTTATACCACTCATTATTTTTATAGCATTAAAATCAACTTTAATAATTGGACTACCTAAATAAATAGAGTTTTTTATTAGCATATTTTGACTTACTTCTACTAATTGATTATAAATCTGCCCTTTATCCTGAACTTGTCCATTATAATTTACTACCATATTATATCCAAAATCAATATACTGATTGTTTGAATTAGATTCAATTTCTGCAATTTTTAATTTGTTAGTTATATAATTATTGAATTTTTTAACAATTAAACTATTCCATTCTATAGTAACTCCTATAATTACTATAGAAACTACCGATATTATTATTGTTTTCTTTTTTATTTTTTTCATTGGTTTGCTCCTTAATCACAGCTTTTAATAAAATAAATGATAAAAAGCTCTTTATATTTGCTTATTTTATTATATCAATTTATTTTATTTTGAACAAAATAAAATAAATCCATATATATTTTTCCAATTATTTCCTGAGAAATATATCTTTTCTCAACCCCATATTTTTTTTCACAATTTATTAATACTTTGTTAACATTTAGCTCTAATATATTTTCTACCAGGAATTTTTGTTACTCTTTAGTTATTATTTTTTCATCAAATTAATATATTTTTTTTAATCTTAAACTTTTTGTAACATTTATAATGTTATATAAGTTTATAATAAAACTCAAGTTAATTACAAATATTAACTTAGCTTTAATCTAATTAAAGCTTTAACTTAACAATTTTAAATATGGAGAGGAAAATTATATGACGAAAGATAAAAATGTCAACGGTAATAAAAAAAGCTCTAATAAAAAAAGAGTTATAGGCATTACTGTTGCAATAATAGTAGTTGTAATAATTCTTTTATTATCATCTGGCTACTTCGCTGTAGAACATTATCTTGGAAAAATCAACAGAGTTAAAATTAATCAAAATGATCTTGGTATTAATAGCTCTGTAGATGCTAATTTATCTAAATTTACGGGTATTCATAATATCTACCTATTTGGTGTTGATGAACCTGAAGGAGTTCCTGGTAGATCTGATGCTATCATGGTAATGTCTGTTAACGATACAGACCACACACTTAAATTAGTATCTATTTTAAGAGATTCACTAGTAAATATACCAGGACATGGTATGGGGAAAATTAACTCTGCTATTTATTATGGTGGACCTCAACTTGCAATGAAAACTTTAAATGAGGATTATCATCTTAATATTCATAATTTCATTAGTGTTAACTTTACAACATTACCTGAGATTATAAATTCTCTTGGTGGTATTCAAGTTAATTTAACTGCTGATGAAGTTAAGGCAATTCAATCACCATATGATCAATTAAAAACTCTTGATCACATGCCTGATGCGCCACCAATTAATAAAACTGGACCACAAACTTTAGATGGAATTCAAACTATGGCTTATTTAAGAATAAGACATAATACTGGTGGAGATTATGCTAGAACATTCAGACAAAGAACTGTTATAGAGCAATTATTCCAAAAAGTTAAATCTACATCAGTTAGTGAATACCCTGAACTTTTAAATAAAATTGCACCAGCACTTGAAACAAACATGACTGATGCAGAAATTTGGCAATTTGGTGAAGAAATTCTTGCAACTGGTTCTTCAAGCATAACTGAAGCAAGAGTTCCTGTAGATAGTAACTGTATAGGAAAAACAATTAATGGATTCTGGTTCTTAACATTTAACCAAGATGAAACTAATCAAAACCTTTATAACTTTATCTACGAAAATAAACCATTACCAAACCAAGAATATCAATAAAATAAAAAGTTGCTCCTTAATTTTAAGGGGCAATTTTTTTTATCTTTAAAAAAATTCATAAACTTAGAAATTTCTTATCCTTTAATTCTATTTTCTATAGGCTATTTTGTAGTAATTTTGTGAACGTTTTCTGTTGTAATAATCCCACCTCATTGTTACTATGAAAATATAAAATTAATAAATGAGGGGGAGATTTTTTTGCTAAGTGGTAAATTTAAAAAATTAGTTTCCACTGTTTTAGTTTCATCTTGTATTTTCTTAAATATAAGTACAATTTCTTCAGCTACACCTAGCAAAACTGAAGAAAAATCTGCTGCTGTCACTTCTAACTCTACAGACAAGTCTTTACAAAGAAAAATTGTTGGTTATTTTCCAGAATGGGCTTATAAAAGTGAAGCCCAAGGCTATTTTGATGTAGCTGACCTTCAATGGGATAGTTTAACTCATATCCAGTACTCTTTTGCTATGGTTGATTCAAAAACTAATAAAATCACTCTTGGTGATGAAGATGCTGCTATAAAAGAGGATTTTAAAAACCATGACTTAACTCATAATGGAAAAAAAGTTGAACTTGACTCTACTTTACCTTACAAAGGTCACTTTAATGTTTTACAAACAATGAAAAAACAATATCCAGATGTTGACCTTTTAATATCTGTAGGTGGTTGGGCAGGATCTAGAGGTTTCTATACTATGCTTGATACCGATGCAGGAATTAATACTTTCGCTGATTCTTGTGTTGATTTTATCAGAACTTATGGCTTTGATGGCGTTGACATAGATTTTGAATACCCATCAGCAACTTCACAATCAGGAAATCCAGATGACTTCGATTTAAGTGAACCTAGAAGAGCTAAATTAAATGAAAGATATAATATAATGATGAAAACATTAAGAGAAAAACTTGATGCTGCATCTAAACAAGACAATAAAGATTATCTTTTAACTGCTGCTGTTACTGCATCTTCTTGGGTACTTGGTGGAGTTTCTTCTAATGAATATGCTAAATCTCTTGATTTCTTAAGTGTTATGTCCTATGATTTCCACGGTGGTTGGAATGAGTTTGTTGAAAACTTAGCTAACATCTATCCAGATCCTGCTGATAAAGAAACATCAGCAATGCTTATGCCTGTTTTAAATATGGATTGGGCTTATAGATACTATAGAGGAGTTCTTGCTCCTGAGCAAATCCTTATGGGTATTCCTTACTACACTAGAGGTTGGGAAAATGTTCAAGGTGGAGATGGTACAGGCCTTCATGGTACAAGTAAAACTCCTGCATCTGGCAAATACAACGTTTGGGGAGATGACTTAGATGGTGATGGAATTTTAGAACCAGCTGGTGCTAACCCATTATGGCATGGTCTTAACTTAATGGATCAAGATTCTAATGTAAAAGAATATTGGGATGACAAAGGTAAAGTTCCTCATCTTTGGAATGACAAAGAAAAGGTATTCTTATCTTTTGAAAACGAAAAATCTATTGATGAAAGAGTTAAATATATAAAAGATAAAAATCTTGGTGGTGCTTTAATTTGGGTTATGAATGGAGACTACGGTCTTAATCCTAACTACAAAGAAGGTTCAACTAATATCAATGAAGGTAAATATACTTTCGGAGATACTTTAACTAAGAGATTAAAAGCTGGATTAGATGCTATGGGTAACTGCACAGTTACTGTAGATGAAATCCCTAACTTAGAACCAATTAAAGTTGATGTTAAATTAGGTGGAACTTATGATCACCCTAATTACACTTATATTTTAGATATCACTAATCATACTTCTGAAAAAATAGATGGTGGTTGGGAATTAACTTTTGATTTACCTAAATCTGCTGTTTATAAATCTTCATGGGGCGGTACTGCTTCAGTACAAGATTTAAATGATGAATTTGCAAGAGTAACTATTAAAGGTGGCGCTTGGCAAAGTTTAGATCCAGGTGCAAAAATATCAGTTCAAGGTATGATTGGTCTTTGTTTCTCTGATGTTAGAAACATTACTTTCAATGGTAAAAAACCTGTAGGTAATTCTGATGTTATAACACCTCCAGAAACAAATACAGCTCCAACTATAAATGGTGCTACAAATAAAAAAATCACTGTTGGTAGTACTTTTAATCCATTAGATGGCGTAACAGCTACTGATAAAGAAGATGGTGATTTAACTTCTAAAATAAAAGTTACTGGTTCTGTTGATACTAATAAAGTTGGAAAATATGATTTAACTTATACTGTAGCTGATAGCGAAAATTTAACTGCAACAGTAAATAGAACTATAGAAGTTGTTAATGTTCCTGTTGAAGAAAATACTGCTCCAGTTATAAATGGAGTTACAAACAAATCAATATTTGTTAATGATAAATTCGATGCTTTAACTGGTATAACAGCTACTGACAAAGAAGATGGTGACTTAACTTCTAAAATAGTAGTTGAAGGAAAAGTTGATACTTCTAAAGCTGGAACTTATACTTTAGTTTATAAAGTTAAAGACAGCAAAGGATTAGAAACTAGCGCTACTGCTATTATCACAGTAAAAGAAAATATTGTTGATGATAAAAACACCTATAACCCTTCTAAAGTTTATTTATCTGGTGACACTGTAGTTTATAATGGTAAAACTTATAAAGCTAAATGGTGGACTCAAGGTGGTGCTACTCCTGATAAAAACTCTGCTTGGGAAGTTGTTGTAACGCCTAATGGTGATGGTTCTGTAGATTATAATGCTGGAACTGCTTATAATGGTGGTGCAATAGTTAAATATAATGGTAAGAACTACAAAGCAAATTGGTGGACAAATTCTACTCCTGGTAGTGATGGTTCATGGAGCTTAATTGGTTAATTAAAATTTAAAATATAAAATACAAAAATAGAGATTGTTATAATACAGTCTCTATTTTTTCTTTCTATTTTTTGCACTATTAATTTTATTGATTATAATTTCATTTTTAAACCATCCTATTTGTAAACAAACAGTTAATTGACTTTATAAAAAATTAATATTATAATTTACTTAAATCCATTTTGGACCAAAGTTAGAAAGGAATATATATGAATGATATAAAAACTCTTAATGATATTGAAAAAAAAATTTATAAATCTATTCTCTCTTCAGAAAAACTAAAGAAAGATTTAATGAATGATTTTAATTTACCAAAAACCACTGCTAATAGAGTTTTACAAAAACTTTTAGATAAAAATTTAATAATAGAAAAAGGGCTAGATTTATCCTCTGGTGGTCGTCCTCCTATAATTTATGCTGCTAGTTCAGATAATTTTTATACTGTAGGAATAGATATCTCTAGAAGTTATTTTGAACTTATATTATTAGATAGTTCTTTACAGGTAATATTCAAAGAAAGATTTAAAATGGGAAAAACTTCAACACCTAAATCTACTATTGAAGTTCTTTATAAAAGTTTTGAAAAAGCTTTATCTACAGTTAAAATAGAAAAATCTAAAATTTTAGGAATTGCTGTTGGAGTTGTAGAACCCTTCAACTTTGAAACTGGATTTCTTGGACCAATTACTAATATGTTAAATAATGATTGGAATAAAGTTGATATAATTTCACATTTAAATAAATATTTTGATTTACCTATTTTAATTGATAAAGGAACTAATATGGCTGCTTTTGGAGAATATTTTATCAATATTAATAAAAAAATCAAAAAAATTATTTATATAAACTTAGGTCTTGGAATTAGATATGGCTTAGTTGATGATGGTAAAATAGTAAATTCATTTAATCCAATTTATGATGCCCTAGCACATATGACTATAGAAAGCCGTGGTAAAGATTGTCCCTGTGGTAAAAAAGGTTGTTTAGAGCTTTATGGAACTATAACTTCTATAGAAGATAATTTTAAAGATTTAACAAATAAAAATCTTAATATTGATAAAATATATTCTCTTTTATCTTCAAATGACATTAATGCTTTAAAAAGTTTTGAGGAAACTGCTTTTTATTTAGCCCTTGGAATCAATAATTTACTAAATTTAACTAATCCTAATAAAATAATTATAAATGGTCCTTTAATTCAAAAAAGCCCATTTATATTTAATAAAATTTTAGAAAATATCATTTCTTTAAACCATAATTCTTCAAAAATAAAGGAAATATTTTCTACAACTTCTCTTTTTGGAGAATCTCTTATTTCAATAGGTGCTGCTATCAGCTTTATTGACAATTATATTAATTAAATAGATAAGGACGTGAATTAACTAATGAAAAAGATATTCAATTTATTTTTCAGTTTTTTTAGAGTTGCTTTAATAACCCACGGCGGTGGTTATGCCATGGTTGGTGTTATTCAAGAGGACATTGTAAATAAACAAAAATTAATGAGTGAAGATGATTTTATTGAAACCATCAGTGTTTGTCAAAGTTTTCCTGGACCACTTGCTGTAACCTCTTCTTTTTTTGTAGGTTATAGACTAGGTAGTTTACCTGGTGCTATTGCTGCACTTATTGGAGCACTACTTCCACCTTTTATTTTTATATTTTTATTATCTACCTGTTTTATGAGCTTTAAAGATAATATCTATGTTAAATATATTCTTAAAGGAATCGATGCTACTGTTCCTATGCTTATTTTACTTGCAGTTGTAAATTTCGGTAAAAAAATGCCTAAAACTTTACATAATATTATAATTGCTATTGTAGCTTTAATCGGTTTAGAATTTTTCCATATTAACCCTGCTTTAATCGTTATTATTTCAGCTATTTATGGAATCATTGTTTTTAGATTCATAAAAAAGGAGGGTAACTAATGCTTTTAAAATTATATTTAGCCTTTTTAAAGGTTGGAACACTAGCCTTTGGTGGTGGTTATGCTATGCTACCATTTATAAGAAAAATACTTGTCACTGATAATCATTGGATTACCAATGGACAATTTACTTCATATATAGGAATGGTTCAAATTTCTCCTGGTGCAGTTTCTGTAAATTTAACTGCCTTTGTAGGTTTTAAACTTGCTGGTTTCTTAGGAGGACTTATTGCAATTTTAGGTCTTATTACTACACCATTTATCTTAGTAACTTTAGCCTATTTTGCATTTTCTAAATTTAAAGATTCTAAAACTTGGAATGCTGCTATGAAAGGAATGAAACCTGCACTTATCGCTCTTATAATAAGTGCCTTAATTTCAGTAACCTCTACAGCCTATACAAGTTATTCTCAAATATTTATAACAATTGTTGCTGCAATTTTATTGTTCTCTCGTAAAATCAATTTATTCTTTATAATTATTACAGTATCTATCTTAGGTATTATATTAAAATAAAAAAAGATTATTTCAAAATCTATAAAACTCTATCTAAATTGTTTTGATGTTTTAGATAGAGTTTTAATTTTGTTATAATCTCTTTTTTTAAATTTTTATTTTACTGTTAAATCATCATCTATTTCTTCCTGTAATATTTCAAGAGCTTCTATAGCTTCTATAGATTTTTCTTCTACTTCATCATAACCATAAAGTTCACTGGCAAGTTCAATACGTCTTATAACTTTCTCTTCCATTTCTTCATGTGAAAAACCAATCTCTTTTAAAAGATTGTATTCTAAAATAGATTTTAAAATATATATAGCCTCTTTTAATCTACCTTTTATAAGTATTCTATCCTTTTGCTCTAAAGAATAATGAGTATGATAATTTCTTGTATCTACTACTAGTCTTAAAAAGTTTTGTATTTTTTCTTCATCTCTTAAATAAATATCTAGCCCAAACTGTTCAATCATTAAATCACTAAGTCTATTTTTTAAGAAAATAGATTTCTTTCTTTTTTGATTTATAGTTTTAAACTCTTTATAGTGACGATCTTTTTCTTCGTTGTCTTTAAATAACTCTTCAATTTTTTCTACAAATAATGGTCCATCATTAAAACAAAATCTCATATGATAAGCCTCTAAAGCTTGTACTATATTTAAAAACTTTCTTTTTGTTGACATATAGCCATAATATAAAGTACTTAAATATAGTTCTATTATTGGCTCTAAAAGTTCATATTTTAAAAACCAATTAGAAAGCAAGTTTTCATCCCTATTTATTAAATCTTCTAATCTAAATAAAGTTTCACCTTCAAATTCTTCATAGCTATCTTCAATTTTCCCATCTGTAAAAATTTCTATAAAATTATTTCTATCTTCTGTTGGATAGGCTTTTACTTTTAATATATCTACTTTTTTCTCACTGCCTAGTCTTACTAAATTTAATACTTTTGAAAGTATTTCCATAGTATCTTCCATAGACTTTTCATCTTCAGATATTATATTAATCCAAACTGACTGTTCAAGGGTTACATCCTCAGACTCTACCGCTATATTGCTTGGATTAAATTTAGGTAAGAATATAATTTTTGTTTTATCATCAATATTATATTCTATAGGTTCCTTTAATTTATACTCTAAACAATAATCCATTTCATTTATATTAGAGGTATAAAATCCACTAAGCCCTGACCATTTTATTATATTAGAAACTTTAAAGGACATTTTATAAAAAGTTATATCATCTAATGATTGAAAAGCTATATCATTTATAGCATACTTCGCCTCTATTAATGTAATTTCTCTTTTTTCTAAATCAAACTTTATATTTAAAATAGTGCAATCTATTAAGGTTATTTTTCTTCCATCCGTTAACGTTCCATTAATTATCTCAAGATTATCTCTTAATAAAGTTTTATCTAAATTGTATATTTTTAAAGCTATTAAACCTTCTTTGTTATTTATCTGAATATCCCCACTTAAATTTTCTATAACTCCAGGAATATTCCATGTTCCACCAAAACGAATTGATTCCATACCTTTTTCTTCTCCTATTGTTTAAATTTGTATTTTAAATTAATAATAATTATTTAATCTATAAAATGTTATATTATTTGTATAAATATAAT
This sequence comes from Sarcina sp., assembly GCA_051656625.1. Classification (GTDB taxonomy): domain Bacteria; phylum Bacillota; class Clostridia; order Clostridiales; family Clostridiaceae; genus Sarcina. The sequence continues at coordinate 38,506 of JBOGCG010000108.1, read as the reverse complement.
ATAACATTTTTTTGACAAATAAAAAACCAACTATTACTATTTTTTTTAATTTTAACTCTTTAAAAATTTATTAAATTCACTTTTAAATAAAATCTGCATATTTTAATATAGATAAAAATAATAAGGATGTTACTATGGAAATAATTTATCCTAATGAATTTATAAATTTAATTGAAGAAGAAGATCTTAATAAAAGTAATTTTGATAGAAACATAGTGGATGATTATAGATTCCCTCCTATGGCTCCACCACCTCCAATGAACAATTTTAATAACAGTCCTAACAGTAAGCCTCCTATGGGACCTCCACCTTCTTATACGCCCTCTAAAAGCAACAAATCAGTTCAATCTATTAATGAGAGTCCAAATACTAAATCTGTTAGTGGAAATACTATAAGATTTTGCTTATATAAATATAGCTATATTTGGCAAACTAATGGTAGAGGTTACTGGGCATATTTAATTTCTGTTGATAAACGTTCTATAGCTGGTTTTAGATGGATTAATTATAGATGGGTTTATTTTGGTCTTGATTTAAGGCTTATTGATTCATTTCAATGCTAATAAAAAGAACCCTATCAAAATATTTTATTAATTATTTTGATAGGGTTCTTTTATTACATCTTAAAAATTGAATTAATTAATTTTTTACTATAAGGATTTTTAGGATTTTCATAAAACTCTTCCTTCCTTTCGACTTCTATTACTACTCCCTCTTTCATTACCATTATCCTATCGCAGATATATTCAATCATAGTTAAGTCATGAGATATAAATAAAATTGTTAATCCCTCTTCTTTCTTTAATTTTTTAAATAAATTAATAATTTGACCTTGCATAGAAATATCTAAGGATGCTATTGGTTCATCTGCTATTATTAATTTAGGTTTTAAAATTAAAGCTCTAGCTATAGCAACTTTTTGTCTTTGTCCCCCTGATAAATCTGAAGGATATCTTTTATAAAACTCACTTCCAAGACCTACAGTGTTCATAACTGCTAAAACTTCTTCATTGTCTTTAACTATGCTGTGAATCTTTAAAGGTTCCTTTATAATTTCCTCTATTGTCATCCTTGGATTTAATGATGAATTAGAATCTTGAAAAATAAAATGAATATTTCTACTTAAATTCTTTCTATCATTTTTATACTCTTTAATATCTTTTCCATTAAAAAAAATTTCCCCTGAATTAGCTTTTTCAATTCCTGCAATTATTTTTCCAACAGTGGATTTTCCTGAACCTGACTGTCCAACCAAGCCTAAAGTCTCTCCATTATAAATCTCAAAAGAAATATTATCCACTGCTTTAATATAAAGTTTTTCCCTTAATTTATAATATTTTTTCAAATTTTTTATTTCTAAAACTTTTTCTCTATCCATTCTTTATAGCCTGTTCTTTCTTCAAATAAATTTTTGTTCTTATTTTAAATGCTTTTGGATGAAAAAGCCAAGAAGCAACTTTATGAGTTTCTGTTACAGTAAAAAAAGGTGGCTCCTTTAAAAAATCTATAATTAAAGGTTCTTTATTTCTAGCTGCAAAAATATCTCCCTTAGGAATATTTATTAAACTCGGAGGAATTCCTTCTATAGTTTCTAAATATTCATTTTCTAGATTTTTATTTGGTAAACAATTCATAAGTGCTATAGTATAGGGATGAATTGGATTCTTTAATATTTCCTCTTTCTTCCCTATCTCAACCATTTTCCCTGCATAAAAAATCGCTATTCTATCTGCTATCTCTGAAACTAAACTTAAATCATGACTTACAAAAATCATTGTCATATTATTTTTTTTTTGAATCTCTTTTAACAAATTAACAATCTCTCTTTTTGTAATACTATCTAGAGCTGTAGTAGGCTCATCAGCTAAAAGTAAAGTTGGATTACAGGCTAAGGCTATCGCAATTAAAACTCTCTGCTTCATTCCCCCTGAAAATTGATGTGGATAATGATTAAATCTTATTTCAGCATTATCTATCCCTACAGTTTTCATAAGTTCTATAGCTCTTTTTTTCATTATTTTTCTTTCTAAAAATTTATGTGTTTTTAAGCTTTCAACAATTTGGCTTCCCACTGTAAAAGTTGGATCTAAAGCTGTCATAGAATTTTGAAATACCATGGCTATCTCTTTCCCCCGTATAGCTCTCATACTTCTTTCAGATAATCTATTTAACTCTTTTCCTTGAAATATTATTTCTCCCTCTTTCAAATATCCATTTTCAGGAAGTATCCCAACTATAGACTTACAAAATATAGTTTTTCCTGACCCTGATTCACCTACAATTGCTAAAGTTTCTCCCTTTCTTATTTCTAAAGATAAGTCTCTTACAGCCTTTACTTCTCTATTTTCTCCTATTTTTAAATTAATAGATAATTTCTTTATTTCTAATAAATTTTCCACCATTCACCTCTATTAATCTATAGTCCAATTTTCTATATTCCAAAATATTCCCACTCCATGATGTCCTAATACAGTATCTTTTGTTATTCCTTTAACATTAGCCTTTCTTACATAAATTGCATCAATATAAGCTATAAAACTATAAGGCATTTCTTTAACTAACTCTTCTTGAAACTCTTTATAATATTTAACTCTTTCCTCATCATCTGAAGTTTCTCTAGCTTTTTGTAAAATTTCATCAACCTTTTTATTAGAGTAGGAATTATAATTTGCCCCTTTTTCTGTTCCAAAAACTTTATAACTATGATCATCTGGATCAAAAGGACTTCCCCATCCAATTAAATAACTATCTTGATTTGCCCAATCTATTTTTGCTTTTATAGCAACCTTAGCATCTACTCCTATAGCTTTTAATTGTTGCGCTGCAATAGTTGCCATATCAATTCTCACCTGATCACCTTCTCCACAAACAATCTCAAAGGATAGCTTTTTTCCTTCCTTTTCATAAATTCCATCTGAAGCTTTTTTAAAACCTAACTTTTCTATTTCCTCTTCAGCTTTTTTAGTATTATATTCAAACTTCTCTATATTTTCATTATTATAAGGTCCCATTTGTAATGGTGAATAAGCTGAAACTCCATGTCCTAATAATACTGTATCTACAATTTCTTTTCTATTTATTCCATAACTTAAGGCATTAGGTAAAAGTTTATTTTCTTTAAATAATTCACTATTGAAATTATACATTATTCCTCTATAATCTGAAGTTTTCATTATGTCTACAATATAATTTTCATCTTCCTTAAAGCTATTAATATCCTTCGGAGTTACTTGAGCTAAATCTAATTCTCCTGATTTTAATTGCATAACTTTCGCTTTAGAGTCTTCTACTATTTTAAAAATAACTTTATCAATTTTAGGATTTGATTTATAATACTCTTCATTTTTTACTAATACTATATTTTGACCTCTGTCCCAACTTTCTAATTTGTAAGGACCTGTTCCTATTGGTTTTTGATTAAACCCATCGGTGGTTAAATCTTTTCCCTCTAGTAAATGTTTTGGTAAAATACCTACTGTTAAATAATCAAGAATAGCAACATTTGGAGCTTTTAAAACTATCTCTACAGTTTTTTCATCTATTACATTTACTCCAACTATATCTTCATAATTAGAGGCTATTTCTGATTGATTTTTTTCATCATTTATGGCTTCTATTGTAAATTTAACGTCCTCGGCTGTGAATCTTTCTCCATCATGCCATTTAACATCATCTCTTAAATTAAATTTATAACTATTTTTCTCCCTATCAAAACTCCAATCTTTAGCTAAAGCTGGTACTATTTTATTATTTTCATCATGAGCTGTAAGTCCAGAAAAAATTAAAGAATTTATTTCTCCATGTTCTTTAATTGCTGGATTTATTTGTTCATAGTCACTACTTCCATAAACTAAAACCTTATTATCTTCACCCTTATTTCCCTCATCTTTTTTCCCAGTTGCCGAACAACTAACCATCATCATAGCAGCTAAAATCAATGATATTAATTTTACTTTTTTTAACTTCATAAATAACTCCCCCTTAATTATAAGTTCTTTCTTTTTTTGTTATTTTTCTTTCTTAAATAATTACCTATATTGGCAATAGAAACTAAAGTAACCACTAAAAAAATACCTGGAATTAAAATAATCCACCAATAATTAGATAAAAGAGCTTGCTCTGCTAAAGATAACATAGACCCCCATGAAATTATTTCAATAGGTAATCCAATTCCTAAAAAACTTAAAGTTGATTCCATAGCAATAGCCATAGCTATATTAGTCACTACCATAAACATTATTGCTGCTATAAAATTAGGAAACAAATGAACTTTTAAAATATAAAAAAAACTACCTCCCATAGCTTTAGCAGCCTGTACATATTCACTGTTTTTTAGTTTTTTCACTTCTATTCTTACAACTTTTGCAATATTCATCCAGCTACTTACACCTATAACAATTGCAATAGAAAAAATATTTGGTTTCCCTAATATGCCCTGGAAAAATAAAATAATTAATATTGAAGGCATACTTAAAAAAATCTCCAAAGTTCTCATCATTATATTATCTAGAAAACCCTTAGCCAAACCACTTAAAGTACCATAAATAACCCCTATTGTAGTGGAGAGCGCTGTAGATATAAATCCTATAGTTAAAGAAATTCTTCCTCCATAGCATATCATGGAATAAATATCTCTCCCCATAGAATCTGTACCAAATAGAAAAGTCTTACAGGGAGCCATATTGACATTTTTCAAGTCCATGTAACTTGGATTATGGGTGCTTAAAAATTCTGCAAAAATAGAAAAAATTAAAATTAAAACTAAAATACCTATAGATATTAAAGGTTTTCCCCTTAATGTTCTCTTTGAAAGCTCCTCTTCTCTATCACTTAAAAATTCTTCTTTATTAGCTAATTGAAAATATTCTTCTTTAAGTTCCAACATTACCCCTCCTAGCACTCTTCATTCTAGGATCTATTTTTTTCACAATATATTCTCCTAAAAAATTTGATAATACAACTACAATTCCTGTTAATAGGGTCAAAACTAAAAGCATATTATAGTCATGATATTTAGCACTTTCAAAAACCAATACACCTAACCCCTTATAGGAAAATATTTGTTCTACCACATAGGTCCCACCTATTATATGGGGAATGGATATAACCATAATATTTATAAAAGAAGGCATTAAGTTTTTTAAGCAATGCTTATAAAGAATTACTCCCTTAGAAAGCCCCTTAGTTTTACAAAACAAAGGATAATCCTCTTTTATTTCTTCTAACACCTTGTTTCTCACCATATATCCGTAATACCATAAATGAGATAAAATGATAACTATTAGAGGCAATATTAAATGATTTAACCTATCTAAAAAATCTCCCTCTTTTCCTAAAGTATATATCCCACTACTTGGTAATAACTTTAAATTAACACTAAACAAAAGAATTAAAATTAAGGATACCCAAAAGGAGGGAATAGAATTTGTTATATTTCCTAAAGTACAAATGACTTTATCTATCCAATTATCTTCATTAACTGCAGAAAAAACACCAATGATTAAAGCTAAAAAAAATGTCAGTAAATAAGCTAATGATCCAAGTATTAAAGTGTTTTTGTAAACATCTTTAATTACATCTATAACATTTTCTTTATATTTAAAAGAAATTCCAAAATCCCCTTTTAAAGCTTTCTTTCCCCAGGTTATATATTGCTTAACTATAGGCTCATTTAACCCTAAACTTTCCATTGCAACTTGTTTTTCTTCAATATTCATTCTCTCTACTCTTTCCCCATAATAAGCGGTTAATGGGTCTCCTGGAGCTAACCTAGAAATAAAAAAAACCACAAAGGATAATAAAAACAAAGTTATTAAAAACTCTAAAATCTTTTTAATAATATTTCCTCCTTTCTATTAATAATTTATTTTTAATAGATAATTCATTTTCTATTGAGAATGTTTTTTCAATAACTACACCTCTTAATATTAACCATTTTTACTATATTTTTCAATATTTTTAATAACTTATTTTTTTTCAGATTTCTACATTTTTTTAATTTCAGAATATTTTTTTGTAATTTAGCAAAAAATAAAGCTAAATTTAAAGTAAAGAGGTGTTTTTATGAATTTAAAAGGTTCAAAAACTGAAGAAAATTTAAAAGCTGCTTTTGCTGGTGAATCTCAAGCAAGAAATAAGTATACTTATTATGCCTGTAAAGCTAAAAAGGAAGGCTATAATGTAATTGCAGATGTTTTTGAAGAAACTGCAAGAAACGAAATGGCTCATGCTAAAACTTATTTCAAATTACTTCAAGATGGTATGCCAGATACTCTTGAAAACTTAAAGGATGCTGCTGGCGGAGAAAACTATGAACATACTGATATGTACAAAAAATTTGCTAAAGATGCCAAAGAAGAAGGTTTTGATAAAATAGCCTTTATTTTTGAGCAAGTTGGTAAAATAGAAGCAGATCATGAAGAAAGATTCAATAAATTACATAAAGAACTTGAAGAAAAAACTTTATTTAAAAAATCTAAAAATACAGCTTGGAGATGTCAATTCTGTGGTTATATCTATGAAGGAGATGAAGCTCCTAGCCAATGTCCAGTTTGTGAAAAACCACAGGGATACTTTGAAATTGTCTGTGAAGAGTATTAAAAGCTAAATTTATAAAATAAAGGGCTTTACCAAAATTAAAAATTTGATAAAACCCTTTATTTTTATTTTCCTATATCTTTTCTACAATAACTATCTTTAAAGCTAACTTTTTTTACCTTATTATAAGAATCTATTATAGCTTCTTCTCTAGTTTCTCCTACGCCCAATACAGAAAGTACTCTTCCCCCAGAGGTTTTTAAAATATTTTCTTTATATTCTGCCCCTGCAAAAATTAAAGAATCCTTTATTTCTCTCTCAAATATTATTTCATATCCCTTGTTAAAAGTCATAGGATAACCACCTGATGCTAATACAACGTTACAGCAATAACCTTTTTTCCACTGTAAATCAAAACCCTTTAAATTTCCATTTATAGCCTCATTTATTAAATCTAATAAATCTGAATCCATAAGCTTTAAAACTGATTGAGTTTCTGGATCTCCCATCCTAACATTGTATTCTAAAAGATAACATCCTTTTTTAGTTACCATTACTCCAAAAAATATAATTCCTTTATAATCAAACTTTTCCTCTTTTATTCCAGCTAAAGTTTTATCCATTATATTTTCTTTAAAATCTTTTAATATTTCTTCAGTTACATAAGGGTTAGGAGCGATTACTCCCATTCCACCAGTATTTGGTCCCTTTCCGCCATCATAAATTTGTTTATGATCCTTAGCAGATATAAAAGGAAGAATAGTCCTTCCATCAGTTATAGATAAAATTGAAGCTTCAAAGCCCTCTAAAAATTCCTCAATAACAATTAAATTCCCTGCACCATTAAAAATATCATCTACCATAATATCTTTAATGGCCTTTTCTCCCTCTTCAAAGGAGTCACAAATGTAAACTCCTTTTCCTGCTGCTAAACCATCAGCCTTTACTACTATAGGAAATTCTACTGTTTCTAAATATTTAATTGCTAAATCTGAATTTTCAAAAACTTCATAACTAGCAGTCTTAACTCCATATTTTTTCATAAAATCCTTAGAAAAACTTTTACTTCCCTCAAGCATTGCAGCTTTTCTACTTGGTCCAAATATCCTTAAACTACTTTCTTTAAAGCTATCAACTATTCCATTTATTAAAGGCTCCTCTGGTCCTACTATTGTTAAATCAATATTCTTTTCTAAAGCAAATTCTTTTAACTGCTCTAAAGTTTTTAAATTAACATTTTCGCATTTCTCTTCAAAATTAGTTCCACCATTCCCTGGAGCACAAAAAATCCTATTTACAGACTTATTCTCTAATATTTTTTTTGCAATTGCATGTTCTCTACCACCAGAACCAATTAATAATATATCCATTTTATAACCCCTTTAACTTTAATTATTAATGTTTAAAGTGTCTTATTCCTGTACAAACCATAGCTATACCAAGTTCATCACAGGCTTCTATAGATAACTTATCATTTAATGAACCACCTGGTTGAATTATAGCTTTTATATCATATTTTCCTGCTTCTCTTACACAATCATCAAAAGGGAAGAACGCATCAGATGCAAGTACTGTAGCACCTTCACCTCTTTTTAAAGCTTCTACAGTTGGCCAAATTCTATTAACTTGTCCTCCACCTATTCCTACAGCTTTTTTACCCTTTGCAACTACAATTGCATTTGATTTAACATATTTTACAACTTTCATAGCAAACTTTAAATTTTCTAATTCCTCTTCTGTTGGTTGCTTTTTAGTAACTACATCTAATTTAGAAATAAATTGATTATCCTCTTCTTGCACTAAAATACCACCATCTACTGAAACCATAAATTTATCATTAATAGGTTTTTGATTCATTTTTAAAACTCTTAAATTTTTCTTTGTTCTTAGAACTTCTAAGGCTTCCTCATCAAACTCTGGAGCTGCTACAACCTCTAAAAATATTTTAACCATTTCCTCTGCTGTTGCTTTATCAATCTTTCTATTTATAGCTACTATTCCACCGAAAATAGAAGTTTCATCACAGCTAAATGCATCTAAATAGGATTCTTTTACAGTACTTCCTATAGCTACACCACAGGGAGTATTATGTTTTAATCCACAGCAAGCTATTTCTTCAAACTCATTTACTACTTTCCAAGCAATATCCATATCTTTTATATTGTTATAAGATAATTCTTTACCATTTAATATTTCAAAGTCTGCCATAGCTCCTTTTCCATCTGCTGATACATAATAAGCTGCCTGTTGATGTGGATTCTCTCCATATCTTAAATTTCTTTCTTTTTTATAGGCTAAAGATAAATATTTTTCATAACTATCATTTTCCTCTAAAAGAAAATTAGCTATAGCTCCATCATAACTAGACATTAAATTAAATACCTTACCAGCTAATCTTCTTTTTGTATTATAAGTAACCTCACCATTTTTCATTTCATCAATTACAGTTTCATAATCCTCTATATCACTAATTACTGTAACATCTCTAAAATTCTTAGCTGCTGCTCTAAGCATAGTTGGTCCACCAATATCAATGAACTCAACCTTTTCTTCGAAGGTTATATCCTCTTTAACTTTTTCAAAAAACGGATAAAGATTTACCACAACCATATCTATAGTATCTATAGCCTTCTCTTTTAATGTCTCCATATGTTCTTTATTATCTCTTATTGCAAGAATTCCCCCATGAATAATTGGATGTAAAGTTTTTACTCTTCCATCAAGCATTTCATCTGATTTTGTTATCTTACTTATTTCTGTAACTTCAACTCCATTTTCTTTAAGATATTTATAAGTTCCCCCTGAAGAGATTAATTCTACATCCATACCTCTTAAAAAATTAGCTAATTCTAATATCCCTTTTTTATCATAAACACTTAATAAAGCTCTTTTTATCATAATTTCCTCCTTAATTTAAGCAAAACTAACTCATCTTTAAAGCTTAATTCTTCCTTCACTTATTTCCTTTAAAACCTTTGGAAGAATTTTATGTTCTTCCTTCAAAATTCTTTTTTGTAAGCTTTCAGCATTATCTTCCTCTAAAACCTCTACTACTCTTTGATCTATTATTCTTCCATCATCTACAGCATCATTTACTAGATGCACTGTACAGCCTGAATATTTTACACCCTTTTCTATAGCTGCCCTGTGAACTTTAATACCATACATTCCTTTTCCTGAAAAACTTGGTATTAAAGAGGGATGTATATTTATAATTCTATCTTTAAACTTATTTATTATATTTCCATCTAATATAGATAAATATCCCGCTAATACTATCATATCAACCCTATTATCTATTACTTTTAAAATTTCATCACTTAAAGATTTACCATAATCTTTTCTATCTAATATTACAGTGTTAAAACCTAATTCTCTTGCCCTTACAGCACCTAAGGCTTCCTTTCTATCACTTATTACATAGCTTATCTCAACCTCACTTAAATAACCACTCTTTATAGCCTCAATTATAGATAGTAAATTACTACCTCCCCCTGAGATTAATACTGCTATTTTAAGCAAATGCCCTCACCTCCAGCTGTTATGAAACCTAAGTTCACTGGTTCTTCTCCAGCTTCCTCTAATATTTCTATAGCCTTAGAAAAATCTTCTTTCTTTACTGCTAGCACAAAACCAATTCCCATATTAAAGGTATTATACATATGGTCCTCTGTAACTCCTCTTTTCATTATTTCATTAAATAATGAAGGTAACTCATAGGAGTTTTTATCTATATTAGCTGTAAAATCTCTTCCTCCAAACATTCTTGGAATATTTTCTATAAATCCGCCCCCTGTTATGTGAGCCATAGCCTTTATATCAATTTTCTCTAAAAGCTTTAAAATAGGTTTTACATATATTCTAGTAGGCTCTAATAAAACCTTAGCTACTTTTTCTCCCTCTAATTCTTCATCTAAATTCTCAAATATTTTTCTTGCTAAAGAAAATCCATTAGAATGTAATCCAGAAGATTTTAATCCTATAAGTAAATTCCCTTCTTCCACTTTGCTACCATCTACAATTTTCTCTTTTTCTACTACTCCCACTGCAAAACCAGCAATATCATATTCCCCATCTCTATAGAATCCTGGCATTTCAGCAGTTTCTCCACCAACTAATGCTGCCTCTGATTCTAAACAACCCTTAGAAATTCCTTTTACAATTTCAGCTGCCACCTCTGCTTTAAGCTTTCCACAGGCAATATAATCTAAAAAGAACATTGGTTTTGCTCCATGGCATAAAATATCATTAACAGACATAGCTACACAGTCTATTCCCACAGTATCATAAATTCCTGTTTTAAATGCTAAGTCAAGTTTTGTTCCTACCCCATCAGTTCCTGAAATAAGTACAGGTCTTTTATAGCCCTCTGGAATTTCAACAAAAGCTCCAAAACTACCAAGTCCACTTAAAACATTAGCTGTTAATGTTTTACTTGCATATTCCTTTATAAGGGATACTGACTTGTATCCCTCTTCTATATTAACTCCTGCCTCTTTATAAGTTGTTACCATATAAACACTACCTTTCTTATAAATCTTCCCCTTTTTCAATTGGTGTTGAAACTGGATATACACCATTTAAGCAACCTAAACAAAATCCTTTTTCTTCCTCAGTTAAACTTACTAATAAGTTTTCTATAGATAAATAATCTATAGAATCAACCCCTATCTGCTCTCTTATTTCATCTAAGGAATTATTAGCACCAATTAAATCTTTTCTATAAGGTGTATCTATGCCAAAATAACAAGGATATTTTACAACTGGTGATGCCACTCTAAAATGAACCTCTGTAGCTCCTGCTCTTCTTAAAGACTCAACTAAATATCTAGAAGTTGTCCCTCTTACAATAGAATCATCAATAAGTATTACTCTTTTTCCCTCTACATTAGGTTTTAATGGATTTAATTTAACTGAAACAGCCTTTTCTCTCATCTCTTGACTTGGAGATATAAAAGTTCTTCCTACATATCTATTTTTAACAAAACCTACATCATAGGGAATACCAGAAGCCTTGGCATAACCTACCGCAGAGGATATTCCTGAATCTGGAACCCCAATTACTACATCTCCCTCTGTAGGATTTTGTTTATAAAGCATTTCCCCTGCTCTAACTCTAGCTAAATGAACATTTATTCCATCAATAACACTATCAGGTCTTGCAAAATAAATATATTCAAAGGCACAGGTTTCACAGATTGTTTTTTCTGAATAAATAGTACTCTCAATACCATCCTTTGATATTATAACTATTTCTCCTGGTTTTACATCTCTTATTAATTCCCCACCAATTGCATCTATAGCACAACTTTCAGAACAAAGAATATAATCATCATCTATTTTTCCAATACATAAAGGTCTAATTCCATTGGGATCTCTAACACCTATAAGTTGATCTTTAGTAGAAATAATTAAAGCAAAAGATCCTCTTACCGCTTGTACAGCTCCATGAATAGCTTTTAATATACCTCTTTTAGCCCCTCTTGCCATTAAACTCATTATTATTTCGGTATCGCTAGTTGTATGGAATACATAGCCAGAATCCTCTAAAATTTCTCTAAGAATATCCGCATTAACTAAATTCCCATTATGGGCAATAGCAATACTTCCAAGTTTAGTAGAACTTACAAGTGGTTGTGCATTTTCAATTCTTAAATCCCCTGAAGTTGAATATCTTACATGTCCAATACCTATATTACCCTTTAAATTTTCTAAATTTGTCTCAGTAAAAGCCTCTGTTAAAAGTCCTAAATTTTTATGAAGATTTATAGTTTCTCCATTGGCTACAGCAATACCTGCGCTTTCTTGCCCTCTATGTTGAAGAGCATAAAGTCCATAGTAGGTATATCTTGATACATCTTTATTAGCATTAGAGAATATTCCAAAAACACCACATTCTTCTTCCATTTTGTCCCTTATAGCATCATACATAAATTCACACCTCTTTTAACTTTAACTTTTTATTCTATTTAATATTTCTACATAAGCATCTTTTACATTACCTAAATCTCTTCTAAATCTATCTTTATCTAATTTCTCCATAGTAGTTGCATCCCAAAATCTACAGGTATCCGGTGATATTTCATCTGCTAAAATTATTTCTCCTTCTTTTGTTTTCCCAAATTCAATTTTAAAATCAATTAAATTTATATTTTGTTTCAAGAAGAAATCTTTTAAAAGATTATTTATTTTTTCTGTCATTGAATAAATTTTTTCAAGGTCTTCAAAGGTAGTTGCACCTATAGCCACTGCATGATAATCATTTATAAGTGGATCCCCTAAGCTATCATCCTTTAAACAAATTTCCATTACTGTAGTCTTTAACTTAAATCCTTCTTCAAGACCAAGTCTTTTTGCCATACTTCCTGCTGCTACATTTCTTACAATTACTTCTAAAGGTATTATTTCAACCTTTCTACATAACTGTTCTCTTTCATTTATCTTTTTTATTAAATGAGTTTTTATAGAGTTTTTTTCAAGCATATCAAAAATTAAACAGGTAATTTCATTATTTAAAACTCCTTTTTCATTTATTGCTCCCTTTTTTTCTCCGTTAAATGCTGTTGCATCATCTTTATAATAAACAATAACTTCCTCTTCATTATCAGTTTTAAATATAACCTTTGCTTTTCCTTCATATAACATTTCTTTTTTCATTATAATTCCACTCCTTCTCCATTTTCTCTTATAAAGTTTTCTTTCATATTTTCTCTAAAGTTAGTTAATTTTTCTTTTATATCTCTATCTTTAACAGCTAAAATTTGAACTGCTAACATTCCTGCATTATAACTATTATTTATTCCAACAGTTGCCACAGGTATTGATTTTGGCATTTGAACTATTGAATATAGTGCATCCAGTCCCTCTATAGCTCCCTTTATCGGAACTCCTATTACAGGCATTGTTGTTTGAGATGCAATTACCCCAGGAAGATGAGCTGCAAGACCCGCTCCAGCTATAACAACTTCACAACCTAAGTTTTCAACCTCTTTTAAAGTTTCAGATAATTTTTCAGGAACTCTATGAGCTGATAACACAAAAGCTTTATAATCTATATCAAATTCCTTTAAGGCTTTAGCTGCTCCCCTCATTACTTCAGTATCCGATTTACTTCCAAAAAATATAGCTACTTTCATTTTATTCCTCCTAAAATCCATAATTTTAATTAATTTTTATATTTTATTTAAAATAATTTACTCCAGATTTAAATATTTTTTGATCAAAGTTTCCTTCTACATTCTTATAAAGGTCTTTTCCTATTCTTTCTGAATGACCCATCTTACCAAGAACTCTTCCATCTATACTTGTTATTGCCTCTACAGCTAAGGTTGACCCATTAGGATTGTAAGGCATATTCATAGTTGGATTACCCTCTAAATCAACATATTGAGTTGCTATTTGTCCATTTTTTATTAATCTTTCTATCATTTCATCACTGGCTACAAATCTACCCTCGCCATGAGATATAGCTACTTTATGAATATCTGAAAGTTCCACTTCATTAAACCAAGGTGAAAGCTTAGATGTAATTTTTGTATTTACTATAGAACTTACATGTCTACCAATATTGTTATAGGTTAATGTTGGCATCTCATTGTTTGGATTTATTATCTCTCCATAGGGAACAAGACCTAATTTAATAAGTGCTTGAAAGCCATTACAAATTCCTAACATTAATCCATCTCTATTATTAAGAAGATCCATTACAGAATCTTTTACTCTTTCATTTCTAAAAATTGTAGCTATAAACTTTCCTGAACCATCAGGCTCATCTCCTGCTGAAAATCCTCCAGGTAACATTATCATTTGAGAACTTTTAATAGCCTTTTCTAATCTTCCCATAGATTCTTCTAAATCTTTTTTAGTTAAATTTTTAAATACTAAAAGTTCTGTTTCTGCTCCAGCCCTATCAAAGGCTCTTTTACTATCTATTTCACAATTTGTTCCAGGGAATACTGGAATTATTACCTTTGGTTTAGCTATTTTATTTTTCTTTACTACAATATTTTTTTCTCTATATGAGATTTCATTGATTTTTTCATTACTATCCTCTGTTTTAATCTTAAATACAGAATTTAACTTTCCTTCCCATATTTTAATTAAATCTACTAGAGAAACTTTTTCTCCTAAAATTTCTAAAGTTCTTTCTTCTATAGTTTCTCCTAAGATTTCATAGGAAGCATCTTTTAAAACTTTAAAATCAAAATCATTATTAACCTCTATAATTAAAGAACCATAAGCCTTTTCAGTTAAAGCTACTAAATCTAAAGAATCTTTTACTTTAATACCTATTTTATTTCCTACAGCCATTTTAAAGATTCCTTCAATCACTCCACCCTCTTTTATAGAGTAAGCAGATAGAATTTTTTTATCTTTTATTAAAGTAGTTATTTTTTCTAAATTATTTTTATAACTAGTTATATCAAGTAACTGATTTTCATTTCTTTTAGTTTTTAAATAAATAATCTTTGAACCTACTTTTTTAAATTCAGGTGAAATTATATTACTAGCCTTTTCCACTGCCACAGCAAAAGAAACTAAAGTTGGAGGAACATCTAAATCCTCAAAACTACCTGACATTGAATCTTTTCCTCCAATTGCAGCTAAATTTAAATCTATTTGTGCTCTAAAAGCTCCAAGTAATGCTGCAAAAGGTTTTCCCCATCTTTCTTTATCTTTATATAACTTTTCAAAATATTCTTGGAATGTTAATCTAATCTTTCTATAATCTCCACCCATTGCTACTATTTTAGTTACTGATTCTATAACACTATAATAGGCACCATGAAAGGGACTCCAACTTGATAAATAAGGATTAAATCCAGAACTCATTAAAGTACAATCTAAAGATTCTCCTTGGAATACTGGTATTTTTGCTGCCATTCCCTCTGCTTCTGTTAATTGATATTTTCCTCCAAAAGGCATAAGTACTGTCCCAGCCCCAATACTTCCATCAAATCTTTCTACTAGTCCTTTTTGAGAACAGATATTTAACTGCCCCACTAAATTTTCTAAATATTCTTTTACATTTAAATCTGTTAATCCATTAAAATAATTAAAATCCTCTTTTGGTGCAACTACTTTAACATCTGCCCTTTGAATCGCCCCATTAGTATCTAAAAACTCTCTTTTTAAATTCACAATTAAATCTTCATTCCAGTACATTCTCATATATCCGCTATCAGTAACTGTAGCAACTACAGTTCCCTCTAAATTTTCTTCTAAAGCATAATTTATAAATAAATCTTTATCCTCTTTATTTATAACCACTGCCATTCTTTCTTGAGATTCTGAAATCGCAAGTTCTGTTCCATCTAACCCCTCATATTTTTTAGGAACTAAACTTAAATTTATATCTAATGAATCACAAAGTTCTCCTATTGCAACTGAAACACCACCAGCACCAAAATCATTACATTTCTTTATTAATGTAGTTACTTTTTTATTTCTAAAAAGTCTTTGTATCTTTCTCTCCGTAGGTGGATTCCCTTTTTGAACTTCTGCACCACAATTTTCTATTGAACTTACACTATGTTCCTTTGAAGAACCTGTTGCACCACCACAACCATCTCTTCCTGTTCTCCCACCTAAAAGAACTATTAAATCACCTTTTTTAGGTTTTTCTCTTAATACATTCTCTCTTGGTGCTGCAGCAATAACTGCTCCTATTTCCATTCTTTTAGCTTTATATCCTTCATGATATATTTCTCTTACTTCCCCTGTAGCAAGACCAATTTGATTACCATAGGAGCTATAGCCTTTAGCTGCACCTAAAGTTATTACTCTTTGAGGAAGTTTACCCTTTATAGTCTCAGCTATATTAACAGTAGGATCTCCACTTCCAGTTATTCTCATAGCTTGATAAACATAGGTTCTTCCTGATAAAGGATCTCTAATTGCTCCCCCAAGACAGGTTGCTGCACCACCAAAAGGTTCTATTTCTGTAGGATGATTATGAGTTTCATTTTTAAACATTACAAGATAGTCTTCAAAACCATTAGTAGTTTCAACTTTTACATTTATAGAACAAGCATTTATTTCTTCTGATATATCTAAATCATCTAAATATCCAGTTCTTTTCATCTCTTTCATAGCAATAACCGCTAAATCCATAAATGTTATATCTCTATTTTTATCTTTATAAATTATTTTCCTTATTTCTTTATAACTTTCTAAAGTTTCTTTTATTACTTCAGTTAAATTACCTTCTTCTATTTCTATTTCTTCTATTTTAGTTTGAAAAGTAGTATGTCTACAATGATCTGACCAATAGGTATCAATTACCTTAAGTTCTGTGATAGTTGGATTTCTTTTTTCTTCTTTAAAATAATTTTGTACTAATAAAATATCTTCAAAGGTCATAGATAATCCTTGTCCATTATAAAAACTATTTAATTTTTCCTTTGAATAATCTATAAATCCATTTAAAATTTCAATTTTTTTACTTTCTATATTAATTTCATTTATTTTATCATCAAGTAAATCCACTTCTCTTGAATCTACATTATTTATATAATATTTTTTTATCTTCTCTAATTCTATCTCTGAAACATTTCCCTTTAAAACTACTATCTTAGCAGTTTTACACTGTACTTTTTCTCCATCATTTAATATGAAAAAACATTGCTCAGTAGAATCTGCTCTTTGGTCATATTGGCCAGGTAAATACTCAACAGCAAAAGCAACTTCATCCTCTTTTAAATTAAAGTTATCTTTATATAATTTATCAACAGGTGGTTCCTGAATTATACTTTCTATCCCTTTTAAATTATTTTCTTTAAATGAATATTTATTAAGTATTCTAACCTCTTTTAGGTTTACAATATTAAGATTTACTTTAAAATCTTTAAATAATTCTTTAGCTTCTACATTAAATCCTTGCTTTTTCTCAACAAAAAAACTATATCCCATACAACCTCCTAATACGAACTATATTTTATTTTGCAATCTTATTGTTCGTGTTATGTTTTTATATTACTACTATTGGATTTAATTGTCAATATCTTTTCTTTCAATACTCATTTACGAGTATTTCATTTAAAATATAAATAGATGCTTCAATTAGCACCTATTTATATTTCTTTATTTTTTTTAAAATTTCATTGTATTTTCTATGCTTTCCCTTTGGAAAGGCTTTTAAAACCCCTTGCTCTCGCCTTGTTAAACTAAGCCTTTCCTTAAGGATTTTGCTAAATTCATCAAACTCTTTATTTATATCTTTTTCTTTAATTATCTTTTCTTCTAATTCCTTAATTTTATAAACCTTTTTATTTATAGATTTCAACGCCTTTATACTTTTATATAAATCTATTAAAAAAAACATTATTAATACAATTGCTAAAACAAATTTAAATTCTTCATTTATCTTCAAAAGGACTAATCTATTTATAAGTGGATTTATGAAATTTAGAAAAAAAATAGATAAAAACCCGAACATTGTCGAATTCAAAAGGCATATCCTGCCATTTAAATTAAATTTATTATTTGAATAATCCCACCATTTTGTATGAAATAAACATTCTAAAAAATAAGAAGTTATATATTCTAAAATGGATGCTATTATTAACCCTAGAAAAAAAGTTTTTATAAACTGACCTTCAAGTCCCCCTAGGCACAACATTACAACAGAAGCTCCTACAGCATATATAGGACAAATTGGAGCTTTTAAAAATCCTCTATTAACAACTTTCCCATCTACAACAAAACAATATATCACTTCAGTTATCCATCCTAAGAATCCATATATAAAGAAACTTAGTATAAAATCTAAATACATTTACTACCTCTAATTAAATTACTATTATTAATAATATATATTTTTTATAGATTTTTGTTATTAAAAATGAAAAAAAACTCCAAAATCAAAAAATAGTTTACTGCCTTTATCTTAATTACATTAAAATAAAATTGCAGTAAACTATAATTTAATTAGGCTAAAACCTATTGCTTTTACTCATTTATTTGTTTTTTTATAAAGTTTTCCTTTATATAATCAACTAAATTACTTAACATCTCTCTAAGCTCTTCTTTATCCTCATCTTCTAATCCACTTAATTTTAATATTACTGAGTTTATATAAAAATTAGAATTATTATATTTTAATTTATATACAGCTCCTAAATTAAATTTAATAGGCTTAGACATTGATTCCTTTGAATAAATATTTTTTGTTGTTATTAAAAACCCACTAACTCCAAAGGCAAAGCTGGAATTATCAAATAAAATTAAAGGTTTTTCATTTTCTTCTAAATCTGCATAGGAATTAACTGCTGTATTGAATTTTTTCTCAGCTATTTTCCCCTCATTATGCATATATAAGAATTTTCTTAAATTCTCTGATTTAATTGAATTTAATGCCTCTGTAACATAATTTATAAGAGGAGATTTTTCTTCTTCAACAAAATTATTAGTTAAATTATTTACAACTACTATTAATTCTAATAAATCTCTCATTTCATAAATTTGTTCTTTTGTTTTTAAATTAGAGAATTCTATAACTCTATTATTTATAAGTATTTTATTATTATCTTTTACCTTTATGGTATCTATATATTTCAATTCTAAGAACCAAGGATTGTCCATTCTATTCTTACAATAAATACCTCTATCACTTATAATAAAGCCTTCTTTAGCTGAACCAAATCTTGAATTATCATAAACAAAGAATATTTCTTCTGCCTTATCTATTTCTAAAACATAAGAGGTAGTTGCTGCACTTAGTTTTTCTGAATAGCCCTCTGATACATCTTTAAAAAATACTTTTTTAGTTAATTCATTATTTATTATTTTAGAAGCCTCTAAATTAATATCTTTAATATCTAATTCTCCTGAATTTAATAAATCACTCATTAATTCATAGAACTTATTTTCAGCTAAATTAAGTTTTAATTCCTTTACCAATTCCTTATTTTCTAAAGAAGCTGTTTCATCCATAAAACTTACTATAGAATCTATTTCTGCTTCTTCTTCATTTTCTTCCATTTCAATATTATAAATCTTATAATAACTTTCTATATAATTATTTAACATATTAAAAAGTTCTTCTTTTCCTACACTTAAATTACTACATAATTTAAATTCCTTATCATTTTTTAAAACTACAAAAATCCCTTCAAAGAAAATACGTTCACCTTTTATAACCTTTGAATAGTTTTTCAATTCAAATTTTGCAATATCCTCTATTAGAACATAATTATTTTCATAGCTTGAATAAATTTTATTCCCCTCTAATAAAAATTGTTCTTGTTTATTAGAAAAGTTAGATTTTTCACTATATATCATGAAAATTTCTTCTTCATTAAAGCCTAAATCATAATAAAATTCTGGAACTTTTAACTCTTTTCCATTTTCTCTTATTACTATATCAAGCTTTATTAACTTAGTTAAATTAGCATTATAGAATTCTCTTATTTTATTTAATAGGGCGAATTCTTTTTCTTCCTCTTCAGTTAAAGGTTTCACAGTAGTAAATATTTCATACTCTATTCTTCTGAATTCCTTTTTACTAGTTATATTTTTATTTTGTAACTCTAGTAAAGATTTCCTTGTTTTTTCCTCTGAAAGATTTAAATCTTTTATTGATTTCATACAATAATCTAATAAAACACTTTTTTCATTTAAATCTAATTCCTCAAAAATATTTTCTTCAAAGGCAAAACCAAAAACAGCATATTCTACTTTAAAAGCTTCCCAATTACTAATATTATATTTAAATTTATTCTCTTCTATTGTATTTTTTAAATTCTCACTTTTTAATTCTTCATCCTTTAATTTAAGTAATTCACTTTTAAACACTTCTCTTCTTAAATCTAAATCTACAGAATCAATTTCTATTTTAGATAAAAGTTTACCAAAGTTTTTAACTTCTAGATTAAATATTACATCATAATTTTCTTCAAATTTAAATTTTCTAATTAGATATTCTGCTAAAGCTGCTTTTATATTTTCTTCTAATTCCTTTGGAATCCTTGATAAGTATTCATCATAAACATCTAATTTAACCAAATCTAAAGCTTCTAAAATATTAGAATTTTTTGCTCCACAATTATCAATTATATCTAATGCTCTATTTAAACAATCTGTCTTTACAAAACAATTTTCTTTTCTCTCTGCAAAAATCACATATAAATCCTCATTATATGGATAATCTTTTATAAAACCTTTTACTTCCTCATCATCGAAATTTTTAATCTCTGAATGATTTTTCTCTATTTTATCATTCTTTTCAAGTAAAATATTTAAACTTCTACCAAAGTCTTCTGTATAAATATCAAAGTTAGCAATTGCACATTTATTTATAAATTTTATAGCCTCTATAAATAATTTAACTTTATATTTTTTACTATCTTTCTTAGCATAATCAAAATTAAAGTCACCTAAAATTTTATCTATTTCTTCAGTTAAAACATCAATGGCTAAAGTTTTAAAATGCTCTTTATTACTATTATTTATATAAACATTTGCACTTTTTTCTATACTTTTTATTATTTCAGCTTTAGCTATATTATTTTTTTCCATAATAGAAATCTTTTTAATTTGCTTTGAAAGAGTTTCTAAACACTGAAGCCCAAATATTTTTTCAAAAAGTTTATCCTTTGGAAAATTATCTTCACAAATTCCTTCTTTTATCAATACTCCGTAACTATAATTTATAAGCTCTTTATAGGAATCATAAAATAACTTTAAAAAACTATCCTTATCTGGATATTTTATATTTTCTGCTAAGGAAATTTTTTCTTTTATTTTTTTAAGGCATATTAAACATCCATTAAAAAATAATAATTTTAAACTTTCAACTTTAAATTCTTTACTATTTGTATTTATGTACTCATAAAAGAACTCATCATTTTCTATAAGTTTTTGATTATCTTCTTCAAATATTCCTAAATACTTTTCTATATCTATTACTTCTTCTACTTCTTTTATTTCTTCTTTAATTTCATTATTAAAATCAAAAAATTTATTTATCTCATCATGAATCTCTTGTTCATCTTCTGTAAATTCTAAAGGCTCTATACTATCTACAGTTTCTAAAAGTTCTATTTCTTTTTCCTGCTCTTTAATATCCTCTAAAGGAGCCTCTAAGTGATCCTTCTCAGCTTCCTCTTCAAAGCCTTTTTTTAGCTTTTCTATTAATAAATCTATATCCTCTTCTACTAAATTTAAAGTCTTAAAATATTCAAGAGTTTTATTTTTATCTAAAAGATTATACTCCTCATCAACTTCATTCTTTAAAAAATTCATAGCTTCAAAGAATTCTTCTCTTATTTCTTTTTCTAAATTTGTTAAATCTATATTCTCAAGTCCTAATGTTTCTTTCCTTTTATTCAAAATAGCATTACTTTGAGGATTATTTAATTGGTCTTTAAAAAACATTCTTTTATAACTTTCTAAATATCTTTTTACTTCCGCTCTGTTAACATCCATAAAATGAAACTTCCTCCTTACTATAACTTCAATGTTTGTCTTTCCTTAATTCGACAAATATTTACCTCATTCTAAATATACCATTTTTTTTAATAAATTAACACATTTTTAATATAAAACTATAAAATTTCTAAAGGTTTTTTTCATATAAATTTGTTTTTAAGAATTTATATTGATATAATAATTTATCGTAGAACAGTAAAACTCTAGGGGTGATTTTCATGAAATCAATTTCAAAAAAATTATTAATTAAGCTTTCTCTTATATTTATAATTTTCATTTCATCAAGCTTAATTTTATCTACTTTCGCTGCTTTCGATAGTAATCATCCAATACTAGGAAGATATTTAAATAATCTTTCTTTATTTCCATTAATTTTACTAGGAGCAGTACTTGAACCAATGTCTAAAATTTATTTTAATACATATTTAAAAAAGGCTTTATTACTTATCATATTTATGGTATTTATTTTAATCCGTGCTTATCTATTAGTTAAAATAAATACTTTTGCAAATCTTTAGAACATAAAAAATGACATCAATATTAGCTAATATTGATGTCATTTTGCATTTATATTTATTTATTTATTTATTATTCTTTAAAATATCTGCAACTGCTGCAATACTTCCAAGTGAGGAAATAGAATCTACAGGTAATATAAGTTTATTTGCAGGGCTATTTGCTAGTTCTTTTAATGCCTCTACCTGTTTAAGTGCTACAACCACTTCATTAGTTCCTGATTCTATTATAGATTTATTAACCTTTTCTATAGCTTTTGCTTCAGCTACTGCAATAGCTTCAATAGCTTTCGCTTTACCTTCTGCTTCTAAAAGTTGTGATTCCTTAAGACCTTCTGCTCTTCTTATATTTGCTTCTTTTTCAGCCTCTGCCCCTAAAATCTTAGCTTGTTTTTCACCCTCTGCCTTTGCAATTTGACTTTGCTTTAATCCTTCAGCCGTTAATATAACCGCTCTCTTATCTCTTTCAGCTTTCATTTGTTTTTCCATAGCCTCTTGTATTTCTCTTGGTGGCATTATATTTTTTATCTCTACTGATAATATTTTTATTCCATAGGCATCTGTTACTTGATCTATAATTTTTAAAAGTTCTAAATTTATTTTATCTCTTCCTGATAAAACTTCATCAAGGGTCATATTACCTACTATATTTCTCATATTTGTTATTGTTGAATAAATTATAGCTGACTTATAATTTTCAATATTATAAACAGCATCCTTAGCATTCATAACTTTGTAGAAAATAACATTATCTATTTGTATATTTACGTTATCTTGAGTTATAACTGTTTGAGGTTGAATATCTAGTATTTGTTGCTTTGTAGAGATTCTTTTTCTTACAAAGTCAACAAAAGGTATTGTAATATGCCATCCCGGTTCTAATATTTTGAAAAACTGTCCAAATCTTTCTAGCACATAAACCTGTCCTGTATTAACAATTCTAATAGAACTTACTAAAACAACAAGTAATAAAATAGCAAGTACCGCAATAACCACCACTGTAACAATTGAGCCTTCCATAAAAAAATCCCCCTTATTTTTTAACTATTATTTTATTTCCTTCCACTGACAAAACTTTAATTGAATCCCCTTTTTTTATTTTTTCCCCTATGTTTTTAAAAGTCCAATAACTACCTTCAAAAATCATAAGTTCTTCTTTTTCTATATCTTTTTCTGAAATTAATTCTTTTCCCACTAATTTTTCCGCAGTATTTTTCACAACATTATTTGAATTTCTTTTTATAGCTTTTTTTATTCTAGGACTTAAAAATAAAATAAATAAAACTCCTATAATTGAAAATACCAAAACTTGAATATAGAAAGGAACATTAAATATTGATAAAACTATCGCTACCATCGCTCCAATAGAAAATCCTGAAAAAATAAAAGCAGAAGTTAACAAATCAAT
The DNA here is from genome assembly GCA_051656625.1 of Sarcina sp. Taxonomy (GTDB): domain Bacteria; phylum Bacillota; class Clostridia; order Clostridiales; family Clostridiaceae; genus Sarcina. The sequence continues at coordinate 14,617 of JBOGCG010000108.1, read as the reverse complement.
AAGTACAGCTAAAACTATTATTACTAGCCAAAACAATCCCATAAAACCCTCCTTAATATATTTTATTTATAGATATCTAAAATAAGTCCTTGAATTTCATCCACTGTGCTAGCTACCCCTAACACATCTTTCTCTTCTCCTAATAATCCCCTTGTTAGTTCTTCTAACTTTTCATCTATAGTTTCTACTGTTATAAAGTATTGAGTTTGCCAAAAGCTTATATCTTTTTTTGTATTATATATATATGGCAACAAACTTTCTAGATATTCCTTTATTAATCTTTTATAGGCTCGTACATCTCCATAGGATTTAGTAATCACAAGTTTACTTCCACCTTTTTTTATATCTTCTATAAGTTTTTTCAAAGCTTGTTCATCTTTTCTATTCTTAGCTTGATTAAAACTTTGCGAAAAATCTCGTTTTTCTAATGATTTTATATCTTTACTAATAGCAGTTTTATTAGTCAAAGAAATATTCGACCTAGATATTTCCAAAAAATCACCTCATCTTACTTTTATTATCATAATACAATATTTTACAAAAAAATAAAAGCACTATAATCTACTGTTTATAGTGCTTTTACCCTTTATTAACATTTTAAATTATATTAATTTTGTTCCCTCTTTATCTTGAGTAATTACTTTTCTCTTCATTAGTCCACCTAATGCCATTTTAAAGTAATTTTTTGAACAATTAAATGTAGCTTTAATATCTTCAGCTGGGCTTTTATCATTAAAACTCATTTCATTTCCATTAGCTTTTAAATATTCTAATATTTTCTCTTCTAATATTTCTTTTTCTGTTAATCTAGTTTCTCTAAGTTGAATTCTAATCATTCCATCTTCGTATATTCTACTTATCTTTCCAGTAACAGTATCTCCAACTTTAATATCTGTAAAGTATTCAGTATTTAACACTGTAGCTTTATATTTATTATCTATAGCTACACTTAAAGATTTATTTGTTTGGAATCCATAAACTATTCCTGATACAGTTTCCATCTTTTCTGGTTCTTCCATATAATCTAAATATCTATCTACATCTGTTGTTGCAGCAAGTCTACCTGTTTTATCTATGTAAATATATACTAAATAAGAGACCCCTTCTTCCATCTTATAAAGCATTTCTTTTTTAGGTACTAAAATATCCTTTTCAAGTCCCATGTCTAAAAAAGCACCTATAGGGCTATTAGCTGCTACTTTTAAAAGAGCTAAATCTCCAACCTCAGCTAAAGGTTCTCTCATAGTTGAAATCAATCTATCGCTAGAATCTCTATATATAAATACTCTAACTTCCTCTCCTATTTCAAAAGTCTTTCCTTTTAACTCTCTTTTAGGAAGTAGTATATCATCCTTAGTTTTACCTGTACCACTATCTAAAAAATAACCAAAGTCACAATCTCTAGAAACTTTTAAATTATTAAATTGTCCTATATTTACCATTATTTCCTCCTTATAAGTAAAATTTCAAATTATAGTTATAGATTTTATTTTATTAGAATAAATATTTATTACTCTATAATTAACTATCTATCCAAAATTTCTTTCTAATATTTAATATTATATCATATTAAACTTTTTTTTATAAATTGTAAAGATTTATTTCAACATATAATGTAAGTAGGTGAATTTATTGAGTAAAAAAAATAAAAATTTAATAAATCTTGATAATTTAAATTTTTCCTATGGTGTTCCTCATTGTCATAGCAACATTTCCACAGGAGATGCTTCTTTAACTGAATTACTATTAACAGCTTATAAAAACTCCTTAGATTTTCTTTTTATAACAGATCATAACGATTATATTGCCAGCAATAAAAAAGATTCTACCATCTCCACTTGGCAGGATTTAAATAAACTATTAAAAAAATTCAATCGTCATAATAATTTCATTGCCATTGCTGGATTTGAAGCTAAAAGTTCTAACTTAGGACATTTTAATGTTATTAATAGTAAAACCTATTTTCAAGGAACCATTAAAAATTTCAATGATTTATTAATTTGGATGCTTAAAGAAAAGGAAGATGAAGTGTTTATTTCTATAAACCATCCTCATAAATATGTTTCAGACATTCCCTTTAACGAAATCTCAAGTAAATACGTAAAAGCAATTGAGGTAGGTAATGGATTATATTTAAGTAAATATACAAATCACGAAAATCATTATTTCAAAATGTTAGATTTAGGTTGGAAGGTTGCTGCTATCAACGGTCAAGATAACCACAAAAACAATGTAGGTGCTGAAGAGAATTTAACCTGCGCTATCACAAAATCCTTTGATAAAGAATCTCTTTTAGAAGCCTTTAAAAATCTTCATGTATTTTCTACCGAATCAAAATCTTTAAAACTAATTTTTATGTTAAATTCAACATTTATGGGTGAAACCTATACCGTTGATTCTAAAAAAGATTTAGACTTTTTTATTCAAGTAGAAGACCCTATAAGAAAAATTGAAAAAGTAGAGGTGCTTTCAAATAATAAAGCCTTAATAAAAAGCTTTGACAATATTGAGCTTAATTCTATAAAAATTTTATTTAATAAAAAAATAAATGAAAAGGAAAATTGGTATGTAGTAAAAATAACTTTACTAGATAAACGAACTGCACTTAGTTCCCCAATTTTCCTAACACATAATTAAAACTCCTGAAACAAGGAGTTTTATTTTTTATCTGTATCTATTTTATGATTTTTTACTCTGTTTGGTTTAGCCTTTGCCTTTATAACAATTTTCTTTTCCTTTTTAATTTTTGGATTTCCATTTTTATAAACGTCAAAGAACCAAAATAAAAGTATTATTCCTATTGCTTCAAAAATAATTTGTAGCCATGTTATTCTAATAAGGAAAAATCCTATTAATAGTATTATTACTGCTGCCGCTAGCAATATCCACTTATTAACAGAAACTTTATTAAATACAAATCTTGTTAATAAGGCATATGCACCAAATATTACTACTGCCCCAATAACAACTGTTAAAAGATAAAATATAATTTGCATATCTTCCCTCCTATTCTATACACTATAATTACTATATTAGAATATTTTACATATCTTTTCAATAGTATAATTATGTATTTTTAATTAATTTCAACTTTTTATCTCTCTTCTTTTTCAGTTATTTCATTATTATGTAAAAAAAATGAAAATATTATTATAAAGTTACTTTTTTTTAATAAAATAAAAATTTATTTAAAAATAATTTAGAAATAATTTATTCATAATTCCTACGTCAGCCCCCATTTTTCAACAAATTTATTTAAATTTTTATCAACTTTATTGATTTTTTTTTATTTTTTTGCAACTTTTTCTTTAAATATCGCTTATTATTTGTTAAAATAGTATTATCATAAAAAAAATAAACAATATGAGGTGGTTTTGTGTCTTTATCAAACTCAATGCATTTAGACGAATTAGATTTACAAATTTTGGACATACTGATTAAAGATTGCAGAACTCCATATCTTGAGATAGCAAGAATATGTCACGTTTCCGGTGGTACTATTCATGTTAGAATGAAGAAAATGGAGGATTTAGGCATTATAAAAGGTACTAGAATATTATTAAATCTTTCAAAATTAGGTTATGATGTTACATGTTTCGTTGGTATATATGTAGATTGTACATCTTCTTACAATGAAATATTTGATAGACTTGGTTCAATTAAAGAAATAGTTGAACTACACTTAATAACAGGTGGATATACTATTCTAACTAAATTAGTATGTAAAAGTATTTCAGACCTTCAAGATATCCTTCTTAACAAAATTAACATAATAGAAGGAATTAATAGAACTGATACCTTTATATCTTTATCACAACCAGTAGACAGAAATATCCAATTGTAAATCTAACGGAGCACTAATTTATTAGTGCTCTTTCTATTTGAATTTTTAAACAAAAAAATAATCTTTAATTAATTCAATTAATTAAAGATTATTTTTGTTTTATTTTATAAATTTTTTATTATCTCAAAAAGTTCTAAAGCAGCTTTTCTTGGTCCTATTTTTTCTTGACCTTTAATTGCTAAGCAAGTGTTTATCTCACCAACTTTTATGTTCTTTTCAAACATTTTATTAAAATACTTCTCTAATAATAAATCACATTGTTCACTTTTTTGTGCTGGTCCAAAAGGATTTGCAAAATAGGATTCCACAAGACCATTTTCTGTGGTAGTTCCCTTTGCCATTCTAGCACCTTTTCTAAATATCTCTATAGCTGATTCTGGACTATCAAAGTAATTTATAGATTTATCTCCATCCCCAACTGCTGTATAGTTATTAGCATATAAGAATAAATCTACTTTGTAGCCTTCAATAATTTCATTATAAGTTGCTACAGGAAGAACTAATCTAGCATTTGTTTTATCTGGATTCATAAAAATACTTCTATCAATTTCCTTAAATGCATAGCCTGGATCTAAATCATCAAGTCTTACAAAGGCACCTATTTCCGTTCCATAGCCATAAACATTATTCTTTTCTATTTTTATAGTTCCCATATCATCGAAAACTATAGTCATATCACTTATATGTTCCTCGCTTAAAGTTCTAAAAGCTTCTAAGCTTTCTGACTTTCCTGCTCCACTATCTCCCATTATTATAACATTAGCCTTTTTACCATCTTTAAGAAGGATTTTTACCATAGCACCATGTATTGGAAGATATCCTCTTTTTATCATAATTAAATTATGCAGAGTTAAAATCATTTTTTTCATATATCCAAAATAATCAACTTCATGGCTATAATTCACATAACCTACCATCATATCATTTTTATCATCATTAAAGAATTCAGTTCTTAATGGACCTTCTTCTTTAGCTCCAAAAACATAAACTATATCAGGTTTTTTCCCTCTATATTCATCTGATTTTGCCATCTCAAATAAGTTACATAAAGTTATTCCATGGGACATAAAATCTCTATGGAAATATACATAAGCTAAAAGTTCTCCTACTTTAGCCGGATAACAGAACCAATGTTCTTTATTTAAGCTAATGTTTTTAATTGGATTTTCAAAAGTCTCTAAAAACATACCATCTCTTGTATTTTTCTTTGGATAAGTTATAAATGGTGTTTCTAAAACTATTCCATCTAAGAAACTTATATCCTCTAAAACTTCATAACCTTTAGGTATTGGCCATAATACGTTATTAAGCATTAGACAAGCATTTCCACCTGCTGGAACCTGTCTATAAACAGTTGGAGTATTATTTAATAAATTCTTAGTTATTCTTCTATAAAATCTTAAAATTAATTGTGCAAATTCTGTATTAGCCTCAGTAAAACTTACAGCAGCTATACCATTTTTTATTCTATTGTTATGGATTAAAGTATATCTCTCCATTTTTCTCCAATAGGAATAAATTTCTTCAATTACATTTAAAAGTTTATTTGGATCTTCTAATAAAGGTCTAAAGTTTTCATTACAAGCTATTACCTGCTCTGATTTCATCATAGAAAGTAATTTAAAAGAACTTATTAGATATCTTCTTATTGCCTTTATTTCTTCAGTTCCTGAAACAGAATTTAAAAATCTAAAAGTATTACTTCTTTTCTCCTTAGACTTCTTTAAATAAGATTCTATAATTTTTCTAAAGCCCTCACTATCCATTATAGCTTCAAAACTATCACAGTATTTCGCAGTGAAGTTAATGGTTACTTTATCATTACTTATTGAAAATTCTTTTTTCATAATCATTACCCCCAAATTTTATATATTAAAACATGAAAATTAACTCTTTTACTTGTTTTTTATTATAACATCATTTTGCAATTTTTAAAATACTTTTTTTCATAATAATTATATTTCTAACTTTTCAAACCATAATTTAAAGAAAAAATTTATTATTTTGAATGTTTTCAAGGCAAAAATGAAATACTGTTAACTCTTTTCTTTCATTTTTAAATCATTGACTTTTTTTACACACAAATAATATTTATTTTTCAAAAAATAAGATTCGTTAATTTAAAGCAATTTTAATAGCCCAAAAAATGTTATTAAATATTATTATACATCATTATGAAAAAATTTCCAATATTTTATATGGATAGATGTATTTTTTTTGCTATTTTTTGTTAAAACTATTAACTGGAGGTGTTTTTTATAAAATCTAAAAAAACTTTTTTCTTTATTTTTTCTATTTCTATTATTTTTTCTATTTCTATTTCCCTAAAAAAACCTTTAATTAATCAGTTAAAAGTTCATTATATAGATGTAAATCAAGGAGATTCTTCTTTAATTCAATACAAAAATTTAAAAATTTTAATAGATACTGGTCCTAATGAGGCAAATAAAAAACTTATAGATTACTTAAAAAAAGAGGGAATAAAAACCATTGATTATATCTTTATTACTCATCCCCATGAAGATCATATTGGAAATTTAGATGAACTTCTTTCAACATTTAAAGTAAATAATATTTTTATTCCAAATGTTATTTATGATAGTGAGGATTTAATTAAATCTTTTTATATTGCTAAAAAAAATAACATTCCTATAACAGTTATAAAAGAAGATATAAATTTAACCTTAACTAAAGAATTAAAACTAGATATTTTTTCCTCTAGTAATTTTATTTCAGAAAATTTAAATGATTTTTCTCCCATAATAAAAGCTACTTATAAAGATAAAAGTTTTTTATTTACAGGGGATAATGAAGCTATTGGTGAATTTGAAATGCTTAATAAAGATTTAAATAGTGATATTTTACAGGTTGGTCATCACGGGAGTAAAACATCTTCAACAGAGGATTTTTTAGAAAAAGTTACTCCTGAAATTTCAATAATTTCCTGTGGCAAAAATAATAGATTTAATCATCCACATAAAGATACTTTAAATAAACTAAATAATTATTCTAAAAGAATCTACAGAACTGATGAAGATGGTTCTATAATTATTTCTGTTTCAAAAGAAAATAACTTTGAAATAGAAAAAAAGTAAGCACTAATATAATTTTATTGGTGCTTACTTTTTTTAATTTAAATTTTCCTTTAATTCTTCTGATTCCTCAAGCTCTTCAACTTCTTCTAACTCTTTGAAGTGTTCTATTTTTTCTTTATTTTTCTTAACTTTTTCTTCTTTTAAAGATTCTACTTCTTCAATTAAATTTTCTTGCTTTAATTCTTCTTCTATAATTGGATTCCAAGTAACTAAAATTTTAAATAAATTTACAACATCCTGTTCATTGTAAACAAGAATCTTCTCTATCTTTTCCTTTGGCATTCTTTCAAAATATTCTCTATCTTTTAAAACTTTATGAAAGGTTTTTGCTAGATTTGAACCTGAAATAAGTTCCCCTTCTCTTATTATTCCAAATTTTTTCTCTAAAGCCTTAAGCCCTATACCTCTTTTAAATATATTTTCATAAATCTTTTGAATATCTACTGATTTAAAATAATCGTTAAAATTAAAATTTATACCGTATTTTGCAAATAAAAAATTAATTACAGTAAAATCATTATTTCCTGAAAAAGTAACTATATATTTTTTCTTTTTATTTGAACAAACATCTATAAAATATTTTTTAGCCAAGTAAAGTATATCCTTTACCTCATTTTTATTTTCTATCATATACTGAGTAACTTTTATATTTTTTTCAACATCATCATAATAGCAAGCCCCAAAAACTCCTATACATTTCGGCTTTTTATAAACATAATGTTCTAAATCAAAATAGACAGCATTTTTATATATTTCATTGTGGGTTCCAAAGCTGAAAGCATCTTCTTCATTAAAGCTATCCACTTCTACAACTCGCTCTCTTATAATCACCTTATCACTCTTTTCTCATTTTAAATAATTACGCTACTTTTTATTATAACATTATATTAACATATTAGAATAGTCTATTTATGCTTTTCTCAATTATTTTTCAGTTCATAAACTTTTAACCTTTTATTAACTATTTAATTTCCTCTTTTTTCCTTTTTCCAATTGACACTGATATTCATTAATGATAATATAATGGTATAAATGATAATAATTTTCAATAAGGAGTGACTTGCAAATGAGTCTTTGCGATTTAAATATAGGACAAGAAGCTACAATAAGTAATATAGAAGGAAATGATAAACTTACTAAAAGACTATTATCTCTTGGTTGTATCGAAGGAACTTTAGTAAAACTAAAAAGAAAAGCACCCTTTGGTGATCCCTTAATAATAACTTTTAGAGGTTTTGATATTGCACTTAGAAAAAATGATGCTAAAAATATTTTTATAGTTTAAAACAGATGATAAGGGGGATTCTTGGTGAATTCAATAGCTTTAGTTGGTAATCCCAACGTTGGAAAAACAACATTATTTAATCTACTTACTGGCTCCAATCAAAAAGTTGGAAACTGGGCAGGTGTAACTGTAGATAAAAAAGAAGGATATTTTAAAGATATAAAGGTAATAGATTTACCCGGTATATACGCCATGGATGCTTTTTCTAACGAAGAAAAAGTAGCTAAAGATTTTTTAGAGAAGGAAAAACCAACTGCCATTGTTAATATTGTAGATGCCTCTAATTTAGAAAGAAATCTATTCCTTACAATGGAACTTAAAAAATTTAATATTCCAATTATCTTAGTTATAAATATGATAGATGTAGCTGAGAAAAAAGGAATTACCATTGATTATACTCTTCTGGAAAAGGAGTTTAAGGTTAAAGTAATTCCAATAGTAGCAGCTAAGAATATTGGAATTAATAAATTAACTTCTATTTTAAATGAAAAAGATTTAAATAAATTAACCTATGATGAGGAAGATTTCAATTTCAAAAACGAAAAAGAAACTTATAATTTTATAGAGAATAAACTGTCTAAGGTTTATAGAAGAAACTCTTCTACTAATTCTACTAAACTCACTGAAAAATTAGATTCTATATTTTTAAATCCATTTCTAGCTTATCCAATATTTTTAGCTATTATGTTTTTAATATTCCAATTTACTTTTTCATGGGTTGGACAACCACTCTCTGATGGATTAAGTAATTTAATAGACAATAGCTTTATGCCTTTTGTTTCTGGATTACTTGCAAACTCAGCACCTTGGTTTAGTTCATTAATAGTTGACGGAATCATAGCAGGTGTAGGTGGAATTCTTGCTTTCCTACCCTTAATCGTTTCTTTATATTTCTGCATCTTCCTACTAGAAGATAGCGGTTATATGGCTCGTATTGCCTTTTTAATGGACGGTTTAATGAGAAAAATGGGTCTTTCAGGAAAAGCCTTCATCACTATGACAATAGGTTTTGGCTGTTCAGTTCCTGCTATAAGCTCTGCTAAAACTCTTGAAAGTGAAAAAGATAGAAAACTTGCTGCTTTACTTGCACCACTTATGTCCTGTAATGCACGATTACCTATCTATCTACTTTTTGCTTCTATATTTTTCCCTAAGCATAGCGGAATAGCAGTTGCTTCAATGTATATAATAGGTGTTTTAGTAGCTTTCCTTTGTGGACTAGCATTCAAAAGAACTATTTTCAAAAAGGATGAAGAACCTTTTATAATAGAATTACCTGAATATAAACTTCCAGATGGTAAAAATGTTTTAAAACAAATTTACGACAAATCTAAAGGATTTATAGTTAAAGCTGGTACTGTAATCTTTGCAATGAGCGTTTTAATTTGGTTTTTACAAAGCTTTAATTTAAATGGTCTTACAGATGATATTAACAATAGCTTTTTAAGATATATCGGAGAATTCTTTGCTCCAATCTTTAGCCCTTTAGGTTTTGGAAATTGGCAAGCTTCCGTTTCTTTATTATCTGGTTTAATGGCTAAAGAAACAGTTCTTTCCACTATGGAGGTTATTTATAGCGGTAATTTAAGCACACTTTTGACTGTTCACTTTAATAGTATTTCTGCTTATACCTTTATGGTATTCGTCTTACTTTATACACCTTGTATAAGTGTTCTAGGAATGCTAAAAAAAGAATTTGGTGCTAAATTTATGGCTAAATCAGCAGCCTTTCAACTGACTTTAGCTTGGATTGTTTCATTCCTAGTATTTAATATAGGATCTTTACTGTTTTCTTAAAATCATATTAAATTAGGAGATGATTAAATGGAATATATCATTACAGCTATTATTGTTTTACTAGTGTTATTTATAATAGTGAAAAACATAAGAAGTTCTGCTAAAGGCCATTGCAATTGTACAAATTGTAATGCTAAATGTTCAAAAAGAAAAGATAACTTAAAATAAAAAAGACAGTGGAAGTTAATTTAAATTAACTTCCATTGTCTTTTTCAATATATTTTTATGAACCTATTACATTTCCTCTACAACTTCTACTCCAATTAAAGCTAAAGCATTTTTTATAACCTGTGCCGCTGCTTCTATAAGTTTAAGTCTTGCAACTTTTAATCCTTCATCCTCAACATTTAAAACACTATGAGCATTATAGAATTTATTAAAGTTTTTAGCTACTTCAACTGCATATCTTGTAACTATTGAAGGTTCTAACTTATCTATTGCATTTAAAATTACTTTATTGAAATCTTCAAGTGACTTAGCAAGTTCAAACTCTTCCTTTGAATTTAATTTGCTATAGTCTGGAGTACCTTCTACTTTTCCAGCTTTTCTTATGATACTTTTTGCTCTTGCATAAGCATATTGTACATATGGTGCTGTTTCTCCATCAAAACTAAGCATTTCTTTCCAGTTAAATACTATATCTTTCTCTCTTGAATTTTTTAAGTAAGTGAAGACAATTGCACCTATACCTATCTTTTTAGCAACCTCATCCTTATTTTCAAGATTAGGATTCTTTTCTTCTATTAATGACTTAGCATTTTCAACCGCTTCTCTTAATAAGTCTTCAAGTAATACTACATCACCTTTTCTTGTTGATAACTTCTTATCAGCAAATTTAACTGTTCCAAAAGGAATATGAACACAATCCTTAGCCCAATCTTTACCTGCAAGTTCTAAACTTTTAAATACTTGATTGAAATGTAATATTTGGTCTTTTCCAACTACATAAATACATTTTTCAAAATCATAGTGTTTCTTTCTATAGATAGCCGCTGTTAAATCTCTTGTTGCATAAATTGATGCTCCATCTGATTTTACAACTATACATGGTGGCATATTGTATTCATCAAGCATTACAACTTTAGCACCATTACTTTCAGTTAAAATCCCTTTTTCATCTAACTCCCTTACTACAGCATCCATTTTATCATTATAGAAGCTTTCTCCTGCCCATGAGTCAAAATCTACATTTAATATTTTATATATATTATTGAACTCTTTAAGAGATAAATCTTTAAATCTATTCCATAGAGCTGTTTCTTCTTCTTCACCATCTTCAAGTCTTTTAAAGTACATTCTTCCTTCATCAACTAAGCTTTCATCATTTTCAGCTTCATCATGGAATTTAACGTAAATTCTTAAAAGTTCTTTTATAGGATCTTTCTCTAAAGCTTCCTCATTACCCCATCTTTTATAAGCTGATATAAGCTTTCCAAATTGTGTTCCCCAATCCCCTAAGTGATTTATTCTTGTAGGATTATAACCTTCAAACTTATACATTTTATATAATGCATTTCCTATAGCTGTAGTGAATAAATGTCCTACATGGAAAGGCTTTGCAATATTAGGTGAAGAATACTCAACAACAATATTTCTATTTTCCCCTACCTTTGAAGCTCCATAATTATCTTTAGCAGCTAAAACTTTATTTATTATAGCTTCACTGAAAACAGATTTATCTAAGAAGAAGTTAACATATGGCCCTAAAGCTTCTACTCTTTCAAAACCTTCTTTATTTATATTTTCTGAAAGCTCTGTTGCTATCATATTTGGTGCTTTTCTCATAACCTTTGCAAGTTGGAAACATGGGAATGCATAATCTCCCATCTCTGGTTTTGGAGGTACCTCTAAAAGCCCTTCTATTTTTTCTAAATCTAAATCAACAAATTCTTTTATTCTTTCACTAATTACTTTTTTGTTATCCATTTTTTATTCCTCCTTTTTTTCTATAAAAAAAACCGTCTCTTATTTCCTAAAATAAGAGACGGATATTATATCCGCGGTACCACTCTAATTGATATTAAAATCCACCTTGTGTTAATTAACGCTTTTTAAAACGACTATCCTACTTTTAGATTTCTTCAGATAGTATCTCCTAGGCTCTTTTCAATTACTCTATCCTACAGAACTCTCACCAATCTTCTGCTCGCTAAAGGAATTAAATAATTTACTCTTCCTAATCACTGATTATCTTTTCTTAAATTGTAATTTGATTATAACAACATTATCAAAAAGTTGTCAACTAAAATTATATAAATTACCCATAATATTTTATTTTTCTCTTTATTTTAAAGTTTTCCCTAAAGTACTAAAGAAAACAAAAAAACAGTAATAAATTACTGTTTTCAATCTTTAAAGTACAAAAGATATAATTGTAAAAACTATTTTTTGTATAATTGTTAATACTATCATATTAGGAATTGTTAAAATACTTCTTGCTAAAAGAATTATTGCAATTAATATTAAAAGTTGATATTGACTTACAAATCCTAAAATTTTATAAGCAACCTGTGGTTTTAAATCCTCAAGTAATCTAAACATATCAAGACCTGGCATTGGTATTAAGTTAAATACAAATAAGTTAACTGCCACAGTCATTGTCATTTGGAATACTAACATTATTATTTGAATTATATCATTGTTATATTTTATATCTAATAATAAACAACCTCCAAATATAATTCCAGCTACTATAGCAACAATTAAAAAGGAAAATAATCCAGCTAAAGTTACCTTTATATTATCTTTTTTAGCGTTTTTAAATGCGTATTTATTAACCTGAGCATCTTTCCCCCAACCAAATCCTGCTATTACAAGCATTACAAATCCTAAAATATCTATATGTGCAAAGGGATCTAGACTTAAATTCCCCTGCATTTTTTGTGACTTATCCCCCAGTGCATAGGCTACCCTTGCCCTTATGTAACTATGGAATGTAAGTACTATTAAAATCCCCGGTATAACCAAAAACATCCTTAATAAGTAATTAGCCACTAACTTCACCTCCATTTTCTTTATGGTATGGTATATTATATCATATGAATATTGAAAAAACATCTCTGTTTAGAAAACTATTCCTTACAGAGATGTAAACAATTAAAGAACAACTATAGTCTTTTAGCCGCCTCGTATGCTAGGTCACTTCTTTCACACTCATCGTACTTAAGAGTAACTTGATAGCAAAGACTGCTTCCCTTCATCTTTTCTGAAGCATAACAAAGTCCGTTACTTCTAGAATCTAAGAAAGCTTGGTCTATTTGTTCTGGATCACCTATAAGCACAATTTTAGACCCTTCTCCTGCCCTTGTGATTATAGCCTTTACTTGTTTTGGTGTTAAATTTTGAGCTTCATCTATAATAACCCATGATTTTGCTATACTTCTACCTCTTAGGTATGCTACAGCTTCAGTAACTATTATCTTTCTCTCAAAAAGCTCTTCTATCTTATCCTTAAGCTCTAATTCATTTTTATACCTTTCATCTTCATCAGAATCAATTAATATTTCTAAATTATCATAAATAGGTCTCATGAAAGGAGCTATTTTTTCTTCCTCTGAACCTGGTAAATAACCTATATCTTCATCCATAGTTACATTAGGTCTACAAACTAATATCCTTCTATATTCTCCATTTTCCTCCTCTAATATCTTTTGAAGTCCTACTGCTAAGGAAAATAGAGTCTTAGCTGTTCCAGCTGGTCCTTTTATAATAACCAGTGGTGAAGTTTTTGCATCTACACTTAAGCATTCAAGCATAAACTTCTGTCCAACATTTCTTGGACTAATGCCCATTATATTATAACTATCTTTATATCTTAAAGGTACTACCCTCTTTCCATTAAATCTTCCAAGAGCAGTTTGCTTTTCATTATCATTACAATGAATTATTAAAAATTCATTTATTTCAAGCTTTGGTGATTCATAAGAATTTTTCTTTTCATTAAAGACAGTAAGGTCTTTAACTTCAATTCCTTTATTCTTAAAAAAACTATCTAAAACTTCTTTTGTTGCATAAACATCCATTCTTCCACTGTATTGTTCTTCAAACTTTGGTACTTCATCTTCATAAAAATCTGCTGTTTTTATACCAACAGTATCAGCTTTGATTCTTTCAAAAACATCCTTAGTTATTAAATGAACATCTTCTCCATCATTTTGAAGTGCCTTACAAACCTGTATTATCCTATTATCAGCTTTATCAATACTCCAAGACTTTGGTATTTTTGTATCATAGTGATTGGTTTCAACTCTTAGAGTTCCTCCCTCATCTAATGAAACACCTTCACTTAATTTTCCCTTTTCTCTTAAAGTATCAAGTATTCTAGCCACATGTCTTGCATTAGCTCCAAGTTCACCATTACTTTTTTTAATGTTATCAAGTTCTTCTAATACAACTTCAGGAAGCACCACATCATTATCTTTAAATGAATATATAGCCATAGGAGAATATAACAATACGTTAGTATCTAACACATAGGTTTTTTTCAAATAAATCACCCCTTTAGAAAAACTTATTCTTGTAGCTTTTCCTTATATTACTATTATATGCAAAAGTTTTGAATTAATTTATTTTTAGCTATTATTTTACTTAAAATTT
>JBOGCG010000107.1:0-20452 GCA_051656625.1 Sarcina sp. | reverse complement strand
AGCTACTTACTTCTTCGAAATTTAGAAAAAGTTAGGGGTGAGATTAGTCTTGCCTTTTTTACCTACAATTTGAAAAGAGTAATTAAAATACGAGGATTTAAGAAACTTTTAAAGGCCTTAACCGCCTTAACCTTAAATTATTTTTTAATTTTATCAAGTTTTTTAGAAAAAAGTTTAAAAAAGAGATATCCATCATTAAATAAATTGATGGATATCTCTTTTTTTTGCACAGTCTGCCGGGGTGTTTTCATTAAAAAAACTTAATTTTAATTTAATCTATAGTTAGTTGTTAAAAAAATATTAACATGGTATTATAAGATAATAGAAATGTTAATGATGAAAATTATCAGAGGAGGGATATGTGAATTTAAAAAATTATTTTAGAACCAAATTTATTTTAAATTTATATATCTTTGATCGGGAGAATTAAAATGAAAACAATGAAAAAATCAACTATAATGTTTTTATTACTACTATATACCATAGTAATATATTACACATGGGAGATGGTTTCTTTTAGTTTAAAGAATTATGTAATATTAAATTATGATATTGTTTTTTGGGGCGTAGTTTTAATTGTTGGATATTCATATGGAATATCACTATTATTTTACGAGTATTTACCTAAACCTATTAGTAGTTTTTTTACTAATATAAGTACTTATTGGATGGCTTTTTTACTATATTGTTTTATTATATTTCCATTGGTTAATATAATAATTTTAGTAGGACACCTTTCAGGCACTGAAAGTATTGCACTTTCATTTAAAGGTTTTGTTTTGATACTGGTTTTAACAATTGTTACAAGTATTAAAGGAACTGTTAATGCAATTTATCCCCATGTTGTTAAATTTAATTTAGTTGATAATAAAAAAAGATTGAGAGAACCTTTAAATGTAATTTTAATTTCAGATATACATTTAGGGATAACTTTCGGAATAAAAAGACTTGTAAAAATGGTAGATAGAATAAATACATTAAATCCTGATGTAGTATTAATAGCTGGAGATATTGTAGATAGTTCTATAGGACCATTTATAAAAGCAAATATGTCTAAAGAATTTGGTCGAATAAAAAGTAGATTTGGAACCTTTGCAGTACTTGGAAATCATGATTTAATGATGGGTAAAGGTGACGAGATATCAATGGAATTAAAAAAATATGGAGTAAATGTTCTAAGAGATGAAAGGATTTTAATAAATAATGAGTTTTATCTTATAGGAAGAGATGATATTACTTCAGAAAAGATAGGAAAACCAAGAAAAGAAATAAGTGAATTAATTAAGAATATTGATGATTCAAAATATAAAATGCTTATAGATCATAATCCTAAATATAGCCATGAAGCAGAGGAAAATAAAATAGATGTTCAATTTTCAGGTCACACTCATAAGGGGCAATTAAGACCTTGGGGGTTTGCAGTGAAAAGAATGTATGAAATTGACCATGGATACTTAAAAAAAGAAAATTTCAATTTATTCGTTTCATCTGGTTATGGAACATCAGGACCAAGACTTAGAACTGGAAGTAAAGCAGAGATAGTTCAAGTTATAATTAGATAGATAAATGAAAAGAATATTGTTAATTAAAATTTAAAGTTAAAAATTTAAAATTTGTGGGAAAATGTGGTTTTTCATGATAAAATTACTACTGAAAGAAAATTTATGTCAATATTTTTAAGGGGAGTATTTATGAAATTTTTTGAAGAAATAAGAAGAAGTAGATTAATTCCTATTGTAACAGTAACTTTTATCATCTTTTGTGCTTTATATGAAGAGGCTGTAAATAAAGTGGTTTGGCTTGGAGTTTTTACTCAAATAACTATGATGATTTTATTTGGATTATCAGGAATAGATTTATATTATACTAATAAAGAATTGCAAGAAAAAATGGAAAACGAAGAAATTTAGGATATAATTTTGATATTTATAAAAAATATACAAGGAGTTTACTAAATAGTTAAATTCTTTGTATATTTTTATATTTCTTCATATTTTTAATTAAAATACAAATTTTGTCAAAAAAATATTGTATTTTAGTGCAACAAGTAGTAAAATTATATTATAAAATATGGAAATAAAAAAAATCTTAAAGAAAAATTAACAAAGAACTATATAAATATGTATTTTAAATGTATAATGTAAAAGTATGAAAAAATTGAAAAGGAGTGATAAAAATGGCTTTAGCGAAATTAAAGAATCTTTTCTCATTTGATGGAGACGATGTATATGAAGAAGAATATTATGAAGATGATATGGAATATGGACAAGCTGAACAACATTCATACAATGACAACAAAGTTGTTCACTTAAATGAAAACGCAAATGTTAAACTTTTAATTAAGAAACCTTATTCATATGAAGAATCATCAGAAGTATGTGATGCTTTAAAGGCTGGTAATATAGTAATTATAAATACAACAGCTTTAGATGTTAAAATAGCACAAAGATTATTAGACTTTGTTTGTGGAGTTACATATACTTTAGATGGTGATTTACAGTCAGTTGAAAGTAGAGTTTATGTTGCAACTCCAGCAAATGTTGAAGTAAGCAATGAAATGAAAAATGAATTAAAAGAAAGTGGATTATTTAGCTTAAACTTTAAAATGAGATAATAATTCAAAATGGGTAATATCAAAGTAAGATTTAAAGAAGAAATTCAGTAAAATTTTATTTTTGCATATGCCCATTTTTTTTACAAAAAATTAAAATAATAAAGAATGAAAAATTAAATATATGTTAATAAAATTAACAAATAATTAAGATATGCAGTGAAATTGGTATGTAAATGGTATAATTCATTTGAGACTAAACTAAAGAAGAGAGGTAGCTTTATGGCTATAAAAATTAACAAATCAAATATAAAGACTAATACTATAGTATTTATAGCAATAATAGTTTTTATAACAATATTTAAGACTATATTTGGAGCAGAGAATTCTGTAGTAGGAATAACTCTTATAATTTCAACCTTAGTATTGATGCAAAGAGATTTAACAAAGAATCCGGTAAGAAATTTATTAGGACTTATGATTTTTAATGTTTTAATGGGGATTTTTTGTTATCTGTCAGTTATGAATGTTTGGACTGCAATAATACTTAATTTTATAGCATTACTTTCTATAGGATATTTATGTAGTTCAAACTTACGAACTTCAGTAGTAGTACCCTTTGGACTTCAATATTTATTTATGTTATTTGAGCCAGTTCATGGACATGCTTTTAATCAAAGATTAATAGCATTGGCAGTAGGAGCTGTATTTATAATGGCAATTCAATTTTTAGTTAATGGAAATAAAGTGAAAAAAGCTTTTAATCCATTGATGATAGGGA
Source organism: Sarcina sp. (assembly GCA_051656625.1). GTDB lineage: Bacteria > Bacillota > Clostridia > Clostridiales > Clostridiaceae > Sarcina. Next base: position 17,120 of record JBOGCG010000107.1, on the reverse strand, counting down.
TTTTTACTGATTTAGAAAATTCAATTTCAGAAAAAAAAGTAAATTGTAAATCAGTATTTATTAAGTTAGATTCTTTGAAAAAGATGATATTAGATAGACGAAAAAAAGGTTATTATTTAAGTGAAGAATCTAAAATAATTACTAATATAATTTGGGCTATTGAGAGAACTACTATAGTAATGGAAGAGCATAAAGATTTAATAATAAATAATGAAAAATTTAAAAATCATTTATTAGAGTTATTAAATACTTTAAAAACTGCTTTAAAAACCAACAATAAAGATATTTTAAATAAAAATTTCTTTGAGGGTTCTGTGCAAGAAGAAGCCAAAGAGGTATGTTTAATATTAAATGAATTAAAAATTATTCTTTTAGATCTATGGATTTTAGATAAGCATAATCAATATGATTACTCAGTTGAGATTCCTAGTTATTTTAATAAAAGAACTGCTTTTAAAAGAGCTTTTAAATTAAGTACATTAAAGGTGTCCTATGCAGTAAGATTAGCTATAATTGGTACTATAGCCATATTTATAGTACAATTCTTTGATTTATCTCAAGGAAAGTGGATGGCTTATACTATATTTTCATTAATACAACCTTATGCAGAGCATTCAAAGGAAAGATTGAAGGATAGAATAGAAGGAACTTTAGTAGGTGCATTAATAGTGATAGTATTGTTCTTAATTGTTAAGAATCCATCTGCTAGAAGTCTTGTGGTACTAGCTGCTGGGTATTTAAATCCATTTGCAGAAGGCTATAAGAGTATGATAGTTCTTGTAACAATATCAGTAATAGCTTCAACAGCCTTAGTTGGAGGAACATTACATGTTGGACTAACAAGAATATTCTTTGTTATTTGTGGTGCTGTTTTAGCCTTTATAGGAAGTAATTATATAATTCCTTATAGAATAAAAAATGGAAATGATGAAATTTTACTTCATTATGATGAAATTAAAAAGATTTTAAAATATGAAGTTGAAAATAAAAATGCTAATGATGCTATAAAGGCTTTATACTTAATGCCAAGCTTTTTTGAAGAAAAAATAAAATCAGTTAATAATGGAGAAGAGCTTAAAAGATTAATGAATCGAATTGACTCAGAAAGAAAAGAAATTAATGATTTATATCTTAAATATATAAGTTATTTATATAAAGAGAAAGAATGTAGATGGGTTTAAATTTTAAAATTAATGAATAAAAGAGGCCCTATCAGACTAATTAAATCAATCTGATAGGGCCTTTTATTTATTAATAATTGATATATTGTAACCTTTTAAATAGTTTCTTTTTCACTTCTTAGAATAAATATACTTACTAATGAAGAAAGAATTGCACCAACTATTGGTGCTATAATAAATACCCATAATTGAGAGATAGCAATTTTACCAGCGAATAGTGCAGGACCTATACTACGAGCTGGATTTACTGATGTTCCATCAACTGGAATTCCAACTAAATGAACTGTTGTTAAGGCTAAACCAATAATAATACCTGTTACTATTGTATTACCATGTTTTCCTGTTACAGTTAAAATTACTAATACGAAAATAAATGTTAGTATAACCTCAACTAGGAAAGCACCAGCAGCACCAAAGTGACCAAAGCTATTTTCTCCAAAGTTAGTTAATGGCATATGACCACATTTTAATAATGCAAATAATGCAGTTGAAGCAAGGATTCCTCCTAAAATTTGTGCAATAATATAATAAATAAGTTCTACAAAAGTAATTCTCTTATTAATAAACATACCCACTGAAACAGCCGGGTTAATATGACATCCTGAAATAGGACCTATAGCATAACACATAATCATTAATGCAAGACCAAAGGCCATAGCTATTCCTAAAATGCCGATTCCATGAATTCCGTCACCTAAAACAGCAGCTGAAGGACCTATAAATACCAGAACAAAAGTTCCAATAAATTCTGCTATTGCTTTTCTTAACATTTTCTAATTCCTCCTTTAAATGTTATCTTTTGTATTTCCCAAAAAATTATACTATATTAATTTACTATAAAAATCAATATTTAATAAAAATGTATAAGTTTACAAGTAAAATAAATACTAAAAATTGTTAAGCAAAAAGTATTAAAATGTTAAAATAGAGTATAGAAAATTATTTTAGATGAGGTTTTTATGAGTTTATATAGTATAAAAATGAGAGCAACAAAAAAGAATGAAGATGTAGATAAGCATATTTCAGGTGCTGAAAATATTGTTAAAGAGGAAGATATAGAAAGAGTAGCTGGCCTTCTTATAAAAAGAGCTCTTTTACATTCTCAAGGAAAGGCAGAAAATATTAATATAAAGGTAGAAAAAATAAAGGAGGAGGAAGTTCTTTATTTAGAGCCTATAAAAGCTACTACGATAGTAGTTGAAAATAAAAATCAAGGATTAAAGGCTATGGAGAAGCTTTTACAGGAGATAAATATTTCAAAGGAAAATGCTAAGATTTTAGTAGAAATTTTAAAATCTATTAGAAATATGAGAGGTGCTACTATAGTTGATTTACATAGTCTTAAAAGGTTAGAAAAGGATAGGTCAAGAGGGATTAGAGTGACTTATATGGATTTAGAAAATAAAGATATTAATGGATTAATAAAGTCAGAGAAATACAATAGTCATTTTATAGAGGCCTTAGTACTTGCAACTAAAGTGATAAATTCTAAAGCTATAAGAGCAGAACTTTGTTATTCAGATGACCCAAATTATACAGCTGGATATGTGGCTACAAAGGAATTTGGATATGTGAGATTTGATTATTTAAAAGATAGGGGAGTTCCCTTTGGTGGTAGAGTTTTTCTTTTTGATTCAAAGAAAGGATCTTTAGAGGAAACAATAAATTATTTAGAAGAGCAGAAAGTTATTGTAAGAAATATTGTAAAAATTAATGAAAATATAAGCTATGAAAAGTTTATGGAATTAGGAGGAAAAGCCTTTGAGTAATCCATTAGAAAATATAAATTTTAGATTAAAAGAAATTAAAAATAAAAATTTATATAGAAAATTAAATTATTTAGAAAGTCCACAGGATAAAATAGTATCAATAAATGGGGAGAAGCAAATTTTGTTAGCATCTAACAATTATTTAGCCTTAGCAAATAGAGCGGAATTAAGAGAGGCAGCAAATTTAGCTATTGAGAAATATGGATTTGGTTCAGGGGGTTCTAGGTTAACAACTGGAACCTATGAAATTAATAAAGTTTTAGAAGAAAAAATAGCAAAGTTTTTAAATAGAGAAAGTTCTTTAGTTTTTAATAGTGGATATGCGGCAAATACAGGAGTTATAGCAGCTATTGCTAATGAAAGTTATACAATCTTTAGTGATGAGTTAAATCATGCTAGTATAATTGATGGTTGTAAATTAGCTAAAGGAAAAACTGTAATATTTAAACATAATGATATGGAAGATTTAAAGGGAAAATTAAAGTTAAAAACCACTGAAAATTCTATAATAATAACAGAGGGTGTTTTCAGTATGGATGGTGATATATGTAATTTAGAAGAAATAATAAAAATAGCTAAAAGTTTTGATTCTTTAGTTATGGTAGATGATGCCCATGGACTTGGGGTTTTAGGGGATAAAGGAAAAGGGGTTTTAGAGCATTTTAATGTAAAGAAAGATGTCCACATATATATAGGAACCTTAAGTAAAGCTATAGGTTCTGAAGGTGGTTTTATTGCTGGTGAAAAAAATTTAATTGATTTTGTGAAAAATACAGCTAGGCCTTTTATATTTTCAACTGCTATAGCTATGGCTGCAATAAATGCATCGATAAAAGCCTTTGAAATAATTGAAAAAGAAGAAAGTTTAACTAAAAATTTAAAGGGAAATATAGAATATTTCAATTTAAAATTAAAGGAGATTGGAATAGAAAGTAATTCTAAATCAGCAATTATACCTATATTAATAGGTGATGAAGAAAAAGCTTTAAGGGTAAGTGAGTATTTAAAAGAAAATGGTATATATGTTTCTGCTATAAGATATCCTACGGTGAAAATAGGTGAGGCTATTTTAAGAGTATGCTTAATGACTACTCATAGTAAAGAAGATATAGATTTCTTTATTGAAAAGCTTAAAATTATATTAGACTAATATTTAATTTATAAAATGAAAAATATAACAATTTCTTATAGATACCTTTGCAAAACACAGCAAATTTAAGAATTGTTATATTTTTTTAGTAGCAAAAAGAACACATTTGCTACTTTGACCTAATTCCATTTAACTAAAGGTAATTTCTTATAAAAACACACCTTTTTAAACCTCCTCTTAGCACTGGAATGATACCACTAAAGAATTTTCAGTGATAAATTATATAAAAAAATAGAACCCATTAATGAGTTCTATTTTATATAAACAAAATTCTATTAATCTTAAATAAATAAGTACTTTAAAACACTTAAATTGGTAAAAATATCTTTTAATTACAAAGATATACCTTAAGAGAGAATAAACTTAGATTTATTAAACCCATCAGTAAAAATAATATTATTCAGTTTTTCATTTTTTGAAATAAGATAATAATGCTTATAACAACAACATTTATTAATATTTGAATATAGATTTTTATTTAGATTTAACATCGGTTTATCCTCCTTTCAATTCAACGTAACTCTCATTATATACTTTTATTTAATTAAAGTCAATAGAAAAATCTCTTTGAATTTATATTTAATTAGACTTTCTATATAAATCTAAACTTTCTTTAGCTATTTTAACCATGAAGTCTATATCTTCTTTTTCTATAATATAGGGTGGATTAAAATATATTACATTACCTAAAGGTCTTAGAAGTAATCCTTTTTTTAGAGCTATTTTATAAATTTCATAACCAACTCTTTTTTCCCAAGAGAAACCTTTTTTTGTTTCTTTATTTTCTACAAGTTCTATAGCTGTTATTAAGCCAATCTGCCTAATTTCTCCAACCCATAGGTCATCTTTAAAGGTTTCATTAACCTTTTCTTTTAGATATTGAGCTTTTTCTTTATTTTTTAAAAGTATATTTTCTTCTTCTAAAATTTTAAGGTTTTCAAGGGCTACAGCGGAGGCCATAGCATTACCACAATAGGTATGACTATGGAAAAATCCTTTCATTTCAGCATAATCACTGTAGAAACAATTATAAATTTCATCGGTGGTAAGTACTGTTGAAAGTGGCATATAACCAGCAGTTATTGCCTTTGAAAGACAGATTATATCAGGGGAAATATTAGCATGGTTGCAGGCAAACATTTCTCCAGTTCTTCCAAATCCCACTGCAATTTCATCTAAAATTAAATGGATATTGTATTTTGTACAAAGCTCTCTAAGTTTTTTTAGATAAATTGGAGGATAAATTTTCATTCCAGCAGCAGCTTGAACAAGCGGTTCAATGATAAAAGCACAAATTTCTTCATGATTTTCTTCTATTAATTTTTCTACAGAAGAAAAACAAGGAGCAGAGCAGCTTTCTCTATTTTTATTAAACTTACATCTATAACAATCTGGAGATTCAGCTTTTAAAGTATTTAAAAGCAAAGGTTTATAAATTTGACTATAAAGATCTAAATCACCTACACTTAGAGCGGCTAAGGTTTCTCCATGATAACCCTCTGTCACAGTGGCAAACTTTGTTTTTTTACTAAAACCTTTTTGCTGATAATATTGAAAACTCATTTTTAAAGCAATTTCAATAGCTGAAGAACCATTATCAGCAAAAAACACTTTATTTAATCCTTCAGGAGTTAAATTAACAAGTTTTTCAGAAAGTTCAATGGCTGGAATATTAGTAAAATTAGCAAAAATAGCATGTTCTAAATTATTAATTTGTTTAGTTATTGCCTTATTTAATCTATCATTACTATGTCCAAGAGTGTTTGTCCACCAAGATGAAATACAATCTAAATAGGAGTTACCATCAAGGTCATAAAGATAAGCTCCCTTCCCCTTTTCTATAACTATAGGAGGTAAAGTTTCATAATCCTTCATTTGAGAACAGGGATGCCAAATATATTTTAAGTCTTTTTCTTGATAACTATTTAATTTATTTTCCATCTTAAATTTCCTCCATAAGTGTTAAGATTTTTTCAGGATTAATTTTATCAAAACTATTTTTTAAAAATTCAATTCTTTCTTCTTCACTGCTTAATTTAGTACCATCACCAATAACAGCTATAATTTTTATTGAAGTAAGTTCTTCAATCATCTTTAAATTATCTCTATGACAAGGATTATTTTCATCAAAAAGATTAACAATAATTCCTTTAACTTTTATTCCAATGGATTCCATATATTTAACAGTTAAAACAGTATGGTTAATAGTACCTAAAGTTGCTTTAGTAACTAAAATAGTAGAAAGGTTCAAAGCTTTTATTAAATCTTCTAAAAGAATTTTATTTTCACCCCAACTAAGAGGACAGATAATTCCGCCGCTACCTTCAGCTACTACATAATCATATTTTTTCTTTAATTTATTATAGTTATTTAAAACTATCTCTAGGTTAACTGGATTTCCTTCCATATTAGAAGCTAAATGTGGTGACACTGCTGTTTTATAAATAAAGGGAGTTAAAAGGTTATAATCTTCTAAAAGATTAGAAACTTTAGAAACAAAGTGAGTATCTCCAGGAATTAATTTTCCATCCTCTATTTCAGCACCGCTTAAAGCAGCCTTAAAGTAAGTAGCATTGCAATTATTTTTTCTAAGTAAGTACATAATACCTGCTGTAATAAAAGTTTTTCCAGCATCAGTATCGGTAGCAGTAATAAAAATACCTTTCATTGTAAATTGTCTCCTTCTATAATGAAATTTCTTGGAATCTTATGGCTTTTCTAGTTATGAAAATTTATAATTCAAGACCTAAATCTTTTATCATAGTTCTATCATCAGCAGTTTTATTTCCACAGGTTGTTAAATAATTTCCTGTGATAGTAGCATTAGCACCAAATTTAAAGGCATCTTTTCCTTGATTATCCATAAGCATTCTTCCGCCAGCAAGTCTTATGTTAGCTTTAGGATTTATAAATCTAAAGGTTGCTATAGTTCTTAGTATTTCTTCTTGAGAAAGAGCTTTCTCATTTTCAAGTGGGGTACCTTTTATAGGCATAAGTATATTAACTGGTATAGAAGTAACCTCTAACTGTTGTAAAGTTAAAGCTAGATTTATTCTATCCTCTATGGATTCCCCCATACCAATAATTCCACCAGAACATATTTCAAGACCTTCTTCTTTAGCGAAGTTAAGGGTATCTATTCTTTCTTCATAGGAATGGGTTGTACAAATTTTTTTATAAAAATCTTTACTACTTTCAAGGTTATGGTGATATCTTTTTATACCAAGAGCTTTCATTTCTTTTAATTGTTCCTTTGAAACAATGCCAAAAGATGCACAAAGTCCGATAGTTGTATTTTCTGAAATATAAGAATAGATATCTAAAGCTTTATTAAAATCTTTTCCCTTAAGGCCTCTACCACTAGTAACTAAAGAAAATCTATGAACTCCTTCTTTTTCATTTTCTTTAGCAAGAGATAGGGCCTCCTCTTTGTCTACTAGAGGATATTCTGAAACTCCAGTTTTAAAATGAATTGATTGAGCACAAAACTTACAATCCTCAGAACATTTTCCACTTTTAGCATTCATTATAGAGCATAAATCAACTTTGTTTCCGCAAAGAGTTTCTCTAAGTTCATTTGAAAATTTCTCTAATTGCTCTATTGGGCTATTATAAACCTTTAAAGCTTCATCAAAATTTATTTTATAACCATTTTTTATTTTTAAGGTAAGTTCTTGTAAAAAACTCATAAAATAATCTCCTCTTTAAATTACTTTGATAATAAAAATATTTTAATATCTAAAGTAATGATAATTTTTATCATAAGTATATCAAGATTAAAATTATATATCAAATGGAGATAAATAAAGATAAAATAGCCATTGATTGAGAAAAACAAACTAAAATTGAAAATTTAAATAAAAAGGAAAAATTTTTTCTGAAAAGAAATAATTTACAAATGAATTAACTAATGAGATAATTATATAAATTTACTTTGATTATAAAAGTATTTAAAAATTTCTAGAAAATGGGTGAAATATGGAGAATTTACTTATAATAGCTGGGTGGAATAGTAGCATAGATTATTTTGAGTCTTTAAAAAATTATTTTAAAGATAAATATCATCTACATTATATAGATTTTAATGAAGAAAATAATTCTTATTTATATAAGATAAAAATAGATAAATTAATTAAAAATCTAGATGGAGAGTACTTTCATGTTATAGCTTGGTCAATGGGTTCCTTAGTACTTTTAGAAAATTATAAGTTTTTAGAAGATAGGATAAAATCTATAGCTTTATTAGCTGGAACAGCTAAATTTACTAAAGATAACTCTCAATATTTTGGTTGGGATCAACGAATTTTAAAAATGATGATAAGAAAATTTGAAGTTAATCCGAAGGTAGTGATAGAGGATTTTAATAAAAAATCTTTAGGAGATAAGAGTTCTTTTAAAGAAGTAGAAAATGAAAAAATAAATAAAGAAGCTTTAATTTATGGATTAAAATATCTTAAGGATTCTGATTTTAGAGAGGTTTTAAAAGAGATTAAAGTAAAAACTTTAATAATTCAAGGTGATAATGATTTTATAGTGGAAAAAGAGCAAGCTAACTATTTAAAGGAAAATATAATTGATTCAAAATTAGTGTTTATAAAAGAAGGAAATCATAGAATGTTTTTAGAGATAAATAGTGAAGTTTTTAATATATTAGAGGGATTTTGGAGATAGGTTATGAATTTGAAAAGTAGAATTAGTGGTAATTTTTCAAAGGCAGCAAAAAGCTACGATGAAAATGCAAAAGTACAACAGAAGATAATAAATAATTTAATAGAAAAAATAAAGGATAATCAATATCTTAGTATTTTAGAAATTGGTTGTGGTACAGGAACTCTTACTAAATTATTGTTAGAAAATTTTAAAGAGGCAAATATAACTGCAGTGGATATATCTTCAGGAATGATTGAAAGGGCTAAAGAAAAGATTCAGTCAGATAAAGTAACTTTTATTTTAGGAGATGTAGAACAGTTAGAATTAGAAGAAAGTTATGATTTGATTATATCAACCTCAACATTTCAATGGATAAAGGATTTAGACTCTTTAATAATAAAATTAAAATTTTTATTAAATGAACAGGGAACCTTAGCATTTTCAACTTTTTTAAAAGGAACATTTAAAGAGTTAGATTATGCTATAAACAGAGCTTTTGAAAAAAATTCAGTGAATGAAAAGCAGCAGAGAAATTATTTAACTGCCGAAAGAATAAAAGAAATTATTAATAAGAATTTTACTACTAAAAAACAATTAGAATTTATAGAAAAGGAATATAAAGAATACTTTCCTAAAGCTTTAGATTTTTTTAAGTCTATAAAAGCCGTTGGAGCTAATAATTCAGAAGTACAAAAATATATAAATCCTAAAATTATGAGAGATATTGTAAAAATATATGATGAAATTTACAAAGAAAACAAATTACTTTTAGCAACTTATAAAACATTTATTGTTATAATAAAATAACTTTGAAAATTTTAGAAAAATATTATTTTATTGCTAATTGATTATATTTGAAATTTTATTTGGATATAATTAAAATGTAAATATCTGAAAATTTAAGGTTGGAGTAAATATGGATAAATTAGAGATAACAATGGGCAAAAAGCAATTTGTTAGAAATGTAAAATTATTTTTAGCTGTAATAGTAATTCTTACTATGACTATTATCATAGTTTTTTTGAAAAAACAAAATATGAACTTAATTTCTTTAGGTACAGTGGATTACCTAAATAGAACAGAATCTATAATCAATATAGTATCTGATTTAACTATAAGCTTTTTTATTATTGTAGATACAATTTTAATATTGATAGTTTTTTTGATGTTTTATAGATTTATAGCAAAAGAAGCTATTTTTAAAATTGATAATCAAGGAATAGAAGTTACTGGACTTTTTTCAAAGGGAAAATATTATTGGAGTGATTTTAGTTATTATAGACTTATAAAATACAGGGAAAATCCTTTTATAGTGCTTAGTTTTAAAAATAATTTAAGAGTTATAGAAGAAGCTTCTTTTCTTAAGAGAAATTTATATAAAAAGAATATATCTTTAATTGGTGGTCCTGTGGTAATTGGAGGAGGGCTTATTGGGGATAATTTTTGTGAAGTTGCTGAAAATATTGCGATGAGGGTTAGATCTTATAATTAATTTTTAGTTTTTAGAAAAGAGAAATTTATTTTAAAAATAAAAGTCCTAACTTTTTCTTAAGTTAGGACATAAAATTAATTATATTTTTTCTCTATAGTTGAGAGTAATGAGAGTTCTAGAGATAGATCTCTTTTTATATTTTAGTTTTTTTGGAACTTAATAGTATAAATATAAGGATGAACTGAGATTTAAACTCAAAGTTTATTAATCTAAAATTCTTCTAGCAGTTAAGAAACCATAAATAGGTTCTTCTAAAACACCTTTTTTACTATTAGCAGCATGAATTACCTTGCCATTTCCAGAGTAAATAGCCACATGTCCAGGGGCAGCAGCAGTTCCGTTACTGAAAACTAAATCTCCTAATTTTAAATCTGAAAGTTTAATAGCTCTACCTTGCTTTACTTGATCATAGGTTATTCTATATAAACTGATTTTCATTTTATTATAGACATATTTAGTAAAGCCAGAACAGTCAAAACTATCAGGACCATTTCCACCATAAAGATATTTCTTACCTATATGCTTTCTAGCCTCTATAATAATTCCAAGTCCATTATTTAAAATTCCGTTACTATCAAAATAATAAACTTTGTTAGAGATTGTATAATAGCCAGTAATCATTATTCCAGTGGCATCAAAATAATATTGATTTCCTTGATAGCTTAACCAGCCTTTAAAATAAACACCATTATCTAAAACATAATAATAATTATTATTAATTTTCTTGAAACTAGCCATAAAAAATCCTCCTATAATAAAAGACATAATTTTAAAAATCTTTGTATATTAAAATATGCAGCTAGAAGAATTTAGTGAAAATAAGCAAATGAAAATGTTTAAAAATGTTAACAAAGTTTATTTTGAAAATGTAGTATACTAGTATTATAGTGTGAGTTACAATAATAAAATTTTAGAAAAAAATAATTTAAGGGGAGAATTTTATGAAGGATTTTATGGGAAATGATTTTTTATTAAATAATGAAGTTGCAAAGGAATTATATGAGATAGCTGAAAAAATGCCAATAGTGGATTTTCATTGTCATTTAAATCCAAAAGAAATAGTAGAGAATAAGAGATATAAAAATATAACAGAAATGTGGCTTGCCCATGACCATTATAAATGGAGAGCTATGAGAAGTAACGGAATAGATGAAAAATATATAACTGGTGAATCAGAGGATTTTGAAAAATTTTTAATGTGGGCTAAAACAGTTGAAAATGCTATAGGAAACCCACTATATCATTGGACCCATTTAGAACTTAAAAGATTTTTTGGAATAGAAGAAATTTTATCTGAAGAAACAGCAGAAGAAATTTGGAATAAATGTAATGAGAAAATTAGCAGTGGAGAAATGGATGTTAGAAATTTAATAGAGAAAGCCAAGGTTCAGTATATAGCTACAACAGATGATCCTATAGATAATTTAGAATATCACATTCAATTAAAAAAAGAGAATTTAAACTTTGTAGTGGCACCTACTTTTAGAGCAGATAATTTAATAAAAATAAAAAAAGATGGATTTGTTGAATATATAGAAAACTTAGAAAAATTAGTTGATTTTAAAGTGAACAGTATAGAAAATTTAAATAAAGCTATTGAAGAAAGAGTAAGATTTTTTAAAGAAAATGGTTGTTCTATAAGTGATCATGGTATCGAAAGAGTTTTATTTGAAGAAGGCTCTGAAGGGGAAGTAAATGAAATATTTATAAAAGCTTTAGAAGGAAAAGAGATTTCTGAAAAAGAGGAAGCAAAATATTTTAGTTATGTTATGAATAAATTAGGGGAGTTGTATTGTAAATATGATTTTGCAATGCAACTTCATATAGGACCTCTTAGAAATAATAACAAAAGAATGTTTAATAAATTAGGACCAGATAGTGGGTTTGACTCTATTAATGATCATTTAGTGGCAGAACCTTTAAGTTATTTATTAAATTCTTTAGATGAAAAAGCTTTATTACCTAAAACAATATTATATTGTTTAAATCCAAAGGATAACGAAGTAATTGCTACTATGCTTGGAAATTTTCAATCAGGAGTGGGAATTAGTAAAATTCAATTTGGTTCTGGTTGGTGGTTTAATGATCAAAAAGATGGAATGGAAAGGCAAATGATGGCTTTATCTCAACTAGGGTTAATAAGTAAGTTCATAGGAATGCTTACAGATTCTAGAAGTTTCTTATCCTATACAAGACATGAATATTTTAGACGAATTCTTTGCAACTTTATTGGAGAGATTGTTTATAAGGGTGAATATCCTAAAAATGATAAGAAATTACAAGAAATTATAGAAAATATATGTTATTATAATAGCAAAAAATATTTTAAAATTTAGGACAGATATTGTAGTGAAGGGATATTTATGGAATTATATGAAAAGTTAAAAGGTGAGAGTAGTAAAGAGTATGCTTATAGAACTTTAAAAAGAAATATAATGAATCTTGATTTAAAACCAGGACAGGGATTAAGTGAAACAGATATAGCCGAGGTTTTTGGATTATCAAGAACACCTATTAGAGAAGTAGTAATGAAATTAAAAGATGATTATTTAATTGAAGTTATACCTCAGAGAGGAACTTATATAGCACTTATTGATAAAGAACTTATGAATGAGGGAACCTTTATGAGAACAGTTTTAGAAAAAGAAATTCTTAAATTAGCTTGTGTAGAATTCCCGGAAGAATTAATAGATGAGCTTGAAAAAAATATTTTTGCTCAAAAATTAATTTCAGAGAAAACAAATTCAAAAATGGAAATGCATAGATTAGATCAAGAATTTCATGAAATTATCTTTTATGGAGTGAAGAAAAAAACAATATGGACAAGTATACAAAAAATAAGTACTCATTATAATAGAGTGAGATTATTATCAGAACTTAATAAATCAACTAGTCATATTGTAGATGAGCATGAAAAAATACTAACAATTATAAAGAATAAAGATATAGACGCTGTAGATGAAATTATTAATTTGCACATTGTAAAACCTACAGAAAAATGGGCTGAATTTTATTCAGAGGATAATCAATATAAAGAATACTTTAAAGCTCATTAGGGGCTTTTATTAAAAAGCTTAAAACTAAGATTGTAGTAAAGAAATTTGCTTCTTTCTCAACTATGGTGAAAAGTAAAAAATAGCCTACCATCATTAAATGTATTTGCCACAGAAATAGAAGAATTCATAAAAGGCTAAGAACTTCTAATATTTTTTTAAAAAGTTAGCTAAATTTTCATAACTCGCTGCGCTCAAACAATAGAAATTGTAAGGGCCAACCTTTTTCAAAAACAAAGAAGTTCTAAGCCAAATGAAATTCTATTTTTTAGGGGGGAATATATTCAATGATCGGCTATTTTTTGAGCTATTCCACTAACTTGAGAAAGAACCAAATATATTCAGTAATCGGCTATTTTTTTAATATTTATCACCTAACTTGAGAAAAAATCAGAAATTTTTCTACAATCTTAGAAATAAAATATTATAAATAGAGCATTAAGTGATTTAAAAACGCTTAATACTTAGTAGAGAGGCTAAAAAAATGAATGCACAAAAGAAAAAAATATTAAATCCTATGTTAATAGCTCTACCTAGTTTAGGACTTGGGTTAGCTTGGAATATGAAAAGTACAGTGTTACCACTTCTTGTGAAAACAATAACTAATTCTAATTTTAAGTTAGGAATATTAGTTACTGTAGGACCAATTGCAGGAATAATATTTCCCTATTTAGCAGGGATAATAAGTGATAGAACTAATATAAGATTTGGGAAAAGAAAACCCTGGGTATTATTAGGAGGGATTCTAGGAGCTATTTTTCTTTTAGGTCTTGGATTTTCTCCTAATTATATCTTTATGCTTGTCTGTGCTTTTGGGGTATATGCTTCCTTTAACTTTTTTCAGGGAGCTTACTTACCTTGGATACCAGAGGCAGTAGATGAAAAGCAAATAGGTTTTGTAAATGGACTTGGAAAGTTATTTTACTCCATAGGGGGAATGATCTTCTTCTTTTTAGCAGTGAAACTTTTCTATATAAATAAGGAGTTTCCCTTTATATTAATTTTATTAGCAGTTATGGTTCCAATAATTATAACTATTTTTACCATAAAAGAAGATGATAGTAATTTTAAAGAACCCTCTAAATTAAGTTTTGATTTTATAAAAAATGTACCGGCTATGAGAGTGTTTATAACAGCATTTTTCTTTTATATAGCCTATGGAATCATAACACCTTTTTGGATACCTTATTATGAAAAATATAATCATTTTACTGCTAATGAGATTAGTTTAGCTTTAATTGGATTTACTATAGTGGGATTATTATTTTCCTTAATAGTAGGAAAGCTTTGTGATAAATTCAGTAAGCAATTATGTTATTAGCATCCTGTATAATTTATGCTATAGCATTTATTATAGGTTGGAATGTTAGAGGGCTTGTTAGTTTATGGATTTTTGCTATTATCTCAGGACTTGGGTTTATTATTTTACAGGTGGCTTTTTATGCCATAATTCCTGAAGTAGCACCTAAAGAAAAATTAGGAGAATATATGGGGATAAACAATGTTTTTCTATGTATTCCTCAAATAATAAGTAGTTTACTTGGTGGATATCTTCTATCAATTGGCTATGGAAAATTGATATTTCCAATATCAATAGGAGCCTTAATTATTGGAGCTTTAATCATTGGAGTGAAAAAAATACAAAAAGTGAATTGCTAAAAATCTAAAAAACATACCCCGGGGTAAAGGAAAAAAATTCCTATACCCCGGGGTATGTTTTTTATTAGGTTTTTTAATAATACTAAATTAGTTACCAAAAAGATAACAGATTTTTAATAAAAAGAAAATATTGTAAGTTTTTCTTGTAAATGTATACAAGGTATGCTAGTATACAAGTATAACAACTTTAGGAGGTGAAAAGTTGCTAAGATTTATCAAATCATTAGCGACGAAGATTTATGAAATTACCATTTAATATAAATTTAGAAAATAAAGTTGCAGTAGTAACTGGGGGAGCAGGAATACTTTGTGGAGCTATGGCAGAAGCATTGGCAAACTGTGGAGCAAAGGTTGCTATATTAGATAGAGATTTAGAAAAAGCTACTGAAAGAGCTAAAGAAATAAATAAAAATAATGGAACAGCTATTGCTGTAAAGGTTGATGTTTTAAGTAAAGAAAGTTTAGCAGAGGCTAGAAAAGCAGTAAATGAGAAGTTAGGACCTTGTGATATTTTAATAAATGGAGCTGGAGGAAATCATCCAAAGGGAACTACAACAAAGGAATATTTATTCCCAGAGGATTTATTAAATGAAGATGAAGATATAACTACTTTCTTTGATTTAGATCAAAAGGGAATAGAATTTGTATTTAATTTAAACTTCCTAGGAACTTTATTACCTAGTCAAGAGTTTGTTAAAGATATGATTAATAAGGAAGGTACTACAATAATTAATATTTCTTCTATGAATGCATTTACACCTTTAACTAAAATACCAGCTTATTCAGGAGCAAAAGCAGCGGTAAGTAATTTTACTCAATGGCTTGCAGTGCATATGAGTAAAGTAGGTATTAGAGTTAATGCTATAGCACCAGGATTCTTTGTAACTAAACAGAATGAAAAGTTACTTAAAAATGAAGATGGAAGCTATACAGAAAGAGCTCAAAAAATAATAAATAGTACTCCAATGGGTAGATTTGGAGAAAATGAAGAGTTAATAGGAACTTTATTATATTTAGTAAGTCATGAAGCATCATCCTTTGTAAATGGTGTTGTAATACCTGTAGATGGAGCATTTTCAGCTTATTCAGGAGTTTAATAGAAGTTTAATATAAAAAGGGGGACTAAAAAATGAAAATGACCTTTAGATGGTATGGCGTTGATGACCCTGTAAAGATAGAATATATAGCTCAAATACCTGGAATGAAAGGTATAGTAACAGCTATTTATGATATTCCGGTAGGGGAAGAATGGCCATTAGATAAAATTTTAGAATTAAAAGAAATTGTTGAAAAACATAACCTAGAACTTTCAGTAATTGAAAGCGTGCCAGTTCATGAAGATATAAAGCTTGGATTACCTACAAGAGATAAATATATTGAAAATTATAAAAATACTTTAAGAAATTTAGGTACTGCTGGAATAAAAACTGTTTGTTATAATTTTATGCCAGTATTTGATTGGACAAGATCTAATTTAGAGTATGAGTTACCTGATGGATCAACTACTTTAATATATGATCACGAGGAAATTGCAAAAATGGATCCTAATTTAGGGGAACTTCATTTACCAGGATGGGATACTTCCTACAGTGGAGATGAAATGAAAAGTCTTTTAGCTAAGTATAAGGATATAGATGAGGAAAAATTATGGGAGCATTTAGAATATTTTTTACAAAAAATAATTCCAATTGCTGAGGAAAATGATGTTAGGATGGCTATACATCCGGATGATCCACCGTGGTCAATATTTGGACTTCCAAGAATAATAACAAATTATGAAAATTTAGAGAGATTTACTAAGCTTTATGATAGTGAATACAATGGAATCACTTTATGTACAGGTTCTTTAGGTTGCACTAGTGAAAATGACATAGTAAAAATGATAAATAAGTTTGGTAAAGAAATGAATAGAATACATTTTGCACATTTAAGAAATGTATCTATCGATGGAAAAGGTAGCTTTAAGGAAACTGGACATGTATCAGAAAATGGAAGTTTAGACTTTTATGAGATAGTGAAGGCTTATATGGATTATAATTTTGAGGGACCATATAGACCGGATCATGGAAGAATGATATGGGGAGAGACTGGGAAGCCTGGTTATGGATTATATGATAGAGCATTAGGTGCTACTTATATTCATGGATTAATAGAAGCTATTAAAAA
>JBOGCG010000106.1:0-4968 GCA_051656625.1 Sarcina sp. | reverse complement strand
ATAGGAGCTTTAGAAAATCATTTGGCTGCAATACAAAGTATTTATCTTACTGCATTAGAAATTAATCAGAATGCAGAAATAACAATAAGAGATAATTATAGTAAGGAATTAAATTCTAAAGATCAAATCATAATGCAATTACAGCAGGAGCAAAAGGAATTTAAAGAAAAACTACAGCAGATAAAACAAGTTGATGAAATTAATAAAGAATTAAACAATACAATTAATGATATTAACAAGCAATTAGAGGATAAGATAGAAGAAGTAAAAAAAGTTAATGAGAACAATAGTATTCTTAATGGAATAGTAGCAGAATACAAAGGCTATAAGGCTATTAATAGAGAATTAGAAAAAGCTATAAAAGAAGTTCAATTAAAGTTTTCTGAAGGTGAAACAATTATTAAAGATTTAAATAATAAACTTAAAAATACAAAAAATGAATTATCAAATATAAAAGAATTTTACCAAGAACAACTAAAAGAAATTAAGTCGGACAATAAACAGACATTGTCAGGCACATGTCAGACGTATGAAAATAGTATAAAAGAACTTAAAATAGAGCATAAACAAGAATTGCAGGACTTAAAAAAAGAAAATAAAGAGAATATATTAGAATTAAAAGCAGAGTATAAGCAAGAAGTTGATAAATTAAAAGCTGATAAAGATGAAATGATAGAAGTTTTAAGAAAAGAAATAGAATTATTGAAAAAAGCAAAAATTAAGAAAGCACCTATAAAGAGAGAAGAAAAATAGTTTGCTAGTAATTATAGAGTTTAAAAAAAGAGCTTTAGAAATAGAGCTTTTTTTAAATATAAAGTAGTTTAGGAAATTATTATATACTATAATTATCTTATAATGGAAAAATGTTCTTTATAGGAGGCGATGTATTGACTCGTTATGTACCATGTCATGAATATTTTGAATGTGCAAAAAAAATTGATGGTTGGCAAAAAATAGTTTTTTGGATATCATTTATAATTTCAAGTATTCTTATTATATTAACTATTAAGTTCAAAGAATTAAGTGCGTTAGGAACGTGGGTGACCTTTATTGTAGTTCCTATTTTATTTATACTTAACCATTTAATGAAATATTATCAAAATAAGGGAGAAGATACACGAAGGCGTGATTATTGGGATAATTCATTTGGAACTCGAATTAATGATACTAATTCAACGGGATATTACACTAATAATGAGTTGGATTTTGGTATTATAAAAGCCTTTTATAATACTTTTGAAAATATCGTACATTCTTTAAGAACTTCAGAAAAAATGATAGTTAAGTCAACTTGGTTTGTTGGTATAATGGCAGTTATGTTAATTATTTTTTGTGGTATAGGACTTGTGCAAGATAGTTTAGGGCTTTCTTTTTTGCAATTATTTTTTTCAAAGTATATTTTAGAGGACTATATGAATTTAATTTTTTTTAAGAATGAATTGGATAAGATAAAAGGGAAAATACAAGAAATTTTAAATGAAGAATTGGATCTTGGAAATTTTGAAAATAATGCTATTAAAATATTAATGGATTATGAATGTAATCTTTCGAAGTATGGAATTCTTTTAGATACAAAAATTTTCAATGAAAATAATGAAAGGGTATCAAGAGAATGGGAAAATTTAAAATTGAGATATCCACTTAAAATAAGAAGGAGTGTTGAGAATGTCTGTGAATAGTTATTTAACTAGTTTATCAAGTAAATTAGTATTGAAAGAGTCAGAGAAAGAAAAGATAAAAACATCAATTTCAACGTTAGAAACAAGATTGAATTATTATTTTACTAATATTAATAGTAAAACTATTGATGAAAAAATTCTTTTTGGTTCATATACTAGAGGTACAATACTTCCAAGAAAAGCAGATGATGGTTCTGATATAGATTATATGATAGTATTTGCTAATCATGATAAATATAAACCAGCAACTTTATTGAAGTGGTTAAGAGAATTTGTTGAGTATTATTATTCTACTTCTGAGATATACCCTTCGCACCCTACAATAGTATTGGAATTAAATCATATAAAGTTTGAGTTAGTACCTGCTTTTAATACAAATAGAGAGTACAGTTTTATGCCTAATAACTATATGATACCTGCATCATCAAGTAATTATTCAGATTGGATTGATACAGACCCAATTAAATTAAATTCAGATTTAACTAATAAAAATATAGCATATGACTATTTAATTAAACCATCTGTAAGACTTTTAAAGTATTGGAATGTTCTTAATGGAAAAATTTATTCTTCTTATAAATTAGAAGAATTAGCTATTAGATTATATTACAATATTAGTAATCCTCAAATAATAGAGATTTTGAATACTATTGTACAAGCATTACCTTTAAGTGGGTTATCTCAAGTTAATCAAATAAAAGTTAAAAAGTTAAAAAGTGAGCTAACCTCAATAAAGGTAGATATGATTTTATATCCAACTATGTCAGAGTGTAATATAAAGAAAATATTTTTGGATATTAGTATTTAAGAAGAATGAGTTATATGAAAGTATAACTCTATTTTAATTTCAAAAAACTTAAATAGAGTGTAGTCTAAATGAACAACTATGTTTATACCTATATATGTTCATTTGTAATTATATTTTATATTTTTGAACATAATGTATATTAAATTATAAAAGATAAATTAACAAAATGGTATAATAAAAATATAAAGAGATTAAGAAATACATGGAGGTTATAGAATGAATATAGCATATGTAAGAGTAAGTACAGTTGAGCAGAATGAACAAAGGCAGGTTGAGGGTTTAAAGAAGTATGATATAGATAAGTGGTTTAAAGAAAAGGTCAGTGCTAAAGATACTAATAGACCAGAACTAAAGGCAATGTTAGAGTTTGCTAGAGAGGGAGATACAATATATATATGGGACTTTAGTAGATTAGCTAGAAGTACAAAGGATTTGTTGGAGTTAGTAGAGTTAATGCAATCAAAGAATATAAATTTAATAAGTGTTAAGGAAAACTTAGATAGTAGTACAGCAACGGGAAAACTTATGCTTACTATGATAGGAGCTATTAATGAGTTTGAGAGAGCTAATCTTTTAGAGAGACAAAGAGAAGGTATAGCATTAGCAAAAATACAAGGAAAATACAAAGGACGTAAAGAAGTTAATATACCTAACTTTGGTGAATATTACGATAGATATTTAAATAGAGAATTTACAAAAGTATCATTAGCAAAGGAGCTGGAAATAAGCAGAAATACATTAGATAAGTTGATTAAAGAATATAAAAAGAAAATTGCCAATGATTAATTTTAGTGAGTTTTTATCTCAGTATATAGAATTAAAGAACTTTTAATATATATACATTAAAAAAAATATATATTTACATTAATTAAATTAATGTAAATATATTTTTTTTGAATTTTAAATTAATTATCAAATCCCTCTAATTCAACATTGTTACTTAATAATTGTATAGCTAATTGAGTTAATTCTGATGTTGTTAATCCTGTTTTTTTTGAAAGTTCTTCTAATATATTAATATACTTTTTTTCTAAATAAAATGTTTTATTACATTTTATTATTTCTTTATTTAAATTAGTTATCTTTAGTTTTTTACCTTTAAATTCTAAGGATACTTCATTAGATTTTTTCTTTCTGCCTCTAGTAGTTTTTTTTATATCAGTTTTAGTTATCTCATCAGTTTTTCTAATATCGTCTACTTCTTGTATACTTTCTGTTTTTGCAAGACCCTCTAATAGACCCATAACTGCATTTTTTTTCTTTGTTACCATCTGTCGTTCATCTCCTTAATGACAGCATTTAATTCTATGAATGCCTTATTAGTTTTATTTTCTATTATAGTTTCTTTAGCAAATTGCATTTTACTATAAATACTATTCATTCCTAGATAATTTTCAAATAACATATTAGGATAATATTGATGTATTGCCTCAATAATATCTTTATAGGTAGTTGTTCTTCTATCTACATTATTAAGAATAAATCCATTTATTTTCAATTCTTTATTCACTATTTTAAGCTTCTCTATAAATTTAAGTAAATTATTAAGACCTGTTAAGCTATAAGCACTACAATCAATTGGTATTATAACTTCATTAGTTGCTACTAATGCATTTATTAAACTTAAATCTAAAGCAGGATTACAATCAATTATTATGTAATCATATTTTATTTGAGCTTCTGTAATTACATTTTTTAATTTCATTTCTCTAGCAATTTCTGTACTAAGTAATAAATTAATATCAGAACTTGCTATGCTATTAACAGCAATATCTAAGTTTTTTATTTTAGTACTATTGATAATTTCCTTTAAATTTAAATTGTTTAACAAGACATTGTATAAAGTTTTTACTGGTTCATAATCAAAAAAAGTACTTGTAACATTAGATTGGGAATCATTATCTATAATAAGTACTTTTTTACCTTGTTCTGCTAATATAGCAGCAATATTAATGCTTAAAGTAGTTTTCCCAACTCCACCTTTTTGATTTACAAAAGCTATAATTTTCATCTTATTACACCCTCTAACTTTCCATTAATTTAATTAATGTTATTATATTAATTTTAACATTAATTATTTAAATAATAAATATATTAAATAATATTATTATTTCAGGTACTAATCCGTTGCTTTTACTCCCTAATATGTTGCTTTTACTCCCTAATATGTTGCCTTTAGGTACTAATCCGTTGTCTTTATTCCCTAATATGTTGCCTTTAGGTACTAATCCGTTATCTTTCAAAATTGAGCAGCTAATATTGAATCACTATAGATTTTATTTACAATCATAAATAAAATACAGTTTTATAGTTTTATAATTTTATAATCATAAATAAAATACGGTTTTATAGTTTTATAATTTTATAATCATAAATAAAATACAGTTTTATAGTTTTATAATTTTATAATCATAAATAAAATACAGTTTTATAGTTTTACAATTTTATAATCATAAATAAAATACGGTTTTATAGTTTTAT
>JBOGCG010000105.1:0-1979 GCA_051656625.1 Sarcina sp. | reverse complement strand
TTTCTCCTTGTAAATTCAAAGAACTATACATATCGATTGCAAAAAACCTTGCATATCCTCTTACTAAAATATCTTTAAAATCATAATCTGCTTCCATTATCAATTGTTCCATTATATTTTTAGTTGGAAATATACATACTGATTTATTTATTTTTTCTTCTCTTATAAAATATTCCATGAAACTACTATAATTTTCACATGCATCTATAAATAAGTGAAGCAATGAAATTATATTCTCTCTTTTTTTTCTTTTCTCTTTTTCTAACTCATTTCGTTTATTTTCTTGTAATTGATACCAAATTCCAAAAATCGCTACAATAGCTCCTACATAACCACCTAAAAATCCAATCCAATCTCCTACATCTCCTATTTCTTCTCCTGGAATAATTTCATAAGTTACTTTTAAAAGCAAAACTAATAAAAAAGGAAATAATAAAATTAAATTCACTACTAACGGTGGAATCAACTTACTTTTTTTTCTTAATAATCCTATTGCTAAAAAAAATAAACATAATAAAATAATCAACTTCCCATAATTAGTCATTCTAATCTCTCTCTCCTTTAATAACAGGTCTTACAAGGCCCACGACCTCCAACATCTGATATTTTCACAGCCTTTATATTTTTACTTTTGCTCAAGCTTCTACAAGATTTAGTTGCATGATATTTCTTACCTTTTGGAGTAACATAAACTGTCTCAGAAGCACTAGCAAACAAAGTAATTCCTAAAAATAAACTGACTATTACCTTCTTCATAATTTAACCTCCTATTTTCAATATTAAATTTAATTTTTATCCTTTAAACAACTATTTAGCCATTTTCTATAAATTTTAATATCTTCTTCTGTATGAAAATAATGCTCAGATTTTTCAGAAAATGTCATTTCACCTTTAAATTTCTCTATAAATTCATTTAATACTTTCAAACTTACTAAACTATCTTTACTTCCATACAAAATTTTTGTATTATTATTCCAGATATTAATCTCATTATCCTTTACATATTTATAATAATCGTAATATAACGTTTCATCTATGGGTGTTTCTATTTTCTTTTTCTCATATAATTCTTCTTCTGAAATATTAAACCAATACATCATATTTTTTATAATTTCAAACATATTAACTACTGGCGATAAAAACAACACTTGGTCTAATTTTTCCTCTTTTAATTCTAATAAGCCAAAATATGCTCCCATACTATTTCCAAATAAAGTTATTTTTTTATTTTTACTTTTTATATATTCAAATACTTTTCGCAAATCTTTTAAATAGCTTTCTACTTTTACTGCATTTTCTTTATCAGTTCTTTCACCATGATTAGGTAAATCAAAACTTATAACTTGATACCCTAGCTTTATTCCTTCTTCTGCTAGTATTGTAATAATTTTATCATCTTTAGAAGACTTATTTCCATGAACAGCAAGTATTATATTCTCTTTATTCTCTCCCCATATTATTGTTGGAATATTCTCTATTAAAACCTTTTCTTTTTTCATTTTTCCTCCTAGTATTAGGAAATTAAAATCCCCTTTTTTAATGTTTTTCTTTTCAACATCTTCACCCCCTTTAATTATTTTCTTATGCTTTAGTATACTCTTCAACCAACAAAATAACAATATTAAAACTATTCATTTTTTAGTTTTACAATTGTTTTTTACAGAGCAAAGTGCTATCATGAAACTTGTAACATTTGTTATGAATAATTTTATATTTGGGGAGGTATCAAATGAAAAAAGTTCGGTTAGCATTGCTATCATTACTTACTATTGTTTTATTTATTTTAGGTGGATGTAAAAGTTCAGCTCCTAAAGATAATTCACCTGTTAAAATTGGAATCTCATGGGAAAGAGAATTTCCTAAAAATGAAGTACCTGAAGATACTCAGGTATATATTGATTCTGTAAAAAGAGCAGGTGCTATTCCAGTATTATTACCACAAATTTCTAATGAGCAAGAAGCATTAAATGCTTTAAAAA
>JBOGCG010000104.1:0-3063 GCA_051656625.1 Sarcina sp. | reverse complement strand
TGTGCTATATAAACAGTCCATCCATGTAACCCATTTGAACCATTATAATTTGAAAATTTATAAACTAATTCTGTTGCTATTTTAACTAATGCTTCACCATCATGTCTCCAGTTATCCTCAAATCCATGTAATGCAAATCCTGCAAACATTATTTTACTTCCATTACCTATTTTAAAGGCATTTAATGCTCTTCCTTTACCACTTGTTCCATATTGAATTCTTTCAACTCCAGAAGCTGATATACTAGGAATTGTTACATTACCAATAGGTGGAACTGCCAATCCACCAAAATTAACATATCCTGATTTAGTTAACATACCTTTTGGAGTATCATAAACAACGTGTACTCTTCCATCTTTTTCGTATAATTTAGTTGCTGATTCATAAGCATCTAGCGTACCAAAAACTTCATTTCCTGTAGAATTTAAATATACAGTCTCTGATGTGGAACCATTATACCAGTTATATTCATCTAAATATCTTATTATATTAGTTGTATTTGTTACATAGCCTTGTCTTATCACATCTCCTGCTGGATATTGAATCAATGCAAGTTGTTTACTATAGCTTATATCTAAAACTGTTATTTTATCTCCTATACTAACTGATCTTCCTGCTATTTGATTTCCACTTTCATCTCTTAAATAAAGAAAATCATTTTCAACAATAGCATTTGCTGGATAAGTACGACCTCCAGGAACTACATCACCAGGTCTAACTCCATTAGAATCTGATCCACCACCTGAACCTCCAGCATAATCAACAAAACCAGACTTACTTCTTACTCCAGCTGATGTATTGTATACTAAGTTATATCTATTTCCTTTTTTAAATAACACTGTTGCTTTTTCTCTAGGATCTAAAGAACCAATTTTTTCTGAACTTGTCTCAGTTTCATATACATATTCTGGTGTAGATCCATTAACCCACTTTTCTAAATTATCATATTTTATTATACTTACTACATTTGTAACATATCCTTCTCTAACTGAACTTCCTGCTGGATATTGTATAAGTGCTAATTTTTTATCACTTAATACTTTTAAAACTGTTATTCTGTCACCATCACTAACAGTTCTTCCAGCTATCTGATTTCCATTTTCATCTCTTAAGTAAAGAAAATCTCCACTTACTGTTGCATTATTAGGATGACTAAATCCGCCTGGTACTATATCACCAGGATTTACTTTTGTTTCTATTTGATTACCCATTTTGTAATCCTCCTTTGTATTTAAGCTTTCATATATATAAGTCGAAATTTTTTTCAAAAACTAAGTGGGCTTTTAAAAAATATTTTTTATTTCTATTAATTCTTTTTCTATTTTTAATATAGAACTATTCATATTTGAAATTATTTCTTGGTATTTTAATTCTCTTTTGTTATTTTCTTTTAAAACATAAAATAATAAATAACAAAATAAAACTGTAAAAACCCCTTGAGCTGCTAAAAAATCAAAAACTTCTTTCCCCATTTGGATCAATCCTCTCTATATATTTTCTAAGATTCTTTAATGCTCTATTTTTTAAATCTCCAACTGTTGATTGTTTTATTTTTAACATTAAAGCAATTTCTACATTTTTCTTATCTTCAAAAAATGATTTTTCTATTACTATCCTTTGTTTTTCTGTTAAGATATCTAACATCTTTTCCTTATCATAAGGAAACTTATCTATAAAAAATTCAAATGATTTATCCTTTACTTCTTTCTTCAAATCATTTATATAGATTAAAGTTCCTAATTTTTTCTCTTTCTCATTTTTTGATATTTTTTTCTTTATTTCTGTTGATCTTTTTTTAATTAATGCCGCTATTATTTTACCTTTAATAGACTCATTAGAATAACAGTCATTTATTTCTATTTTCCTTAAAATATCTATAAAAGCTATTTTCATATCTGAATTTTCATATTCAGTATGAATTTTTTTAGCAACATTGCCTAAAATAGGCTCAAAATATTTAAATAAATTGATTAAGCTTTCAATGTCTTCATCTTCCTTGTATTTAATTATATTTTTTCTTAAGTTAGTTTCCATAAAAATCCTCCTAAATATTTTCCTTTAATTATTTAAGACGATTTTTTTTTATAAAACTAAGCTATATTTTCCTTTTATTAACTTTATACACAAATTAATCTTAAAATTTAAATTAAAAATTAAAATATTAATCTTTTTTTTAATATATAAATTAAATTTTAATAAATTTCATTTAAGTTATTACTTAAATTTATTTCATATTAAAACTAATTTTATTTTTTGTTTTGTTCATTCTTTTTTTAATATATTATTAATATATTTTCACACCATTGCTATTAAAAATATAATAACCATCATTTTCTTCTATGACTTTTTTTGCATTATCTAAATTTTTAAATGCACCTATTTGTGATTTAGCATTGTCCCAATTCTTTCTCACTCTGTAAATTTCAATTAATTCATCTTCGATTAAACCTTCAACAATAGCTTTCGCAACTAAATCTACATTAAGTTTTTCTGTATCTTCTTTAGAATCAACAAAACAAACCTCTAATAAAATTGCTGGAGCAATTGTATTTTTTAAAACATAAAAATTAGCTTCCTTTATTCCTCTATTTTTAAAACTACAAGATTTATAAACTAAATTATTAATTTTCTTAGCTAATATTTCTGCTTTTCCTCCATTTCTATAAATATAAGTTTCTGTTCCATTACCTCCACCTGCATTTAAATGAATAGAAATAAAGACATCTACATTATTCTTATTTGCTTTTTCTACAACTTCTTTTAAATCATTTTCACTTTCGTCAAATGTACAATTGATTACTTCAACACCTCTCTCCTCTAATAAAGCCATAACTTTATTAGCAATTTTTCTATTTTCTACTGTCTCACTTACTATTCCAAAAGCTCCAGTTCCTTTACCTTTTATTGTATGTCCTGGATTAATTGCTATTTTCATAAAACCACCTCCAATATATAAAGACGAATTTTTTCTTAAAAACTAAGTGTACTTATGTAAAATAATCAAAAAAATAGAGTAATAGTTTATATTTTTCTTAAAACTATTACCCTACTTATTTTTTATTT
>JBOGCG010000103.1:0-39101 GCA_051656625.1 Sarcina sp. | reverse complement strand
CATGGTAACATGTTCAGCTGACCGATACTAATAGGTCGAGGGCTTGATCTAAAATTATAGTTCCAACTAATATATATAATTTTCAGAGAAACAATTTCTCTACAATCTGGTAATTATGCTCTTTAGGGTAACACCCGTTCCCATTCCGAACACGACGGTTAAGCCTAAAGAGGTCGATGGTACTGCAGACGCGAGTCGGTGGGAGAGTAGATTGTTGCCAGGTCCATATTCCGGAATAGCTCAGCGGTGGAGCAGTCGACTGTTAATCGAAAGGTCGTGGGTTCAAATCCCACTTCTGGAGCCAATTATCTAGTAATTATGCCTTTTAGGGTAACACCCGTTCCCATTCCGAACACGACGGTTAAGCCTAAAGGGGTCGATGGTACTGCAGACGCGAGTCGGTGGGAGAGTAGATTGTTGCTAGGTCCAAAAGATTTAAAGCATAGCTTTAAATCTTTTTTTTATATAAAATTTTATAAAGTGATAGTAAATCATTAATTCATAATGATTTTTTTCCTAAGAAATAAGAATGAAATTTAGAATAATTGAGCGTGAAACTGACCAGCTTTAGTGGGCGGAGTTTCAGCAGCTTAGGATACTATAATTAGATTAATCTAGACTAGAATAACCTATTAAGCTTTTAATAATAATAACTTAATAGGTTATTATTTTTTTTATAAATTTATAAATTTCAATTTGACAATAAAAAATAAAAGTAGTAATATAAAATTAATAACCCCCCTATGGTAGGGGGGTAAAGTAAGAAGGTGAACAAATGAAGAGTAATAGTTTTAAAATTAAAGGAATGACCTGCGCTGCCTGTTCTTCAGCGGTTGAAAGAGCAGTAAAGCGAATGGATGGTGTAGAGGAAGCTTCTGTTAATTTAGTTACTGAAGAACTAAAGATTAAATATGACGAAAAGATTTTAACTATAGAAGCTTTACATAATAAAATAGTTAAATTAGGTTATGAAATGGAAGAAAATAATGCTAATTTAATTAAAGAAAGTTATAAAGTAGAGGGAATGAGTTGTGCAGCCTGTGCTACGGCTATTGAAAAAGCTTTAGGTAGAATGGATGGTATTGATTCCGCTGCTGTAAATTTTGCAGCTGAAACAGTAACAGTAAATTATGATCAAAGCAAAGTGGACTTAGATAAAATGCAAACTAAATTGAATAAATTAGATTTTTATCTTAAAAAAGATTTAAAGGATGTTACTTATAAAGTTGAAGGTATGAGCTGTGCAGCCTGTGCTACGGCTATTGAAAAATCTTTGAAAAGAACTGATGGTGTAGAAGATCCAGCAGTTAACTTTGCAGCTGAAACTGTAACTTTTAAATATGATACAGAGAAAGTTAGAATTTCAGATGTAAAAGCAAAACTTGCTAAATTAGATTTTAAATTAGTAGATATTGCAGACACTAAAGACACTGTTGATAGTAAAGAACTAGAAGTGAAATCTATGAGAAATAGACTTATATGGTCTACAATTTTTACAATACCAGTGTTTATTATAGCTATGGCTAATATATTTAATATTTCCATGCCAAGTTTTATTAGTGCTAGTAGTAGTCCTTTTACTTTTGCTTGGACTGAATTAGTATTTACAACATTAGTTATTATAATAGGAAGAAAGTTCTTTAAAGTAGGCATAAAAAGCTTATTTGCTGGAAGTCCTAACATGGATACTCTTATTGCTATAGGAGCTGGAACATCTTATGTTTATAGTATTGCTGCATTAATAGCTATGTATTGTGGTGAAATGCATTATGTTCAAGGTTTATATTTTGAAACAGCAGCAATGATACTTACTTTAATAACTCTTGGAAAGTACTTTGAAAGTTTAGCTAAAGGAAAAACATCAAATGCTATAAAAGAACTTGTGGAATTAGCTCCTAAAACTGCTGTTATAGTAGTTAACGGTAAAGAACAACAGGTTGAAATTGATGATGTAAGAATTGGTGATATCATTGTTGTAAAACCGGGAGAAAAGTTTTCTGTGGATGGAGAAATCATAGAAGGAACTACTTCTGTAGAAGAAAGTATGTTAACAGGTGAGAGTATACCAGTTGAAAAAACAATTGGCGATATGGTATATGGTGCTAGTATAAATAAAAATGGAAGAATACTTTATAAAGCTACTAAGGTAGGTAATGATACAGTAATTTCTCAGATTGTAAATCTTGTTAAGGATGCTCAAGGTACTAAAGCTCCTATTGCTAGAATGGCAGATGTTATTGCAGGATACTTTGTTCCTGTGGTTATAGGATTAGCTCTTTTAGGTGGTATAGGATGGTTTATAGCAACCAGAGATTTAGAGTTCTCTTTAGAAATATTTATAGCTGTAATTACAGTAGCTTGCCCTTGTGCTTTAGGATTAGCAACTCCAACAGCTATTATGGTAGGTACTGGAAGAGGTGCTGAAAAAGGCATATTAATTAAAGGTGGAGAAGCTTTAGAGGCAGCTCAAGGAATCAATACAGTAATTTTTGATAAAACTGGTACTCTTACTGAAGGTAAACCAGTGGTTACTGACATTATAACTAATAAATATGATAAAAATGAAATTTTAGCTATAGCTGCTTCAGCGGAAAAAGGATCAGAGCATCCACTTGGAGAAGCTATAGTAAATGAAGCTAAAGAGCAAAATTTAGTTGAAAAAGAAATTAAAAACTTTAAAGCCATTCCAGGAAAGGGAATAGAGGTTGAAGTTGAAAATAAAAAAATCTTATTAGGTAATAAAAAGTTAGTTAAAGAAAGTAATATTTCTTTAAAAGATTTTGAAGGTGAAGCAGATAGATTAGCCAAAGAAGGAAAGACTCCTATGTATATGATAATAGAGGGAAATCTTGAGGCTATTATCGCTGTAGCTGATAAAGTAAAGGAAAGTAGCAAAGCTGCTATAGAAAGATTAAAATCCATGAACATTGAAGTTGTTATGTTAACTGGAGATAATGAAAAAACTGCCTATGCTATAGCAAATCAATTAGGAATTAGTAAAGTTGTTGCTGAAGTTCTTCCTAATGAGAAGGCTGCTAAAGTTAAGGAAGTACAAAATGAAGGTAAAAAGGTTGTTATGGTTGGAGATGGGATAAATGATGCCCCAGCTTTAGCTATTGCTGATGTAGGGATGGCCATTGGGTCAGGAACAGATATAGCAATGGAAGCTGCTGATATAATTCTTATGAAAAATGATATAATGGATGTAGCTAATGCTATAAAATTAAGCAAATTAACTATAAGAAATATAAAGCAAAGTTTAGGATCATCAATAATTTATAACTGTATAGGTATTTTAATTGCATTAGGATTCCTTAAATTATTTGGTGGACCATTATTAAATCCAATGATAGGGGCTTTAGCAATGAGTTTTAGCTCAGTTTCAGTACTACTTAATGCTTTAAGATTAAGAAAAGTAGAATTTTAAATATAAGAGAGGTTAACTTCCTTTGGAGGTTAGCCTCTAATTTTATCCATTTCAGTATGAAAAATCAGATTATAATAAATAAAAAAGTGAGAAAAAATACTAGTAAATATTAATAAATTAGAAGGAAAATAAATATAAAATATAAAGGAATGTAGTGAAATTAAAGGATTTTTTAAATTATTAGGAATTAGTGGTTTTTTTTTAAGTATATTTTTTTAGTAAGAATTAATATAATTATTAATGCAATGATTTTTTTACCTTGATATTTCTTAGTAGTTACTTTAAAATAGTTTTTTATTAAAAAAATAAAATAAATAAAAGAGAAGTTTTAGATTTAAAAATAGAATAATAAATGTAAAGATAAAGATAAAAAACAAATTTAAACAAAAAGATAAAGAAATTTGGGGGGTGTAGTATGATAGAAATATTTGATTCAAAAATAGAGTATCCAGAATTCACTAAAGAAATGAAGGATGAATATACAATTTTAGTACCTTCAATGTTACCTGTTCATTTTAAAATTTTATCAAAACTTTTTAAAGAGAATGGATATAATATTGAAGTATATGAAGCTGATAGTCAAGCTGCTTTAGGTGAGGCTTTAAAAAGTGTCCATAATGATATGTGTTATCCTGCTCTTATAGTTATAGGTCAGGTTTTACATGCATTAAAAAGCGGTAAATATGATATTAATAAAACGGCACTTATAATGAGCCAAACTGGAGGTGGATGTAGAGCTTCTAATTACATACATCTTTTGAGGAAAGCTTTAAGAGATAATGAGATGGGCTTTGTTCCTGTTATCTCA
Organism: Sarcina sp.; assembly: GCA_051656625.1. Taxonomy (GTDB): domain Bacteria; phylum Bacillota; class Clostridia; order Clostridiales; family Clostridiaceae; genus Sarcina. The sequence goes on along the minus strand of JBOGCG010000103.1, from coordinate 34,866 downwards.
ATTAATGCCTCAGGACTTGAAAAACATTCTGGATTTAAGATAACTCCAGCTTTTATGAGTAAGTTAATATATGCAGTGTATTATGGTGATTTACTTATGATTATTGCTAATCAGTGTAGACCTTATGAAGTTAATGAGGGTGAAACAGAGAAAGTAATGGATGAAGTGGTTGAAGATATACTTAAAGAGTTTAAGTCAGTTGGATATTTAAAATCTAAAAAAATATATAAACATATATTAGATAGATTTGCAAAGATAAAGAGAACAAAAGAAGAAAAAGTTAAGGTTGGAATTGTTGGAGAGATATATATGAAATATTCTCCTTTAGGTAATAACAATTTAGAGCAATTTTTATTAGATGAGGGCTGTGAAGTTGTTATGTCTGGAGTTTGTGATTTCTTCTTATATTGTTTATCAGAGGGTGCTATAGATAGAAGACTTTACGGAATGAACAAATTAACTAACCTAGGGAAAGATCAAGTATACAATTTAGCTAAAAAGATGCAAAAGACTATGATAAATGTAGTTAAAGAACATGGTGTCTTTAGAGCACCAAAAGCTTTTGATGAAGTTAAAGGACTTATAAATGGATATATAAGTGACGGAGTTAAAATGGGTGAAGGCTGGCTTATGACAGCTGAAATGTTAGAACTTATTGATAGTGGAGTCAATAATGTTGTATGTGCTCAACCATTTGGTTGTTTACCTAATCATATAGTTGGTAGAGGAATGAATAGAAAAATTATGGACAACCATCCGGGAGCTAATATTGTAACAGTGGATTATGACCCAGCATCAACAAAGGTAAATCAAGAAAATAGAATTAAACTTATGTTATCAAATGCAAAGTTGGTTAATTTCTTAAAAGAAGGGTCAGAATATTAAGAGTATAATTTAAAAAATCTACTCCATCTTAATTTATTACGGTAGGATGGAGTTTCTATATTTTTTATTTAGTTTAATTTAATTTATTTTAGTTTAATTTAGGGAATTTGTTTTAATTTGAAGTAAAAATTTAGAAATTTTAGAGAGAGGGGAATAAAAGTGTCTTATAAAATAGGAATAGATGCTGGTTCAACAACAGTAAAACTTCTTGTAAGAGATGATGAGAACAATACTGTTTATCAGAGTTATGAAAGACATTTCTCAAAAATAAGAGAAGTAATAATAGAACAATTAAAATCAATAAAGGATATTTTAGTAGGAAAAGAATTAAAGGTAGCAATAACAGGTTCGGCTGGTTATGGAGTTTCAAAGGAAACTAATATTGACTTTGTTCAAGAGGTTTTTGCTACAACATTAGCTGTAAAGAGAACATTAAAAGATGTTGATGTAGCTATAGAACTTGGTGGAGAAGATGCTAAAATAATCTTTTTAACTGGTGGATTTGAAGAGAGAATGAATTCAAGTTGTGCCGGTGGTACTGGAGCATTTATTGATCAAATGGCACATTTACTTAATGTAACCGGGGATGAACTTGATGAATTAAGTTTAAAACATCAAAGTCTTTACCCAATAGCTTCAAGGTGTGGAGTTTTTGCGAAAACTGATGTTCAACCTCTTTTAAATCAAGGAGCTAAAAAAGAGGATATAGCAGCTAGTATATTCCAATCAGTGGCAGACCAAACTATAGGGGGACTTGCTCAAGGTAGAGATATAAAAGGTAAGATATTATTTCTTGGAGGACCATTACATTTTTACAAAGGTCTAAGAGAAAGATTTATGGAAACTTTAAAACTTGATGAAGAACATGGAATTCTTCCTGATAATGCACAGGTTTTTGTAGCCTTAGGAGCTTCAATTTATGCTAATGAACAGAAGAAATCCTTTGACTATGAGGAACTTATAAATCTTTTAGAGGATAAATCTAATAGAATAAAAACAATTAACATAATACCATCATTGTTTGAGTCAGAAGCAGATTATGAAGCATTTAAAGAACGTCACAACAAAGCCTCTGTAAAGTTTAATAATATAGAGGATTATGAAGGTGATGCCTATTTAGGGATAGATGCTGGAAGTACAACAACTAAAATAGTTCTTTTAGATGAAGAGGAAAATATAATCTATAAGTATTATTCATCTAATAAGGGAAATCCTGTAGAGGTTGTTAGAAAGCAACTTTTAGATATCTATGATAAATGCGGAGATAAAATAAAAATTAAATCTAGTGCTGTAACTGGATATGGAGAAGATTTAATAAAAAGTGGATTTAGCATAGACTTTGGTATAGTTGAAACTGTAGCACACTTTTTAGCAGGAAAGCATTTTAATCCTAAAGTAGATTTTATACTTGATATTGGTGGTCAAGATATGAAATGTTTCAAAATAAAAAATGGTGCTATAGATAGTATTATGTTAAATGAAGCCTGTTCTGCTGGCTGTGGTTCATTTATTGAAAGTTTTGCAAATCAAATGGGTTATGATGTTAAAGAATTTGCTAAAATGGCTTTATTTGCAGAGGGTACTGTAGAATTAGGTTCAAAATGTACAGTGTTTATGAACTCTTCTGTAAAACAGGCACAGAAGGATGGAGCAACAATTAGAGATATATCAGCAGGATTATCAGTAAGTGTTGTAAAAAATGCCTTATATAAAGTTATTCGTGTAAGAAGTCCTAAGGAACTTGGAGAAAATATACTTGTTCAGGGTGGAACCATGTATAATGATGCTATCTTAAGAAGCTTTGAAATGGAACTTGGAAGAAATGTAGTAAGACCTAATATTGCAGGGCTTATGGGTGCTTATGGTGCTGCATTATACGCTAAAGAAAATATGAATAGCGAGGAAAGTTCAATTTTAAAAATAGAGGAACTTACAGAATTTAATCATAGTTCTAAAAGTGCAAGATGTGGGTTATGCACTAATAGATGTAATTTAACTATAAATATTTTTGGTGGAAATAAAAGATATCTTTCAGGTAATAAATGTTCAAAGCCAGAGGGAAAAGGAATAGAAAAAGACTTACCAGATATATATCAATTTAAATATGAAAAATTAAGAGCTTTAGAAAATAATGAAGGAAAAAGAGGAACAGTAGGGATTCCTATGGTTCTTAATTATTATGAAACTCTTCCTTATTGGTTTGAATTCTTTAAAAGTTTAGATATATCAGTAGTTATATCAGATCAATCTTCAAAGAAATTATATGTAAAAGGACAACATACAATACCTTCTGACACAGTTTGTTATCCAGCTAAACTTGTTCATGGACATATAGAAAGTTTATTGGAAAAGGGCATTAATAATATTTTCTACCCATGTATGACTTATAACATTGATGAAGGACTAACAGATACCTGTTATAACTGCCCTGTAGTAGCTTATTATCCTGAGCTTATTAGTGGAAATGTAAAGGCATTATCAGAGAGAAGATTTATGTATCCTTATATTTCTTTTGCTAATGAAAAAGCATTGGTTAAAAATCTTTATAATGAACTTGTTAAAGCATTCCCTGATTTAACTGAAAAAGAAATTAAAATGGCAGTGAGAAATGCGGATGTAGCCTATAAAGAATTTAAAGATGAAGTAAGAACTAAAGGACAAGAAGCTATTAAATATGCTAGAGAAAATAATTTACCAATAATAGTTTTAGCCGGTAGACCTTATCATGTAGACGAAGAAATAAACCATGGTATTCATAAAGCATTAACTTCACTTGATACTGTAGTTATTACAGAGGATTCAATAGCCTCAAAGGAATATAGACCTCATGTAAATATTTTAAATCAATGGAGTTATCAAGGTAGACTTTATAGTGCAGCAGCCTATGTTGCAGAAAATAAAGATATGAATTTAATTCAATTAGTTTCATTTGGTTGTGGAACAGATGCTATAACCTCTGATGAGGTTAAGGATATTTTAGAGAGAAATGGGAAAGTATATACTCAGATAAAAATTGACGAAACAAATAATTTAGGAGCTGCAAAAATAAGAATAAGAAGTATGTTAGAAGCAATAGCTCAAAAAGAAAAACAATAAGGAGAATTTTTATGAGAGATATGGTCAATGCCCATTATAAAAAATTCACTAAGGAGATGAAATCAGAGTATACAATATTGGCACCAACAATGTTACCTATACATTTTAAGATTTTATCAAAACTTATGAAATCTTATGGTTATAACTTAGAGTTTTATGAGGGAAACTCTAAGTTAGCTTTAGAAGAAGGACTTAAAAATGTACATAATGATATGTGTTATCCAACATTAATTGTAATAGGACAATTACTTCAAGCACTGAAAAGTGGTGAATACAACCCAGAAAAAACAGCTTTGATTTTAAGTCAAACAGGTGGCGGCTGTAGAGCGTCAAATTATATACCAATACTAAGAAAAGCACTTAAAGAAAATGGTTTTGAAGATGTTCCACTTTAGGGAATAGTGATTTAGAAAAATTTTTGCTAAAGGAAAATTGTGAGGTTGTAATACCGGGAATATTAGATTTCTTTTTATATTGCTTAAGAGATTCTAAAGTAGATTTAGAGTTCTACAAGAGAATAGAATAAAGTTAATGCTTACTAGAGCAAAAGAGAAGAAATTTTTTGAATTTTAATATAAATTGGGGGAGTTTATATTATTGACAAATTTATTTTAAAGGAGTATTCTTAAATTAAAGACACCCCTATGGGGTGGGGAGGTGCAAAATGACTGAAGAAAGAAAAAAAGCTATACAATGTTTAAAAACTGCAAGAGGGCAAATTGATGGAATTTTGAAAATGATAGATGATGATAGATATTGCATAGATATTTCCTATCAAATAATGGCGGCACAAGCACTATTAAAGAAATCTAATAAATCTATATTAGCATCTCATCTTCAAAGTTGTGTAAAAGATGCACTTTTAAGTGAAGAGGGAAAAGACGAAAAGATAGAAGAACTTATTAAAGTATTGGGAACTTTAATAGATAAATAATCTTTCGAATTTTAACTAATAAAAAGGGGGAAAAATGATTAGTGAAATTTTAAAAATAAAGGCTGCAGGTTACAATGAAAAATCATTAGATTTAGAGAAAAAACTTTTAGATTTAGAGTTTATAAAAGAAGTTAAACAAAGGGAAAATAAATTAGAGATAGTTTATGATAATAAAAAAATATCTTTAGAAGAAATTAATAAATTTATTGAGAAATTAGGTTATAAAACAGATTATAAAAATAGATTTAAAAGTCATGATTATTCTATAGAGGGAATGAGTTGTGCAGCATGTGCAGGTTCTATAGAGAGAGTTTTAAAAAAAGAAGAGGGCGTAGGAAAAGTAGCTGTTAATTTTTCTACTGAAAAACTAAGAATAATTTATGATCCAAAGAAAATAAATTTAGATATATTAAATGAAAAACTAGAAAAACTAGATTTTAAATTAGTAAAAGAAGAAAAAAATCTTTTGGAAAGTAGAAAACTTCAATTAGAAAAAGTAAAAAAGAGATTTATTTTTTCTACTATATTAACAATTCCTATTTTTCTTATTGCAATGTTACCCATGATGGGAATAACCTTACCAACTATTATAAATCCAGAGTTGAATCCTAAAATAAATGTTACTATTCAATTTATTTTAGCAACTTTAGTAATTTTAATAGGTCATGAGTTTTATAGAAGTGGAATTAAAAGTTTAATAGCTAAGAGACCAACTATGGATAGTTTAATAGCTATTGGATCTTTTGCAGCTTATATCTATAGTATTTATGCTATGATAAAGGTTTTTTCAGGAAATAATCATTATATTCATTATTTATACTTTGAAACAGCAGCTATGATTATTGCTTTTATAAGTATAGGAAAATATATGGAGATGGTTGCAAGGGGGCGAGCTTCAGATGCTATAGAAAAGTTGATGGATTTAACTCCTAAAAAAGCTATTATATTAATTGATGGAGAAGAAAAGTTAGTTGATATAGCAGAGATAAAAAAAGAGGATATAGTATTAATAAAACCAGGAGAGAGAGTAGCGGTTGATGGTGAAATTTTAACAGGGGAAAGTACTATAGATGAAAGTATGTTAACTGGGGAAAGTATACCTGTTTATAAAAAATCAGGAGATGTAGTATTTGCAGCAAGTATAAATAAGACAGGAAGTTTTAGTTATAAAGCTATAAAGGTAGGGAAAGATACTTTAATTTCTCAAATAGTAAAACTTGTGAAGGAAGCTCAAGGAAGTAAGGCACCTATAGCAAGACTTGCGGATGTAATATCAGCTTATTTTGTACCAGTGGTAATTTCTTTAGCTCTTATAAGTTCTGTTTTTTGGTATTTTTATAGTGGAGATTTTCAATTTGCTTTAGAAATTTTTGTTGCAGTTCTTGTAATTGCATGTCCCTGTGCATTAGGCCTTGCTACACCTACAGCTATTATGGTGGCAACAGGAAAGGCTGCAGAAAAAGGGATACTTATAAAAGCAGGAGAAGCTTTAGAAGTAACAGGTAAAGCAAATTCAATAATTTTTGATAAAACAGGAACAATAACAGAAGGGAAATTGATTGTAACTAAAATTGTTACAGATATTAATGAGGAAAACTTTTTGCAAATAGTAGCATCAGCAGAGAATGTTTCAGAGCATCCTTTAGCAGAGGCTATAGTGAAAGAAGCAAAGAGTAGGAATATAGCTTTATTAGAATTAACAGGATTTAAAGCTCTTTCTGGAATGGGAATCGAAGCCTATGTAGAACAACAAAAAATATATATAGGAAATAAAAAATTATTGAATGATTTTAATATAGAAACAAAAAATTATGAAAAAGAAGAAGAGGTTTTATCAGAACAAGGAAATACTGTAATATATATAGCTATCAATAATAAAGCTGTTGGAATTATAGCCTTAGCAGATAAGATTAAAGAAAATAGCAAAATGGCCATTGAAAAATTATCTAATATGAGATTTGAGATAATAATGCTTACAGGTGATAATAAAAAAACAGCAAAGGCTATAGCTAAAAATCTTAAAGTAGATAAAGTAATAGCAGAAGTACTTCCAAGTGAAAAGGCTGAAAAAGTTAAAGAAATTCAAAGGGAAGGAAAGAAAGTGATAATGGTTGGTGATGGAATAAATGATGCACCAGCATTAGCTATTGCAGAGGTAGGAATGGCCATAGGGTCAGGAACAGATATAGCTATTGAATCAGCAGATTTAGTACTTATGAAAAGTGATATTTTAGATGTTGTTGAAGCAATTAAACTAAGTAAAAAAACTATGAAAATAATAAAAGAAGGACTATTTTGGGCATTAATTTATAATGTAATAGGAATTCCTATAGCTATGGGAATATTACATTTCTTTGGTGGTCCACTTTTAAATCCTATGATAGGAGCTTTAGCAATGAGCTTTAGTTCAGTTTCAGTGGTACTAAATGCTTTAAGATTAAAAAAAGCATAAAATAAAAATAGGTTTATAAAAGATAGTCGTAAGCTATCAGTACCTTAAAAGATTTTTAGGGAAGGGTTCTCCTCTTAAAAAACCCATAGCATTAAAATGAAAAAGTCTAAATATAATTATAGGAGTGATACTAATGAAAAGAACAGTAATAATCGAAGGAATGTCATGCGAGAAATGTGTAGGACATGTAACAAAAGCTTTAAATACAGTTGATGGACTTGAAATAGTAGAAGTTCAAATAGGTAAAGCTGTAGTTGATGGTGATGTATCAGATGCAGAAATTAAAGAAGCAGTAGAAGATTTCGGATTTGATGTAGTTTCAATAGCATAATATGTAAAGAGTACTTCGGTACTCTTTTTCTATTTTATTATTTAAAGAATAAAGATAGATAAATATGATATAATTTTAAATCAAAGTATATAAATAGGTGAAACATATGAAATTTATTAGATTAAAATATGGTAATAAGGGTAAGTATTTTGATGAATTAGAAAAGGGGGATGCAATTGAAGGATGAAGTTATAGCATGTAGGCATTTAGGTAGATTTTTCAAAGCATCTATAGATTTTGATTTAGAACCTATTGATTTTATTATAAAAGCATTAGAAAGTAACTATAAAATAGGTATAGAAAATTATAGAGGACAATGGTATTCTCAAAGTCCGTATTATTATTTAGATGAATTTTTAGAGGAAAATATTATGCAAAAAATTCAATATGAGGAAAAAGACAAAGATTATGAGAAAGAAAGAATGTATTGGGTAGGATATTGTTTACAGGATTGGAGCAATAGAACTACATTGAAAGGTAAGGATATAAGTAATTTATGGAGAAAAAAGGGGATAGAACAAATATATTATAATTATAAAATATATCATACTGTAGACCCATTATATGTATTAGAGGATAGTATTGAAATAAACAACATAAATATTAACTTTGAAGATGTTTTAATTAAAGGTAAATAAAAGCTATAAGAATAGATAAATTCTTATAGCTTTTATCATTTTTAAAGATAAGTATATTTTATATTTTTTTGTTTAAACTATTTTAAAAGTTATCTTTTTATATATTTAAAAACTTTTTGGAATTAGGAGGAAATATGATTAGGACTATAAGTGTTAAATTACCAGAAGAACTTCATAAAATTTTTAAAGTTAAAATGGTTTTGGAAAATACTACTATGCAAGATAAAATTATAGAATTAATAGAAGAAGAGGTAAGAAAATTTGAAGAAAATAAAAGTATTAGAAATAAAGAAAATATTTCGAATTAACTTATCTAGTCTTGTGTAAATTATAAGGTATAACTATAGATAACTTAAAATGGAATTTAAAAAGTTTCACATAGAAAATCAATAGTATTAAAGTTTTAATACCATTGATTTTTATTAATTAATCTTAAAAAAGTTCTTTAGCTACAAAGACAGCATTTAAGACTTTAGGAAAACCTACATAGGGAATACAATGAATAAAGGTTTCTATTATTTTTTCTTTAGAAATATTGATATTTAAGGCTGCTTTAATATGAACCTTTAATTGATTTTCACAGCCACCGGCAGTTAGTAAACTAGTTAGAGTTAAAAGTTCTCTTTCTTCTAAAGTAAGAATTTTTCTTGAATAGATATCCCCAAAAGCAAATTCAATAATATATTTTCCAAGATCAGGTGATATATCTTGAAGTGAAGAAATTACATCAGCACCTCCTTGTCCATCAATTGAATTTAGATAGAAGAGAATATAGTAATGAGGATATCGAATGGATTCTTTTTATAAAAAAATTAAAGGATACAGGAATGATTTTAAGTGAGATAAAGAGATATTCTGATTTTAGATATTTAGGAGATATAACCATAGAAAAAAGAAAAAATATGTTAATGATACATAGAAAAACAGTTGAAAAAGAGATATTGAAGTGGAATAGCTATCTTGATAATATTGATAAAAAAATAGAAATTTACAATGGAAAATTAAAATGATAAATAAGAGAAGGTCTTTAGGAATAGGGGCTTTTTTTCTTATATTAAAAATCTTTTTAGTTATAAGAATAATTGGACATTATATTTTAAAAGAATTGATGTAAATGTTTTCTGAAGTTTGTTGCATAATTTGTACGTACATGATATTATTGATAAATAACATGTACGTACAAATTAAGATAACGATAAATTTTAAATTATAGTGTAAGGTTTCTAGGAGGAATGAAAATGAGTAAGAAAAATTGGAGAGAATCAGTGGTATATCAAATTTATCCTAAATCATTTAATGATAGTAATAATGATGGTATAGGGGACTTAAGGGGAGTAATAGAAAAATTAGATTATTTAAAGGAATTAGGTATAGATTATATTTGGTTAACACCTTTTTATCTTTCACCACAGAGAGATAATGGATATGATATAGAAGATTATTATAATATAGATCCTACTTTTGGAACAATGAAAGATTTTGAAGAATTAGTGGTAGAAGCTAAGGTTAGAGATATAGATATAATGCTTGATATGGTTTTTAATCATAGTTCAACAGAACATAATTGGTTTAAGGAAGTTTTAAAAGGAAATGAAAAATATAAGAATTATTATATATTTAAAAAAGGAAAGGGAAAAAATCCACCAACAAATTGGCAATCAAAATTTGGGGGGAATGCCTGGGAGTATGTAGAGGAACTGGGTGAATATTATCTTCATTTATTTGATAAGACCCAAGCAGATTTAAATTGGGAAAATGAAGAACTTAGAGAGGAAATCTATAAAGTAGTTAACTTTTGGATGGGAAAAGGAGTTAAAGGGTTTAGATTAGATGTTATAAACTTAATATCAAAGCCATTTATCTATGAAGATGATACTGATGGTGATGGAAGAAAATTTTATACTGATGGTCCTAAAATTCATGAGTTTCTAAAAGAATTAAATAAAAATAGTTTTGGTAAAAGTGATGATATCATCACAGTTGGAGAAATGTCTTCAACTACAATTGGTAACTGTATAAGATACTCAAATGAAAAGGAAAAAGAGTTATCAATGGTATTTAATTTCCACCATTTAAAGGTTGATTATGAAAATGGAGATAAATGGACTTTGAAAAATTTTGACTTTATGGAGTTGAAAAATATATTTGATAAATGGCAAAGTGCTATGGAGGAAGGGAATGGATGGAATGCTGTATTTTGGTGTAACCATGACCAACCAAGGATATTATCAAGATTTGGAGATGAAATAAATTATCCAAGAGAATCAGCAAAAATGTTAGCAACAACTATTCATTTGCTAAGGGGAACTCCATATATCTATCAAGGAGAAGAAATTGGAATGACAAATCCTCACTATGAAAATATTAATCAATATAGAGATGTTGAATCTATTAATTATCATAATATTTTAAAAGAAGAGGGGAAGGATGAAGAATATATAATGGAAGTTCTTAAATCTAAATCAAGAGATAATTCAAGAACTCCAGTACAGTGGGATGATTCAATTAATGGAGGGTTTTCTAAAGTAACTCCTTGGATGGAAGTAGGAAAAAACTATAAAGAAATTAATGCAAAAAAAGTTTTAGAAGATAAGGATTCAGTATTTTATCATTATAAAAATCTTATAGAATTAAGAAAAAAGGAGAAAGTAATTGTAGATGGAACCTTTGAAATGATATTAAAAGAAGATGATAAAATATTTTCATATATAAGAGAATTAGATGGCGTTAAACTACTTGTAATAAATAATTTTTATGGAGAGAAAACAGAATTTAATTTACCAGAAAAATACAAAGAAGAGTTTAAAAATAAAAAGATAGAATTACTACTATCAAATTATAAAGACTCTAAAATAGTAACAGAGCAATTTTACCTAAATCCTTATGAATCATTAATATATAAAATATATTAAAAATAAAAAACTGAAAAAACAACCTAAAAAACACCCCGGTGTATAGGAAATTTTTTCCTATACACCGGGGTGTTTTTTTGTTTTTTGTTTTTTTAAGAAATTTTGCAATTTGTTGTTAAAGCTTTTTGAGATATAATATTATTGAGAGGTTAATTTAAGAGAATTTCAAATTTGAAAGGAAAATAGGGTGATAAAATGGCAAGTAAATATTTTAATATATATAATGATATAATGACAAAAATTGAAAGAGGAGAGTATGTTGTAGGAGAAAAACTTCCTTCAGAATCTGCTTTGATGGAACAATATAATGTTTCAAGGGATACTATAAGAAAATCATTAAATATGTTAGAACAAAATGGATATATAAATAAAAGTAAAGGAAAAGGTTCTTTTGTTTTAGATATAAATAAGTTTGATTTTCCTTTATCAGGAGTAGTTAGTTTTAAAGAATTAGCAGAGAAAATGAATGAAAAGCCAATAACTGTAGTAGAAAAATTTTCAGTGATAGTTTCAGAAAAGCATTGGATAAAAAAGAAACTTAATTGCAAAGAAAATGAAGAAATTTGGGAGATTTTTAGGACTAGAGAAATTGGAGATGAAAAAATAATTTTAGATAAAGATTACATAAATAAATCAATTATAAAAGGCTTAAGTACTGCAATTTGTGAAGATTCTATCTATGAATATATAGAAAAGGTATTAGGTCTTAAAATAGCTTTTGCAAAAAAGGAAATTACTGTTGCTACAGTAGAGGAAGAAGACAAAAAGTATCTTGATTTAAAAGGATATGATTGTATTGTTTTGGTTAAAAGTTATTCCTATTTAGAAAATGGTGAATTATTTCAATATACAGAATCAAGACATAGACCAGATAAATTTAGGTTTTTAGAGTTTGCTAGAAGACGATAAATTTAGAAGTATTCAGTGGAAAGCTCATGAAGCTAAAATGGTGAGAGTTTTACTTTATTAAAAATATAAATTTAGTTTTAGAATTTATAAAAGGAAAATAGAATAGTTTTATTATAAAAAAAACACTCCATAGATTGAAGAAATATCTTTCTACCTATGGAGTGTTCTTTATATTCTATAAATGACTAATTTTAAGCCATTGATTTGTTCATTATTTTTAATTTTCCTGCACCAATAATGATACATGCTACAACTAATGAGATGAAGCAAAGTGGCATTATTAAGTGAGCATGTCCATGTCCTAATAAGTATCCACCAGCTAAGTTACCAATAATTTGAGGAATACATAAGAAGATGTTATTGACACCCATATATTCACCAAGTTTTTCTTTTGGTGCAACTGCTGGAATTAGAGCATAGAATGAAACTTGAAGGATTACAAATCCAATACCAAGTAATAACATGAATAACCATAATGTAATCATGCTTGATATAAAGAACCATCCAACTATAAATCCTATACCATAAACTGCACAGGCGATGAATAATATTTTTTGTTTATTCCATTTATCACACCAGATACCTACGAATAATGAAAGGATTAGTCCGATAAATGTAAATACTGTTAAGGCTAAACTGATTTCTGAACTTGAAAAATGATTCATTTTTTCAAAGTAAGGAATCATGAAAGGCATTATTAATCCATAACCTAAGTAGAAGAAGAAACCAGTCATAAAGACTCTCATTGCTGAGCTGTTTTTTAAGAAATCTAAGCTGAATTTTGCTGGTTTTTGGAACTTAGATGGGTCTTCTTTAACTTTAAGCATTGCAAGTATTGTTGGTATAAATAATAGTACTGCAACTAAGATAAATGGTAAAATAACTGCTTTATTATATAAAGAAACACCTATTGCGAAGAAAATAACCCCACCTAAAGATAAAAGTAATTTTCCAAATCCATTAACTAAACCAATTTGATTTTCTTCAACTGATTCAGGCATTAATGAATAATAAGGTCCTTGATAGAAGTTAACTGCAGCATATAGTAGTGTTGCAAAAATAAACATTAATATATATGTTCTAGAAACTCCTAAAAGTATTAAGAAGATAGTGGAAAGAGTACAACCTATAATAACCCAAGGTTTTCTTTTCCCCATTTTTGTATTAGTTCTATCACTTATAAGTCCTGCTATGTATGGCATGAATATTCCTGTAATTGGAGCCATCATAACTAATAAAGATAATTGAAATGGTGATTTAGTTGCTTTTTCAACTAGCATTGGAACTACTGTACTGTTCATATTCCAAACAATACCAATACCCATACTAGGTAAAGCAACAAGGAGTGGTATTAACCAACTCTTTTTCTTTGTTGTATTCATATTACTGCGATCCTTTCTGTAACTTGTTCTGCAATTAGATAACGTTTTCTTGTATTACGAAATGTTATTTTGATTTTGCTGAATAATATATTTATATAATATACCTTGTCCATAAAAACGCAAAAGCTTTAAATTAATTAACCATTAATAAAAAACTGTTTAAATATTTAATGAGTAATAATAAAAATATTTTATTGAGAAAATATTACTTTTAAAATGTTATCATTAATAAAACAATAAAAATGTAATGGGTTTCTATAATTTTACTGATACTTTAGTAAAAATAGCCAGAAAACTAGTAAACACCTATTTTATATTTATAATTTTTTGAAGTCAAGAAAAGAACAATAAAAAAGACTATACTTTTTTATAAATCATAAAATCTTAATTATAGTTTTATGATTTGTTGAAAAGTACAGTCTTAAAAATATTGCTTTTTATTTATTTTTTATTTTTCTCTAATAATTCATCTTGAATTTCTTCCAGTGATTTTCCATGAGTTTCTGGTACATAACGCATAACAAATGGAATTGCAAGGAAGGAGAAGATTGCAAATATTGCAAATGGTCCACCTACATTGTTATGGAAGAATGCAAGAATTACTAGGAAAAATTGTGTTACTAGAAAGTTTCCTAACCAGTTTGCAGCTGATCCGAATGAAGCTCCAACTCCACGAACACTTAATGGGAAGATTTCACCAATAAGTACCCAAGCAATAGGTCCCCATGAAACTGCAAATCCAAAGATGTAAATTGCTATAAGTATAATAGTGTAAACTGCTGCTGTTTCAATGTTGATTGTGTAGTTAATAACAGCAAGTATAGCAAGTGAGATACCCATTACTAAAGCACCCCAAATTAGTAATTTTTTACGTGGGAACTTGTCCATAATAATAGTAGCTACAATTGTTGATAAGAAGTTAACTATACCGATACCTACAGAAATCCAAATTGCTGAACTTGCAGAGAAATGGAATCCGTTTATGAAAACTTGTGGTAAGTAATAAATTACTGAGTTAATTCCTACTAATTGTTGGAATAACATGATTCCGATAGCTGCTATAAGTGCTGGTCTAGCTATTCTAAATAATTCTTTAACTCCACCTTTATGATCTTCAGCGTGAGCTTTTAATATACCAAGATGTTCTTCTTTAATTTGCTCAGTTGTATAATCTGGTCTTAAGTTTGTTAATACAGCATGTGATTCACTTTCTTTACCTATACGAATAAGGAAACGAGGTGATTCAGGAAGTATTATGCTACCTATAAATAAAGCTAAAGCTGGAATTAATGCTGTTCCTAACATCCATCTCCAATCAGCGAATCCCGCAATATTATGATGAAGGAATCCAAGATTTGCTACATATGCAAGTAAAATTCCTGCTGTAATCATAAGTTGGAATAGAGTTTCTAAAGAACCACGTCTTTCTTTAGGTGCAAGTTCTGCTAAGTAAGCTGGTGTTAATGCAGAAGCTGAACCAACTGCTAATCCTAAGATAATTCTAGCTATTACTATAATTGTGAAATTAGGAGCAAAAGCTGAAATTAAAGATCCAGTTATAAATAAGATAGATGCGATAAATAAAAGTTTTTTACGTCCATATTTATCTGATAAACCACCTATAGTTAATGCACCAATGCAAGAACCAATAAGAACTGCAGAAGTAACAAAACTAATTTCAAAAACTGTTAAATGTAATGATTTTTCAATAAGTGGTGAGGCACCAGAAATAATTCCAGTATCAAAACCAAATAACAAGCCGCCAAGTGCACCGATGATAAAAATAATATTGCTGTTTAATGAACGACTTGAGCCTGCGCTTTTTGTAGTCATAATAATTTCTCCTTTCGTTTTTCCTTTGTAAATTAAATATAAAGTAAACGGTTTCTATGGATTTATTATATAGGGGGTAGGGAAATAAATCAAGAAAAATATTAATAAAGTGTTAATATTTTTTTATCAATATATTAAATTATCCTTTAATTCCAATTTTTTTATAAAACTATAACAATAAATATAGAATAAATGTATAATAATACAAAAATAATTATTAATTAAATTTTATTTCGTTTTAGTTAGGGTTTTTCAGTATTTTTATTCTAAAAAATATAGTAGGCTAATTTATTAATTGTTTTATTTTTAACAAAGGTAAAATAATCTTTTAAAAATTTCAAAAAAACTATTGACAAAAAAAACTAGGATATATATAATATTTATTGTAGATGATCCGGAATAGCTCAGCGGTGGAGCAGTCGACTGTTAATCGAAAGGTCGTGGGTTCAAATCCCACTTCTGGAGCCAAGAACACTAAGTATTTATACTTAGTGTTTTTTTTATATTCAATTAAATATTTTTTAGCTTTATAGAATTTTTTAAAAAGAAAGTTCTTATTTTTTTTTGAAATTTAAAAGAAAAGATTACTTATATTTACTTATTTGTCATTATTATTTGATACAATTGAAGAGATGTAATTGAAATAAGTTAAAGGATAAGTAGGGGGACAAAATGAATAGAAGAAAGAGAAATAAGCGAAAAGCAAAGAAAATTGCTATGAGTACAGCTTTAGTAGGGGTAGTAGCTATAGCAGCAGTTGTAGCAGGAACTTTTTTTAATGGAGATTTTACTAATTATAAAAAAAGAGATTCAGTAGTAAATGCTGAGGAAATGAAAAAGGAAAAAGAGATACTAGAAACAGATATAGTAGAAGGAAAAAATCATATACATAAAGTTAAAGAAAATGCAGTACAACCAACAGAAGTAAGAGAAATGATGAAAAGTGATTACCAAGGTCAATATAAGGATGAAAAAATAGTATTTTTAACCTTTGATGATGGTCCAAGCTCCAAAACAGAGCCAGTACTAAACATATTAAAAGAAAAAGATGTAACAGGGACTTTCTTTATATTAGGTGAAAATATAAGTAAAGCAGAAAAAAATAAAGATGTTATAAAAAGAATTGTAGATGAAGGTAATGCTATAGGAAATCATACATATACTCATGATTTTGGAAAACTTTATCCTAAAAAAAGAGTAGACTCAGATTACTTTATGGAGGAATATAAAAAAACAGAGAATGAGTTAAAGGGTATTTTGGGAGAAGACTTTAAAAATAATTTAGTAAGATTACCAGGTGGAGAAAATACTAGAGAATATCATAAAGATCAAAATCTTCCAGAATTTTTAAATAGATTAGAAACAGAGAATGTAAGTAGTATTGATTGGAATGCACTGAATGGAGATGCAGAGGGAAAAAAATATACAAATGAACAGATGATTGATTATGTAAAAAGAACTTCAGAAAATAAAAACCATGTAATACTTCTTATGCACGACAGTGAACCAAAGGAAAAAACTGTAGAAGTTTTACCAGAAATTATCGATTATTATAAAGCTGAAGGATATAAATTTAAAATAATAGGATAATTTTTCTTGAATTCACAAAAAATTAAATTAATTCGGAAAATAATTTAATAATAATCGTATGAATATTAATGTAAAAGGTGTATAATATATATTGTAACTCTAATAATTTAATTAAAAAGAAATAATTTTTAGAATATAGTATTAATGCGTAGTACAAATTCTATAAAGCAAAAAAGGCCAGAAACCCTCAATAGTATTATTGAGGGTTTAATTTTTGTGAAAATAAAAAATATCTTTAGAATAAAGAATAATATTTTAGAAGAAATAATAATATATTTTATTAAAGGAAAATGATAAATTTTAGCTTGAAAATAATAGCTCTTAAATTATTACTAAATGATTATAACAAAACAGAATTCCTAAACTAATGAGGTTAAAATGATTTCTATTTTGATCAATTTAAATTTAAAAAGGAAGGCGGTGAAAGCATAATTTAAAATGTAAACATTTAAATTATGTGGTTATATGAAAAAATATAGTATTGAGAATTTAAGAAACATAGGGGTTATGGGACACAGTTCCTCAGGAAAAAGTTCACTAGTGGAAGCGTTACTTTATTATTCAGGAAATATTGATAGATTAGGAAAAATCGAAGAAGGTAACACAGTTAGTGATTATGATTTAGAGGAAAAGAAAAGAGGAATTTCCATAGGGACATCACTAGCTTATTTAGAGTGGGATGAAAGAAAGGTTAATTTAATTGATACTCCAGGATACTTTGACTTTCAAGGTGAAGTTATTGAGGGGATGAGAGCAGCGGATATGGCTTTGATAGTAACCTGTTCAGTATCAGGTGTGGAGGTAGGAACAGAAAAGGCTTGGAATTATTGCAATAAAATAAAACTACCAAGAGCATTCTTTATAAATAAGTTAGACAGAGAAAACTCAGATTATGAGAAAACTTTAGAGGCTCTTAAGGAAAAGTTCGGAATTAGTGTAGTTCCAGTTCAGTATCCTATTGGAAAAGAAAGTTCTTTTAGTGGAATAGTAAATATAATTACAGGAAAAGCTAGGATTTATAATAGCAAAACAAAAAAAATGGAACAGTGTGAGGTTCCTAAGGAGTATAAAGAACATTTAGAAAGCTGTAGGGTAATGCTTGCAGAGTCAGTGGCTGAAACTGATGAGGAACTACTTGATAAATATTTTGAAACAGGGGAATTAACTAATGAAGATTTATATCTAGGCTTAATAAAAGGTTGTGCAAATGGCGATATAGCACCTGTTCTTTGTGGAAGTGCTACAGAATGTAAAGGTATGGAAACTTTACTTGAGGATATAGTAGAGTGTTTTCCATCTCCAGAATTATCTTTAAAACAAAAAGCTATAGATTTGAATAGTAATAAAGAAATAAAAGTTAATATTTCTGATGATAATCCATTTTCTGCATTAGTTTTTAAAACTATAGCGGATCCTTTTGTGGGTAAACTTTCTATGTTTAAAGTAATGACTGGAGAACTTACTAATGGAACAGAGGTTATTAACTCAAATAAAGATAAGCAAGAAAAATTATCTAATATGTTTTTTATGGTAGGAAAAAATCAAATTCAATGTGAAAAAATAATAGCTGGGGATATTGGGGCAGTGAATAAACTTCAGTATACTGAAACAGGGGATACTCTTTGTGATCCAAGGTTTAAAATAAAATATGATGGAATGAATTTTCCAAAGCCACTTATATCTATGAGTATATTCCCTAAAAGTAAGGGAGATGAGGATAAAATATCATTAGGGCTTTCAAAATTATCAGAAGAAGATAAAACATTTACTGTAAATCGTGATTTAGAAAATGCAGAAACAATAGTTTCAGGATTGGGAGAAACTCACATTGATATAATTGCAAATAAACTTAAAAATAAATTCTCCATAGATGTTAATCTAGATTTTCCTAAAATACCTTATAGAGAAACTATAAAATCTGTGGCTGATGTACAAGGAAAATATAAAAAACAATCTGGTGGTCATGGTCAATATGGAGATGTTAAAGTAAAGTTTGAGCCAAGAGTAGATGGAGAAACAGATTTAGATTTTGTAGATGAAATAGTTGGAGGAGTTGTGCCAAGAAATTATATTCCAGCTGTTGAAAAAGGTTTAAGAGAAGCTATGAGTGAAGGTGTCCTAGCTGGTTACCCAATGATTGGATTGAAAGCTACTTTGCATGATGGATCATATCACCCAGTAGATTCTTCAGAAATGGCCTTTAAGGTTGCAGCATCAATGGCTTATAAGAAGGGGATTGAACTAGCAAAACCTATACTTTTAGAACCAATAATGCATATTGAAGTTATTGTTCCAGATAGTTATATGGGGGATGTAATAGGAGATTTGAATAAAAAAAGAGGACGAGTTATGGGAATGGAACCTATAGAGAAAAGTAATGAACAAAAAATAATAGCGGAGATACCTATGGCAGAAAGTTTTAAATATGCTACAGATTTAAGATCAATAACTCAGGCAAGAGGAGATTTTTCCATGAACTTTGAAAGGTATGATGAAGTGCCTTCTAATGAAGTAAATAAAATTGTTTCTGCAATAAAAGAAAATAACAAATAATATTTAATAGTAAAAAGGTTCTTTTTTGATTTTTATGTAAAAAGATTAGAAAAGAACCTTTTTTTAATTTTTTATAGAAAAAAAAGGGGGGGAGAGGTAAGGGTAAAAGATTTTGTTGTTTATTGCAATGGGCTGTTGCTTTTAGAAAAGAATTAGAGTATTTGATGAAAAATCTAATTTATTTGGAATAATAATTGTAAAATAGGCATAAATTATAAGTATAATAAGAGACTTGTATCGATTTGGGGAAGAAAAAACAATAAGGAGGTAGTTCCACTAAATTTAGTTTAAGGTGGGAGAAGCGGATGTCTAATTATAGAATGGAAATAAGAGGTACTATGGGATTAAGTGATTATAGTAATATTTATGATTACATAAGTATAGTAGAAAGTAGTGATGATTTTACAATTGTTATAGATAATTCAAATGAAGAAAATATTAGAATGGTTTGTTCTATGTTAAAGGATAAAAATTTTAGCATAAATTATAAAGAGTATGAGGATAATGGATTATATAAAATAAAAGCTTCTAAAAATTTGTAAAATTTTATGAAAATTCTTATTTAAGGCTATAAATATGTATACGTTTCATGTTATACTTTTGGAGTAAAGGTTTATTGTTAGAAGGATAGAAATATTTTTTAGAAATAGACCTTTTATAATATAAAAATATTAATTTTAGTAACAGGAGATGTTTAGTTATGAAAGATTATGTTATAGGCGTAGATTTAGGTGGGACAAAGATAAGTTGTGGATTAGCAACAGTAGCTGGAATAGTTGAAGCAAAATGGACTGTTCCTACAGAAGCACATTTAGGAGAAACAGTTGTACTAGATAACATAATAAACTCAATAAATAAAGTTATAGAACTTGGAAAGGTTTCCGATGATGAAATTAGAGCTATTGGAGTTGGTTCTCCAGGTCCATTAGATATTGAAAATGGTTTAATTATTACAACACCCAATCTTCCATTTAAAAATTTTAATTTAGTTGAGCCTATTAAAGAAGAATTTGAAGTGCCAGTTTTTTTGGACAATGATGCTAATGTGGCTGCTGTTGGAGAGTACATGCTAGGTGCGGCAAGAGGATTAAAAAATATGGTATATGTTACAGTAAGTACTGGAGTTGGTGGAGGTGCTGTTTTAGATGGTAAAGTTTATAGAGGAAGCACTTATAATGCATTAGAAGTTGGACATATGACTTTAGATCCTTTTGGTCCAACCTGTGGTTGTGGTAACAATGGATGTTTAGAAGCATTATCTTCAGGAACTGCAATAGCTAAAAAAGCTAAAGAAGCTCTAGATAGTAAGGTGGAAACATCATTAAGAAATTATGAAAAAGTAACTTCCTATGAAGTGTTTTTAGAAGCTGAAAAAGGGGACATGGTAGCTAAAGAGATAATAGATAGAGCAATGACTTATTTAGGGATTGGAATTGCTAATATGATAACTGCATTTGATCCAGAAATGGTTGTTATAGGTGGAGGAGTTTCAAAGGCTGGTGATATAGTTTTTGATAGGGTAAAAGAAGTTGTTAACAGAAGAACTTTTAAGACTATGTCTGAAAATTGCAAGATAGTTCCTGCAGGATTAGGGGTTAATGCTGGGATGCTTGGAGCTGTAGCTTTAGCTATAGTAGAAAGTAAAAACATGGAATATGTATATTAAGTATAGATTTTAGTAAATTATAATATTTTTAATATATCTGCCTCAAAGAAATAGAAAGTTTTAGAGTTAAAAATCTTCTATTTATTAGGGCAGGTATATTTTTATTTAAATTATTTTTCAACTAAATTTGAATAATACTTCATGGACCAATTTTCAATAATTTTTAAAGCGCTAGATAATTCTAATCCTTTTTCAGTAAGTTTATATTCAACTTTAGGAGGAATTTCAGGGTAAATAATTTTTTCTAAGATACCTTCTTGTTCTAAATCCTTTAAATTTTCAGTTAGTACCTTTTGACTAACTCCTTTAGTAATACGTTGAAGCTCTAAAAATCTTTTAGGCCCTTCATTTAAATGACAAAGAATTATACTTTTCCATTTTCCTCTAATTGTTTCAAAACCTACATCTAAAAGACAAACAAATTCTTTATTTTTATAAATCATCCTTATTATTAGTGATAAATATAAATCACTAAATTCTCCCTTCATAAATATCAAGTTTTTTACCATTATATCATATAGAAAAAACTAATAGAAAAAAGAAATACAGTTATAATTTTAATAATAAACAGGAATAGTAAAAATAAGAATTTCATTAAATAAATTTCTTATAGTATTATTAAGAGTATAAGCAGAATAATTTAGATAAATTGGAGAGATAGTATGTTAGAAAAAAAATTACAAGAAGAAATTATTAAAAATTGTGAAATAGCAGAAAAAGAATGTGGATGTAAAATGACTAGATTACTGCAAAATATAGATAAGTTTGGAGCAGTAAGAACAATCCAAGAAATTTTAAGAAAAGGAAGAACTTCAGACTGTTTTGAAAAATTAGTTGAAGCTAATCGTTTAGAACTATCTATGGAAGCTGTTATTGTTAATCCTAAATATGGTCAATTATTTTCAGACGAAGAAGTAAATGCTTGTTATGATTTACTTTGTGAAAATGGATATTACTAAAATATTTTTGTATAATAGTTGAAAAATAAAGCTATATCAAATTGAAGAATAAAGTAACATTATTAGTTACTGATTCTGATTTTTGATATAGCCTTTATAATTATTAGGAATATTAAAATATAGTCAAATTTTTTGGGAATATTATTTTCTTGATGCGTAAATTTCTTTTTCTACATCGATAAATACTTTTGCGATTACATTATAAGCTTTACCCCAAGCATCAATTATTTCAGGAGTTGCAGCATCACCTAAAACTTTTTTGATAGCTAATAGTAAATTAGAGCCAACTATTGGGTAGTGTTCTTCTTTTATTCCTTTATCACAGTGAACTTGTCCAATTCTGTTCACTACTGGTAATATAGCTTCTAAATTATCTATATTTTGAGCAGCTGCTAAAATTGACATAGCAAGAGCTTTTGGTTGTTCTCCTGATGACTGTTTGTCCATATTGAAAAATACTTTTACTTCTGGATTGTTTTCAAACATAGTTTGATAGAAAGTTTTAGTTATTTCTAATCCATGCTCTTTAAGTACTGGTACTGTGCTTTTTATTATATCTATAGTTTTTTGATCTAACATAATTAAAATCTCCTTTAAATTCAAATCTTATTAATACGAGTTGTTTACTATGGATTTAATATAACATAAAGAAAAATAAAGTGCAAGTGTTTTGCACTTTTAAAAACAAATTATTTTAAAGTCATAAAAAATATGATATTCTACTTTTAAATGAAAAAAGGGTTTATAAAACCAATTAATAATTGAAGATATTAAAATAATGAAAGGAGTTAAAAAATGCAATTATCTAAATTTACAGATTATGCTTTCAGAACTTTAATATATTTAGGTAGAAATAAAGAAGAAAGTTTTATTATAGATAAAATGGCTTCAGATCTTGATATATCAAAGGATCATTTAAAGAAAGTTATAAATAAATTAGGAAAAACAGAGTACATAATTTCCACAAAAGGACGAAATGGTGGAGTAAAATTAGGATTAGAGCCAAAAGACATTAACTTAGGTGAGGTTTTAAAAGTTACAGAGGAAAATTTAAACCTAGTTGAGTGTATGAGTGATATTAATAAATGCCCATTAATGACAGAGGGCTGTAAATTAAAAGGAGTGTTAAATAGTTCTTTAAAAAAATTTTTAGAAGAAATGTCTAAATATACTTTAGAAGATTTGATGATTAAATAGAAAATTATATAGAAATAAATTAGAGCCTATAGTAAGGATTTTTAAAAAAAGATTCTTTATTATAGGTTTTTTTATTAAATAAAAATATAAAAAGACTCGTAATCAAAGTTACCGATTTTAATTTTTGAAAAATATATAATAAGGTCATGGACGAGATTAAAATGATGATTTAAATATATATTAAAATTAAAAGGAGAAAGATTATGGAAAACAATATAGATAAAAATAAAGTTAATAGATTAAAAGAGTTATTAAAAAAATTAAATGAGGGAAATGTTAGCGAAGAATTAAAAAATGAAACTTTAGAAGTTGTAAAAACAATATCACCATTAGAGTTATCTTTAGCAGAACAAAAGTTAATAGATGAAGGAATGAATCCTACAGATTTGAGACATTTATGTGATATACACATGGAAGTATTAAAAGATGAATTAGAAAAATTAAAAGCAAATATAATAAAAGGTCATGTTCTTTATACATTAGTTGCTGAGCATGATGAAATTACTAAGTTATTAAATGAATTAGAGGAAATAAATAAAGAAATTCAACAACTTGAAAAATATGATGAAAGTAATCTTATATATAATAGACTTGTGGAAGTGGCAACTCTTATTTTAGAGGCAGAATTACATCATAAAAGAGAAGAGGATGTATTATTTAAAAACTTAGAAGATTTAGAAATAACAGGGCCAACAAGAATAATGAGAATGGAGCATGATACTTTAAGAATAAAGAAAAGAGCTATAAAAGAACTTGGAAATACAGTTAAATATTTAGATTTTCAAGATTTTAAGGATAGATTAGATCCATTAGCAAAAGAGCTTGTTTATGAGTTAAAAGACCATATATTTAAGGAAAATTATATATTATATCCAACTGCATTAGAATCAATAAAAAGTGAAGAACAATGGGAAGAGATGCGTAAAGCCTGTGATGAAATAGGATACTGCCCATTTACTCCAAAAGAAATTTTATAAGAAATGAAAATAGTCAATTACTGAGTATACTATATTCAGTGATTGACTATTTTTTTACTTTATAAGAGGTTCCATAACCCTATCTAAAATTCCGTTAAGTTCAGCAATTGCTATTCCAAAATTAGTAATAGCTAGGTTTTTTGATTTACAGTGATTCATTCTATGCATAAATTCATTTCTGTTAAACATGCAAGAACCACAGTGTATTACTAAGTCATAATCCTCTAAATTTTCAGGGAAATCATGTCCTGAGTAGTTATCAACAGTTACTCCAGGGCAGAAATTTGTAAGCCATGTTGGAAGCTTTTCTCTAGCTATATCACCTTTTAAGTGATGGTGAGTACAAGCTTCAGCTATAAGAACTTTATCTCCTTCTTTAAGAAGCTTGATTTTTTTAGCACCTTGATATAAAAGTTCTAAATCACCTTTGAATCTAGCCATAAGGATAGAAAATGAAGTTAAAGGAACTTCCTTAGGTAATATTGCTTCAACTTCCTTAAATACTTGAGAATCAGTGATAACAAGGTCTGGTTTATTATTAAAGACCTTTAAAGCATTTTCAAGATTATCTAAAGTTACAGTTAAAGGCATAGCCTTATGATCAAGTAAATCTCTAAGAACTTGAACCTGTGGTAAAATTAATCTACCTTTAGGAGCTTCAATATCTTGAGGTGCTACAAGGATTACCTTATCACCTTCTGAAATTTTATCTCCAATTAAAGGTTTATCTAAACTAGTTACAGGAGTATTTTTTACAATACAATCCTTTAATCTATTTATAAATTTCTTTTCTTTATAAAGAACTACAAATTCAATTGGGAATAATTCTTTTAACATTTTTAATGTTTTATCTATATAGTATTGTTCTTCTTTTTCACTATTTAAGCCTCTAAATAAATCACATTTATTGAATGCTCCAATAATAGTTTTGTTTAATTTTTTAGCTTCGCTATACCAAGTTAACTCTTTAGCGAACATTTCCTTAAGAATAGGTAATTTTAAAAACTCATCAAGATTATCTATAGGGTAGAACTCTTCAGCTGAGAATACCATAACAACCATATCTGTTTTATTTAAAACATCTACAGTTTTTTTAATTCTTAATTCTCCGATTTCACTATCATCATCTATACCAGCTGTGTCAACAAAAACTACTGGTCCAAGTGGTGGAAGCTCCATAGCTTTATAGACAGGGTCTGTTGTTGTGCCTCTGAAGTCTGAAACCACTGATACTGGTTGACTTGTTATTGAATTTATTATTGTTGATTTACCAACATTAGTTTTTCCGAATAAACTAATATGGAATCTATTAGCTCTTGGTGTTTCTTGCATTTTTAGTACCTCCAAATTTATAAGATTAACCTTTAATGTTAATTATTTTTTACTACGTAACAATGTAAATATATAACACCAAATGCAGAGATAGTAATATACTATAGCTGAATTTAGTGCCTAGTATTTTAAGCAAATTTAAGTAATTTTAGTCAAATCACAAGTTCAATTTTATCATATTTAAATATTTTTAAATTGCTTTAGGATATTAAATTAACAGAGAATAAAAGCAGTTTTTAAACAAGTGTAAGCTTTTATAAATTTAAAAGCTTACTTTGTTAGGAAAGCCATATTTAAATTTTAAAAATAGAAAAAAATCATAGTATTTTCAAAAAAAGAATCCCTGCAAGATTGCAGGGATTCGCAAGAATTAAATCAGCCTAGAAACGTAAATCTCTAGTACCATTTGCTATTTTATCAAGGCTCTTTTCAACTGACTCTTTAAATTTAATATTTTCTATAGTATTTAAATTTTCCTCGATAACTTTACTACCAAGAATTTTAGTTTTTTCAGTTCCATAATCATCTATAAACTCTTTTAAAGTAAGCATAGCATTAGCTTCACAGATATTATCAAGAGTTCCACTCTTAACTATATCCATGAAAGCTTCTCCAGTTCTTCCTTCTCTGTAACAAGCAGTACAGTAACTAGGAATATATCCTGCTTCCATTAAACTTTCAATCATCTCAACAGGAGATCTGTGATCTGCAAGTTCAAATTGAGGTTTTTCTTCAGGATCTCTCTGACTTTCAGAATATCCACCAACACCAGTACAAGAACCAGTACTAACTTGAGATACTCCAAGAGAAATTATTTCATCTCTAATTTCAGGATTTTCTCTAGTTGAAAGAATAATACCTGTATAAGGTAGAGAAAGTCTTAATATAGCAACGATTTTCTTGAAATCTTCATTAGAAACAAGGTAAGGGAAGTTTTCAAGAGTAACATTTTCAGCCTTTTGGATTCTAGGAACTGAAACAGTATGAGGTCCAACTCCAGTAGTTTTTTCTAAGTCGTTAGCATTCATAAGCATTGCTATAGTTTCATATTTAAAATCATATAATCCGTAAAGAACTCCCATTCCAATATCATCTATACCAGCTTCTCTAGCTCTATGCATAGCTGTTGTATGATAATTGTAGTTATGCTTTGGTCCAGAAACATGAAGTCTTTCGTAAGTTTCTTTATGATAAGTTTCTTGGAATAATATATAAGTACCAATATCAGCAGCTTTTAACTGTTTATATTCATCAACAGTAGTAGCAGCGATATTTACATTAATTCTTCTTATAGCTCCATTATCAAATTTGATTGAGTAAATAGTTTTGATACAATCAATAATATAGTCAAGAGGAGCGTTGATTGGGTCTTCCCCAGCTTCAAGAGCTATTCTCTTATGACCTAAACTTTCAAGAACTTTAACTTCTTCGATTAATTGTTCTTTATTAAGTTTTTTTCTTTTTAAATCTTCGTTACAATGTTTGTAACCACAATAGCTACAGTTGTTAACACAGTAATTACTAACATAAAGTGGTGCAAAGATAACTATTCTTTTTCCATAGAATTTTTCTTTTACTTCTTTAGCTATAGTAAACATTTTTTCTATTGATTTTTCATCAGTAACGCTAAGAAGTATAGCAGCTTCTTCAGGTGTTAAACCTTTGGCAGCTCTTGATTTTTCAAGGATTTCATCAACAAGAGTTAAATCATTAGCTAAGCTCTCACTTTTAGAAATTATATCTTTAATTTCTCCATCTTTAATAAAATTCTCTGCTTGGTATTTTTCATTATCAGTTTTAGTAAACATAACAAAACTCCTTATCTTTTTGATATAGCTGCCTTAACTGAAACTCCTTGTAATCTTCCAATTTTACCAGTTATAGCAGAAATAGCATCTGTAGTACCGTCAACAACAATTGAAATTATTCTAAGGTCTTTTTCTTTATAAGGAAGCCCCATTCGTCCAATAATAATATCACTATATTCAGATAGTATATGATTAACTGAATTTATTGAGCTTTTCTCCTCTATTATAATTCCAACAACAGATATTCTAGTGTCCATACGTAATCAACCTTTCTTTAGTAAAATAAGAAAAAAACAAAATTATTAAAATTTCGACAACCTTTTGTTTAGAAATATCCTTACAATTGGGTACATTTTGTTTTTTAATAAATTGTGTTTTTATTTTAAAAACAATAGTAGAAGATTTAAAAAGTTCTACTAATCTTAATTCAAAATAAAAATATATTTTATAACTATAAATTTTAATGTTGGTTCTATTTCTAAGGATATATTAAGAAGAAATGAACCTATTTATAATTATACAAAAACTAACTTTAATATAAAAGGAAATGAAAGAATATTATACATTCAATAGAAAAATATGCTTTAAATAGTTAAATTATTTATAATTAAAGAAAATATTATAGTAATTTAAACTTTAATTATAATATTTTCCAAAAAGTTGTGCTAAAATTTAAAGTATATAAATCTTAATTGAAGAATATATCAAATTCTTTGAGGAATATTATTAAATAGGTAATAATATTTTTATTAGAAAACAAAAGTAAAAAGGTTATAGTGACCTGGTTGAGAGGTGAATTTTAATGAAAGCAGAAATTATTGCAGTAGGAACAGAACTACTATTAGGAGATATTGTAAATACAAATGCTAGATTCTTAGCTAGAGAATTAGCTAATTTAGGTGTGGATGTTTACCATCAAGCAGTAGTTGGAGACAATGAGAAAAGATTATTAGAAGAGTTTGAAAGAGCCTTTGAAAATTGTGAGTTAGTAATTACAAGTGGAGGCCTTGGACCTACAGAGGATGATTTAACTAAGGAAACAGCAGCAAAATATTTAAATAAGAATTTAGAAGTTGATAATAAATCATTAGAGGATTTAGAGAATTACTTTAAAAAAATAAATAAACCAATAACAGATAATAATAAAAAGCAATGTTATTTTCCAAAGGATAGTATTATATTAGAAAATCCTAACGGAACAGCGCCAGGTTGTATAATGATAGAAAAGGTAAAAAAAGAAAATGGAACTGAAGGGGAAAAAATAATAGCAGTATTACCAGGACCGCCAAGAGAACTTGAACCTATGTTTTTAAATCATGTAGTTCCTTTCTTACAGGAAAGAAGCAGCAGTATGTTAAAATCTAAAGTTTTAAGAATTTTTGGAGTGGGAGAATCTACAGTTGAAACTAAAGTTAAGGATTTAATAAAAGGGCAAAGTAATCCTACAATAGCTCCCTATGTAAAAAATGTTGAAGCTATATTAAGAATAACAGCAAAGGGAAATGATGAGGAAAGCTGTGATAAACTTATCGAACCAGTTGAAAAGGAAATAAGAAAAAGACTTGGTGATGCTGTTTATGCTGAAGGTGAGACTACTTTAGAGGATGTTTTAGGAAAAATACTTATTGAGAAAAAATTAACTATAGCTACAGCAGAATCTTGCACAGGTGGTCTTTTAGCAGGAGCATTAATTAATTACCCAGGTATTTCAGAGGTATTTTTAGAGGGTGCAGTAACCTATAGTAATGAAGCTAAAATGAAAAGACTAGGGGTGAAGGCTGAAACATTAGAAAAATTTGGTGCAGTTAGTGAAGAGACAGCAAAAGAAATGGCTGAGGGAATTGCTAAAGTAGCAGAAGCTAAAATTGGAGTATCTACAACAGGTATAGCAGGACCTGGTGGCGGAACAGAAGAAAAACCAGTGGGACTTGTTTATATAGCTGTTTCATTTAAGGGAGAAACAACAGTTAAAAAGTTTAACTTTGCAGGGGATAGAGAAAGAGTTAGACTTCAATCAGTGCTTAATGGATTATTTATGATATTAACAGCAGTTAATAATTAAAAATAAAAAAACAGTCTTAGCTGTGACCGATCCACTGCTAAGACTGCATAAAAAATAAAATGGGGGAGAGGCTATTATAAGATTGAAGCTTATTGCCTCAGTAATAAGTATTACCAGAGTATATTGGTTTTATACAATAATATAAAAAAAATTTAGGGGGAAAAAATGAATAGATTCAGTAGTAAAATTAGACCCATATTAAGTGGGAATTTGTTTTTTTTAGTTATTTTACTTATAAGCATTATTATGCCAAGCTTCTTGGCACCTTTTCTTTATAGAACTTTAAAGTTAAGTCAGCCTGTGGCACTTATAGCATCACATTTTATTCTTTTTGTAATACCAGCTATTTTATATATCCTTATTACAAGACAAAGTTTTAAAAAGGTTTTAAGATTAAACAAAGTTAGTGGAAAAGAAATAATACTATCCTTTGTATTAGCCTTTTTAGCACAACCAGTTATGATATTTTTCTCATATATAGCATCATTTTTTGCAAATAATGATGTAGCTGTAATGCTTGATACTCTTAGTAAAACACCATTATGGCTTATGATTATTATGATAGGAGTTACTCCAGCAATCAGTGAGGAATTTACTATAAGAGGGATTGTTCTTTCAGGTTACAGATTCAAGAACAAACATGTGGCAGCTTTAATGTCTGGACTTATGTTTGGAATTTTACATCTTAACATGCACCAATTTTTATATGCTTTTGCGATGGGAGTTATCTTTGCCTATGTTGTTATTGCTACAAATAGTTTAATTCCAGCTATGATAGCACATTTTACTATTAATACATCTCAATTACTTATGCAAAGAGCTTTAATTTCATTACAGGGAGCTGTTAGTACTGCTACAGAAACTTTAAATTTAGAAAATGCCACAGAAACTCTTAAAAATTTACCATTAGCTGTTAAGATAGGCTCAGGAGTTTTTTATGCTTTATTAGCAGTAGGAGCAGTATTTTTAATCGTAATAGTTATAAAAGCTATGGAAAATTCTAAAATGAAAGATCTATCTAGAGTTGAAGCAGAGAGAAGCTTTAATGAATCAAGATTTGATTTATCAAAGGAAAGAATTATAAATATACCTTTAATTTTAATTATTTTAGTTTATGTAGGATTTATGATTATCACTAAATGATAATTTAGTAATAAAAAATAATTTAAGATGCATTAAATTTAAAACAGATTTTCAAAGTTTTATGAAAAAATTTGAAAAAATTAACTGTTTTAATAACTTTGATGCATCTTTTTCTTTTGAATAAATATAGTAAAGACTAAAATAGAAAAAAATGTTAAAATTACTATGGAATTTTGTTTTAAAAATGAAAAAAAACATAGTATTTTATGATATAATATGTAGACGTTAAAGGAAAAAAGATTTTTAAAATGTAGGGGATATTAATGTTTTAAAAAACTTATAGTTATTTAGAATGAGGTGATTTTGTGAGTTTGGACTTAAAGGAGAAAGGGTCTGAAAAAGAAATTGAGGTAGTCAATAATAGAGGTTTTATATTGAATCTATTGAAGCTTATGAGACCAAAACAATGGATAAAAAACCTTTTTGTTTTTGCACCACTATTATTTTCTTATAGTTTTGCAGAGGCAGGAAAAATAGAGAAATCTCTGATTACTTTTGTTTTATTCTGTTTAATTTCATCAACAGTATATATCATGAATGATATTTTAGATGTTGAAAGCGATAGAGTACATCCAAAGAAAAGGTTAAGACCTATTGCCAGTGGAGCTATTAAAGTACCACAAGCTATAGCAGCTTTTATTGTCATTTTGCTTATTAGCTTAGTAGGTTCTTTTTTTGTTGACATTAAATTATTTGCGGTTATATTAGTTTACTTCTTAAACAATATAATCTATTCATTTAAAATTAAACATATAGTGATTGTTGATATAGTTTCAATTGCTATAGGATTTATATTGAGAATTTCAGCTGGGGCATTAGTTATAGATGTTAAATTATCAGGTTGGATAATTCTTTGTACATTCTTTATTTCATTATTCTTAGGATTTGAAAAGAGAAAAAATGAGCTTGTTAAATTAAGTGACAAAGCTACAGAACATAGAAAAATACTTGATGATTATTCAGAAGATCTTTTAACTCAGTTTTCTAATATATCAGTAACTTGTACCCTTGTATGTTACGCAATTTATACATTTGTAGCATATCCAGCAAATACTTATATGATGTTTACAAATATATTCGTAGTTTATGGATTATTCAGATATAAATATTTAGCTGAGAAAAAAGGTGCTGGCGGAAGTCCAACAGAGGCAGTACTAAAAGATAAAACAATTATGGTAGATGTAGTACTTTGGATTATTTCAAGTGCAGTAATAATAATTTACTTTAATAAATAGGACAAGCGTGGGAGGATTTTAATATGTACGAAAGAAAAAGTAGGATAAGTGATAATAAGGTAGCTTATTATTCTATTCTAATAGCTTTTATGTTTTTAGCTTTCATAGGAAGCATTTTTATAGGAAGCGAACTCTTATTTTTTATTAAAATTCCAATAAATGCTGCAAACTTTATTATTTTCCCTATAATAGCAATGATTATAGGGAAATTTCTTTTAAGTAGAGATAGAGAGCAGATGAGTTGGAAATTTATGATTTTAACTTTAATAGGCTTTTTTGTTTTAGTAGCAATTTTAGCTTTTATTAATAATCTTATTTGGGATTCAAGCTACGACTCATTAGCTTATCATCAAGAAATGGTTATTGATTTATATAAGGGATGGAACCCTATTTATCAATCAAATATAAAAGATATGAATTTATGGGTGGCACACTATACAAAGGCACCAGGAGTTTTTGCAGCCTGTTTATATAAGTTAACAACTAGGATAGAAGCAGCAAAAGTATTAACAATGCTTTTACCAATTACACTTGGGATTTTAAGTTTTGGTGTGTTCAATTTGGTTACTAAAGGTAAAAAAATATTATCTTTATTTGTAGCTATAATTATGGTTTTAAATCCAGTTATAATAGGACAAACTTTTAGTTATTATGTTGATTCAGCTTTAGCAATATATATAATTATTCTGTTAATGACTTTATATCTTATATTTTTCTATGAAGATATACATTTATTCAAATATTTCATCTTAGTAAATGTAGCTACTTTCATGATAAATATAAAGTTTACAGGTCTTGCCTATGCAGGAGCTATATTATTTGGATTCTTAATAATGAATTTAATTTACAAAAGAAAAGAACACAATATTAAATTATTTGTATTCTTAATCTGTGGATTAGTCTTTTCAGTAATTATCTTAGGATTTAATCCCTATGTAACTAATACAATTCATAATGGAAATCCACTTTATCCTCTAGTAGGTAAAGGAAAAATAAATATAATGACTAATAATACCCCATTAGATTTTAGATATGATAGTGAATTTAAACAAGCCTATAAATCTATGGTGGCTATGCCGAATCCTAAGAATTTTAATGGTAAAAAAGCTCAAAACTTCTCAGAACTTTTAGGGGTAAATAAAAATACTTTAAAATATTATTCTACAACGGATGCTAGAGTAAGAGGCTTTGGACCTTACTCAATAATATTTATTCCTTTATCATTTATAGGAGTAATATATCTTTTAGCAACCTGTAGAGATAGAAAAAAACTCATAGCTTCAATTTTAGCTCTTGTACTAGTAGGAGCTGTAGCTATTGTAGGAGGAGTTCTTTGGTGGGCTAGATATATAGGTTTTCTTTGGGCAATACCACTGATGGTTGGCTTATTGTTATTCCTACGAAAGAGCAAAATATCAAAGACTATAGGAATGGCATTCTTATTAATCATGTTTGTAAACTCAGCAATGATATTACCAGCAGCAGTTTATTATAAGAATCAACGTTCAAATACTATAAAGGAATATGTATTTACAAAACCTTTAATCATATATCAAAATAACTTTGAAGCTTCATATATAAATAAAGCAAGAGAGTTTCATTTAGATTATACAATTGGAAAGTAGTATATATTATGGGAGTGTGAAAATATGGCAATGCAAAAAATAGCTTTTTTCGATGTAGATAAAACTTTAATAGAGGGAGATTCAATGTTTCTTTTATTAAAATATACAATAGATAAATATCCTAAGGCTAAAAAAAGATTACCTAAACTTTTTATGGATCTTTGTTTTTATAAATTAGGGTTAATTAACACTAAGAAAGCTAAGGAAAGCATGTTTTATACTATAAATTATTTAAGTGATAATGATTTAGATAATTTTTATAAAGAAGTTATTAAGAAAAAAATATTTAACGATGCTTTAATAGAAATAACAAAACTTAAAGAAGAGGGATATTTAACTTTATTAATTTCTGCATCTCCAGAATGTTACTTAAAGCATTTTGAAAATGAAGAATTTGTTGATGGAGTAATCGGAACAAAGCTTAAAGCAAAAGAAAACTTCTATACAAATGAAATTGAAGGAATTAACTGTAAGGGAATAGAGAAAGTAGAAAGAATAAATCAGTATCTAAAGGAAAAAGGAATAACTGTAGATAAAGAGAAATCTTTAGCCTATTCAGATTCTTTATCAGATAAGCCTATGTTTGATTTAGCAAATAAAGCATATTTA
Organism: Sarcina sp.; assembly: GCA_051656625.1. Classification (GTDB taxonomy): domain Bacteria; phylum Bacillota; class Clostridia; order Clostridiales; family Clostridiaceae; genus Sarcina. The sequence continues at coordinate 738 of JBOGCG010000103.1, read as the reverse complement.
ATAAACTATAAGAAAAGTAATAATGATTATGAAATTTTAAAATGGAAATAGGAGAGAAAAAGTGAAGAGTAACAATTTAACTAAAGGTATAATTCTTGTTGTTATATCAGCCTTATGTACATCCTTTGGACAATTATTTTGGAAGATTGGAGTAAATAAAGGACTAGGGTTATTAATAGTTGGTTTCTTCCTTTATGGAATAGGAGCCTTATCATTAATAATAGCATTTAAGTTTGGTAAACTTTCAATACTTCATCCTATTATGTGTATTGGATATATATTTGCATTAATAAACGGATATTTATTCCTAGGAGAAGGTATATCATGGAAACAATTGATTGGTATAATCATAATAATTCTAGGAGTAATATTTATAGCGAGGGGGGAAGAAAATGAATAAGATATATTTATTATTTCCCTTCATGACCTTTTTTGGTGCACTAGGTGCTTTCTTCTTTAAAAAAGGTACTGAAGATATGAAAAGTATTTTTTCTTTATTTATAAATTGGAAAGTTTATGTGGGAGGAATATTTTATGTTACAGCTGCTATTTTAAATATAATAGCCCTAAAATATTTACCTTACAACATAGTACTTCCACTTACTGCGATGACTTATATTTGGACAATAATAATTGCAAGAATTACCTTAGGTGAAAAAATAACTAAAAAGAAAATTATAGGTGTGGTACTAATAATAATAGGTTCTGCATTTATAGCAATGTAATAGAAAGCCCTAT
>JBOGCG010000102.1:0-36088 GCA_051656625.1 Sarcina sp. | reverse complement strand
TAATTCTGCATTCTAAATTACCAAAGGAAGGAGTATTTATGGCTTTTGAGGATGAAAGAAGAAGGCTTTATAATGAAGCCATTAAGATAGAGGCTAAGGAAGTTATGATTTCTGATGAGTTTAGAAGAGATTTCTTTTCTCTTTTGGAAAAGGTAATTATTAAGCTCTATGGAAAAGAAAATAGCTTTTTTGGTCAGTTTTTGGTTCAGGTTAGAAGAGATATTAATTTTGAAAATTCTTGGCCGATTTCAACGGTTCCTAAAAGAGGAGAGTTTTTGATGTCTTTTAATCCAGTAACTTTTCTTGATAATTTACAGGTTGAGATGGAAGCTCTTTTGAAACATGAAGTTTATCATATAATGATGGGACACTATGAAAGAGCAACTTTTTTAAAGAGTAAGTATTCTAATTTAGCAGTTAGTATTGCTATGGACATAGCGATAAATCAATATATTAAGGATTTACCTCCCTATTGTAGAAGACTTTATGATGTAAATTTAGAGTTTGGTCTTAATCTTGATGAAAATATGACTATAGAACTTTATGCTAAAAATATTGAAGACGTTATAAAACGAAGAGTGAAAAGAAATGAAGGTAAATTTAGTGAAGATAGCAGTATAATAAAAGAAGGAATAGATCAGGAAAAAGCCCATGAAGCTTGGGAAAAATCCTCTGTAAGTTTGGAAAGTACTAAGGCTTTAACCAAAAAATTAGCAGTTAATGCTTTTAAAGGTGGCGCACCAGAGGATATAGCTAAGGCTATGAATCTATTAAAAGAAAAAGGTGAGTTAAGCTGGCAGGAGATACTAAAAACTCTTATTAGTAATACTAAAAGAGGATATAGAAAAACTAGTACAAGAAGAGATAGAAGAATGGCTGATAGATTAGATATAAGAGGAAAACTTGCTAATCATATTCCAAAGATTTTAGTAGCTATAGATATCTCTGCCTCCATGACTGATGATGAAGTTAAAAAAATAATAATAGAAATTTTATCTATGGCTAAAGAGAAAAATGCAGAGATAACAATTATAGAAGCTGATGATGAAATAAGAAGAGTTTATGACCTTAAAACTCCAAAGGACATAAAGGAAAGAACTAAGAAAAATGGTTCTACTAAATTCTCACCTGTATTTAGATATATAAAGGATAATAATTTAAGAGATTATATTTTAGTTTATTTTACAGATGGAGTTGGAGAACAGGAATTGGAGGTTAAACCTATTAATGTAAAAACAATATGGGTCTTAACTGATAAGGATGAAGAATTAAGTTTGGAAAAAAGTTTTGGAACTATTAAAAGATTAGAGCGAAAAGAAAAAGAACAGGCAGAATCTTCATTAGATATATTAAGAGAAAATATAAATTATTGGGGACGTTGCTAAAATTTAATATAATAAAAACTATATCAAATATTTAAAGCAGATTACTAGATAGAGAATATATTTATATAATAGATGGAAAATTAATCAAATATTCTGTTTATTAATTGAAATATACTCCGAAAATATATTAGTATTCTATTTTTAATTGGATATAGTTTTTTTTCGCTAAAATGGGACAAAATATTTTTAAATTTAAAAAATACTTCACAAAAAGTTAATTTTAATAATATTTTGTTAAAAAAAGTTTCATTATGATATATAATGTTTGTAGGGTAACTTTAATTTTCTATTAATATGAACAAAAAATAATAAAAAAATTGATTTATTAAAAATTATTATTTAAAGGGAAATTCCTTTAAATAATAGGGCTGTCAAGGTGAAATTTTTACGGTGATAAGTTTAACTGTTATATTAATAAAGGAAATTTAACTATTGAGAATGAAATGAGAATAAGCTTGTCAATTTTGGCAAAAACTAATTTATATTAGTTTAATATAGAGTAAAAGTATTTTGCAATGGAGTGCTTTTTAGAGGAGGAGGACGTTTTATGGATACAGAAGAAGGTGGTTTTAGGCGATAACGATTTACAAAGGAGAAGTGTTTAATTATGAAAATGGAAAGATCAGTAGTTGATAGAAAATTCGGTATAATAGATGTAATTATTTTTGTAGTAATTGCTTGTGTATTATACTTAGCATTAACACCAGCTATAAGCGGGCATGTAACGACTAGTGATGTGGGAAGTACTATTTCAACAAATGTAAAGTACATTCCAGATTATATGTTGAAATCTGTTGGAAGAATGACAGCAGCCTATTTCTTATCAATAGTATTTACTCTTATTTATGGCCATGTGGCAGCACATAATCCAAAAGCTGAAAGGATAATGATTCCAATACTGGACATACTTCAATCAATACCAGTATTATCATTCTTACCAGCAGTTTCACTTGGACTTATGGCTTTATTCCCAAAGGATAACATAGGAGTTAATCTTGCAAGTATAGTACTTATATTTACAAGCCAAGCTTGGAATATGACATTTAGTTTTTATGATTCTACAAAAAGAATGCCTAAGGACTTAAGAGAGGCTTCAGATGTTCTTAAACTTAATAAATGGCAAAAATTCAGAGTTCTTGAACTTCCTTTTGGAATAATAGGACTTGTATGGAATAGTATGATGTCTTGGGCTGGTGGATGGTTCTTCCTAATGACTTGTGAAATGTTCACATTAAACGGAAAAACTTATGCATTACCTGGTATAGGTTCTTACTTACAGGTGGCAGCTAACAATGATGATATAAAAGCCTTAGTTTGGGGAATAATAGCTTTAATTATAGTAATTGTATTAATGGATCAATTAATTTGGAGACCATTAAATGTTTGGGCTGATAAATTCAAAATGGAACTTACTCAAACTGATGTACCACATTCATTTGTTTTAACTATGCTTAGAAGATCAGTTATCGTAGGATTTTTCACAGGAAAAGTATATTCCTTTATAACTTATATTTTTGCAGAAAAGTTAGATTCTATTATTTCTAAAAGAGAAGAGAGAAAAAAAGGGGTTAAAGGTAATGAAACCCTAGGAACAATAATAAAATGGATAATTAGAATTGCAGCAGTAATAATAATTCTTTATTTAATTTATGATATTAGTAAGTTGTTGATGACATTATCAACTAAAGAACTTTTAAGTTTATTCCCAGCAGTAGGAGCAACTTTTTTAAGAGTTGTGGCAGCTCAAATAATTGCTATAATTTGGACTGTGCCTGTGGGAGTAGCTATTGGACTTAATAAAAAATTAGCAAAAATATTGCAACCAATAATTCAAATTGCAGCATCAGTTCCAGCAACAGCATTATTTCCGATTTTATTAATATTCTTAATCAATAAAATTGGTGGATTAAATATTGCAGCAATAGTACTTATGCTTTTAGGAACTCAATGGTATATCTTATTTAATGTAATAGCAGGTGCTATGGCAATACCAGAGGAATTAAAAGAAGCATCCAAAACATTTGGAATAACAGGACTTAGAAGATGGAAAGTATTAATATTACCAGCAATATTCCCATACTTAGTAACAGGAATGATTACAGCAGCAGGTGGTTGTTGGAATGCTAGTATAGTTGCAGAATATGTAAACTTTGGTGGAAAAACAGTTACAACTGTTGGTCTTGGAGCTTTAATATCAGAATCTACAGCTAACGGAAATTTTGCTATGTTATTAATGGCAACCTTAACTATGGCTATAGTTGTTGTTATTTTAAATAAATTAATTTGGAAAAGACTTTATAAACTTGGAGAAACTAAGTTTAAAATGGATGTATAGGAAGAGGTGGATGCTATGACAAAAGAATTTATAAAAGCAAATGATATAGTAATGCATTATGGTAAGGTTGATAAACCTACTTTAGATCATATTAATTTAACAATAAATGAAGGAGAGTTTGTAGCAATTCTTGGTCCCTCAGGATCAGGAAAATCAACTCTTCTTAGAATAATGACAGGACTTATGCCTCCAGATGAAGGGGAAGTTATCTTAGATGGTAAAAAAGTTGATGGAGTAAGCTCAGCAGCGGCAATAGTATTCCAAAGTTTTGCCCTATATCCATGGCTTACAGTTCGTGAGAATGTAGAAATAGGATTAAAGGTAAAGGGACTTCCAAAGGATTATATAAAGGATAAAGCTGAAGAACTTATAGGTCTTATAGGTCTTGATGGATTTGAAGAAGCCTATCCTAAAGAATTATCTGGTGGTATGAGACAAAGGGTAGGTTTTGCAAGAGCATTAGCTGTTGAACCTAAACTGCTTTGTTTAGACGAGCCATTCTCAGCTCTTGATTATTTAACAGCTGAAAACTTAAGAACAGAGCTTGTAGATCTTTGGGAAGAGAAAAGAATGCCAATAAAAAGTATTATTATGATAACTCATGGTATTGAAGAAGCTGTTTTAATGGCTGATAAAATAGTGATGCTTAGTAAAAAGCCTACTCATGTAGCTGGGGAAATAAAAATAGATTTACCTCATCCAAGAAACAGAAAATCACCTGAATTTGAAAAGCTTGTAGATAAAGTGTATAAGCTATTGATTGAAGGTAAATTAGAGGATCAAGAGGTTGTTAGTACTGAACCAGAGGAAAATAAAGAAGTAGAAACAATTAAAAAAATAGAACAATTAGTATTTATTCCTTTAGCACAGGTTGGAGTTATGGAAGGTCTTTTAGAACTTATAGATGATAACGGTGGAAAAATGGACATCTATCAACTAGGTGGAGACCTATTAATGGAGATAGATGATTTATTCCCTAATATTGAAGCTATATCTATGCTTGGCTTTGCCGAAGTTAAAGAAGGAGATATATTTATAACTGAACTTGGAAGAGTTTTTGTTAATATAGATAAAGATGAAAGTAAAGATTTATTTAGAGAGCAAATAGAAAAAATATCTACCTTTAAAGTTATAATGAATGTTTTAAATAGTAAAGCTAATAAAAAGATGAACGAAGAATTCTTTAAAGAACTATTTAAGAAACATTTTGGTGATGAAACAGAGGATCAAATGGATATTATAATAAGTTGGGCTAGACATGCAGAACTATTCTATTATGATCATGACACTGAAGAACTTTACTTAGAAGATGAAGAAGAAGAATAAGGTATAAAAGAAGAGGTTGTATCAAAATGATACAACCTCTTTTTTTTAGTTACTAAATAAAAATTTAGTATTAGTGACATCCGCCACCGCAGCTTCCGCATCCAGTATTTTCTGGTTCAATAATAGGTTTTAAAGTTAAACCTCTACCGTTATTTTCTTCAGTTGATAATATTTTAAATCCACCGAATTCATCATCTAATTTCTTTTCGAAGATAAAGTTAACATCTTGAACTTTTACTGTTATATCATCTTCAGTAGCGTTATCAACACTTATGTTAAATGCAGGACCACTACATCCGAATCCAGCTAAGTTAATTCTTATGTTGTATTCTTCTATGTTATTTTCATCTAAAAATGATTTGAATTCAGCATATGCTTCATTGCTTATTATTAATTTTTCCATATATATTCACCTACTTAAAAAATTTACTACTTATTAGTATTTTATTCATACTACTATTATATAACAAAAAAAAATAAAATCAAGTTAAAGTTGATAAGAATAGTCTACTTTTTATTGCTTTATAAAATTAAATTCTATTTTTAACTGATTTTAATTTTTTCTTTTTTAGTATTTTCAATTTTTGAATTATTATGTCATAGAATTTTTCATAACTAAAAAAATTTATTCTTAAAAGTTTAATAATACTATTATATTTCAAATTTTAAATGGAGGAAATAGTTTTTTTTAGTAAATATTTTTTCACTTCTATTTTTTTAGAGGAATAAAAAAAATATTTGTTCTAAATCTGTATGTTTTTAGAGAAAAATAGGGAATAAAAAAACTTTTTTTATTTTACAAAAAATGGTAAAATTTCTTTAGAGTATAAGTATATTATGAATTTTAAAGTTTTATGCAATAATAAAGTTTATTTATATAGATAATAAACAGAGGGGGGCTACTTGTGTCAGGACGTGTTAATTGTTTGAAGAAATTAACAAGAAGACAATATGAGATGATAAAAGAATTAAGTCTTATGGGAGCAGCAATAATGCTTGAATCCTCAGAAGGACTTCATGAAGAGCAACAGGAGGCTCTAGAAAGTTTAATTTCTATGTGTGGAGGAGCAGAATTTGATGAGGATGGTCAATGTACCTTTGAATATAGTTTTAATGAAAAATATATTGAAGAATATAATGAAATAGTTTTTTGGAAAGAGTTAGCTGATAAATTATCAGTAAGAGATACTTTAGCAGATTTAGGAGAAAAGGTAACTGCTTTTAATTTTACTGAATATGAAAAAAGAAGAAGAGCGTACTATGAGAAGTATTTAAAGGAATTTGATAAATCGGGGTATTCGCATAAATTGTTACCTTATTAACAAATAATACAATAGAAAAAATGGTGAAATTATAATATAATTGTTTTTATAATAGTATATATAAAACTATAATATCCAAATTTTTAATATAGTGGTTAATTTGGAGTTAAAAACAATTTATATAGTTTTTTAGTTCTAATATATAAATATATTAGAAGGTTTTAAGGGGTATTGTTTAAAATTTGAAGAAAAGATTGGAGCAACTTAGAATGACACCATATCTATTGGAATATTGTGAGGATAGGATAAAAGAATATAAAGAATATATTAAAAAACAAATAAAAGGTGATTACAAGGTCATTTATGGAAGAAAGAGTAAGTATCAAAAGGGATTTATGTATGAAAATGAAAAGGGAATTAATGAAGGTCCTATCATTTTAAAATATAAAAACAAACTAATTATGGAAATTTCTATTAAAGAAATTCAAGGTACATATGAAGCTATTAGAATGGCATCTGGAAAAGTAGGAGTATTAGGTTTAGGACTTGGTTATTATGTGCAAGAAATAGCTAAGAAGGAAAATGTTTCAGAGATAATTGTTTATGAACAAAGTTCTGAAATCTTAGAGATTTATTTAGAGAATTTTGGAGAAAATGAAAAAGTAAAAATAATTTTAGGTGATGGATTAAAAGCAAAGAAAGAGAGCTTTGACTTCTTTTTTGCTGATGTTTATGGATATGATGTAAGTAAAGAAGTTTTTAAGGATTATGAAAAATTAAATAAGCTACATGAAATATATGATTATAGCTTTTTTGGAATGGAACATTTAATGCTTAGTGCTACTATGGATAAATTAATGTATATTTATATTCCTGATATTTGGCTTGATAGTAGTAAACATTTATTTGATAAATTTAATAAAAGTGGAGAAATAGATAGTTTTAAAAAGTTAGAAGAAAAAAAAGTTAATGAAGTTTTAGAAGGCTTTGAAAAAATACTTAATAATTTTTAAAAGGAACTGTTTAATACAGTTCTTTTTTATATTTATTCAAAAAATTATCAATATAAATAATAAAATAATGAGAATAGCAAAAGAAATTTTATTACTTTTATAAAATATTTTAGAATTCATAAGTTTAATTTATAAAAATAATAATTATATGAATTTATTAATGAAATAATAGCCTTATTAAAAAGAAAACAAAATAAGAAGAAAGTGTAAATAAAATGTTAAAATTATTAGTTTTTTTATGTAATATAGATTTTACGATTTTAAAAAGCTAAAAATTAACAGTATTGTATGAAAAAAAAGCCTATGTTAGAATACTTTCAGAGAAAATAATTAAGAATGACTTTTCTATTGAGAAAGGTATATCAATTATTTATACATAAAATTAAATAAGGAAGAAAGGAGCTAAATATTTATGGCACAAAAGAAAAAAGAGTTTAATAGAGCTATTTTTGATAAAGTTATGAAGAGTTTACATAATAATAGTCAACTGGATAGTTTAGAACTATTTAAAAAATTTAATAGCTCAGAATTTGGAATTTCAAAAGAACAAGCAGAAATTAATATTTCAAAATACGGAAGAAATGAAAGCTCGAAAAAGAAAAAGGTACCTGTAATAGTTCAATTTTTAAAATCCTTTGCAAATGCTTTTGTATTTGTTCTTGTTATAATAGCAATAATAACATATTTAACAAGTGCCTGTTGGTTATTTGTACCTAAGTCACAACAAAGTTGGTCACAGCTTTGGATAATTATAGTTTTAATTTTAGCAAGTGGAACAATAACTTTTGTACAGGAGTATAAATCAGAAAAGGCAGCAGAAGCTTTACAAGGACTTATAAAAACGACCTGTCATGTAAGAAGAGGCTCAGAGGCTTTTGAAAAAATAGATATGAAAGAACTTGCTATAGGTGATATAGTAAGACTTACTACAGGGGATGTTGTTCCAGCAGATGTAAAGTTAATTGAAAGTAAAGATTTGTTTATTAGTCAATCAGCTTTAACTGGAGAATCTGAACCAGTAGAAAAACATATAGATAACAAAACAGATAGTACTGAAATAGGAGAATATACAAATCTATGTTTACTTGGAACTAATGTAGTTAGTGGGAATGCTATAGGTATTGTTGTAGGTACTGGAAGTAATACATATTTTGGAGCTATGCAAAGTTCTCTTGATGAAGCAGAAGAAAAGACAAGCTTTGAAAAGAGTGTTGATAATGTAGCAAAGATGCTTTTAATATTTATGTGTGTCATGGTTCCATTAGTATTTATACTTGATTTCTATCAAACAAAAAGTTTTATTAACTCACTATTATTTGCAGCCTCAACAGCTATAGGGTTAACTCCTGTAATGCTTCCAACAATCGTTTCAGAGAACCTTGCAAAGGGTGCAGTTATGATGTCTAAAAAGAAAACTGTTGTGAAAAAAATTAGTGCAATTCAAAACATTGGTTCAATGGAAATACTTTGTACTGATAAAACAGGAACTTTAACAGATGATAGAATAGTAGTAGAAGAGTATATGAATATTGATGGAAAAGTTGATGATAGAGTTTTAAAATACGGATATTTAAATAGTTTCTTCCAAAGTGGTCTTCAAAATGTTATAGACCATGCTATTTTAGAAAAGGGCGAAGAAAAGAGCTTTAAGAAACTTCAAAGTGAATTTACTAGATATGATGATATTCCTTTTGATTTTAATAGAAGAAGAATGTCAGTAGTAATAAATGAAGAGGAAAGTGGAGCAGCTCAAATGATAACTAAAGGTGCTTTAGAGGAAATGCTTTTAGTTTCAAAATATGCAGAAATTAATGGAAGAGTAGTTGAAATAACTAAAGAACTTGAAGAAAAAATAAGACATCAAGTTAAAAAGTTAAATTCAGAGGGGATGAGAGTTATCGGGATTTCTAGAAAAGGAAATCAAGATAAAGACAAAAGATACTCTGTAGAAGATGAAAATGGTATGATTCTTCTTGGATTTATAGGATTCTTAGATCCACCAAAGGAAAGTGCTAAAGAAGCTTTAGATGCTTTAAATTACTATGGTGTAGATGTTAAGGTCTTAACAGGAGATAATGAGATTGTAACTAAAAAAGTCTGTGAAGAAGTTGGTCTTAAAATTACTAATATTGTTTTAGGTCCAGAAATAGAGAAGCTTACAGATGATCAATTATTTGAAGTTGCCATTAAAACTAATGTTTTTGCTAAACTTAATCCAATTCAAAAGGCAAGAATAGTTAGAGTTCTTAAGAATGGAAATAAAATAGTTGGATTTATGGGAGATGGTATCAATGATGCCATTGCTTTAAAGGAATCAGATGTAGGTATTTCAGTGGATACTGCTGTGGATATTGCAAAGGAATCAGCTGATGTAATTCTTCTTGAAAAAGACTTAATGGTTTTAAAAGATGGTATTATAGAAGGAAGAAAAATCTTTGCTAATACTACTAAGTACTTAAAAATAACAGCAAGTTCAAACTACGGAAATGCTATAAGTTGTTTACTTGCAGGAATATTTATACCTTTCGTACCAATGCTTCCAATAGAACTTTTAATTCAAAACTTAGTTTATGATATAACTCAAGTTATAATACCTTGGGATAATGTAGATGAAGAATTAATTATAAGACCTAGAAAATGGAATGCTAAGGATATTGGTAAGTTTATGATAGTCTTTGGACCTACAAACTCAATCTTTGATATAACAACCTTTATTGTAATGTGGTTTATATATAGAGCAACTGGAACAACAGCCCATAGTACAATGTTATTCCAAACAGGTTGGTTTATGGAAGGATTTATAACACAGGTTCTTGTTCTTTACATGCTTAGAACAGAAAGAATGCCATTTATTAAGAGTAATCCTTCATGGCAACTTAATTTATCAATTATAGTTTCACTTGTAATAGGCTTATCACTTCCATATACTGCTTTTGGTAGAGCTGTGGGAATGGTTTATATAGGACCTAAATACTTTATTTTCTTAGCTCTTGTTATAGTATTCTACTTTATATTAAGCCAACTTGTGAAAATGCTTTATATAAAGAGATTTAAACAACTTCTATAAATTTGAGGAGGAAAATAAGATGAGATTTTTTAGTGAACTTCAAATAGTAGGTTATATTGTTGCGATAATTTCCTATATAGTAATACCAGCAGTAATACTTATAAAAAAAGATTTATAAAAATTAAATATAAATATCAAAATGGTTCTTTCTAAGTAATAGATAAAAAATTCTCTTTTTATCTTAAACTAGGAAAGAACCATTTATTTTGTTTCAATATATCATTGTAAAGATTTTAAGACAAATTCAAATAAAATCAATAATTGAAAAATTAATTTATTTAAAGATAAAAGAATTAGAAAATCAAATTTACATTTTTTGAAAAATTAATTGAAATTATTAGGGCGATCTGATGCTTTAAGTTTCAAAAAAGAAAAAGATAGTCTATAATAGAGAATATAGGCAAAAGGTGAAGCAAGGAGGATTTAATGGTGAATTTAAAAAAGTATAATTGTTTGATTATAGCAGGTGTAGCAGCAGTTTTTTTAATTTTGTTTACCATACTTTTTTTTAATAAAACCATAGTAAATCCTTTATCTTTAAATGTTGGATTTAACAAAAAAGGACTTACTGATTTGATTTTTTATTCTGATTTATCAGGGGCTATAGATAATAAATATAATATAGATGTTAATTTGGAAAATATTTATATTAATAATGGAGTTGCTGACACTACAGCTTTTTATCAGAGTAATCCTAAGGAAAAGTATTCTGAAAAAATTTATTATACAAATAAAGAATATATAATGGAACAATATTTAAAGGGAGAAGAGGTAGGGGTTTTTAAATTTGATATAAATAATAAAGCCATAAAGGGTACTTATGAAGATTTAAAAACTAGAAAAATTTATAATTTTAGTGGAAGTTTAATTATTTATAATAGTGGTAAATTACTGCTCTGTAATAATGTAAACTCTTTAAAAAATTTATATAAAGATTTTTTAGATTATCCATTTTATTCAGTTAAAATGGATTATGTAAACAATAAAAAACAAAAGCAAACAGAGAATAGCATTATGGAATATAATGCTTATAAAAATCAAATTATAGAGTACAATAGCAATTCCAATGAAATTTATAAAATTAAGCCAGAGCAATCAACAAAAAAATTTGGAATCGATTTATGTAAATATTACAAAAATAAACTTTTAGGTGTTTATGAAGTATATTACTCTAAAGGTAATTGGTATGGCAATTATTATAATGATAAAAATAAAAATGAAGGTACTGTTATGATTTCAGGGTATTATAAATGATTTTTAGAGGGAAAATTATAGATTAATTTAAGAAGGTAGTTAAAAAATAAGGTAGAATCTTTTTATAGATTCTACCTTATTAAAAAAGTTAATTAATTATTTTACAACTATATTAACAAGTTTTCCTTTGATTACTATAACTTTAACTACAGTTTTACCTTCATTAAGTTCTTTTACTTTTTTATCTTCAAGAGCAGCAGCCTTAATTTCATCATCTGAAAGTCCAGATGCAATTACTATTTTGTGTTTAACTTTTCCGTTAATTTGAATAGCTATTTCGATTTCGTCTTTTATAAGAGCTTTTTCATCGAATTTTGGCCAAGCTTCATTGAATACTGAATATTCATTACCAAGTAGACTCCATTGTTCTTCAGAGAAGTGAGGAGCAAATGGTGCAAGTAATCTAATATAATCATTAAGAACATCTTTTAAGAATGTTAAATTCATTTGAGGTTCTTTAGTATATTTAGTTAATGCATTTACAAATTCCATCATTCTAGCAATAGCAGTATTGAATTGAAGGATTTCAGCATCTTTAGTAACTGATTTTATAGTATTATGTCTCCAGAAGTTTAATTCTTTTTCAGCTTTATCCATAGTAGTTTTATTATTTTTACCACTATTTATAGCTTCTCTAGCAACCTCTAAAGCTCTTTCTATTCTTTCGATGAATTTATGAACTGATTTAATTCCATCATCACTCCAAGCTCCACCTTCAACATACCCAAATCCAAACATTAAGTACATTCTGAATACATCAGCACCGTATTCTTTGATGTAGTCATCAGGAGAAATAGTATTTCCTTTTGATTTACTCATTTTTAAGCCATCTGGTCCTAGGATTAATCCTTGGTGAGTTAATGATTTAAATGGTTCATCAAAGTTTAAGTATCCCATATCTCTTAATGCTTTAGTTATAAATCTAGCATAAAGAAGATGCATACAAGCATGTTCAGGTCCACCAACATATTTATCAACTGGTAATAATTTATTTATTAGATCTTTATCAAATGGCTTTTCGCTATTTTTGTTATCAGGATATCTTAAGTAGTACCATGATGAACAAACAAAAGTATCTAATGTATCAGTTTCTCTTTTTGCTGGTTTTCCACAACAAGGACAAGTAGTATTAACAAATTCTTCTGATTTAGCTAGTGGTGACTTACCATCTGGTGCAAATTCAACATCATAAGGTAATTGTACAGGTAAATCTTTTTCAGGAACTGGTACTATACCACAATCATCACAATAAACTATAGGAATAGGAGCGCCCCAGTATCTTTGTCTTGAAACTAACCAATCTCTTAATCTGAAATTAACTTTCTTTTCTCCTAAGTTATTTTCAGCAAGCTTTTCGATTATTTTTTCTTTTGCTTCAGCAGTAGTTAATCCATCAAATTCACCAGAATTAACTAAAACTCCATGTTCACAGAATGGAAGTTCAGTGTCTTCACCATTTGTAGCTGCAATAACTCTATTTATTGGTAAATTAAATTTCTCAGCGAAAGCGAAATCTCTTTCATCATGAGCTGGAACAGCCATAACAGCACCAGTTCCATAAGTAGCAAGAACATAATCACCAATCCAAATTGGAATTTCTTTACCGCTTATTGGATGAATAGCATAAGAACCAGAGAATACTCCTGTTTTTTCTCTTGAAATAGATTGTCTTTCTATATCAGATTGTTTTTTAGCTTCTTCTTTGTAGTTTTCAACAGCTTCTTTTTGATCAGCAGTAGTTAACTTATCTACTAAAGGATTTTCAGGTGCTAAAACTACATAACTAACTCCACATAAAGTATCAACTCTAGTTGTGAATACATTGAAGTTTAATTCTGAATCTTTAACTTTAAAGTTAACTTCTGAACCAGTAGATTTTCCAATCCAATGCTTTTGCATAGAAACTGTTTTTTCTGGCCAATCAAGTCCATCTAATTTTTCTAAAAGTTCTTCAGCATATTCTGTTATTTTAAAGAACCATTGAGTTAAATCTTTTTTAGTTACTTCAGTTCCACATCTTTCACAGGCACCATCTACAACTTGTTCATTAGCAAGAACTGTTTGACAAGATGGACACCAGTTTACAGGAGCTTTCTTTCTGTAAGCTAAGTTGTTTTTATAAAGTTCAAGGAATAACCATTGAGTCCACTTGTAATAATCTTCAGAACAAGTAACTAATTCATTTTCCCAGTTAAACATAGCACCCATTGCTTTAAGTTGTTTTTCCATGTTAGCTATATTTTTTATAGTTGAATCCTTTGGATGGATTCCTGTTTTTATAGCGAAGTTTTCTGCTGGTAATCCAAAGGCATCAAATCCCATTGGTTGAAATACATTATATCCTTGCATTCTTTTAAGTCTAGCCCATGAATCAACAGGTCCATAGTTAAACCAGTGACCAGCATGAAGTTGACTTCCTGAAGGGTAAGAGAACATCTCTAAAACATAAAGTTTTTCCTTTTCACTGTTTGGATCAAATTTATAAAGTTCAGTAGCGTCCCATTTGTCTTGCCATTTTTTATCAATATTAGTATTATAATTGCCCATTTTAAAATCCTCCTAGGTAATATATTTTAATTTTCTATAGTAACTAATTGATTAAAGATAAGAGCGAGTATATTTTATAAAAATTTATAAAAAAAGAGCCCTATCTCCTATATTAAGAGACGAAGGCTCGCGGTACCACTCTTATTAGATAAAATAATTTTATCTCACTTTAGCGCCGTAAGGTGGCGATTCCTATGTGTTTCTGCACATAAACTCATAGACAAGTTCCTATAGCTTTATCATCATGTTCCAGCAAACCATGACTCTCTTAAGATAAAGTGATATAGTACTACTTCTAATCAACGTTGTACTATTAAATTTTTACATAAAGAATTCAAATAATAGATTATATTTGAAACTTATAAAAGAATTATATATTAATTGATATTATAAAGTCAATAGAGTAGAAAATGAAGAAATTAATAATATAACTTTAAAATGTAAGTTGAAAAAATATCAACAATAAATTGAGGAATTATATAGAAAAAAATTCTGTGGAAATGTATAATTTAATTACAAATATTGGAAATAGATATTTTGATTTAAAATTTATTTTAAAGGTAATAATTATTGGGGGTTATTAGTGGAAAAGGTATATTTTCAATATTGAAATAAATAATAAGGGGGCTGGAGAGATGGCTATATTTTTAATTTTAATAATAGCTATGTCTGTAAGAATTGCTTTTATGGATAGTTATATTCAAGGAAGGCGAAAATTTATTGGGGAAGAAAGTATAAATTTTTTAATTTATACTTTAGCAGTGGCAGTTTATAATAGCCAGGCACTAAAATCTATAGATGGCATTAATGATTATTTGGTTTTATGTCCTATGATTTTGATTTTAATTCTTTACGTTACATTTTTATATTATTCTTATTTAGTAATTAAAATTAAAAAGAGTAGAGATAAAAAGAGAATTTTTTATAAAAATTTAGAGTATCTATCAATAGTGATACTTTTATTTTTACTTCCTTTAATAGTAATTTATCCATTGATAGATATAGGAATAAATTTAATTTACGAATTTGAGGAAAAAGAAATTTTAGAAAAGTAAAATTTAATGAATATATTTTTATAATGAAAATATAAATTAAAAGTGAGAAAAAACTATTTTAATTTTTAACAGTTGAATGGTTTTTTCTTTTTTTATTTTTCAATTTATTAGCAGTAGTATTTTTATTACCACAAAAATGTAACAATTCCATAATATAATTTAAATATAAAATAATTATAAATTTTTTTTAAAAAAACACTTGATAACTAATAATATTTATTATATAATAATTTTTGTAAATAAAAAATGATTTTTCTCGAAGCACAATGGTCAATTCGAGAATGATATATATTTTAGGAGGGTTTTATTATGAAAAAATTCGTTTGTACAGTATGTGGATATGTTTATGAAGGAGAGGCTGCACCAGCTAAATGTCCAGTATGTGGAGTAGGTGCTGATAAATTCATAGAACAAAGTGGAGAAATGGTATACGCTGATGAGCACAGAATAGGAGTTGCTAAAGGTGTAGACGCTAGAATAATCGAAGGATTAGAAGCTAACTTCAAAGGAGAATGTACAGAAGTAGGAATGTACTTAGCTATGTCAAGACAAGCTGATAGAGAAGGATATCCAGAAGTAGCAGAAGCTTACAAAAGAATAGCTTTCGAAGAAGCAGAACATGCAGCTAAATTTGCTGAAATGTTAGGTGAAGTTGTAGAAGCTGATACAAAAGCTAACTTACAAGCTAGAGTAAATGCTGAGCACGGAGCTTGCCAAGGTAAAAAAGATTTAGCTACATTAGCTAAACAATTAAACTTAGATGCAATCCACGACACAGTTCATGAAATGTGTAAAGATGAAGCTAGACACGGAAAAGCTTTCGCTGGATTATTAAACAGATATTTTAACTAAGATAAAATAGGGGACTCTTCGGAGTCCTTTTTTATTAGAAAAAATAATTTTTTATTTATTTATGAAGTTATTTTTTTATAAAAGAACAACTTATTGCGAAAATAGAAAGAAACTTTTAAGAAAAGGTTAACAACTTTCTTAAAATGTAGAAAAAGGAGGTTTTTTGTCATTGCTTAAATATTAAAGCTATGATTCAATTTGTAATAGAGGTAGTAATAGAATTTCAATTAATAAATCGATATTACTATATCTAATTTTAAAATACATATATTTAAGAAACTGAAGAAATGGATTTTCCTTTCTCATACATAATGAAATTAGCAGTAATTTATTTTGAAAAATAAGAAGTTCTATTTATTAAAGTAAATTTAAAGAGAAAATTATTAAAAAGTTTCATAGAATTTATTCATGGGAATTAAAAAGTACTAACAAAAACTACTTTTATTAAGTAGTAAAAGGTTATAAAATACCTGGTGAAGCAAAACTTGGAATTTTGTTTTAATTATTTTATAAACTTTACATAAGAAAATTAACTTTAACTATAATTTAAAAACTTAAGTATCAATATACATTATTTGAACATAATATATATTGATGAAGAATTATTTTAATGATAAATTTTTTTTATATTATTGACTTCATTTTTTATAGGGGTATAATTAAATAAAATTTAAAAATAATTTTTAAAATTTGTTAAAGGGAGGAAATTTTATGTTGAGCTTATTAGAAAATAAATATATAGCAAAATTTTATAGCTTTTATTTTAGCTGGGGCTTTTATTTTAGCGCTGGTTTATTTAAATGCGAAAAATTTTATATATGAAAAATCTAAGAGCCGAAAACATAGATTGAATTTTTGATTTTAAAAATTATGTTATATTTATTTAGGTATAAGGCTCAGTGGAGTCTTATTTTTTTTGTGTATATTTAGGTGTTTTGGGGTATTTAAAAATTAAAAGGAGGGCTATTATTATGGTAGTTATATTAAAACCAAAAACAGAGGAACAAGAGATAAAAAAATTAATAAACAATATTAGAAGTTTAGGAGTCGAAGTACAAGTGGTAAACGGGACAGAATGTAATATATTAGGACTTGTTGGTGATACAAGTAAAGTTGATCCATCAAAAATAGAAGCAAATAAAAATGTAGAAAAGGTAATGAATGTTCAAGAACCTTTTAAAAAGGCAAATAGAATATTCCATCCAGATAATTCTATATTCAATATAAATGGAAGAGAAATTGGAGGAAAGAAAATTGCTTTAATGGCTGGACCTTGTTCAGTGGAATCAGCAGAGCAAATAACTTCAATAGCTAGAGAAGTAAAGGAAGTTGGAGCAGGCTTTTTAAGAGGTGGAGCATTTAAACCTAGAACTTCACCATATAGTTTCCAAGGGTTAGAAGCTGAAGGATTAGAACTTTTAAAAATTGCTAGAGAAAAAACAGGACTTCCAATAGTTACAGAAATAATGAGTACAAATATGATTGAAAAGTTTATGGATGATGTTGATGTAATTCAAGTTGGTGCAAGAAATATGCAAAACTTTGATTTATTAAAAGAACTTGGTAAAATAGATAAACCTATATTATTAAAAAGAGGATTATCAGCAACTATTGAAGAACTTTTAATGTCAGCTGAATATATAATGGCTGGTGGAAATGAAAGAGTTATTCTATGTGAAAGAGGAATAAGAACTTTTGAAAATTACACAAGAAATACTTTAGATTTAAGTGCAATTCCAGCGATAAAGAAATTAAGTCATCTTCCAGTAATTGTTGATCCAAGTCATGCAGCAGGTAAATCATGGATGGTAGATCCTTTATCAAAAGCAGCTATAGCAGTTGGAGCGGATGGATTAATAATCGAAGTTCATAATGACCCAGCTAATGCTTTATGTGATGGAAATCAATCAATAACACCAGTTGAATATGCTAAATTAGTTGAAGAATTAAAACTAATAGCAAATGCGGTGGGAAGAGAGATATAAGTAATTAGGAATTTAGAATTAGGAATTTAGAATGGTGGATAAAATTTCGCAGAGCTGAAATTTCTGAAAATTAATTTCAAAAATTTTATTCTTTATTTTAAATGCTTGATAGTTAATTATTAAATATATTTGTAGCCTAGGTTCTTGTAATTTGGAGTTATGATTAAGTTTTAATTAGAAATATAAGTGGATTTAAGGGTATACAACTAGGGGGAATCTTGATTTTGAAGGTTGTTCTAGCAGGAACCTTTAAGTTCACTTTTTTGTTATTATAGGTTTAAGAAAGGAGTGATTTCTTGTGAGAACTTTAACAGTAGGTTTAAAGGATAGAAGTTACGATATTTTGATAGATAAAGATTTAAGGTATAGATTTAATGAGGAAATTAAGAAGATATATAAAGGAAAAAAAATAGTTGTTGTAACTGATGATAATTTAAATGCTTTATATGGAGAGGAAATTTCTAAGAATTTAAGTAGGGATTTTGATGTGAATATTATAGTTATTAAGGCTGGAGAGAAAAGTAAGGGCTTTGATAATTTATTAAATATATATAATAAACTTTTAGATTTTAAAATAACAAGAAGTGATTTAATAGTTGCCTTTGGCGGTGGTGTAGTAGGAGATATAACAGGATTTGTTGCTTCAACTTTTTTAAGGGGAGTAAATTTTGTTCAAATTCCAACTTCTTTACTTGCGCAGGTTGATTCTAGTGTAGGTGGAAAAGTAGCAGTAGATTTAGAAAGAGGAAAAAATCTAGTAGGCAGTTTTTATCATCCAAAGCTTGTTTTAATTGATAGTGAAATTTTAAAAACTCTTCCTGAAAAATATTTCAATGATGGGTTAGGTGAAGTAATTAAATATGGAGTTATTAGAGATAAAGATTTATTTAAAAAGTTACAGGATTTTAATAGTAAAGAACAATTAAAAGAAAATATAGGAGAAATAATTTATATTTGTTGTGATATAAAAAGAAAAGTTGTAGAAAATGATGAAAAAGACTTAGGTGAAAGAATGATTTTAAACTTTGGTCATACTTTAGGTCATGGAATAGAAAAGGTATATAATTATGAAGTTTATAGTCATGGGGAAGCTGTGGCAGTAGGTATGTATCAAATAACTTTAATAAGTGAAAAATTAGGATTAACTAAAGAAGGTACTGCTGAGGTGATAAAAAAACTTTTAGTGAAATATGATTTGCCTTACGAAGTTAAAATTTCAAATAAAAATGAGCTTTTAGAAGCTATTACTGTGGATAAGAAAAATTTGAATAATAGTTTGAATTTAATTTTAGTGAAAGATATTGGAGAAGCTTTTATTTATAAAACAAATGTGGAATGGTTTTTTAATTATTAAAGTGAGGAGTGATTTTTTTATGGAGAAGTTAAAGATTTTTCCGGAGAAACTTTTTGGAACTGTTGATGTGCCACCTTCTAAGAGTATGGCTCATAGGGCGGTTATTGCAGCGGCTTTAGCTGAAGGTGTCAGTAATATTACTAATATAGATTTTTCTGATGATATTATAGCTACCATTGAAGCTATGAGAGCATTAGGAAGCAAAATAGAGATGAAAGAAAATTCTTTAATTATAGATGGTAGCGAAACTTTTAGTAAAAAGGGTGGGATAATTGACTGCAATGAGTCCGGTTCTACTTTAAGATTTTTAGTTCCAATTTCTATTGCTAAAGAAAATGAAGTTACTTTTATAGGAAGAGGTAATTTAGGAAAAAGACCTTTAAATATTTATTATGATATTTTTGAAAAGCAAAATATTAATTATTCTTATTTAGATGGAGAACTAGATTTAAAGATAAGTGGTGCTTTGAAAGGTGATGTTTTTGAAATTGCTGGTAATGTGAGTTCTCAATTTATAACAGGGCTTATGTTTACGCTACCTTTATTAAAGGAAGATTCTAAAATTATAATCACCACAGAGTTACAATCAAGAAGCTATTTAGATTTAACTTTATCAATGGTTAAATCCTTTGGTATCGAAATTATAAATAAAGATTATAAAGAATTTATTATAAAGGGAAATCAACATTATAAAGCTTTTGATTATAGAGTAGAAGGAGATTATTCTCAAGGAGCATTTTTCTTATCAGCAGCAGCTATAGGAAATGAAGTGATTTCAAATGATTTAGATTTAGAATCTTTACAGGGCGATAAGGAAACTATTGAAATTTTAGAGTCTATGGGAGCAGTATTACAGTTTAAGGAAAATGGAATAACTATGAAAGTAGAAAAATTGAATCCTACAGTGATAGATGCTTCTAATTGTCCTGATGTAATTCCTATTTTAACTGTAGTAGCAGCCTTAACTAAAGGTGAGACTAGAGTTATTAATGGTGAAAGATTAAGAATAAAAGAATGTGATAGATTAATGGCTATAAGAACTGAACTTAATAAGATTGGAGCTAATATAGTAGAGTTAGAGGATGGTCTTATTATAAAGGGAGTAGAAAGTTTTACTGGTGGAGAAGTTAGTAGTCATGGTGATCATAGAATAGCTATGAGTATGGCAATAGCTTCTACATATTGCAGCGAGCCTTTAATAATATCTAATCCAATGTCTGTATCTAAATCCTATCCAGGATTTTGGGAAGATTTTAAAATGCTAGGAGGTAATTTCATTGAGTGGAACATGGGGGAATAATTTAGAATTATCTATATTTGGAGAATCACATGGAACAGCTATAGGAATAGTTATAAATGGTATAAAAGCTGGTTTTGAAATAAATATGGATAAAATTGAGCAAGATATGGAAAGAAGAGCTCCTGGAAGAAATAAAATGTCCACTGCAAGAAAAGAAGGAGATAAACCTAAAATTTTAAGTGGTGTTTTTGAGGGGAAAACTACAGGAGCACCTATAACTATGATAATTGAAAATTCAGATACTCGTTCTAAAGATTATTCAAAAACTAAAGATTTAATGAGACCTGGTCATGCTGATTATTCAGGATTCGTTAAATATGAAGGTTTTAATGATTATAGAGGGGGAGGACATTTTTCTGGAAGAATTACTGCTCCTTTAGTTTTTGTAGGAGCTTTGGCTAAACAAATTTTAGAGCAGGATGGTATTAAAATTGGTGCACATATAGCATCGGTAGGAAAAGTAAAAGATTTAAGTTTTGATAAAGTTAACTTATCTAATGAGGACTTAGAGGCTTTATTAAATAAAGAATTACCTTTAATAGATGATAATAAAATTATTTTAGTTAAAGAAGAAATTGAAAAAGCTAGACTAGATAATAATTCTATAGGGGGAACTATAGAATGTGGCGTTGTAGGTCTTAAAGCTGGTGTTGGAGAGCCCTTTTTTGATTCTTTAGAAAGTAAAATTGCATCATTGGCATTTTCCGTTCCAGCTGTAAAGGGAATTGAATTTGGTATGGGCTTTGAATTTACAGAAATTTTTGGCTCAGAAGCTAATGATCAATATCATATAGAAAATAATGAAGTAAAAACCTTAACTAATAATAATGGGGGGATAATTGGTGGAATAAGTAATGGAATGCCTTTAACATTTAAAGTAGCAATAAAGCCAACGCCATCAATAAGTAAAAAGCAAAAAACTATAGATATAAAAACAATGGAAGAAAAAGAAATTGAAATAGTAGGAAGACATGATCCTTGTATAGTACAAAGAGCTGTGGTTGTAATAGAAGCTATTGCGGCTATTGGAATACTGGAGTTGATCTAATTGGGAATTTATTGTAATTAGGAATGTGGAATTATAACCATTCCTAATTCTAAACTCTACATTATTAAAAAACAGGAGGTTTTTATGAAGGATTTAGACTGGTGCAGAGCCAGAATTGACGAGATAGATGAAAAACTTATGGCTCTTTTTGAGGAGCGTATGAATATAGTACTAGATGTGGCTAAGTATAAAAAAGCTAATGGATTACCTATTTTCCATAAAGATAGAGAAGAACAAGTGATTACAAAAAATTTAAATAGAATTAAGGAGCCGAAACTTCTAAGTCATGCTGAAGATATGCTTCATAGTCTTATGGATATAAGCAAAAATTATCAGTGTGAGAATATTGGTCTTAGGGAGAATCCTTTAGGAAAAGGAACGGAAGTTACTATTGGTTATCAAGGGGTTCCAGGGTCTTTTAGTGATGAAGCTTTAGAAAAGTATTTTGGTGAAGGCTATAATAGTAAAAACTTTGAAGAATTTGAAGATGTTTTTGAAGCTCTTAAATTTAAAGCCATTGATTATGGGGTTTTACCTATAGAGAATTCTACAACTGGATCTATTACTAAAAACTATGATTTATTAAAAAAATATGGTTTTCATATAGTAGGTGAAGTTCTTGTTAAAATAGAGCATAATTTAATTGGAGTTAATGATGGAACTATAGATGATATAGAGGAAATTTATTCTCATTCACAGGGCTTTGAGCAAAGTAGTGAATTTTTAAGTACATTAAAAAGCTCTATAAAGAAAATACCTTATCATAATACTGCTACTAGTGTTAAATATGTTAGTGAATGTAAGGATTTAAAAAAAGCAGCTATAGGTAGTTTAAAAGCAGCAAAACTTTATGGATTAAAAGTATTGAAACCAGCTATAAATAATGCTTTAGAAAATTATACTAGATTTATAATAATAGGAAGAGATTTTGAAAGTAATGAAATTTGTAATAAGATAACTATTTCCTTTACTTTAGATAATAAAGCAGGGAATTTATATAAAGAGCTTAAAGCTTTTTCAGATTTTAATATAAATATGAGAAAGATAGAATCAAGACCTATAGGAAATGGATCCTTTGATTATTATTTTTATATAGACATAGATGGAAATATAAATGATGATAATGTAAGTGATGCTTTGAAAGTAGTAGAAGAAAATACAAAGGATTATAAATTATTAGGTGCATATAAAAGGGAGGCGTAAATGGAGATATACGGATTGTTAGGGGAAAAACTTTCTCATAGTCTTTCTCCAGAAATACATGAGCCGATTTTTAAATATTTAAATATTGATGGAAAATATAATTTGTTTTCTATTAAAAGAGAGGAATTTAAAGATGCTATAAGTAGCTTGAAAACATTAGGGGTAAAAGCTGTTAATGTAACAATTCCTTATAAGGAAGAGGTTATGAATCAGTTAGATTTTATTTCAGAAGAAGCAGTAAAGATAGGTGCAGTTAATACTATTTTTTTTGAAGATGGAATAGCAAAGGGCTATAATACTGATTATTATGGTTTTTATAAAATGTTAGAAAGAGAAAATGTTGAAATTTCAAATAATGATTTTTATGTTTTAGGAGCTGGTGGAGCTTCAAAGGCTATTGTTCATTGTTTATTAGATAATAGGGCTAGCAAAGTAGTTTTAGTAACTAGAAATAAGGAAAATGCAAGAGAGAAATTTAAAGATATTTCAATTGAAGTAATAAATTATGAGGAATTAAAATTAATAAAGGAAGGCTATGGGGTAGTAAATACAACTCCCTGTGGAATGTATCCTAATGTAGAAACTTCAGCTGTTGATGAAGAAGTATTAAAGAATTTTAAAGTTGCCTGCGATATAGTATATAATCCAGAGAAAACAAAATTTTTAGAACTTGCTAAAGAAGCTGGCTTGAAAGTAGTAGGTGGATTATTTATGTTGGTAGGACAGGGTGTTAAGGCAGAAGAAATTTGGAATAAAAAAGAGATAGATTCTTCAGTTGAAGAGAGAATATATGAGAATTTAAGGGTTAAATTTAAATAAAAGGAGCAGGTTTTTGTGAGTAAAGGAATTGTATTAATTGGAATGCCTGGGGCTGGAAAGTCAACTATAGGTAGAGAGTTAGCTAAAAAACTTGATTATAAATTTGTTGATATGGATGATTTTATAGGGGCTTGTTCAAAAAATACCATAGAACAACTTTTTTCAAGAGGTGAAGATTTATTTAGAACTTGGGAATCAAAGGCCTGTGAGGTTTTGAGTAAGGTTGATAATGCAGTTATAGCCACTGGTGGTGGTGCTGTGAAAATAAAAGGTAATATAGAACAATTTATAAATAAAGGTTTTGTAGTTGTCTTTATCAATAGACCACTAGAACTTATTTTAGAGGATATAGATACAGAAAAAAGACCTCTATTACAGGATGGAAAAGAAAAATTAATAAAGCTTTATAGAGAAAGAATAGAACTTTATAAAGAATATAGTGAAATTGAAATTATAAACGATGGTACTATTGAGGAGATTATTAATAATTTAGAATTGAAGGTAATTAGGAATTAGGAATTAGGAATTGGGAATTAGGAATTAGGAATTGGGAATGTGGAATGTGGAATGTGGAATGTAATTAGGAATTAAAAAGATTCTAAATTAAAAAAAAGAAAGGGTGAGTTGTTTGAAGATTAAGCTTATTAATGGACCTAATTTAAATTTTTTAGGTATTAGAGAAAAAGGGATTTATGGGGTTAAAGGATTTGAAGAGGTTGTTAGTTATGTAGTTGAAGAGGGAAATAAAAGAGGACATGAAATAGTTTCTTTTCAAAGTAATGGAGAGGGCGAGCTTATTGATGCTATTCAAGATGCTTACCTTAATAACTATGATGGGATAATAATTAATCCGGGGGCATATACTCACTATAGTATAGCTTTATATGATGCTTTGAAAAGTGTTGATATTCCAACTGTGGAAGTACATTTAAGTAACGTTCATAAAAGGGAAGAGTTTCGACATAAGTCTGTTACAGCTGCTGCTTGTATAGGACAAATAACTGGTTTTGGAGACTTTGGATATATAATGGCCATCTATGCTTTAGAACAACAAAAACTATAGATTAATTTTAGAGCAATAAAAATTTATTTTAAGTTTTAGTTAAATGGTTAGTGGCTAAGTAGATAGAATGGGTATATGATTAATAAAAAAGAGTTTTAAAGGGGGAGAGGTTTTATGGTTATAACAATTGTTGGATTAGGGGTTATTGGAGGTTCTTATGGACTAGCTCTTAAGGGGAAAATTTATGGAGCTAAAGTTCAGGGGATAGATATAAAAGAGAGTACTGTTAAAAAGGCTTTGGAGATGGATATTATATCTAAGGGTGCTTTATATGGAAGTAAAGAATCAGAGGAAATAATGAGAGAAACTGATTTATTGATAGTTTGTTTATATCCTAGTGAGGTTAAAAGTTTTATTGAAAATTATAAAAACTTCTTTAAGGAAAATTTAATTATTACAGATACAACTGGGATTAAAGAGCATTTTATAGGTGAAGTAATTAATAGTTTGCCAGAAACTGTGGATTTTGTTTTTGCTCATCCTATGGCTGGAAGAGAAAAAAAAGGAATAGAGTATGCATCAAGAAAGGTTTTTATAGATGCCAATTTTATAATAACTATTAATCATAGAAATAAAAAAGAAAATATTGATAAAATAGAAGAATTAGCAAAGTTAATGGGTTTTGGTAAAATTGAGAAAATATCTCCTAAAGATCATGATAAAATAATAAGCTTTACAAGTCAGTTACCTCATGCAATTGCAGTTTCTTTAATTAATAGTGATAATTACAATATGGAAACAGGAGCTTTTATAGGAGATAGTTATAGAGATTTAACTAGAATAGCTAACATTAATGAAAATCTTTGGAGTGAATTATTTATAGGAAATAAAAAAAACTTAATTGAAGCCATAGAAAATTTTCAAAAAGAAATTTCTATTATAAAAGATTTTATTATAAATGAAGATATAAATAATTTAAAAGAATTTTTTGTTAAAGCAACTGAAAAAAGAGAAAAATTATAATGAATTATTAAATTATTAGTTAATTAAATTAATAATTTGAATAAATTAAAAAAAAGACTGTATCAATTTTAGGAATTTATTTCCCTTTTGATACAGTTTATTTATTTTAATCTTTTTCTTTTTGAGTTTGCTAACAATAATGTAACAAAAGAAATTACAATAAAAATCAAAATAACTAACCAGCCATTAATAAAGCCTAAGTTACTGGAAATTGTAGCAAAAAGAATAGAACCAGCAGAAAATCCTATAGCAAACATAAAGTTTATAATACTTAAGATTTGTGAAAAATTTTCTCCTTTAAAAAAATAATTTGATAGATAGGAAGGTCCCATCATATAAGAATAAACGGATAATCCTTTAGTAATAGCAAAAATATAAGCAAAAATAGGAGAAAAAATAGCTAATATTAAAGCTAAATCAGAAATTACTGTTAATAAAAAGGCTATAGATAAAGTTTTCTTAACTCCTAATTTATCAAAAAGAACTCCTCCAAGTAAATTTCCTATTAGAGAAAAAATAGCAAATAATGAACCGATAGTACCTAAAAAAGAAAATGATATGTTTTTATAAATAGACAAATGATTCATTAAATTTTTTAAGTAATTAGGATATTGAATTGAAAGTGCAGCCATTGCAAAACCCATGAAAATAAAACCAATTGAAAAAAAGATAAAGGTTTTATTTTTGATTAAAGAAAATAGAGCTGATTTAGTCTTAGAAATTTTATCTTTTGGATTTTCTTCAATAGATAATGTAGATTTATTTAATTTTTTAAAGTCTAACAATGTTGTTGTAAAAAGTACACTAGCTAAAACTGAAGTTATTCCAAAGATAATATAAGTAAATCTAAAACCTTTTGTGTTTAGTAGATAAACAACTAACTCTTGAAGCACAATATTACCTATAGAACCGCCAGCAAAGGCTAAACTAAGAACTGTACCCTTATTAGATTCACCAAAATATTTATTAATAAGAGTAGGAATACCAATTGCAGAGAATATCAATGTTCCAATTTGAACTATTCCTGCTATTATATAGAATTGATATAGTGTTTTAGCAAAACCAAAAGATAGGAATCCTAACCCAGATAAAAGACAACCAAAAATAAATAAAAATTTAAAACTGATTTTTGAATATAGAGTACCTATAAATGGAGAAACTATAGCAGAAATTAGTGTACCAATTGTAAATATAAAAGAAAAATCAATTAATGAAAAATGACAACCTTTAATTACATAACTAACAAATTGAGGTTGAATATTAGACGCTATACTAAATGGAATAGCTTGAATAAGCATACAACCTATAATGAGTTTTAAGTTTTTATGAGTAGTAGTTAATTTTGCTAACTTCATAAATTATACCTCCTATAAAAGTTAATTAAAATAAAGATTGCATCAAAATTAAAAATATTGATACAACCTTTATTTTAAAATTGATTAATTATTAGTTTTTAGTTCAAGTTTTTGTCTATGTTTCATAACTTTTATTGAACTTAATACTAGTAAATAACCAACAACTAAGAAGATAATCATAGCAACCCAAGCTAATTTAAATCCAATTGATTGAGCAAATGCTCCAAATATTACTGAACCTAATGCAAAACCAATAGCGAATACTAAACTCATAGTACCAAGATTAACACTTGATTCTTTTCTTCCGAAAACATCTGTTGAAAGAAAAGCAGGCCCAGACATATAGGAAAATACACATAATCCATAGAATATAGAGAATAAAAATGAGAAATCATGTGAAAATCCAGCAAGTAACATTCCTATTATAGCAATTGCTTGGAAAATAAAAGCAAGAAGCATTGATTTAAATGATCCTATTTTATCAAATAAAGTTCCGCCACCAACATTTCCTATTAAGCAGAAAAAAGCAAAAACTGATCCTAATATTCCGATTAAGTGAGGATCTAAATGAAGTTGCATTTTAAAGTAGGAAGCATATTGTGTACTACATGCAGAAATAGATATTCCTATAAATGCGTAGCCTAAAGAAAAAAGCCAAAAATATTTATTTTTTCTAGTCATAGCAGAACCAGGACCCTCGTAAACGCTATGTTTTTCAATTTTTATGTTTTTATCGGTTGAATCATCTGTTAAAATAGTAATTTCACTTTCTTTTGGAATTCTAATAAATATTAATACTATTATTAAACTAAAGATAAGTGATATTATTCCAAATAAAATATAAGAATAAGCTTCACCGTGTAATCCTAATAAACTTGAAACGATTGGTTGTAAAAATACATTTCCAATTGATCCACCGGCAAAAGCAATTCCTAAAGCTTGTCCTCTACCTTTAGATGGGAACCAACTACCAATTAAAAAAGGAACACCTAATCCAGAAAATATAACACAACCAACTTGTGTTACAGCAGATAAAATATAAAATTCAGGTAAATTACTAGCAAATCCCATACCAAGGAATCCTAAACTTGATAACACAGTTCCTATAATAAATAGAATTTTTAAATTTACCTTTCCAAAAAGTTTTCCTAAAAATGGTGAACATACTGATGATGCTAAAGCACCAAAAGTAAAAATAAGAGAAAATGCTGCTAACGAGAATGAAAAATGTTTAACAACATAAGGAATAAAAAGTGGTTGAATATTTTGTGCTACTCCAAATGGAATAGCTTGTATAATCATTGCTATAAAAATCATTAAATATTTCTTTTTACTACTAACGACACTTGCAGTAGAAGAACTCATAAAAAATACATCCTTTCTTTTTTACATATAGATTATTGAATAAATTAATTATATAATTTATTCAATAATCTATTTTAATTAATTTTGATAATTTATATTTATATTTTCATTATAATTAAATAATTTTATTGATTTAGAATTTAAATCTTCATTATGAAGAGATACTGCATTTAATTGATTATTTTTATAATTATTATAATAATAAACATTAGTATTTAAATTCATACAAGAGCTATATAAAGTTATATCACTTTTTTCAGGAGTTCTAACAGAACCACGAATCATTGCTACATTATTTAAAATATGGAAAAATTCGTTTAAATCTAAAGAATCTTTATGATATTTTAGTGCTGTATGTCTTAAATAAGCTACTCTTATAAATCTTGAAGCAGGAGTAAAATCACCAGGAAGCCCTAATAAACCAACACCTTGACCTAAAGGATTTAATTCTTGAGAACTCCAAGCAATAGTTTTTGTAGGTTGTTCAGCATTTAAATTTATATATTGTCTTAAATTAGTTGTATGCCAATCAAAAGTAGGAGAATTAGTTAAAACTCCAATATTATTATCAAAAACTTTCATTCCATTTATAGTATTTTCTACAACTATACTCTTACCACTTCTATCAGTAATCATCCAATGTAATGTTGGAACTGGAGTTGTTTCATTAAATGGAGTATTTGTAATATTTAAGTTATCTAATTCTTTTTTTACTTCTTCTAATGAATTGAAATTTGCTAAAATCCAAAGCATAAAATCAGATACTGAAAGGTTAATTTTACCTTCTTTAGTAGTTGTTTCGTAGTGAGCATAACCAGGAAAATTTAATCCAGCTATAGCTAAGCCTGCTTCATTCATACCATCAGCTAACATAGGATGATTTTCCATTACTGTCATCATTCCTACTATAGCATATTTTGTTTTTTCGTTTGTTTTAGCTACTCTATTTTCATAACTAAAGTTTCTAGGTACTATACCAACAGATTGATTAAAAGAATATTCGATATCCATATTTCTTCCAAATAATCTTTCTTTATCTTTTGTTATTAAAGTTAATGCTGTACACATTTTTATTCCTTCTTTCTTTTGTTTAATTTTTATAATAAATATTAAAGCAAGAATCATGCCAAAAAAAAGATTGGATTTTTTCGTGGTATATGGGTAAAATAGTAATTCAAAGAGGGAAAAAAAAAATAATAAGTTAAATATGAATTTTTAATGAATAAAAAAAGAAGAAATAAGTCTAAAAAGATTTATTTATGGTAAAAAAAGGTGTTTTTTTTAAAAAAAAAGTTAAAAAAAACTTAAAATCAAAAATGTGAATAAAAATACAAAAGATGAATAGGGAGTGAATTAAATGAAGAATATTTATAAAAAAGTATTAGATAATTTGTATTATGGAGTTTTAGTAATAGATAAAGATGGAATTTTAATTTATGCAAATGAAAAAATTCATGAATATTATTCTTTAGAAATAGAAAAAATTTTAAATTGTAATATAAATGTTTTAGAGATGGTTTTTAAAAAAGAAAATAAAATTATACCTATTGTAATGAGAGAAAAGAAAGAAATCTCTTTATTTCAAGAAACTAATAGTGGGAAAAAAATATTTGTAACAGCAAAACCTGTTTTAGATGAGCATAATGAAATAGAAATGATTATAATTAATTGTTATGAAATTTTATTTCATAACAAAGTTTTAAATAAAAATATGGAAAAGAAAGATAGTTTAATTATAGAGAGTGACGAAGAAGGTATTGCTAAAAATTATATAGTAAATAATTTGAAAGAATTAAGTAAAGTTGCTCAATTTGATGTAACTATATTACTTTTAGGTGAATCTGGAACAGGAAAATCAACTGAAGCAAAATTAATTCATAATTTTAGTAAGAGAAAAGATAAACAGTTTTTTACTATAAATTGTACAACTATTCCTGGTAGTTTAATAGAGTCTGAATTATTTGGTTATGAAAAAGGTTCTTTTACAGGAGCTTTAAAAGAAGGGAAGAAAGGATTAGTTGAAATGGCAAGTGGAGGAACTTTGTTTTTAGATGAGATTGGTGAACTTCCTATAGAAGCACAGAGTAAATTATTAGAACTTATTGAAAATAAAACCTATATGCCTATAGGAGGAAATAAAAAAAGAAAAACAGATATAAGAATAATTACAGCTACAAATAAAAATTTAAAAAAGTTAGTAGATGAGGGTAAATTTAGAGAAGATTTATATTATAGATTAAATGTAATTGAACTTGTTATTGCACCATTACGTGATAGAAAAGAAGAAATTCCTGAATTTGTTAATTTTTTTGTTGAAAAAATTAATAAAAAATACAATTTGAAAAAGATTATAACAGAAGAAGCTATAAAAGAATTTTTAAATTATAGTTGGCCAGGAAATATTAGAGAATTAGAGCATTTTATAGAAAAAATAATTATAGAAACTGATAGTAATATTATTGGTATTAAAAATATAAAAAATAAATTAAAATATTTCGAACCAAATTATAATGAAGAAGAAGAATTTAAATTACCAACTTTAAAAGAGTATTTAGAGGAATCAGAGAGAAAGTTAATAATAGAAGCTTATAAAAAATATAATAGTTCTTATAAGGTAGCGGATGCTTTAAATATATCTCAAAGTCAAGCTAGTAGAAAAATTAGAAAATATATAATTCAATAAATTTATTATAAAATAATTTTGATTATCAAAATATTGGGTAAGTAAATTGATTTTTGTAGTTAGTAAAAAAGAATTGAATTAAGGAGGGATTTTTATGGCTATTAAAATAGTTACTGATAGTACAAGTTATATACCAAAGGAATATATTGAAAAATATGATATAAGGGTTGTTTCATTAAATATTTTAATGGAAGGAACTAGTCAAAGAGAACTTGATGTTGATGATGAAGTTTTTTATAGAGAAATGGAAAAATCTACTGAAATACCAACTTCATCTCAACCATCAATTGATGAATATTATAGAGCCTTTGAGGAAGTAGTGAAAAATGGTGATGAGGTTTTAGGAATTTTTATATCTTCTAAAATGAGTGGGACTTATTTAACTGGATTTTTAATTAAAGATATGATTTTAGAGGAGTATAAAGATGCTAAAATAGAAATTGTTGATTCATTGAATACAACTATGGCAATGGGATTTTCTGTTGTTAATGCAGCAAAAACTGCTTTAGAAGATAAAAAATCATTATTAGAATTAAAAAAAGAAGCAGAAGAGTTAGTAAGTAAATCAGATATAATGTTTGCTCCAGGAACACTTAAATATCTTAAAAAGGGTGGAAGAATAGGAACAGCTGCAGCTCTTGTTGGAGGGATTTTAAAAATAATTCCTATTTTACATGTTGTAAATGGTTCAGTTGAAATTTTAGATAAAGTAAGAACTAAAAAGAAAGCAATAAATAGAATGATAGAAATCTTAGAAGTTAAAAGAAGTGAAAAAGGATTGTATGATGCTGTAGTTTATCATATTCTTAATAAAGAAGAAGCTGTAGAATTAAAGGATAGATTAAAAGAAGAATTAAATCTTGATTGTAAAATTATGGATATAGGTCCTATAGTTGGACTTCATGTAGGTCCAGGAAGTATAGGAATAGCTTTTGCAACTGAAAATTAGCTAAGTAAAAGCAAAAAGTTAGCTAAATTTCTATAACTTGCTACGCTCAAACAATAGAAATTGTAAGCGCTAACCTTTTTCAAAAATAAAGAAGTTCTAAGTCAAATGAAATTCTATTTCTTGGGGTAAATATATTCAATGATCGGCTATTTTTTTAGACTGTTCTCCTAACTTGAGAAAGAACCCAAATATATTCAGTAATGAGCTTTAGAGTTATAATTGAAAAAGGAACCTATATAAAAATATAGATTCCTTTTTTAAATTAAAAAAATATCTTATATAATAAACCCAAGGCTAATATAGAAGAGGCTGTTAATAAGAAAGAAAGTTTAAAATTATTAGATAATTTTATTTTTTCTTTTTTATAAGTTACCTTTAAGTCATAGTCTAGATTTTTAAGACTAGAAGCTAATAGATTCTTACTAACCTTTATGAGGAATTTTGTATTTTCCTTAGTGATAATCTCCAATCTCCTAGAATTTTCAAAATAGTTTAAGGAATCGATGGAATTATAATCTATTGAGAAATCTTTGGAATTATTTAATCCCTTATTTCCTTTATTTAATTCACCGATTATAAGATGCTTTTCAGTAAAAGCTAATAAGCAATCGGAACTTTCTTTCAAGTTGACGTAGTCATCAGAATAGTTTGAAAGAGTGGAACCTATTAAATAGCTTATTATTCCAGTACTCCTATTAAGAATCATCGACGGTACATCATTTGGAGTTTCGTATATGGGCTCAGACATTTAATTAACACTTCCTTTTTCAATTTTATAGTAATAATGACTATTATAAACAGTATATAAAGTAAAATCAATAAATAGAACTATTTATTAATTAAAAGTTTTTATCTGAAAATAGAAATTTTTCACTTGTTTTTAAAGACCTTTTCCTTTGGGATTAGGGGTAAAACCTCTTTCAGAAAGAATTTCATAAATAGTTTTAGAGGTAGTATCATCTATTGTATAACCTAATAAGGATAGTATTTCATTTAATTCTTCTTCAGAAGATGTCTCTATTTCAATATATGGGAAAGGACAAAAATTTTCGTCATTTATATCAATTTCAACTAAACTATTTTTGTATTTATAGCTTTCTCTATATTTTTTTATAGATTCTTGAAGCTCAAGGCCAAGAGATTCAAATATTTTTTTCCCCATTGTAGCATCATCAATTATAGTTTCATTTTCCTCCATAACTTTAAACTTTTCTTGAGAAAGCATTTTCTTTGTTGTCATAAAATAAATTGATTTATTTTCAAGAAGATTTTCAACTTCTCTTATTCGAGCATAACCCTTTTTAGCTAACAAAGATCTATCTGAAAAATCATAAATATTATTAATTTGATTTTCTTTTTTTACAATGATGGCATTGTTTTCTTTCATTTTATTTCTTATTTCATCAGGATTTATATCCATTACTCTTGTTTCAAATTCTTTCATTAAATTAACTCCTTTAGTTTTGATAATAAAATTATAACAAATTTTTTTATTATAGAGATAAAAATAATCTTTTTAGGGCAAGATGATAAGAGTTAAATTTATTTATAAAGAGGTGAAAAATTACCCCAATTGGTTTAAGGGTAGTAAATGTATTATGAAAAAGATAATTACAGGAATAATTGTAATATTAGTATTAATTTTAGGAAGTAAATTTTTACTTTTTTCAGGGGGCAGTAAGCAGTCTTGGGGAGATAGGGGAAAATTTGAGCTTTTAGATATAAAAACTGATGATGTGAAATTAAAAATAAATGGAGAGATAAAGGCGCTGAAAAATCCTATATATATAAGTGAGAATAGATATTATATACCACTTACAGAGATAGTTAAGAGTAATGATGGAGAAATAAAAAAAACTAAGGATTCTTTTAAGGTAAAGTTTTTAGATAAAGAGGTTATAATTAATAAAAAAAGTTGGATTATAGAGGGAAAAGAAGAAAAATTAAAAAAAGAATTTATGAATCATAAAAAAAATATTTATATATCACTAATAGACTTTACTAATATATTTGATTTAGATACTAGATGGGATTATGAAAATAAAACAATAATTTGTTATAAAGATAATAAAAATAGCAATATAAAAACTTATTCAGGTGGTGGAAATATAGAAGGCGCTATAAGATTTGAGGATGTCACAGTTGATGGAACCTTTAATAAAAAATCATCAGAATATTTAGAGTGTTTAAGAAGAATGGGGAAAAGATTAGGAGATAGAGAGATTCCTTATTATGTAGCTTGGATACCTAGATATGTGAATCCGAAAAGAAATATAGATATAGATCCAACTAAAGTAGATTCCTTGCCTTTAGCAGAACTTATATATAGTTTAGATTATTTAACATTTAATAAGGGATATATAGGTCTTCATGGATATACTCATCAAATAGGAGATGAAATATCTGGAGTTGGAAGTGAGTTTGGAAATGAATATCCCTCTGTGGAAGAACTTAATTCAAGAGTTAAAAAAGCCTTGAAAATTGCGGAGTATTTAGATATAGATATAAGTTTTTTTGAGGCGCCACATTATCTTATAACTTTAAAACAAAATCAAGAACTTGAGAAAAATTTTAAATATATATTCAATAATTATAATTGTGAGGTTTCATTAAACAATCAAAGTAAAATAATAAAATCTCCAGAGGGGAATGAAAGTTTTTATATACCAACGCCACTTTATTATGTAGCTGATGGAACAGGTACTGAAATGGTGAGAAAGATAGAAAGATTATCAAAGGATTCCTTTGCAGGACTTTTTTATCATCCATTTATAGAATTAAATTTAGTAGAATTTACTGAGGATTCTAAAGGAAATCCAGAAATGATATATAAAAATAAATCTATACTAGATAAAATCATAAATTCTTTAGAAAAAAGAAATGTGAAATTAATAGACTTCAATGATATATCTTTTTAAGAGAAAAATTTAATATTCAATATAGAAAAACTATAGAAATAAAAAGAGTAGAAAAACTTATTGAGAAATAGACATAATATTGACATAAAAAAGTATTAGAATAAAAAAAGATATTTTAGGCTATGGAGTTAGCCTTTAACCGCAAATATGCTGATGACTCCTACTTATAGAAAAAAATTCTAACTAGAGGTGGAGTATAATGTATACAAGAGAAGAAAAAATAACAATTATTGTTGATGAATTAGCGCAGGTTCTTAATTTAAATGAAATAAATATTCATAAAATTTATGAATTTTTAGAGAGTAAAAGTAAAAATGAAGAATATTTATTAGATGTTTTATGTATGGCATTAAATTAATTAAAGTAATAAAATACCTATATCAAATTTAAACTTTGATATAGGTATTATTTTTTGTGAAAAAATAGTTAAATTATCTTTGTTCTGTAGAATATATTGGAAAACAATGAAAAATAAAGTAAAATAAAATAAAGGATTAAAAAAGTTTTTGGAAAATACATAATGTTAAATTTTTTTAAAGTTACTGGAGAATAATTACGATAAATCTAAAGAGAAATATTAAGAGGGAATAAATTAAAATTGAATTTATGGGCGGGGTTATAAATGAGTTTAATGAAAAAAATTATTATAATTTTTGTAAGTATTACCATAACTAGTTCCATTATATTTTACTTTTTAGGTATTAGTATTATAGATCAAGCAAGTAAAGGGGAATTTGATAGAGGTCCAGGAAGAACCAGTGCAGTTATATCTAGAGTGAATGCGGAAAAAAATAAAATTGGAGCAAAAGCAATTGAGTTTTCAGAATATTATCAAATAAAAGGAAAGATAGAACAGGTAGATAATTCTATTGATACTAACGAAATTATTAATATAGAAAAAAAAGCAGCTAATGGTCCAATTTCTAATATGATAATTTTAAATGAATATTTTGAAATTGAAGAAATTTTAAAAGAGGTAGATCAAAT
>JBOGCG010000101.1:0-12021 GCA_051656625.1 Sarcina sp. | reverse complement strand
GGTGATAACGGTTTTAATACTGTTGTTGAAGATCAATTCATAGTAACTAAATTTATAAGGGAAGAACATAGAAGCTTACCTATAAATATCTTTGCACATAGCTTTGGTTCTTTTATAGGACAAGAATATATTATAAGATATAGTGATTATATTGAGGGAATTATTTTCTCAGGGTCATGTAAGCAAGATGGTTTTGATGTAAAGCTTGGGCTCTTAGTATCTAATATTCAAAGTAAGATTTTTGACTCTAAAAAGTTAGCTAAATTCTTAGATAAAGTTACATTTATGCCTTTTAATAATAAGGTTAAAAATAAGAAAACAAAAATGGATTGGTTAACAAGAGATGAAAATGAAGTACAAAAATACTTACGAGATGAGGCTTGTGGTTTTTGTCCTACTATAAATTTTTATAATAGCTTATTTAAAGGATTTAAGGAGCTTTATAAGGAAGAGAAACTTAGAGAGATAAATAAGAAGTTAAAAATAACTGTTATGTCAGGTGATAAGGACCCAGTATCTAAGTATGGAAAGGGTGCGACTGCATTATATAATCAATATAAAGATTTAAAAATTAAAAATGTAGAATTAAAGCTTTATCAAGAGGGACGTCATGAATTAATCAATGAAATTAATAAAGATGAAGTTTATAAATATATTTTAGAAAGATTTAAATAAGAAAAGACTGGATTTTTTAATTCCAGTCTTTTCTCTTTATACGTATTGATTAAAAACTTCATCTTTCCCTATAAGATCAGATCTTTCACCCAATACTCTTTTGTGTAATTTATAGTTTCTAAAAAATCCTATTAGGTAACCTATTAATGTTGTAACTATAATTGATGAAATTAAAATTAAAATATAGTGATTAAATACGGTATGGTTAATTCCACTTATAGTCATTCTCATAGCGCCGACACTATAAGTTAGAAGTGAGAATTTACTAATTACTTTAAATAATGTTGGCATCATAGCTACAGGATATGAACCACCACAAGAAGTAAATTCCCCGACCATTAAAATTATTAATAAAGCTTTCATTAGCGATCCAGCTATATAATGAAGTCCATTCATTAAACTGAATATAGCGATAGATGTTAGTATATTTACTAAATAGAATAAAGGTATTGATGTAGGATTTAGTCCTAAGCCAAATTGAACTATTAAGCTCATAATAATAGCTTGAACAATACACATAACTCCTCCTATTATATACATTTTCAAGAATCTTTTCTTAAAGCTTCCTTCAAATCTTCTTGATAGTGAACTTACCATAAAGTAAGCATACATTGCACCAACCCAAAGACCTATGCACATAAAGTATGGAGCGAATCCTTCACCATAAGAATTAACTTTATTTATAGCTATTGTATTTAATGAAACTGGAGCTTTAATAAAGTTGCTCATATTTTCTGCTGTAAATGTAAGACCATTATTTAATGTATTATATCCATTTGATAATCCAGTATTTAATTTACTAGCACCATCTTTTGCAGATGATAATCCATTATTTAATGCACTTGTACCTGTGCTTAATGATGTTGCTCCAGTATTTAATTTACTAGCACCTTCTGATGCTGTATTTAATCCTGAGCTTAAAGCACTTGTACCAGATTGTAATGAGTTTAATCCGTTATTTAAAGCTTTTGCACCATCACTTAATGAAGAAGCACCAGCATTTAATTTATTAGCACCTTCATTTGCAGAAATTAATCCAGTATTTAATTCGCTAGAGTATTTTGAAATTGAAGCTACTCCAGAATTAAGTTTTTCTGCACCTGTTTTAACACTAGAAGCACCATTATTTATTGAAGTTATTCCATTATTAAGAGATTCTACTCCTGATTGTAATGAATTTGCTCCAGAGGCTGCTTTACTTATTCCGTTATTAAGTTCAGTTGCACCTTGTGCTAAATTAGCATTTTGTTCTGATATTTTAGTAAGTAATGCATTTGCATCTTTTGTATTACCATTTTTTAGTAGGACTTGTACTTCTTTAAGTTCTTCGCCTATACCTTCTATGCCTTTTTGAACTGTAGATGCACCAGCACTTAATTTTCCTATATTATTATTTAAAGAAGTAGCACCTGTTAAAACTTTAGTAGAACCACTTTGAAGTTCATTAGTTCCAGCATTTAATTTATCTATTCCTCCAACTAATTCATTAGAACCATTTTGAAGTGATTTAGCGCCTTCACTTAGTTTAGAAGAACCAGTGACAAGCTTTTGAGTTCCTGAAGCTAAACTTTCAGTTCCGTTTTGAAGTTGAGTAGCTCCAGATTGAAGCTTACTTGAGCCAAGAGTTGCTTTATTAGCGCCTTTATTTAAGGCATTAGCACCAGAATTTAATTTATCTAATCCAGTATTTAAACTATTAGCACCTGTTTTTAGTTCATTAGCACCAGAATCTAATTTTATAGATCCGTTGTTTAATTTAATTAATCCATTTGCTAAAGTGTTTGCACCTTCTGAAGCTGTTTTGAAACCATCTTTAGTTTTATAAAGAGTTTCCACTAAAGCTTGTGATGTGCTCTTAGTTATAGACTCTGAAACAGACTGAACAACTGCTTGTGCACCAAATCCAGAAATTTCAGAGAATACAAAGTTTTTACCTTCATTTTGATAAAATTCAATTTGTGGTTTTTTAAAGCCATCTGTAGTTGCATTTGCAATATCTTTTGAAAAGTTCTTAGGAATAACTAGCATTGCATAGTATTTTGTTCCATAAAGTCCTTTCTTAGCTTCATTATAATTAACAAATTTCCAGCCAAGTGTTGTATTTGTTTTTAAATTATTTTCAACTTCTTGACCTATGTTATATGTAGTACCATCTTTAGTATATGGTGTATCTAAATTTACTACAGCAATTGGAACTTTATTATAACTAGTGTCATCATTCCAATATGATTTTAAATACATTCCGCCATAAAAGGCTGGAATTAATAAAATACCTAATAAGATTAATAAAAGCCATATTTTTTTATTGTTTTTCTTTTTCTCTTTCATAAAACTATGAAACCTCCTTTAATTAAAAACAATTAATTAATAAAGCATTATCAACATTTATATTGTAAATCAAAAGAGATATAATTTGAAATATATATTATTAATATACATATATATTACAATTTATATAGGAGAGTGAGAAATGGAGTTATTACAATTAAAGTATTTTCAAAGTGTAGCGAAATATGAAAATATAAGTAAAGCAGCAGAAGAATTACATATAACACAACCTTCTTTAAGTATTACAATAAAAAGATTAGAAGAAGAGCTTAGAGTTCCTTTATTTAATAGAAAAGGGAAAAGAATTGAGCTAAATACTTTTGGAGAACATTTTTTAAAGCATGTTAATTCAATAATAAATCAAATAGAGAATTCAAAGCTTGAATTGTTAGAAGTTTATGGAACTAAAAATAAACATTTATCAATAGCATCATCAACTAGCTTTTTCTTAGGTGGATTATTAAAAGAGTTTTTAATTTTAAATCAAGATATAACTATAACGCAAACAATAGATAATAGTACTGATATAACTGAAAAATTAAAAGAAAGAAGTATAGATTTTGCAATAACAAGTCCACCAATTCAAGATAATGGTATTGAAACTATAGATTTAATAGAAGAAGAAATAGTTATTGTTATTCCAAAAGACCATCTATTAGTCTCAGAAG
Organism: Sarcina sp.; assembly: GCA_051656625.1. GTDB lineage: Bacteria > Bacillota > Clostridia > Clostridiales > Clostridiaceae > Sarcina. The sequence goes on along the minus strand of JBOGCG010000101.1, from coordinate 8,350 downwards.
GAAAAGTTTATTTAAGAGAATTAAAAGATGAGGAGTTTATAAGTTTAACATCAGAAAATGACTTCAAAAAAATAACCGATAAAATGTTTGAGAATTCAGGATTTAAGCCAAAAGTAACATTTGAAGGAGATGGAGCCATTATCTCAGAACTTATGGAAATTAAAAAAGCAATTTCATTAATCCCATTATCTATTTGCCTTACAGCTAAAAAAGATAATTATACAATTCTAAGATTGAGGGATAAATATAATAAAAGGAAGATATCAATATCATATAGAAAAAATGCATTTTTATCTGAACTTGCAAAAGAATTTTTAGCTTTTTCAATAAAGTATTATAAAGAAAAGTGGTATACAATAGAAAATAATAAAGACTTTTCACATAAGGAATTATTTAAAAATAAAGAAAACCGCTAAAATTTAGCGGTTTTCCTTATTTTTTGTAGCTTTTTGATATCTATGTGCAATTACAAATCCAAGTATTCCAAAGAATACAGGACCTACAATCATAAGAATTCCTTGTTCAGCACCACCAGGTTGTGTCCATGGCTGAATCAGAGAGAATACAACTGCAAAAATTATTACAATTAGCGATATTGCATTATAGATAATTCCTACTTTTTTACTAAAGAATTTATAATGTTTTTCTATATTATCATTCATCTTAAACTTGATATATGCAAAGGTTATAAGCCCCCATGGTATTACAGAAGCTACTGTAACCATAAATGTTGTATAGTTATAAATATCATTTGCATTATTTCCAAATATTAAAACTATAAGAAGTGCGCCACCACATAAGAATAATGCTAAAAGCCAAAGTGCATTAGCAGGAACATTATGTTTATTTTTCTTTGTTACAAACTCTGGTAACATTCCTTTTGGTAGTCCTTCAATTAATTGTTTAATTGGGAAATAGTAATTAAGTGGTAATTGTAAGAATGAAAGTGCTGCTACCCATGAATAGAATATCATGTACCATTTAGCAAATACTGCTGCATGTGCTGCGCTCATTCCAAGTGCAATTCCAAGTGATGAATAATATTTTAAGCCTAAATAAACAGTAAAGTTAACTAGGTTAACATTAGGATTACTATAAACTTCTTTCCAGTTTATAACCATTCCACTTCCTACAATCATTACTATAGTAAGTGCAAAAATTACAACAACTGTTATGAAAATTCCGCGAGGAACAGTTTTTCTAGGATTCTCTACTTCATCAACAAGTCCACTAGCACTTTCCATTCCACCAAATATCATGATTGCAAAAACCATAAATCCTAACATACTAAAAATACTATGGTAGCTTGGATTAGGTCCTACAAATAAAGATGATAATCCATGCCAATGGAATCCTTGTGCAAAATGCATCTTATTTTTAAAGAAAACTAACAAACTAACTCCAATAGTAAAAATGTTATTATAGAAAAATAATATCATTGATACTTTTGTTAAAGCTTCAATAGATTTAACTCCTCTAGTTGCAATGAATATCCAAAATACAACCCAAATTATTCCAATTAGAGTGGTTGTCATTTGGTTACTAAGTCCAAAAAAATGCCAGGTTTCAGAAATATCCTTTCCAAAAAGCATTGTTGAAAACTTGATACAAATTGCACTAATAGCAAGTCCACCTAGAAACTGTGATGAAAACCAAATTAAAGTAGTCGAAAGAGCATACTTTTCACCAATAATTTCTGAAAGCCATGAATAAATTCCACCGTGCCTATCACTAAAAGCTGATCCCATTTCTGCAACTGCAAAAGAGTATGGAATAAAAAATAAAAGGGTGGCAATGAGCACATAGGTTATGGCTTGGTATCCCATTTGGTAATACATCTGTTGACCATTCATTACGCCATAAACTGTAAGAATAGACATGGATATAAAACCGAAGGTACTAATTTTATGTGTGATATTAACTTTATTTTCTCTTGATTCTAATTCGGTATCTTTCATTTATCATTCCTCCTATGTATATTTATTGATATTTTACATAGATGCTTTAGAGATGTAAAGTGGAAAAATTTAAATAAATTCATCAAATATAAGCTCTATTTAAGTACAATTAATAAGTAAAAAAGTGGATTATGGACAAGTTTAATAATATATAAGAGGAAAATCTTAAAATTTATAAAAAAATAAAAATATACATGGAAATTGTATTTTAATGAATTAGTTAAAATTTAAACAAATATGATGCCTTTTTTGATAAATTAATCAAAAATCTTTCTGTATTTGTTTGAAGTACTTCTTAATAAAGTGAATTATCGAAATATTCATAATATGTAATATTTTTGTAATAAGTAAACTTTATTATAAAAATATAAACGGAAAAAAGAAAGAGATAATAGTATGAAAAAGGGAATTAGTATTATTTTAATTGGAGGAAGTTTACTTTCATTTACTGGTTGTGAAAGTAGTACAAAAGAGATAGTTATAGAAGGTGTTAAAGAAGAAAATACTAAGCTTGATTTAAAAGAACTTAATAATAAAGAAAATGCTGAATATTATTTAAATTCTTATTTAAATGGGGAGTACTATTTAGCAAAAAAATGCCTAGAAAAGAGAGTGAAGAAACATCTAAATTGGTTAATGGTTTTGAAGAAAATCTTTATAGATTAAATGAAAATAATGAGTTTGAAAAAACTGATAAGGAATTTATAATAAAAGTGGAAAAGAGCATACGGATTCCTGTGAGCAAGCGTTATTTAGATATAATTTAAAACAAAGGGAAAAGATAGATTGGATTATAGATTAGAGAAGGACATGTTTATATCTGATTATAGTATAGAAAATGATTATATTGTATTAAAAAGCTTCGATAATATAGAAAAGGAAATTTCAAACTTTAAAAGATGAATAGTATTATTTTATAGATGAAAAATCTATTAGAGAGATTTTAAAGATAGCTTTTTTAAGAGAAGGATTTGAGGTAAGGGTAGCAGAGGATTTAAAAAAGGGACTTAAGTTATTTGAAGAATTTAAACCAGTAATCGTTATTTTAGATTTAATGCTACCGGATGGATCAGGTTTTGAAATATGTAAAAAAATTAAAAATATATTTGAAGAGGGAATCTTTATTAATGAAGATGAAAGAACTGCTAAAAAGGATGGGAGGGTTTTAAAGCTTAATAAAAAGGAGTTTGAATTATTAAATCTTTTTTATAAGAATAGAAATATAGTTTTTAGTAGAGAGAAGCTTTTAGAGAGAATATGGGGATATGATTATGAGGAAGATGATAGAACTGTTGATGTTCATATAAGAAGGCTTAGAGGAAAGCTTGTATTTATTATAGGAATAGGTGTAGTTATGGTTATGGTATCATTCTTATCTATTATAACTATGAATGAGAGAATATAATATTGAAGAAGATATTAAAAATGAAATGAGTATAATAAGTATTTATGTTAGTAAGGGAATAAATAATTTAATAAAGATAGATAAGGAAGATAATGTTTATGAAGTTTTAAATGAAGGTTCAAAATTATTTAATTGCTATATATTTTTTAAAGGGACTGATGAAAATTATGCAGGAAAGTATGTAGATAAAGATATTTTAGAGAAAGGACTAGAGATAGATTTAGATATAAAAACTACAAATATAATTTTGTTTAAGGAAGATTTTAAAATTATTTTAAGTAATCCAATAGGAAATGCAGTTAATCATACTACTGGAGGAGAAATTAAACTGATTGCAAAAGAAGATAGCATAGCTATATGTAATAAAATTGAAAGTAGAGAAATATTTAAAAAAGATATATTTGCAGCTTTTAATAGCTTGAATATTATAAAAAGCTCTGGACTTGGATTATATGTTTGTAAAGAGATTTGTATAAGAAATAAATGGGATTTGAATTATATACTTAAAGAAAATGAGATAATATTTAATATAGTGTTTAAATAAATATCATAATTACTAAAAAATAAAGAAAACTAAATTTTATAAAAAGGATAGTTTTCTTTTTATTTGTGAATATTTAGAAAAGTTAATTAACAATAATAAAAGAGAAGATGTTTTTATGGTATAATTTTAAAAAACTTTAGGGTTTATACTAAGGAGGAAAATAGCAAATGAGTTTATTAGCTTATATAGGAATAAGTGTTGGTGTGTTGTCAGGTGTTTGGGCTTGGATGGCAGCTACATTTGGAATGGTATCTTGGACAGGATTTGTTGGATGGACTAGTTATTATTCATCAGGTGGAAAACTTAGAGGTCTTATAAGATCACTTTTTTCAAATGCAACAGGAATACTTTACGCAATGCTTATTATAAAGGGGTCTAGTATATTTCCAAATGAATATTGGTCATATGCATTAACAGCATTTTTCTCTTTTATGATGGTTATACAAGCAAAATATAAAAAATTAGAATTTATATCAGGTGCTTTTTGTGGATGTTTCTCAACATTTGGATTAAATGGTCATTGGCAAGCTGTTATACCAGCATTGATTTGTGGTAATATATTAGGGTATGCGTCAGAAATGATAGGAATATATTTTCATAAATTATTTGGAAAAAAAGAAGGTAGTAAAGATGAATAAAGATTTAGTAAAAGAAAAAGCATTAGAATTTTTAAAAGATGAATTACATTTTGATGAAGCTATAGTTAAAGATATGCCACTTAAAACATATGGACTTAAAACTGATGAAATTGTAGATTTTATAGTTGAATATTCAACAGGTGAAGAAATCTGTCCACTCATATTAGTATCTTGTGTAGAAGAAGAGGAAATAAGTGATGAAGCTATTGATAAGCTTATGGACTTAGGTGATTTAACTATGATTGAATATGCAATTATAACAAATGGTTTAGAAACTATAATGTTTGAATATGATAGTAAAGAAAATGCATATTATGAGTTAGAAGAATATATAACAAAAGAAATGATATTTGAAGATATTGAAGAATAATTAAAAGAACTGCAAAGTCTTAATACTTTGCAGTTCTCAGAGTGTCGACAAATTCGACACTCTTTATTTTTTTATGTAAAATATACTTGGGTGATTTAAATGTTAACAAAACGAAAGATGAATTTAAGAGATCAAGTAGAATTCAATTGCTTAGAGCAATTGGTTCCGAAAGATCATCTATTAAGAAAAGTTGATAATGTAATTAATTTTGATTTTATATATAAAGATGTGGAAAAATTGTATTCTGGAATAGGTAGACCGAGCATTGATCCAGTTGTTTTAATAAAGATTGTTGTAATTCAATATCTATTTGGAATTCCATCAATGAGACAAACTATAAAAGAAATACAGGTAAATGTAGCTTATAGATGGTTTTTAGGGTATTCGATTAGCGAAGCAATACCTCATTTCTCAACCTTTAGTAAAAATTATTCTAGAAGATTTAAAAACACTGAAATTTTTAATAATATCTTTTTAAAAATCTTAGACATAGCTAATGAAAATAATCTGCTAGCAACAGAACAAGTGTATATTGATTCTACTCATATTAAAGCTAGTGCAAATAAAAAGAAATATGAGAAAGTGAAGGTTGAAGTTGAAGCTAAGCAATATCAAGATAAATTAAATGAAGAGATAAATAAAGATAGAGTTATGCATGGTAAAAAACCATTTTCGGAAAAGGAAACTATAGAAACAAAGGAGACTGTGAAAAGCACTACGGATCCTGAGGCTGGGATGTTTTATAAAACAGAAAAGGAACGTTGTTTTGCATATCTAGCACATACTGTTTGTGATGATAGCAATTTTATTTTAGGTTTTGATATAACACCAGGAAACGTTCACGATAGCGTAGCTTTTAAAAAAGTTTTTGATAATGTTCTTTTAAGATATCGCGAAGAGATTATTATTGCAGCATTAGACGCGGGATATGTAACGCCCTTTATTTCAAAAACTATTTTTGAAGCAAATATTTTACCATCAATGCCATATAAGCGACCTATGACTAAAAAAGGATTTTTTAAGAAATATGAATATACATATGATGAACGGAATGATATTTATATCTGTCCCAATGAGTGTGAATTGAAATATACAACTACTAATCGTGACGGCTACAAAGAGTATAAATCAAATCCATTTGAATGTTTAAAGTGTCCTTTAAAATCTCAATGTACTCAAAGTAAGAATGCACAAAAAGTTGTTACTCGTCATATATGGCAAGAAAATTTAGAAGAAGCCCAACATTTAAGACATGATAATTATGTTAAATCAGTTTATAAGCGTCGAAAGGAAACTATCGAGCGTATTTTTGCAGACGCAAAAGAGAAACATGGAATGAGATTTACACATTTAAGAGGCTTGGCCAAAATCAAATTTGAGGTCACGTTAATTTTTTCATGCATGAATTTAAAGAAATTAGCAACAAAGCTGTGGAAAAGAGGGGGTTATCCTTCGATTTCGCAGTTTTTAAACTACTTTTTCAAAAAGTTATCCACAAATCGTAAATTTTATAGTTTTTTAGAAAAATAAAGGACTTTTTCAATTTTGAAAAAGTCCTTTGTCTACAAACTGAGAACTGCAAAGTCTTAATACTTTGCAGTTCTTTTTTACAGTTTAATTTCTTTTTTAGTTAGACGTTTATTTACAAAAGTACTAAATATTTTATAGAAAGCACTTATTAAAGGAATACCAATTAATATTCCTAAAATACCATCTATATAACTTCCAAGAATTATAGCAATCATTATCCAAAGGGATGAAAGTCCAACTGATGAACCAACAACTCTTGGGTAAATGATATTACTTTCAACTTGTTGAAGACATACTATAACAATAACAAATGTGATAGCTTTTATAGGACTTATCATAAGTAATAAAAGTACTGCTGGAATGATTCCTATAAATGCACCTAAAATAGGAATAACACCTGTAACTCCTAAAAGACATGCAATTAATAAAGCATATGGAATACGGAATATAGTCATTAAAATAAATGATAATACTGCAATTATAAATGCTTCTGTACATTGTCCTGTAATAAATGATGCAAAAGAATTATTAAGAATTTTAATAATTTCTATAATTTTGTTAGCTTCTTTTTTTCTAAATATTGCATAAAAAACTTTTCTTATTTGTTTTATAAGAAGTTCTTTGCTAAATAGCATATAAATAGCTAAAATAAGTGACATTACAAAATCAACTACACCACTAGTAAATGAAATAGTAAATGATAGTATTGATGAAAGGCTTGATGTTATGAAAGTTGCACCAACTGATAAGATGTTTTTCCAAGCACCTAAAGCCTCAGTATAAATATGATCGAATAAAGTTGACTTATCAGAAATATGAAACCATTTTTCAAAAGTGTGTTCAAGACTTACTAAATATTTGGGTGCTAAGCTTGCAATTTGAAGTAAGCTTTCTATAACTTTTGGGATTACTACAAGACACACCATAAGTATAATTCCAAAAATTATTATTATTGATAAAAGAATTGATATTCCTCTAACTGCTGCTTTTATTTTACGTGTTTTCTTTTTAATTAGAAATTTATAAATAAGTTTATTTTCTAAAAAACGAACAACTAAATTTAAAATAAATGCAAGTGCAAAAGCAACAAAAATTGGAGTCATCATATCCATAAATGAATTTAGGTACCTATGAATATCGTCAAGCTTAAATAGTACATAAACTAAAAGAATTAGAACTATTCCAATTTGAAGAAGATAGCTTTCTTTTAAATTCCTTATATTCAAATTTTTTTCTCTCCTTTTGTGTTAATTTATAGTAATAATTTTCTCTAAAAATAAAAAAAATATTCATATACGATAAATGATATATATAAAAAATTAACTCTAATGAAATATTTGAAAAATAAACTGTTAAATATTTTAAAATATTTATATTTTAAAACTGAGTAATAAGGATAAAATATTTTTAAATTAATAATATATTTGAAGCTATATTAGAACATATATTATAAGAATAGAAGATGTTTATCGTATTTCATAAAAAATATGGATTTATTTAGAAAGCAAAATATTAAAAAAAATTTTTTTAATGTAAAAGTGTGATAAAATGGGAAAAAATATAAAGAGGAGATGATCGGATGCAAACAGATATGAAAAAACGAAGTATCATAGCTCTTTTATTAATAGTAATAGTGTCGTATGTACTTATACTAGGTGGAATTAGTTTATGTAATAGGAGTTATGGGGACACGCATAAAGGAATTTTTACAGATGAATTTGCTCATAATATAAATGAAATGCAGATTAATTAAGAAGTAAAAAAAAGGACTTTTTCATTATGAAAGAGTCCTTTTAAAATTGGAGGCGCCACCCAGATTTGAACTGGGGATCAAGGTTTTGCAGACCACTGCCTTACCACTTGGCTATAGCGCCATATTACTCTTATTAGTATATATCAAATTTT
>JBOGCG010000100.1:0-32654 GCA_051656625.1 Sarcina sp. | reverse complement strand
TTGTATTCTTCTTTAGCTTAAGAGCTAAAAACTTTACATTAAAATCAATGCTTCCATCATGGAACGTTGTTCTTGTAGGTGTTTGTGTTGCTGGTGTTGTAGGCGCACACATGGGATTCCCTAATATTTCAAACTTCCTGTCATGGTTTGGAATAGTATTATACATCCCATTTTACCCAGTAATGCTTTATAGAGTTTATGTCCATAATCATAAAATAGAAGCTGCTAGTGCTACTACAATGGGAATACTTGCTGCACCATCAAGCCTTGTATTAGCATGTTACTTAACAACTTCAAAAACACATATAACTTGGATTTTAATCTATTTAGCAGCTTCATCTATTTTTAATGTTTTATTAGTCTATATTGAACTGCCTAAATTTATAAAAAAGGGCTTTAATCCTGGTTTTGCTGCATTTACATTTCCACTTGCTATCAGTATGGTTGCAATGTGGAAAATGAGTGTTTTATTAAAAACTTCTTATCCTATGTGGTCAATGTTATTTAAAATCATTTCAGATGTTGAAACAGTGCTTGGCTCCTGTGTAATTGCTTATGTTGCTGTGAACTTTATAATATTATTTATAAGAGCTTTAATTCGTAAAGAAGAAGAAAATCATCCCCCTAAAAAGTAGCTAGTTTTATTGATAAAGGGGCTAAAAAAATCCTCTCATTAAATTATTTTAATAGGAGGATTTTTTATTTATAGATTTAAAAATTTATTTATTCACTATTTTTTTGATTTCTTCTTTTAGCTTATCTAAATTGCCATCAAAAATCACAAGTTCTATCCCCATTTCCTTTGCTCTAAATGTTACAACTGGCTTTGATGGAACCATTGTAGCAACTAATATCTTTATTACATTATCTCCACCTAATTGATTTGCATAAACATTTAACTCATTTAAAGCTCTTTCATCATACCTTTTAGAGTCCTTACAAGAAACACAAATTAAAATAGAATCTTTAATAGCAACCACATCTAATTCATTTTTAACTTTGCTTTGACTATCATTCCAAAGAAATAATAATCCACTTTTCACATCATCAATTTCTTTTATTTCTTCTATAATATTTTTAGTTAATACTTCAAGCCAAGTTCCACTTTTAAAAATAAAACTTTTTATAAAATCATTTAAAAAATAAATTTTAATTACTTCTTCCTGTTCTCTATAGGCTATTAAATCTCTAGCTTTAAGATACTCTAAAGCCTTATAATAAAATTTCATTTTTTCAAATCCTAAAAAGGTTTTATTCATAGTCATTATCTCAGGATTACAGTTATCTCTAATAAAGACTTCATTAAGTTGCAAATCATTTTTTACCAATTCCCAAATTTCTAAATTATCCGCTATCCAAAAAGTAATATCTAAAATTGCTCTTCGATTATAAATTTCTGTAGAGTCTACTATTATAGAACCCCCAATACTTCTTATTACATCCTCTATATTTAAATCTACAAAACTATTTTCTTTAATTTCTACTCCATTACAGGATAAATCTATTAAAAGCTCTTTTTCTATATCTACATACTTACAGTCAATATCATTTTTTAAAGCTAAGCTATAAACAATAAGCATAGCTAATTTTTTTCCTGAAGTTATATTTAAAATATTATTTTGAGCTTTATATTTTTTAATAAAATTATCAATTTCTGTTGCATTATTTACTGTTATTTTTTCATAATAAAATTCAGTTTGAGGAAATTTTTCTCTATAATAATTTTTAAATTTAGCTAATTGATAACTTTCTTCCTTTCTTAAATAAAAAAACAAAACTTTTTTAGGTTTATATTTTTCTGAAAGTAGAAGACTTGCTTCATTATGATTATCAAAAATATTAATTAAAAGATCTATCTCTTCCATAAAACACCTCTTTTTTCTTTATCCCTATGCCAAAAATGGGCTACATCAAATCTAAAGTTTAAACTCTTTAATCTTTTGACATAACCCTTTTAATAATTTAATTATTGTTTTTTAAATTGATCTTTTCCAACCTTACAAATTGGACATTTCCAACTTTCAGGTAATTTTTCAAAACTAGTTCCTGGCTCTACTCCTTGGCTACTGTCACCATTTGCAGGGTCATAAACATAACCACAGATTCCACAAATATATTTATCCATTACATTCACTCCTTAATGTTATTTCATTAAAAAGTTTTCCCTATATTTTTTCTATTATTTATTGTCTGAAAAAATATTTAATTAAAAAAAACACTAGGTTTTAATTACTAAAACCTAGTGTTTTTCTACTTTATGGTGCGTCGGAGAGGATTCGAACCCCCGGCCAATCGGTTCGTAGCCGATTGCTCTATCCAACTGAGCTACCAACGCATATATAATTTACTATAACATAATATCACAGTTGTTTTTATAAATCAAGAAAAACCAACAATATAATCCAATGTCTAAAGATGTATAATCTCTTATTATATTTCAAATAATTATATTTAAAGAACTATATTTTTCAATATAAGGAGAATACAAATGAAAAGTTTAAAAGGAACTAAAACTATAGAAAACCTTGCTAAAACCTTTGCTGGTGAATCACAGGCAAAAAACCGTTATGAATTCTTCTCCAAAGTAGCAAAAGAAGAAAAACATGGTTATATTTCTAAGATTTTTGCTGAAACTGCTGAAAATGAAAAAGAACATGCTAAAATTTTTTATAAATACATTGTAAATTCTGAAAAGCCTAAAAATTCAGCTATTCCTGTAGAAATAACAGCTGAATATCCTTTCGGAAAATCTGATACTATAGATAATCTAAAATATGCCGCTGATGGAGAAAATGAAGAAACTGAAATGTATCCTGATTTTGCAGATGTTGCTGAAAAGGAAGGTTTTGATGATATAGCTGCTAGCTTTAGAAATGTTACAGAAGTTGAGAAAGGTCATAGAAATAGATATAAAGCCTTACATGATAAATTAAAAGCTGGTACTTTATATAAAAGTGATGAAAAAGAATATTGGAGATGTACTAACTGTGGATATATTTTCTATGGTGAAGAAGCTCCTAAAGCTTGTCCCGCTTGTGAACATCCACAGGGATATTTTGAACTACTTTATAAACCCTTAGATGAAACTCATGTTGCTAAGCCAGTTAAAAAGTAACATTTAACTTAGCTACTCTTTTCTGATATAGTTATACTTAGAGTTTAATTTTAATTAATAGGCAAACTAAAGAAAAGGGTGTACATATGGCTAGATTTAAAATTTATATGGATTCAAAAAACAAAAAATTAAAAACAGTTGATACTCCTTACGGAGAAATAGAACCTAAAAAATTAACAATAGATAATCAAAGGGTTGAAATAAAATCTTTAGGCAGAATTTTACCTAAAAAGAAAATGCAGTTTATTGACATAAAAACCAATACTTTTATTCCTTATAGTAAACTTAAAAATGGAGAATATGAATTTTATCAAATTACTGCCAATAGAAAATATATGTTTTGGGCTTTAATAGCTTTCTGTATCATAACTCCACTTTTATCTTTAACTGTTAAATCTATTCCAAAAGAAACTCTTTCAAATGGATCTATTGTTATATTTGTAATTATACTTCTTATCCTAAATAGATTTGAAGTTTCAAAGGCAAGAAAAATATTAAAGGAATTATCTGATTCTTTAAAATAAAAAGGAGGCGTTAGCCTCCTTTTTATTTTTTGTAAACTTTTGGATTTACTTCTTTTATTTATTATATAATATTTATTATTATTAATTAACAGCAATCATTATTTCTAATATTTTATTAATACTATTTTTAAATAATTGTCTTTAAACCTTACATTTTTCAAAGAATTTTTATACTAAAATACCAGAAATGTTTTTATATTTATAATTTATCACATAAATTTATCGAAAAATTATAAATTTAATTAATTCAATTTCCTTCTATATAATTAATATTTCATTAATCAAAAAAGTTTATTTCTATCAAATCAATCTTTTTTAGCAGAAATAAATAGCAAACAAATAAATCATTTCCCTATTTCTTTGCTATAAAAACATTAATAATTATAAATATTAAAACAACTAATAAATTTTCATATTTATTCTTTTTCTTTTCTTTTTTTATAAAAAAACTCTTTTAAATACCAAATAACTAAAATGTTAATAAGAAAATATAGATAGATAGGTTATCTTTTATAACTTTTTTGTTTTGACGTTATTATTTATACATAATATCATTATTATAGGAAAAAAATAAATAAACAAACTAATCCGAAATAATTTATATTTCGGTGTAAAAATATTATTAAATAGGAGTGATACATATGAATACTAACGAAGAAAAAAATGTAAAAGAAGAAACTAAAGTTGATGCTAAAGCAGAAGAAAAAGAAGAAATAAAAAAAGCTAAAGAAGAATATAAAACTTTTAAACAACAAGAAAAAGATGATATTAGTACTGCTAAAGAGGCTTATAAAGAATTCAAAAAAACAGCTACTGATAAAGATGAAATAAAAAAAGCCAAAGCTCACTATGAAGAGGTTAAAAAACAAGATAAAGAAAAAATAAAAAAAGCTAAAGCTACTGAAAAAGAAGAAAAAAAAGAATATAAAGAAGAATATCATAAAGCTAAAGCTAACGATAAAAACTAATATACAATATTTTCAAATAAAAAAAGATGAATTAAAAAATAATTCATCTTTTTTCTATTATCTTACTGTAAATTTTGCGGTACTACCTTCTCCATCCTTAACTGTCACTTGAAGTTTAGCCTCTATTCTTTCCTTTAATTCGTCTACATGAGAAATTATTCCAACAAGTCTTCCTCCCTGTTGAATATTTACTAAACATTCAATAGCACTATCTAAAGACTGAGGATCAAGAGTTCCAAAACCTTCATCAACAAACATAGTATCTATAGATATTCCCCCTGCATAATTCTGTATTACATCTGCAAGTCCTAATGCTAAACATAATGCTGTTTTAAAACTTTCTCCACCTGATAAAGAATTTATACCTCTTTCCTTTCCTGTATTATTATCATAAACCTCTAAATCAAGCCCCTGTTTTTTATTTCCTTTTCCAAGTTCTTCTTTTCTTTTTAATAGGAATCTTCCGTTAGTCATTTTGTCTAATCTATAATTTGCTCTTATTATTATTTCATCGAAATATGAAGTTAAAACATAGCTTTCAAAGGTAACCTTTTTAAGATTTCCTCTATCACCATTAGCAACATTACTTAAATGAGATAACTTTTCATAGATTTTTTCTTTTTCTCCTATTTTATTTCCTACATTAGCTACATTTTTTATCATAGCCTTATTATGAGAAATTCTATTATTTAATAGGTTACTCAATTGTTTTTTATTTTTCTCTAAAAGTTCAAGTTCAATAAGCTCCTCTTTTAATTTAATTTCTTTTTCTTCTATTTCAATTAATTCTTTAACGTCTAATTCATCTAAAGCTTTTTTCTTATCTATAAAAAGAAATTCTAAGGCTTTTAAATTTTCATAATAACCTTTTATTTTTTCTTCTATTACTTCTAAATTTTTAATCTCTTTACTTTCTTTATAGCTTTCTTCTTCAAATCCCTCTAATATTATAGCCTCTTTAAATTCCTTAAGTTTTTCTTCTATTGCTTCTTTTAACTGTAAAATTTCTTTACTATATAACTCTAAAGTACTTTCAAGTTCTATAACTTTATTGCTAAAGTTTTTAAATTCTATTTCTTTCTCATTTATAGCTTTTTCTATTTCATTTATAGTTCTCTGTAATTTATCTATTTCCTTTTTTATAACTAATTCTTCTCTTAGTTCTAAAGGAACCTCTAATTCTATTGTTTTTAAACTTTCTTTTTCCACAGCTAGTTCTGATGAAAGAATTTTACTATTGTTATTTAATTCTTCAATAGCTAATTTAATTTCTTTAAGATTATTTTCTAAAGTTAACCTATCTTTTTCTTTTACATCTCTATCTACAAAGAAAGATTTAAGCTTATTATATTCCCCTATCTCTTCATCTATTATTTTCTTTAATTTTAAGCCTTCATTTATAATATATTTTATCTGCTGCATTTCAGTATATTTAGTTATAAAATCTTCTTCTAATATTTCTCTTAAATCATTCACAGCTTTTTCTATAACATCTTTACGATAATTTTCTATACTTTTATTTAAAACAGTTAATTCAGTAAGTTCTTTTTCTCTATAAACTTTTTCTTTTTCATAATCATCTTTTAATTTTTTCAAATCTTTCTCTGATAATATTTCACTTGCTTTACTGGCTTTTTTAGGGTGATTCTTTGAACCACAAACTGGACATTCTTCACCTTCTATTAATCCTTCTGCTAAAATCCCAGCCTGCCCTAATTTAAAAACTTCCTCTGCTTTTTCAAAATCAACTTTTAATTTTTTATATACACTGTCAATTTTTTCAAAGTGTTCTTTCTTTTTATTAAACTCTTCATTTTTACTTCTTATATGCTCATAATTATCTTTTAAGCTTTTAAGTTTATTTATATCTTCTCTATGCTTTTCTCCACTAACCTTTATTAACTCTGCTTTACCTTTAGCCTCAATAGATTTATTAATCTGATCTATAATTTCTTTTATTAATTTCTCTCCCTCTTTTTCTTCAACTTTAAGTTTTGCTAATGTTTTTTCTTTTCTAATTACATCTAAAGATAGTTTCTCCACTAAAGATTTTTTTTCCATATAACTTGAAACTAATTTTTCTTTTTTCTTTAAATCTTCTATTTTTAAAATTAAAGTTTCTTTTTCTTTACCTCTATCTTTAGCTACATCTAATTCTTTTTCTTTTTCTAAAGCTAATTTTTTGAAATTATTTTTTTCTATTGAAAGTTTTTCTATTTCTTTTTCCCTAATATTTTTTCTTCCTAAACTCTCTAAATAATTATTTTCAATAACTTTTATTTTTTCTGCTTTTTTACCCTTTAAAAGTTTTTCCTCATAACTTTCCACTGCTTCTTTTTTTTCTTTATGAACTAATAATTTTTTCTCTATATCAAAATACTCATTAATAACTTTCTTTTCTCTATCAATTAATGCTGTTTTACTAAATAATTCTTTTATTTCCCTTTCAATTTCTTTTGACTCCTCTATAATCAATTTATCTTTTTTTTCATCTTCTTTAATTAATTCTAATGTTAATTCAGTTACTCTCTCAGCATTTATATCATCATTTTCAATTAAATTTTTAAGCAAACTTTCATCCTCAGCTTTTATTTGTTTAAAATAAATATCTCTAGCTGATTTACTATCTTTTATTTCCACCCAAAGTTCTTTTACTTTATCTCTTAATTTATCCTGTATTCTTTTAAAGCCTTCTGTTCCAAATATCTTTCTAAATATTTCTTCTCTGTCCTTAGAATTTGCTTTTAAAAGTTTTAAGAATTCCCCCTGTGGTAACATTACAATTTGTCTAAATTGATCTTTATCCACACCTAAAATCTCATTTATTCTTTCATCTACTTCTTTAACTTTTGTCAAAGGCTTTTCTTCGCTATCTAAAAAAGATAACTCTACTTTAGCAGTCTCTTTCTTATATCCTTCACCTCTTTTTTTATTAAGCATCTGCTCCGGGCTTCTTCTTATCCTATAAACCTTTTCTCTAATCATAAATTCAAGTTCTACAAAGGTTTCTATAGAACCATCTACATAATCACTTCTAAGAGATGAAGTATCCCTAAAATCACCAGAAGGGGAACCATATAATCCATAACTTATAGCATCAAAAATAGTTGTTTTTCCTGCTCCAGTATTTCCTGTTATTAAAAAAATATTTTTTCCATTAAGAACTGTGAAATCAATAATCTGCTCCTTTGCATAGTTACCAAAAGCACTTAATGTTAATTTTAAAGGTTTCATATTTATTCCCCCACTTCTTCAATTAAATCTATCATAAGTTTTATAGAATCTTCATCTATTTCTTTTTCAGTTACATTTTCATAAAAATCCTTAAAAAGTTCTATTTTAGATTTTTGTCTTTCTTTCACATTCAATTCAATTTTTTCATAATCTAAAGTTCTATCACTATCTCTTCTAAGTCCCATTATATTTGGATAAACTGCTCTTAAAGTTGATATAGGTTCATGCAAATCCCCTTCATCTGTTAATAGGGCAAAAACATAATCATCGCAATTATTATTTTCATAAAATTCTCTCTTTGTTAGTTCCTTAAGTTTTCCTCTTATCACCCTCATATTTCTTAAAGGTTTTAAATCCTTAAGTTCAACATCTACTTCACCATCTTTATTTATGTTAACTATGGTTATTGATTTATTTTGTCTCTCCTCTGAAAATGAATATTTTAAAAGAGAACCAGAGTATCTGATTTTATCTGAACCTACTTTTTGAGGTCCATGTAAATGACCTAAAGCCACATAATTAAACCCCTCAAAAACTTTTCCTGAAATTATATCAGTTCCACCAATGCTTAGAGGTCTCTCTGAATCACTCAATTCTAAATTGCTTTCTTTTAAAAGTTCTTCTCTAGTGCTACTATCTTTAATAGACATATTAGTAACATAACCATGGGCAACTACTACAGCTCTTTTTTTCATATCTCTTTTTAAATTTATAGATTCTATAATCTTTTTCATAGCATCTTCGTGATTTTTTACAGCTTCATCACTATAAACCTCCCTTATAACAGCTGGATCTCCATAGGGAATTAAATAAAAATCCACCTCTCCATCTGTATCATTTAAAGTTACAGTTTCAACTTCATCATTTATTTCTCCT
The DNA here is from genome assembly GCA_051656625.1 of Sarcina sp. Classification (GTDB taxonomy): domain Bacteria; phylum Bacillota; class Clostridia; order Clostridiales; family Clostridiaceae; genus Sarcina. The sequence goes on along the minus strand of JBOGCG010000100.1, from coordinate 23,937 downwards.
ACAATGTGAAAACCCTGTTTTTTCAAGATAGAGCTCATAAAATTAAGTCTCTCTCCACTATCATGATTACCTGCTATAGCTAAAACGGGTATTTTAAGTTCTCCTATAATCAGATCTAAATATTTATCTAAAAGCTCAACTGCTCTAGCTGGTGGAACACTTCTATCATATAAATCTCCAGCAATAACTAAAGCATCTGGTTTTTCTTCCTTTAAACATTGTACTAATCTATTTAAAATATATTTTTGATCCTCTAACATAGAAATTTCATTAACAACTTTTCCAATATGCCAATCGGCAGTATGTATTATTTTCATAAAACCCTCCATATTTCCAATAATTATAATTAAATTATATCCCAAAATAATAAAAGGCTGTATCAATTTTTTATTAATACAACCTTATAATAAACTTTATTTAATTAGTAACAGCAATAATAATATTTATATTCACTACTCATCATAGTAACTATAATAGTTACAAATATTTATTTGATATTTTTATAAATATCTTAATTTTCTTTCAACTAAAGTCCTATCAAGTTCTGGTAATCTTTTATTTAATTCAATAAATTTTTGTTCTAAAAATTTTCTATTATGTTCAACCTTATCAGATCCAGGAATATATAAAGCAGTTAGTTCATTATAATAATATGCACTATCATAATCACCAATATTAGAGTAACAAACACAAAGTTGTATAGCAGGAATCCAAGTGTAATAATTATCAGTTTTAATACCCATATTGTTCTTATCCGGAACACATCCTAATGCAACTTTATACCAAAAAATAGCTTGTTCAAAAAGATTTTTATTAAAGAAACACTCTGCCAATTTACAACATAAATCCGCTCTAGGTTTATCAAATTTAAAAGAATTTAAAATAGTGTTCATCCTACCTTCTTCATCACCTAAATTCAAATAAGATTCTGCCATATTCATACTAGCTGTTTTTACATCCTCAACCCAACCTTGTCCTGAGTCTATAAATCTTTTATATTCTTTAATTGCATCTTCGAATTTATTATTATAATAAAGTTCATTAGCATAATAAAATATATCTCTTGGAGTAAAATCAATATTTTCCTCTATCATTTTTTCAAATATGTCTAAATTTCTAGTACCATGAGGTTTCACTTTCCCATGGCAAACCTCTATTTCTGACTGAATTATATTTCCTCCAACCTCTAAATATTCATGTATTCTTCCTATCCATTTAAAATTTTTATTTCTTTTTACTAATCTATTTCTTTTCAAAGAATAAACTGTTTTTCCATTTTCATCTCTACTTAAAGAATAAATCATAGAAACTCCATCTACCACTTCTGTAATTTGATTTTTTAGTATTTTAAATTTATTTATATTTTCCTCAGTTAAATAATCATCACCATCAAGCCATAAAATATACTCCTTTGTTGCTTTGCTAAAAGCAAAATTTCTAGCAGCAGCAAAATTATTTATCCATTTAAAATCATAAATAATAGCATTAAATTTCTTTGCTATCTCTTTTGTTTTATCAGTTGATCCAGTATCTACAATCACTATTTCATTTACTATATCTTTAATAGAACTTAAGCATTTTTCTAAAGTCTCTTCTTCATTTTTTACAATCATACATAAACTTATAGAAACCATAAAATCCCCCCATAAATTTTTCATATTATATATTCTATGAATCTATACTAAATATTGTTCTTTTAAATAGAAAAAGACTATAATTCTCTTTAAATTTCATTACTAAAATTTAAAAAGTTTATAGCCTTTTTCATTAATTATTATTAACCATAGTTGATACTATGTTATTACCTAAATTTTGTTGATTATTATTTATATTACCTATAAAGGTTTTTGCAGTTCCTATTAAGAACAATATTGCTACAATTATTATAGCCACTTTAATTATTTTCATAGTTATCTTTATTGCAAGCCATATAAGAAATATAATTACAATGATTCCTATAATTGAATGTAACATAAATTTCTCCTATTTTACTTTTCACCATATATTTTTATTATATTGACTATAGTTTCTACAGCTTTTTCCATTGATTCTAAAGCAATATATTCATATCTACCATGGAAATTTTCTCCACCTGTAAATATATTTGGACAAGGAAGCCCCATAAATGAAAGTCTAGCTCCATCTGTACCACCTCTTATAGGTCTTACATTTGCTTTAACTCCAGCTTCTTCCATAGCTAACTTTGCATTATCTATTATATGCATAACAGGTTCAATTTTTTCTTTCATATTTTTATATTGCTCTATTATTTCAACTTTTACTGTACCTTCGCCATAAATTTTATTTAATTTAACTTCAATTTCTTTAAACTTGGCTATTCTAGCCTCATAACCTTCTTTAAAGAAGTCTCTTATAACATAAAGCATTTCTGTTTTTTCAACAGTTCCGTTTATATTTGCTAAATAATAAAATCCTTCATAGTTTGAAGTTTTTTCTGGAACTTCATTACTTGGTAACATGAAAATTAATTCCTGTGCAACTAAACTAGAATTAATCATTTTATTCTTAGCATAACCTGGATGAACATTAACCCCTGTTATTAAAATCTTTGCAGAAGCAGCATTAAAGTTTTCATATTCTAACTCTCCAATTGCTCCACCATCTATTGTATAAGCAAAATCAGCAGCAAATTTCTCTACATTGAAGTGATCCGCCCCTTCGCCTATTTCTTCATCTGGAGTAAATCCTATTTTAATTTCTCCATGTTTTATTTCTGGATGATTTATTAAATATTCCATAGCTGTAACTATTTCAGTTACACCTGCTTTATCATCAGCACCTAAAAGAGTTGTTCCATCTGTTGTTATTAAAGTTTTCCCAACATATTCTTTAAGCTCTGGTGACTTAGTTGGCGATAATACAATATTTAAATCTTTATTTAAAATAATATCTCCACCTTGATAATTTTCTACTAACTGTGGATTTACATTTTCACCAGTCATATCTGGAGCAGTATCCATATGTGCAATAAATCCTATTGTAGGTACTTCTTTATCTATATTACTTGGTAAGGTAGCATAAACATATCCAAATTCATCTATATGAACATCTTTAAGCCCTATAGTTTTTAAGTCTTCAACTAAAATTTTCCCTAAATTTAATTGTCCTTTTGAACTTGGAGTTACCTTTGATTCATCATCTGCTGTGGTATTAATTTTAACGTATTTAAAAAATCTTTCTTTAATATTATTCACTACTCTTCAACTCCTCTAAATTTATAAAATGATTAACATTTATTATCTTATTATATTATATACTAAAATCAGCTAAAATCTAGATTATCACTAATCTATAGCTCTTTTCCTTCTTTAAAATTTTCCATAAGCTCAATTAATGATTTAGCATCTGAACTTTTCAATCCTTTAAATTGCCCTGGCATATCCTCTAAATCTCTTAATATCTCAATAACTAAATCTAAACCTTTATCATTACTAATCATTTTATCCATATGAGTTTTAACTTCTGATAAGATTTCTAATTTCTTTTCTGTTTTTTTAGTTTTAGAAAGTTCTATTAAAGATTCTATAAGTTCACCATGTAAAAGTTTATGATTTTTCATATCTTTTATCTCTTTTCCACAACTAACTTTATGACTTTTAATTCTAGAAACTTTTATTTCATTAGCAATTACACACCAGTCTATATCACTATTCGTATTAATCTCTAAGTCACTTTCCACTTTTTCTAAAGCATTATTTATAAAATTCAATTGCTTTATTTTTTGCTCTAATAACTTTTTCTTATTAATAAGCATTTCAACCTGTTTATCATTATTAGAGTTCATTATTTCTTCTATTTCACTAATAGAAAAATCTAAAAATTTAAGTGATATTATTTTTTGAAGAATAACCAAATCTTCATCTGTATAAAATCTATAATTTAATTCATTTTTAAAACTTGGCTTTAAAAGCCCTATATTGTCATAGTATCTTAAAGTTCTAATAGTAACTCCTGCTTTATCTGCAATTTCTTTTATTTTATAATATTTCACATCTTCATTCATAAGCTTTATCCTCCGTAAAAATTCCATTATCCCTATTCTTACTATATATTTTTTCCTATTAATATTCAAATCTATGCAAAAAAGGGAAGTATCTTATTAAGACACATTCCCTCTATAACTAATTATTTTTTTACATCACTTTCTATTCTTCCATCTTTAACAGTTATAACTCTATCTGCCATTTCAGCAATTCTATTATCATGAGTTATTATTAAGAAAGTTGTATTAAATTCTTTATTTATTTCTCTAAGTAATTTATATACTTCAGCAGTTGTATTTGAATCTAAGTTTCCTGTTGGTTCATCTGCAAGTATTATTTTAGGATTATTTATAAGTGCTCTTGCTATAGCACCTCTTTGTTGTTGTCCACCTGATAAATCAGTTGCTTTATTGTTTTTAACCTTTGATAAATTAACTATATCTAAAAGTTTTTCCGCTCTATCCATAACCTCTTGAGTTACCTTTTTACCTGATAATCTATAAGGCATTAGTACATTCTCAAGTACTGTAAACTCAGGAAGTAAGTAATGAAACTGGAATATGAATCCTATTTGTTGATTTCTAAGTTCAGCAAGTTGATTCTTTGTCATCTTATCTGTTCTTGTTCCATTAATATAAACTTCTCCTGATGTTGGTGTATCTAATGTTCCAACAATATTAAGCATTGTACTTTTCCCACTACCACTTTGACCAATAATTGAAACAAATTCACCCTGTTCTACAGTTAGGTTTATATCAAATAAAACCTGTGTTTTAACTTTGCTTCCATATACTCTATTTATATTTTGTAATTTTAAAGCTTCCATACTTACACCTCCTAGTTATTTCTGATTACTTCCATTGGATCTAGTTTTAATGATTTTGAAGCTGCTACTGATCCTGCAATTGCTGCAACAATTATAGCTATAACTCCACTAAGCACTACATATGAAGGATAAATATTTCCTGTTACTATTGGTGCTCCTGTTGCACTTTTAACAATATGAGAGAATGCTTCAAATAAACCTATTCCAAGTCCTGCTCCTACTATAGCTCCAATAATTCCAAGAATTAATCCTTGATATATAAAGATTGATGCTGCACTTCTATTTTTAATTCCCATAGCTTTTAATATACCAATTTGTTTTGATTTTTGCATTACTGATACTGCAAGTACCCCAGCAATACTCATTGCTACTGAAATTATTATAAATACTTGAATTGTCATACTTGATGAACTTTGTCCGCTTAAAGCACTTAATAAGTTAGCATTACTTTCTTTCCAGTTTGTAATTGCTAATTTAGCTGGTAAATAAGGTTTAATACTATTTGCTATTGTATCCGCATTAAATATATCTTTGTTGTTTAATGTCATTTCAATTGAAGTTACTTCACCTTTTTCATTAAACATTTGTTGTGCATAGTTAAGTTGTGTTACAACCCATGAATTATTTAATTGTGAGTTTCCGAAGTTAGCTATTCCACTTATATCCACAGTTTGTTTTTGTTGATTAGGTTCTGAGAATGTAAGCTTATCTCCTACTTTTAAATCGAATTTTTTAGCTAGACCATTACCTATAACTACTTGACCTTCTTTAGTTGGTAATGCTCCTGAAGTTATATCGCTTTGAATATCATAAATATTTTGTCCTTGTCCATAATCCATACCTCTTACTAATATTGATGTGCTTGCATCACCTTTAGTAACTAGTCCCGGATTATCTAAAACCCCAGTTATATTTGAAACTGATTTTGAATTTTTACTCATTATATTATTTATTATTTCATCATAATTGCTAAATGCCTTACTTGAATTCGCTGCATCAGTTATTGTTATCTGCGAACTTTTTCCTAAAGTATCTGTTATTTGATTGTTATTAAGATTCTTTATAAGTAATCCTAAAAAGATTTGTACTGTAACTCCAATTGCAATTCCTAGGGCTATTAAAATTGTTTGTACTTTGTTTGACCCTAAAAATCTTGAAGCTATTTTAAAATTGATTCCCATTAAAATATCCTCCTCTTTTGTTCTATTCGATAATTTTTATTATTTAATAATTGTTATTCTCAATAAAATTAATTATAAAATATACCCTTAGGTCATACTCAAGAGTTTTTTTTAAAATTTTTATTTTTTTATTTCAATCTAAAAAAATATATAAATTTCACAAAATATAATTTATCAAAATTTAATTTTGCACAATTAATTTATGTTAAAATAATAGCAATATAATAAAAAAAAGTCAACTTTCTTTTCTATCTTCTCCGAAGAAAAGTTATGAAATTCTATCTCTTTATAATTAAATATAATTTAGATTATTCTATTTTTATGAATAAATTTTCTCAATTAGTCAATTATTTATAATGGGTGATATTTTGTGAATATAAAAATAAAAAAAAATAAAAAAACAATCTTTTTAATTGGAATTATAGCTTTTTTCTTACTATTAATTTTTTTAGTTAGTTCACTGCTTACTTTAAATAACTTTAAAAAGTCTATACAAACTAAAAATCCAGAAAAAATAGAAAATTTTTCTTCTTTTAAAAATAAAATTTTATCTACTCCATTTAAATTTAAAGTTTCTTCTATGGTAGAAAAAGAATTAATCACTTTAAATAATGATTATGAAAGAAAAAATTTATCAGAGGAAAAATATTTAGAACTGCTAAATTCCTATAAAAAGTTAAATTTAAAAACAGAAGACATAGATAATAAATTAAATAATCTTCCTATTGTAAAAAACTCTGAAAATTATTTGAATTTAGGTATTAATTATTTTACTAAAGAAAATTATGCTAAAGCTTTAGAATGCTTTGAAGAGATAAATGAAAATACAGATTCTTATAAAAAAGCAGAAGATTATGTTAATAAATCATTTAAAAAAGTTACTGAAGCAACTTTTAATAGATCTGACAGCTTAGTAAAAGAAACAAATTATACAGAAGCTATAAATTACTTATTAGCTATTAAAGAAAGCTTTAAAGGTCATGAAGTTACTGATATAGATGATAAAATTAAAGAAATTAAAGATTTAAGAATGGCACACCTATATAAATATAGTGAAGAATCCATTGAATCTAATGTTAATAATGCAGGAAAATTAAAACCTTACTTTGGTAAATTAACTAAAGATAACATTAATGATTTTGAAATCAAAAGTAAGACAAGTCGCTTTATCTTTACTGATATTCAAAAACAAAAAACTTATATCTTTAAAGGCTCCAATAAAAATTGGACTTTAGAAAAGGACTTTGATTGTTCCACTGGAATTGATAATAAAGAAACCCTAGTAGGTTATTTTGAAACTATAGTAAAAGCACCTTGGTTTTTCTCTCCTAAATATGGTCAAGGTGGAAAAAACTATATTCAATTTAAAGGAGAATACCTCTATCATTCAATTCCTTTAGCAGCAGATCAAAAAACTGTTCTAGATTATACCCTAGGGGAACCAGCCTCCCACGGTTGTATTCGTCTTGAATTAAATGATTCTAAATGGCTTTATGATAATATTTCTGAAGGAACTACTGTGCTAATATTTTAACCCTTAAAATATATAATGGGACTATATCAAAATATTTATATTTTGATATAGTCCCATTATTTTTAATTTTCTTTATTTAATCCATGATTAAATATTCTTCTATTTTCAAGAGAGAACATTCTTTCTGAAAAATCACCAACTTTAGTTTCTGTTACTGCCTTTCTCATATCATACATTCTAGCATCTAAAACATCTAAATAGTGTAACATTTCTGCCTCTGCTATCATAGGTTTTACTGGACTTCCATACTCTGGCTCATAATGATGTGAAAGTATCATATGCTGAAGTAACATTATTTTTTGTTCATCAGCACCTAAATCTCTTCCTATTATTTCAATTTCTTTTATACCTTGAGTAATATGACCAAGTAATGTTCCTTCTAAACTATACTCATCCACTATTCCAAGCTCTGATGCATTCATTTCTTTAATTTTAGCTATATCATGAAGTATTACACCTGCATAAATTAAATCTTTATCCAAAAAATCATAAATCTTAGTTACATCATCTCCAAGCTTTAACATTGTTGTTATATGATAAAGAAGACCTCCTCTTAAAGAATGATGATTTCTTTTAGCTGCGGGATAATAAAGTAATTTTTCTTTATTTATTTCAACTATTTCCTTTACAACTTCTCTTATATCTTCATCTTTTATAGAGTTTATATATTCATAAACTTTTTCAAGCATTTTTTCTCCATCTTCTGGTGCACTTTTAACATAATCATCAATATTAATATCTTCTGAATTATATTCTGTTACTTTCTCAATTTTTAATTGAAGACTTCCTTGCCATGAAGTAACTGTACCTTTTACCTTTACAATCATGTTAGTTTTAAAAGCAGTTTCTATTCCATCCTTTACTTCCCAAAGTTTTGCTGCAATTTCCCCTGTTTTATCTGCTAAAATAAAATCTAAGTATTTTTTATTACTACCATTTGCTACTTTGCAAATAACTGATTTTACTAAATAACAGCCTTCTATTCTATCTCCTTGAAGGAATTCTCTTATTTTCTTTGCCATAAGTTCCATAATACTTTCCTTTCTTTTTTCAACTCTCTACCTTCTATTATTGACAGAATAACTCTCTTTGTAAACAGTTATTCCTCTATCTTTGTTTTTTTTAACTAATTTAATGTGTAAAATTTTATAAAAAAGTTATAATTAAAGTATAACTCATAAGGAGGATTTTATATTGTTTATTCCTAATAACGTTCAATTTATATTAGATAAATTTAAAGAAAATAATTATGAAGCTTTTATCGTTGGTGGCTCTGTTAGAGATAGTTTATTAAATAGACCAGTAAACGATTATGATATAACTACAAATGCTTTACCCGAAGTTACAGAAAAATTATTCAATAAAACCATTCCAACTGGAATAAAACATGGTACTATAACTGTTTTAATAAATAAGGAAAGTTTTGAGGTTACCACTTATAGAATTGATGGTAACTATATTGGAAACAGAAGACCTGAAGAAGTTATTTTTGTTACTGATATTGAAAAGGACTTAAGTAGGCGTGATTTTACCATTAATGCTCTCGCCTATAATCCAATCTTAGGGCTTATAGATTATTTTAACTCTGAAAAAGATTTAAAAGAAAAAATTATAAGAGCCGTTGGTATTGCTGATTTAAGATTTAAAGAAGATGCACTTAGAATTCTTCGTGCTATTCGTTTTAGTGCTCAACTTGACTTCCAAATCGAAGAAAAAACTTTAGTTGCACTAAAAGAAAATTCTTATTTAATTTCACGAATTAGTAAGGAACGAATAAAAGAGGAACTTACTAAAATGTTTTTAAGCAATAATATTTCCAAAGCCATAAATCTTCTTATTAATTGTAATTTAATTGAATATATTTTTGAGGATATTAATTTAAAAACTTCAATTAGTTCAATTAATTCCTCATTAGATTATATAGATTTATTAGAAAAAGATATTACTATAACCTTTGGCGATTTTCTTTTCTCTATTTACAATGGAAATTTAATTTCTATAGAGAAAGCCCTTAAAAATCTAAAATTTGATAATCTAACTATAAAAAATACAATCACAGTACTTACTTATAAAAATTCTTTTAAAAATATTAAAAGCAGAAAAGATTTAAAAAAACTAATATTTTTAACTAATATTTTTACATTAAAAAAAATATTTAATTATAATAAAATTGAATTTAAAAAAAACAGTGAAGATTTAAATTCTTTCTTATCTCTCTTAAATGAAATTGAAAAAAATAAAGAACCTTTATATTTAAAAGATTTAAATATAACAGGAAAAGATTTAATCAGCAATTTAAATTTAAAAGGACAAATTATAGGAGAACTATTAAATAAATTATTAGATTTAGTTTTAGATAATCCATCTTTGAATACTAAAGAAAATTTATTAAAAATGGCTAAAACCTTGGTTTAAGCATTTAATATAATGAATTTAAATAATAATTACTATAAATTTATATTTAAATTTCATTATTACTTTTTAAAATATTTAATTTAAATCTTTGCATTTAAAAATTCCTTGATATAATATATTGGTAAAGAAAAACAATTAAGTCAACACAAATGGAAAAAGCTTCTGTCATTTTGGCAGAAGCTTTTTTTTAAAGAGATGCTTCTTAAGAATAATTTTAAAATTATTCTTTTGAAAAATCCCTGTGTTGGCTTTCATATTTTACAGTTATATTTTATCCCTTAATAGTATAATGTTATACTTATTAATTAAAATTTTTTATATATTTTTCTATATATTTATTCACCTGATTTACTTTTAATTTTTTATTTTTTATTTTTTTGCCATACATTCTATAGTCAGCAAGTTTAAAAGTTTCTTTTATATTGTCATTTTTATTAAATTTCATAGCGTAATCTATGGACAAATGTATAGGAAAATTTTCTTTATTTATCTCTTCAAATTTTCTTTCAATGTTTAAAACTAAGTTTCTCATATACTCTTCATTTTTGTTTATAGTTAAAATAACAAATTCATCTCCACCAAATCTACAAAGAATATCTCTTTTTTCAATCACTGAATTCACAATAATCACAGCATTTTTTATTATTTTATCTCCAAAATCATGTCCAAGTTTATCATTTATATCCTTTAAACAATCTAAATCAAAAACTACTATTCCTATATTTTTTTGGAATCTAAAATCCGCCATTTTTACTTCAAAAAAATTTCTATTAAAACATTTTGTTAATCCATCGGTATATGAATCTTTAATTAAAGAAAGATATTTTATTTCTTTTATATATAACGCTTTTATAATCATGTTTAAATCTTTCATAAAAATAATAAATTCATCAATATCATTAATTTTTTCTAATCCAGCTACATAAAAAATTATTTTTAAATTATTTTTTATGTACATACTAGAACCTAAAAAACCTTTCTTAGAATTTTCTACAGACTCATAGTAAAACCCTTCTTTATTATTTATTATTTTAAAAATATTTTCTGAAATAATTTCTTTTTTAAGTGAATTTTCTTGTTGATTATTCAAAATAGATTTTTTTAATTGAAAATTTTCTCCAGCTTCCTTTTCAATTAGGACAATTTCTTCTAGTGGATATAATTCTTTAATTTTTCTAAAAATATAATCTATAGTTCCATCTAAATTTTCTATGCAAATTATATTCTTATAAATATTTTTTAAAAATTTTTCTTTTTCTATTTTTTTCATTAAAAAAATTTTTTCATCAAAAAAAATTTTATTATTTAACTTTGACTTTTCTTTTTCATAATCAATCATTAAATCACCTACTAAAATTATCCTTAATATAATATTATTACCATTTTATTTTTTTTTCAATAGATTTTATATCAAATTTATATTTGATTATTCAAATTTATACCTTTTTCTTTATATATATCTATAATAGTGCATTTTTACTTGAATAATTTTACAGTTATATACCTGAGTTATTAAGCTACATTTACCAATTTGAAAATTTCGGCTAACGAAAGCCCTTTTTTAGTTGCATTAACGATAACTTTTATTTTTTCTTTTTCTAAATTTTTTTTTACTTTTTTAAATCCAATAGTAAAATTATTTAGAAATTTTGAATTTAGTTTACAGTATATATAATTTAAAAGCATGATTACTAAATAACGTTTAACCGATTTTAGTTTTCGCATTTGATATCCATTTAGACCAAGTTTACCTTTACAATCTTTAAAAAATGGCTCTATATCCCATCTAAAATTATAATGATTTAAAATTTCAGATATGGATAAATCAAAATCTAGTGATATAAAAGCCTTTAAAACATTATTATCATGAAAAGACTCTTTAGGGTAGCTTAAAACTATGGCAACATTTTTTCTATCATTTAAATCACCTACGTATTTATACACGTAATATTCTTTATTTCTGACTGTGACTAGGTCAAAAGAATCTATTGATAGTGATTTTGCAAATGAACTAACTTTTATACCAAGTTTATTACAACCTTTAGGATATATTATTCTATTAGTTTTTATAGCACCTATATAATTTTATTTTTGTCCAATGGATGATGCATCAAAAATAACTCTTGAACTATACCAGCTATCAGCAAGAACAATAAAATTATTGAATTCTTTCGTTAAACCCTTTATTAAATCTTGTGCAAGCTTTATTTTACTCATAGTTTCTTTATTATAAATATCTATGAAATAAGGTAAAGTAAGCCCGTCACATGATAATAAACTTACAATAATTTGATGACCATAAACTTTTTTAGACTCTAAATGTGAGAAAGCAAATTTACAATTTTCTATAGGATTTTTAGCCTTTGACGAGGGCTTGGTTAAATATAAATCACAATTTAAATCAACTAAAAAATTGTCTATTGTTAAATCTTCTGTTATAATTAATTTCTGAAACATTTGTAAAACTCTCCTTTGTTTGTTTTTGTGTAGGAACTTAAATTATAACAAAGAGTTATTACAAATGTTTTTTATTTTATATAATTGTAAAATTATTCAAGCTTTTTTTGCACTATTATAGCTATATATATTTAGTTTTTATTTAACTATATTACAACCTTAAAATAATTATTAAAACTTTTTTTAAAAAGAGAAAAGTAGTGAATTAAGTCTAATAACATTAAACCTCTTCACTACTTAGATTTCTAATATTTTATTTCTTTATTTAATCCAAATAAATATAAATATTTTTCTGACACTTTTTTCTCTAAAATCTTTTCTAAAGTTTCTGTATATAATTCTATTTGAATTTTATATTTCTCTAATATATCTTTTTCATAACCCTCTTTAACATAATCTGTTTTATAATCTATAAGCACTACACCCTCTTCATCCTCAAAGAAACAATCAATTATTCCCTGTAATCTCATCTTGTCATTTTTATAAATTTCTTCATCTAAATTTTCATCTAATTGACTCACTGGTATTTCTCTAAAGAATGGTAATTCTCTATAAATTTTAATTCCATTATTATAAGCTTTTAAAAGTCTTTCCCCTAAAGCTGATTTGAAAAATGCTCTTATTGAATATACATTTACCGCTTTTCCTTCTTCTTCAGTTATAAGTTCCTTTTCAACCATAGTATTTACAAGAGTCTTTATATCATCTAAAGTTGTTTCATCATAATTGATATGTTGCATTACAAAGTGAGTTACAATTCCTTTTTCTGCTGCTGTTAACCCTTCTTTTTCTCTAATAAATTTAGGCTTTTTCTTATAACTTTTTTCTTTTTCCTTTTCATTATCATCATCTAAATCAATTTCTTTAATATATTTTTTTTCAAAATACTGAAAATTCTCTGCCTCTTCCATAGCTTTTCTTTTCAAATCAGATACCGATATATTTGAAGGCATATTACAAACTTCTTTGTATTTATAATTAAATTCTAACCTTTTCTTTATTTCATTTATTATTTTCAAGCTTTCACTATTTAAGCTTAGTTCTTTTTCAAGGGATTCTTCTTTATGAATGTTTTTCATTATCTCATCTTTTTGCCAAGTTTTTATAATCCAATTAGAATTATCCTCTAAATTTAATTTTATATGTCCTTCATAGCCCGCTCTGATTCTTTCACCATCTTTATGCTTAGCAAGTGCCATCCCTATCCAATCCATATAACTTTCAGCCTTTACAGCCTCACTTTCCATAACTTTCTCATCTTCATTTATATCTGCTGCTTCTGACCATTTCTTAAAATATTTTTCTACATCTCTTAAAGAACCTGTTATAACAAGTTTTTCTCTAGGTCTAGTTAAAGCAACATATAAAACTCTCATCTCTTCAGATAAAGTTTCTAATTTAAATTTTTTCTTAATTGCATATTTAGATAAACTTTCATAACTTATTCTTTTTTCTAAATCTACTACATCTACCCCAAAACCTAATTCATCATGATAAAGTAAATCACTTCGTAAATCCATTAAATTAAAGCGCTTTCCCGAACCAGCTAAAAATACTACTGGGAACTCAAGTCCTTTACTTTTATGAATACTCATAATTCTTACAACATCTTCATTTTCCCCTAATATTTTTGCTGTTCCTATATCTCCAGTTGATCTTTTTAATTTATTTATAAAATTTATAAAATTAAATAATCCTTTAAAACTAGTACTTTCATACTGCTTTGCTCTTTGGAATAAAATTCTCAAATTAGCCTGTCTTTGAACTCCATTAGGCATTGCTCCAGCATAACCATAATAGGATGTATCATCATATAAATACCATATAAATTCGTCCATTGGCATATATTCTGACTTTATTCTCCACTCTTTAAGTTTTTCATAAAAATAATTTACTTTCTCCCTAAGTTCTAAAGAAATCACATCTTCATAATCTCCATTAAATATAGATTCTATATTCTCATAAAAATAATTATCTTTATTTAATAATCTAACAGTTGCTAAATCTTCAGCATTAAAGGCAAATATAGGAGATTTCATAGCTGCTAGTATATAAATATCCTGTCTTGGATTATCAACTATATGCAACAGGGACATTATTGTTCTTATCTCTATAGTTTGAAAATATCCAGTTCCAGTATCAGCATAAACTGGTATACCCATATCTCCTAAAATTTCAACAATTCCATCACTCCATCCCTTAGTTGCTCTTAAAAGAATTACTATATCTTTGTAAGTAACCTTTCTATATTTTCCTAAGGATTTATCAAAAATCACCATATACTTTCCATCCGTTGGATTTATAAACTCTTTTATTTTATTACCTATTACCACGGCTTCAAGTTCTGCTATTCCTAAATCTTCCTCAACTTCAATCTCTTCACTAACTTCTTCTATAACTTTTTCATCAGTAGATTTTTTTTCTATTATGTTAACCTCAATATCCTTTGAATAATAAGAATATTTTTCTTCACCCTTTATCAGCATATTTTCTTCATTAATCTCACTATAAGGAGCACCTAAATTTAACTGTTCATCCTCTGTATAATCAAGTTCTCCAACAGTTTTACTCATTAAACTTTTAAAAATAAAATTTGCCCCATCTAAAATTTCTTTTCTACTTCTAAAATTTTTATATAAAGTAACTTTTCTATTTTTATCACCAGAAACTCTCGTATAACTTTCATATTTTTCACTAAATAACTGAGGTTTTGCTTGTCTAAATCTATAAATACTTTGTTTAATATCTCCAACCATAAAAACATTTGGATTCTCTTCATATTTTCTCGAAACCATATTTATAATAGTTTCTTGAATATTATTACTATCTTGATATTCATCTACAAGAACTTCCGCAAATTTTTCCTTGAAGTCTAAAGCTACTTTAGAGGGTTTTACCCCTTCCTCAGTTTTTTCAATAAGAATTTCTAAACATAAATGCTCTAAATCATTAAAATCCAAAATATTTTTTTCTCTTTTTTTAAGTTTATAATTTTCCATAAAATCTATAGTAAATAAAACCAACTCTTTTATTATAGGATACATAGCTTTTATAGCTTTCATAGAATTTTCTAAATTATCACAGAAAACTTCCTCTTGAATTTTTGAAATGGATTTTTTGACCTCATCTCTCATATCTTTTACTTTATTTTTAAGTTTTTCATCCTCTGGTTTTCTAATTGTATTTAGTCTACCAAATTTCACATTATTCATAGCTATATATATTTTCTCTATATCTTCTTCTAAAATAGCCTTTTCTAATTGATCTATATAAGCATAATCTTCAACTAAATTTTGAAGATATTTTTCAAGCCATAAATTTTCTTCACAAATTTTTATAGCCTCTCTTAAAATATACACAGCGCTTTCAACATCTAAAGTTAAACCTTTTATAAGTTCTTTACTCCAAGGCATGTTATTCATCTCTTCCAATGAATTTATATTGAAATCTTCTGCTTTTTCTAATAACCATTCCTTAGGCCAAGGACCACTCATTACAAATCTATGTATTGCTAAAATCTTATCTTTTAATTTATCATCATTTTTTTTACCACCATAGGTTTCAACTAAATCTAAAAATGCTTTAGATCCATTTTCATATCTATCCTCTAAAAGATCAGTTAATATTTCTTCTTTTAAAATATAACATTCAGTTTCATCACCTATTCTAAAGGCAGGATCTAAATCAATGTTATGATAATTATTTTTTATAACATCTAAACAAAATGAATGCATAGTCATTATATTAGATCTATTTAAAAGAGATAATTGTCTTTGAAGCACCTCTGAACTTGGATCTTTTTCAAGCTCTTTTGATATAGCATCACCTATTCTCTCCCTCATTTCTGAAGCTGCTGCACTTGTAAATGTAACTACTAATAATTTATCTATATCAACAGGCTTTTCTTTATCCGTTATCATCTTAATAATTCTTTCAACAAGAACTGCTGTTTTTCCAGAACCAGCAGCTGCTGCCACAAGTAAATTACAATCCCTTAAATCTATAGCCTCCTGTTGTTCTTCTGTCCATTTCGCTGCCATAAAAACCCTCCTTTTTATAAAACTACATATTTTTTCTAACAAAAATATCCAATAGATATTTATATTATAGCCATTTGAAATTTATTAAACAATTATACTATGAAAAATGAAGATATTTTCAATGTTTATATTAATTTTTTTAATTTTTTGTATATATTTTGTAAATAAATTTTAGTATAATTAGTTTATTAAATATACTAAAATTTTAAATTAAAAGATAGACATATAAAATGGCTGAAAGGACTTTATTATGAAAAAATTAATAGTGTTAGTTGTTATTGTTATAGGGGTAGTTCTTGGCGGTTACACTACATATGCTTATGCGATGCCAAAAGCTCTTGGTATTCCTAAAGTTACTTATTCCCTTAATAATCAAAATAGCAATGATAATAGTGATGCCAACGAAAATCTTATTGATGGCTTAAAACAATTACCATTGCCTAGTGCTTATGGACTTACTTCATCATCACCTAAGATTCAACCAGTTGCTTCTTATGTAGAGCCATTCTTAGGAACATGGATTGTAAAAGAACAAATAGGACAAAATCCTTATGAGGTTGAAGGAGCTTCTCCAATAGGTAAAACAATAACTATATCTCAATCTCAGTTTACTGATAACTCAAAATCACCTGCTGTAGCAGTTACAGATCCTTATTACGCTATTATGCATATTCCTTCTTATCAAATAACTCAGGATTATCCATTAAGCGTATTTAGTCAAAGTGGCTTACCATCTGGAACTTTAAGTGTTTTAACAGTTAATCCAAGCAACGAGCATACACCAATTACAAATCCTGCATTTAATTCAGATGCACTTTTCATTGTAAATAATAACTTGGTTGTTGTTGTTGGTAAATCATTCTTTATCTGTAACAAACAATAGGAACATAGGATTATATTAAATTTGATTTTTTTACTTTATAAAAGTAATTAAAAAATCTTAAAATTTAATATAGTCCTATTTTTTTAAAATGTAAAAAATATTTTTTATTTTAAATTTTTTTATCAATTATTAGTTTTTAACGAGCTTTTTTTATAGATATCATATATTTTTATAAATTAATTGAATTTACTTTAGCTTTATTGTAAAATCAAATTAAACTTACGGTTAACAAATTGTTAACTGGTACAAAAGATAAAATCAAGAAGATAAAACAAAAGAAAAATTTAATAAACTAAAGAAAATTTTTTTAATTAACTAAATCTTTATAGATTAAGATAAAATTTTATGACATCTTGTTTGGCTTAACTTTCGATTAAACAAGAATTATGAATCTTTCATCATAAAATTAATGCACAAAAGATAAAATTCAAAGTTTTCATAATTCAAAGTAGTACTAACTACTTTTTATTTTAAAAGCTTTGTAAACATTTTCAATACTACTCCTTTATTGATTATTATTGAAAACTTCTCAGCTTTTATCAAAAATATAAAGGAGGTCCTTATGAAATTTTTTAAGGCTTATTCACCATTTCACAAAATTTATTTTCTATTATTTTTAATTTTAAATTTAATAATATTTTTTATGCCAGTTTTTCAAACAGGGTCTTTTTCATCTGTTATAACAATATTATCAATCGCTGGTTTAATATCAACCATATCAGGATTATTTGCAGGTATCTATACTGCTAGAGCTGAAGTTGCAGCTTATACCTGGGGTGTGGTTAATGTTTGTTTTTACATATTTATTTCACTATCAAGACATATGTATGCTGAAGTAATTCTTTATACAGTTTATATGTTACCAATGAATATCTATGGTTATTTTGCTTGGAAAAAAAGTGCTAATAGCATTAAACATAAAGATACAACTAATTCAACCATTGAAGTTAGAAGTATAAAAAAATCAAGTTGGATATACATAATTATTTTTGTTCTAGTAGTTTGGGTAGCTTATGGTACTTTCGTTTACTATCTTCCAACAATTTTCATGTCATTATTCTCAATGAAAATTGCTCCAGATACAACATTCTACATCGACTCCTTTACTGCTACAGTTACTATTTGTGCGGTTATAATATCTACTAGAAGATTTAAAGAAACTTGGTATTTCTGGTTATTATCAGATTCTGTAGGAATAATTCTTTATTTAGTATCACTATTTAATTCTGGCTCATTCTCTTTTGCAGCATTATCTGGTGCTATAATGTGGATTCAATTCACCATTAACGCAGTTTATGGAATTATAGTTTGGAAAAAGCTTGAGAAGAAAGAACATCCAGGAGCAAGTGGTCAAATAAACTAAAGTTTATATAAAGATTTAATGATGAATGGTTTATATATTGAACTTTCATTATTAAATCTTTTATTTTGTAAAATAGAAAAAAATATATAATAAATTTATTTATTTGATTATTTGATTATTTGTTAAGAAATTGTTCATCTTATTGATAATATTATAAAAAACTCAATTTTATTTGCAATTCAATAAACTTTCATGTAAAATCTAATTAAATTAAGGGTTAACTTTTTGTTAACAAAGAAATCTAATTACAATTTAAAAAGGATAAATAAATTTTTCAATTTGAAAAATTTCATAAACCATAACTTTTAAGAAAAATTCAGGCAGTTGTTCATAGATATTATTATCTAAATTTGCAACTTGCAAAATTTTTTTGTCCAAATGAAGGAAAAAAAAGTTTAAAATATTAAAATTTAAATATTTTACCATATTATTGAAGGTGTCTTTTTTATTTAGATAGCTCTGTAATCCTTTTCATTTTTGATTAGTACAATTTTACAGTAATTATTCTAATTTTTTTAGAAACTATAATTTAAAAAAACAATTATAGTTTTTTTTTGGGGAAAAATAACCCTTTATTAATTAAAACACTTAGGAGGTCTTATGAATTTCTTTAAATCTTATTCAAAATTCCACAAAATATTCTTTCTAGTATTTTTAGTATTAAACTTAATAGTATTCGTTGTTCCTGCATTCCAGCAAGGTTCACTGACTCCTATATTCTCATTCTTATCAATACTAGGATTAGTAGTAACTATATCGGGTTTATTTGCTGGTATCTATACCGCTAGAGCTGAAGTACCAACATATATCTGGGGTACTATCAATGTATTTTTCTACATAATACTTTCTTTATCACGTCATCTTTATGCAGAAGTTATTCTTTATACAGTGTACATGCTTCCAATGAATATTTACGGATATTTTGCTTGGAAAAAAAGTGCTAATGCTATAAAGCATGAAGGTACAACTGCTTCAACAATTGAAATAAGAAGCTTAAAGAAATCAACTTGGGGTTATATATTTGTAATCGGAATAATAATTTGGGTATGTTATGGAGCATTCGTTTACTTCCTTCCAAACATATTCGCTCACTTCGGTGTTACAATCCCTGCTGATAAAGAATTCTACATTGATTCATTCACTGCAACAGTAACAATATTTGCAGTTATCGTTTCAACAAGAAGATTTAAAGAAACTTGGTACTTCTGGTTAGTATCTGACTCAGTTGGAGTTATACTTTACATAGTATCAATTATTCAATCAGGTCACTTCTCATTTGCAGCACTATCAGGTGCTATAATGTGGGCACAATTCGTAATCAATGCAGTATACGGATTAATAGTATGGAAAAAGCTTGAAAAAATAGAAGCTAAATCAGCTGAAATTTCAGCTTAATATAATGAAAGAAGCGGTAGGCTTTGCCCACCACTTCTTTTTTATTGATTTACTTTTTCCTCAATTTTATCCCAAAGTTTTTCTTCTTTTTCTTTTCTTATATGCTTATAACAATTATTCTCTATAGATAAATCAAACTGACAAATATGAGAATAAGAACAATAATCACAAAAACTATTTTCCCCTTCTTTACAAGGTTCTATATCTATATTTCCACTTAACATAAGTTCTGAAATATCTATAACTTTTTTATTTACATAGGCTCTAATTAAATCAAATTGTTCCTCTGTTATAAGTGATTTACTTTTACTTAATGATCCATCTTTTTTAAGTCTAGCAGGTATTATAAGAGAAAATCCACCTTCATTAATATCATTATCCATAGACTTTATTACTTCCACATCATTTAACATAAGTCCATCTAACTTTAATTCCTTTAATACTTCCTCTTTAACTTCTTCTTCCGTTAATTCTTTTTTACTTTTTATAATTGGATCATCTATTTTAAAATATAACATAGCCCCTGGAAAAGCTTGCTCGCCTATTATTTTTTCTGAATTTTTAAGTAATATATCTAAATAAATTAATAACTGAATTTGCAATCCATTAAATAATTTATTTAAATCAAAATTTTGAGTTCCAGATTTATAGTCAATTATTCTTAAATACTGCTTTCCTTCAAGATTTAATTTATCAATCCTATCAATTCTTCCTGTTAAATAAACTTCTTCACCACTTGGTAGATTTATTTTTATTTGATCCTCTGGTTTTTTACCACCAAATTCAAATTCATTTTGGAATACTTCAAAACTACTTTTTTTCATTTGCTCTGTTATTACCATAACAGATTTTGTTAAAATCCTTTTAAATCTATCAGTAAAATACTTATATCTATGAGAGCTATTAAGTATTGATCCCTTATTTTCTTCAATTTGCTTGTTAACTAATAAATTAATTATATCTCTACATTTTTCTTGATTTAATTCACTCCATGCAATAGATTTCTCCTTAACTTCATTAGTAAATTCATCTAATATTTCATGCATAAAACTTCCAAGGTCAGGAGCTGAAAACTCATAAATTTTTCTATCCTTCGCTTTAAGTCCATATTGAACATAATAGGCAAAGGGACATTGTGCATATCTTTCAAGTTTTGAAACACTAAACTGAAATTTTCCATAATCATTTGCATATAATTGTTTTACTTTTTCTGAAGAAATACTATCTAAATTAGAATATTTAAGTCCTTTTATGGCATTATTTAATTTTCTCTCCCATTGTTTATTCTCCATAAAATAGTTATAAACATCTCCCCAATACTTATCCACATCTTCATTATCAAAATCTCTTCTTATAGCCATAATTAAATTATTGAAAGTAGGGCTTTTAGCAGTTATATCATAGAGTTTATCCCTTTTAGCTGATAAATTATAACCATAACTCTCTTCCTTTAACTGTGGAAATATTTTTTTCATCCTGTGGATTATTATAGAAGGTCTTAATGCTTTTCCTTCGAAATCAGCTAAAGGATAAGTTAACACTAAATAGTCCTCCGCTATAGTTAAAGCTGTATAAACTAAAAATTGTTCCTCAAAGACTTTTGTTTTGGTGTCTGAGGCTAATTGAATTCCTCTTTCCTTAAGATTGTTTCTATCTCTATCTGAAAGAATTCCCTCCTCTTTATTTACCGCAGGAAGTACTCCATCATTAATTCCTACAATATAAATAGCTTTAGCCCCTCTACTTTTAATTCTAGAAATATCACCAACATTTACTTGATCAATAGCTACTGGTACAACTCCCATTTCATATTTACTAAAACCTACATTTATAATTCTAGAAAATTCTTTTAAATCAACCTTTTCATCACCTAAAATATCAACACATTGTTCTAAAACTTCAACTAAAATATCCATTATAGTTGAATATTCCTTAACTTTACTAGCTAATTTAATATCTTCAAAGAATTTTATTTTTTCCTCAATTTTATCTAATACCTTCAAATCTTCATCTAAAAATTCATAGAGGATAGTTGAAAACTCTCTAACTGTTTTTTTCCCCTTAGAATTTCTCTCTAATTTTAATAAAGGTTCTTCAACATAATGCTTAATCTCATTGATATCATTGAGTTCTTTAATCTGCTTCTCAGTAATTTCTGAATTTTTAAAGCTACTTGAACTATAATAATTCCATTCCTCTTCTTTCCACTTAGTTCCTTTAATTCCATAGGCTAAAATATAATTTTCTAATCTATCAATTAAATCTTTATCAATACCTATTAACCCACTTTTTAAATATTTAAAAACACTTTCATAGGACCAATTCTTATTTACAATATCTATAGCTGAATTTATAAGAATAACTAAAGGATTACTTGCTACATCTAATTTTTTATCTATATAATAAGGTATTTCATATTGCTCAAATATTACAGAGGTTATCTTTTCATAATCTTCAATATTTCTACAAATAAGCGAAATGTTTTTAAATCTATAATTACATTCTCTCACTAACCTAGTAATATCTTTAGCTATAAACTCTAATTCATCATAACTATTATTAGCTTTATATAACCTTAAATTTTTTTGACTTTCTTCAAAACTATTAAAAGGATAAGCATAAAATTGCTTTTCTAAATGAGCTAATTCTTTGTTTTCTTTAAATCTATAAGGAACATCCTCATTTAATCCAATATAGCCTTTAAAAGATAAATTATTTTCTTCTAAGGCCCTTATTAATCTTTTTTCTGTATTTTTAGTAGTATTAAATAAATCAATATCTTTAACTCTTCCATTTCTCTCATCCATAGGCAATGTTATGTTTACTATCTTAGCTCTTTTTATAAGTTCTAAAATTATGTTCATCTGTTGTGGTGTAAATGTATTAAATTCATCTATCCAGACTTCAGAGTCCTTATATAAATCACAATCTTTAAAATATTCAAGAGCCATAGTTAATTGATCTTCTCCATCAATATAACTTTTATGTAATTTTAAATTAAAATTATTTAAAATCTCTCTTATATCCTTCAACTTTTCTTTAAGCACTAAATCTTCAACTTCATCAATCATAATATCTAAACTTTCATTAGTTACTTCATATTTCTTAAGTTCACTAATTAAAGTAGAGATTATATCTATAAACCCATCTTTTTTAGATGCTACTCCAAAGGCCTTCATCTTGTCTGAAAGTTCCTCAAGAACCTTATATATAAGCATATTTTTCCCTGCATCTTTAATAACTCTTTTTGTTAATCCCCCACAGTTATTGAAGATTCTATGAGCTATTCTTTTAAAACTTAAGACTTCAGCATTTAAAACACTTTTCTCTCCAATTTCATTTAATAATCTATTTTCTGTTTGAAAGGTAAACTGCTCTGGAACTATTAAAATATATTTATTATCTTCTTTATTATCAATTCTTTTTTTAATTTCCTTAACACAGTAATTAGTCTTTCCTGTTCCTGCTCTTCCATATATAATACGTAATGGCATTCTCTAAACCTCGCCCTTCTAAATATTTATAATCAACCAAGTGAACTACCTCGCAACTAAAGATTGCGAAGCTTCCTAGTCAAGACAACTACTGTTATCAGTATCACTAGGCTCAAAAGGTCGCACCGACCTCAATATAATATCAATAGCTTATACTATCAACTTTTCTAGATTCTTACTAGCGTTTATATCCCTGTCGTGTTCTGCATTTGTTTTTTATTCATTAAATTGCTCCCAAAACACAACTAAAAATTCTTCCAGCCAAACATGAATAATTTTATTTATGCATAAAAATAAAATTATTGGGTAAGCGTTTTTAACCACGCTTTAGTTTCTTTTAATCTA
>JBOGCG010000099.1:0-7029 GCA_051656625.1 Sarcina sp. | reverse complement strand
CTTTCGTATTTTTCTTCAAGAAGACCTTCAGTTTTTTCTTTTTCTTCTATTATTTCTTGAAGCTTTGAGTATTCTGAAGCATGTTCAACCATTTTTTCTTCAAGCTTTTCAAGCTTTTCTTCGATTTTAGCTATTTCTTCTTCTATAGTATCAAACTCCATTTGCTCTTTATAAGAAAACTTAAGTTTTTTCTCTACTTTTTCTACTTTAGGAGTTTCTTTTTTCTCTTTTACTGTAGTTTCCATAGCTTTTTCTTTTTCTATATTATTTATTTCTACGAAAATTAGGTAATCACTGTAGTTACCAGTGTATTCTCTTACTTTTCCATTTCCTTCATAGGCAAATATTCTTCTGCAAACTCTATCAAGGAAATATCTATCATGGGAAACAGTAATAACTGCACCAGCAAAGCTATCTAAATAGTCTTCTAATATTTTTAAAGTTTCTATATCTAAGTCATTGGTAGGCTCATCAAGTAAAAGCACATTTGGTGCTCCCATTAAAATTCTTAAAAGTTGAAGTCTTCTTCTTTCACCACCTGATAGTCTGCCTATTAAAGTATATTGCATAGTTCCATCAAATAAAAATTTCTCACAGATTTGAGAAGCAGTAATTTTATCTCCTTCTCCTGTTTCAATGTACTCTGCAACTTCTTTAATATAATCAATGGCTCTCATATTAAAGTCCATTTCTTCACTATCCTGTGAGAAACAACCAACCTTAACTGTTTCACCTTTAATTATTTCTCCACTATCTGGAGCTATTTTTCCTTCAATCATTTTTATTAATGTTGATTTACCAACTCCATTATCTCCAACAATACCGATTCTATCATTTCTAACCATTGTGTATTCAAAGTTTTCTATAAGCTTTTTATCTCCAAAACTTTTTGAAACATTATGAAACTCGATAACTTTTTTTCCAAGTCTTGTTCCAGCAACAGAGATTTCTACATTTTCATAATCTTTAAAACTTTCTTGACCAATAAGATCATCAAATCTTTGAAGTCTTGCTTTTTGTTTAGTAGTTCTAGCTTTAGCACCTCTTCTAACCCAAGCAAGTTCTTTTCTTATAAGGTTTTGTCTTTTCGCTTCTGAAGACTTTTCCATTTCTATTCTTTCCATTTTTTTCTCAAGGAACATTGAATAGTTTCCTTCATAGCTAAACATTCTTCCCCTATCAATTTCTAAAATTCTATTAGTAACTCTATCTAAGAAATATCTATCATGGGTAATCATTACTAAAGAACCTTTTCTAGCATTTAAATATTCTTCAAGCCATGAAATTGTCTCATTATCAAGATGGTTTGTAGGCTCATCTAGAATTAATAATTCACAGGGCTTAATAAGAGCTGAAGCTAAAGCTATTCTTTTTCTTTGTCCTCCTGAAAGATTTTTTATCTTAGTTGAAAAATCACTTACTCCAAGTTTAGTTAAAACCATTTTTGCTTCACTTTCTAAATCCCAAAGATTTAAAGCATCTACCTTAACTTGAAGTTCCATAAGTTTATTATGTAATTTTTCATTAGAAGGCTCTAAATTTATCTTTTCTAAAACCTCTTCATATTGACCTAGAACTTTCATTTCCTCTGAGTTTCCTTTAAAAACTTGCTCTATAACAGTAGCTTCTTCATCATAATCAGGATTTTGAGAAAGATATTCTATTCTAACTCTATTTCCTTTGATTATATTTCCTGAATCGTAATCTTCTACACCAGCTAAAATTTTTAAGAAAGTACTCTTTCCTGCTCCGTTAACACCAATAATACCAATCTTTTCGCCATCATTAATTCCTAATGAAATATTATCTATTAAAACTTTTTCTGAAAAACTTTTACTTATATTTTCTAAAGTAATTAAATTCACTTAAATCCATCCTTTTCTCTCAATTTATATAACTTAATGATAACACATCACAATGTTTTTAAAAAATAAAGACTATAAAACTTTTCTTTTCTTTAAAAACTATTCTTTTTTTCCTACTTTTATATTGTATAATTAATAAATGAACTAAAATACACTAATGAGGAGGATAAAAATGGTATTAGTTTTAACTTTTTTACTGTTTTTAACAGTATTTTTATTAGTTGTAGACTTTTTTACTATATTATTTAGGTTAACAGGGCTTCCTATAGAAAAGGCTAGATTTCAGGTTATCTCCCTTTTAACTTCAACTGGTTTCACTACAAAAGAAAGCGAAATAATCACTCAACATCCAGCAAGAAGAAAACTTGCTGCTTGGCTTATGATTTTTAGTTATGCTAGTACAGCTACTTTTATTTCCTTTTTAATAAAAATTCTTGGAAATATTGTTGTAAGTAAAGAATCTCTTGGATTCACTTTTGCTTCTGTTATTTTATTTATAGTCATTGTGTACTTTTTTCAAAAAAGTTCAATGCTAGAAAAATTAGAAAATACCGTTGAGAAATTTATAATGACTTCAAATAAATTTGTGAAATTCCTAGGTGGAAAAACTATTGTAAATATATCAGCAAAAAAAGGTTATGGTATTTATCATATATATCTTAGTAACACTAGTCCACTTGTTGGTAAAAGTATTAAAGAAAGTGGATTAAAAGAAATCGAGGTGCAAATCTTAAATATAGATAAAGGTGATAAACTTCTAAATTTCCCTTCACCTGATTATGTATTTGATAAATCCGATAAATTAACAGTTTATGGTAACATAAAAAACATAAAGAAAACTTTTAATCATACCTCTGCTAATTAAACTCTTATACATAAAAATAAATTTCTACTCTTAACTAATAAGTTAATGGTATACTTAAAAGTGCATTTTTCTATTAAGTAAATTAGCTATAGAAAAACTGCAACGTCTTATTTAAAGGAGGAATTTTTTATGGCTAGTAAATTTTACTTACATAAAGGAAAAAACAAAAGAGCTGAACAGGGAAGACCTTGGATTTATATTGATGAAATAAATGAATATGATGGTGATTATGAAAACGGAGATATAGTTGAAGTTTATAACCCTAAAGGTTATTTCATAGGAAAAGGTTATATAAATGACCAAAGTAAAATAACTATTAGAATAATGACTAGAAATATAGATGAAGAAATAGATAGAGATTTCTTTGTTAAAAGATTTAAAATGGCTCTAGATTATAGAAAAACTGTAATTGATACTTCTTCTTGCAGATTTATTTTTGGAGAAGCTGATTTCTTACCTGGTTTAACTGTGGATAAATTTGAAGATTACTATGTAGTTCAAATATCTACTTTAGGTATGGATCAATATAGAGATATTATAGTTGATATACTTCTTAAAGAGTATAATGCTAAAGGTATTTATGAAAGAAGTGATATAAAAACTAGAGAAATAGAAGGATTAGAACAAGTTAAAGGATTCCTTAGCGAACCATTTGATACTAATGTTGAAATAATTGAAAATGGTGTTAAATATATCGTTGATATAGAGAATGGTCAAAAAACAGGATTCTTCTTAGATCAAAAAGAAAATAGAGCTGCTATTCATAGACTTTGTAAAGATAAAGATGTATTAGATTGCTTTACTCATACTGGTTCATTTGCATTAAATGCTGGTATAGCTGGAGCTAAATCTGTTCTTGGAATAGATGTTTCAGAACATGCAGTAGAATGTGCTACTAAAAATGCAAAACTTAATGGTCTTGATGATATAGTTAAATTTGAATGTCACAATGCCTTCAACGTACTTGGCGATTGGTCAAGAGAAGGTAAAGAATTTGATGTTGTTATCTTAGATCCTCCTGCATTTACGAAATCAAGAAATACAATAAACTCAGCAATTAGAGGATATAAAGAAATAAACCTTAGAGGAATAAAAATGGTTAAATCAGGTGGTTACTTCGCTACTTGTTCTTGCTCACACTATATGAGCGAAGAATTATTAAAGAAAACTGTAGCTGAAGCTGCCCATGATGCAAGAAAAACACTAAGACAAATAGAATGTAGAACTCAAAGTTCAGATCACCCAATACTTTGGAATTCTGATGAGTCATACTACCTAAAATTCTTCATATTCCAAGTTGTTTAGGAGAAGCTGGTTCTAATTTGGAATTTGGAATTTGGAATGAAAAAAGAGAAAAAGCTGCGCTTTTTCTCTTTTTTTAAATTACTAAAAAACAAAGTTTTCTAATCTCATTGCAAAGCAAAGCTTTGCCATCCCAAGTTAGTTAAGTCTTGTTTTCATAAATCCATTTATTCTTATGATATAGAATAAAATTATTACAATTGAGCCTAATGCTAAGAATGCATAACCGCTTATATTAACTATTATCAAATCTTTAAACTTAGCTTGTACTAGGTTTAAAACAATTATCCAAATAACTTCTCCTATAATAAAAAACATAAAGTTATTTTTATTATAGCCTTTTTTACTATGTGTTAAGTAATAGAAGAACATATATATCATAGGCATTACTATTAAAGTAGCTACTATCGGTGCTAATGTTACAGCATAGCTTAATTTATTTAATGCTTCAAAATTTAATGTTCTTACACCCATTAAACAATTTACTGCTAAGAAAAATGGTATCATTGCTACTGTTAATATTGCCATATCTAATAAATCTATTTTACTATTCCCTGCTTTTATACCCATTAAATCATCAGCAAATTCTTTATAATTTTTACCTATTACCTTTTTAGCATCTATTCCTTTTTCCTGTTCTTCTAAGAATAAATTTAATGCTTTTGTTATGTACTGTTTATCTTTCCCTTTTGGTGCCTTAACTTCTATATAAGATAATACTTCTAAAACTATTTCCTTATTTTTAGGCCTTATCTTTTCAAAATCTGTATAGTTTTTTCTTATTGTTCTTTCAAAACTTTCTTTTGACACTGTACTTCCTCCTTAGTTTAAAAATTAACTCAATTATTTTATTTTACATCATTATCTATAATATATACAAATTTTATTAACAAATTTATAAAAACAAAAAAAAGAGAAGCTCTAAAAGAGCCCCCTAAAGTATTCTTTTATTTTACTTTTCTTATTGAAAATACCTTCTTTATTTTTAAAATATAATAAACCACAATTATCATTGCAAATACTGCAAGAATTGAATAACTTGGAATATTAAAAATCACTAAAGAACTTAAATATTTTCTTGCTACTATTAATCCTATCATAACTATTCCAATTTCTAACATTACTCTAAGAAAATTTTTCTTATTTAAATTATTTTTATTTCTTATATAAAAATATAAGCAATATAACATTGGAATTACTATAAATGAAGAAATTATAGGCTTTAAAGTTAAGTCATAATTCATTGTAGTTAAAACTTTAAAATCTAATGTTTTGATTCCTAAAATACAATCTAAAGCAATAAAGAAAGGAATCATTGCAACTGATAATATTGCCATATCTTTAAAATCAAAAGTTAAAGGATTTATATTAGTAACAGTTATTCCAATATTTCCAGCTGTTTTACCTTTACTTTTTCTCGCAATTTTATTTAATTGTTTTCTCTTCTTTCTTTCTCTGATTTCTTTAGACATATTTTCACCCTCTTATTATTAGTTATTTATATATTTTTCAAATACATATCCATAATCTTTAACTACATGTGCTTTTATATTATTTACAGACCAGTTAAATATATACTCATTTATTTCTTTAAATTCCTTACTTAAAGAAACATCAGCTACCTTTGTTGTAGATATAGCTTGAAGTGCTGATTCTATACTTTCATTTCCCTTAGTTAAGAACATATCATTTTCTCTCTGATATTCTGATATTCTAATTAAAGCCTTATATAAATCTTTTAATTGCTCTAATTGCTTTTTATCTACATCTATAGAAAAACTTTTAGGTCCTATAGCAAATTTTATCTCTACATCTAAATCAATGTTTCCAGCTGTTTCTAAACTGACTGCTGCAATTCGATTTAAATAATATTCGTATCTATATAAGTTTCTTTTTTTAGAAACTGCTGTAGCTCCATCAACATGGATTAATCCTTTGTTAGTAAAACAATATTCATCAGATTTTGATTTAATTAAAAAATAAATTTTCTCATTATCTTCATGAAATATATAGTCATCAGAGTCTACTTTGTTATAATCCTTTGGACTTATTATTTTTCCTATGTCTGATAATCCTAAAGCGTCAGAAGCAAATTTACCTAACATAATTCAACACCCCATATTTTATTGACTTTTTTTAATTTAATTTGATTATATCACCTAATTTCAAAAAAAAGGTCCCGTTCAATTTTTGTTTACATTAATATTAAAATATTGTTGATTTCTTCACTAACTCTTAATCTTTCAATGGTAATCCACTCCATATCAAATGGTAAATTAAACACTTTAGAGAAGGAATAATACATATTGACCTTTTGATAATACAGCTCTAATTCTTCTAATGAACCTGTAAAGCATTGAGGTTTATTTAGCTCTTTATATTTTAAAATAAATAATTCATCAATATAATTTAAGAAGCATTCCATTAAATCATCCTTAGTAATATCAAAAGCTATTTTTAATAAATCCCATTGTATATCTTCTCTTAATTTATATTTCTTTATTTTATCAAGTATGATTAGATATTCAGTTATATCCATTTTTCTATAATACTCAATATATTCTTTTCTTTCTCTCCAAAGAGCTAACTTTTCTTTAAGTGGTAAACTTTTTATAGTTAAAATAGCATCTGAAGGCCCTACCACTGCTGAAATAATATCATCATCTTTATTTTCAATCTTTCTCTTTATGAAGTTTTGATTTCCACTTACAGTAGCTACAAATCCCTCTTCATATATTCCCTTTCTTCCAGCTCTTCCTGCAATCTGTTTAACCTCCTGTGAGGTTAAATCTCTAACTTCTTCCCCATCAAATTTCTTAGTATTCATAAATACAATTCTTCTAATAGGTAAGTTAACGCCGATACGAAAAATATATACATTTCTATCTAAATGTAGACATTTATACTGTGATACAACTTATATCCTTAGACTTTCGACTAGTATCTTCCTGCTTCACCGAATCTGATTTTGTAGTGATAAATCACATACTACTTTCA
>JBOGCG010000098.1:0-6678 GCA_051656625.1 Sarcina sp. | reverse complement strand
GCCTCCTCAACTTCCTTTAATGCATTTTTAATTCCCTCTGGTACATATTGTCCACCAAAATTTCCATAATAACCTTTCATAAAAAATCATCCTCCATTTTTTTAATAAAATAAATTTAAGTTAAAATCTTTGGAAGAATAAGCTCATTTGGTAGCAAAATTTAAATATATCTATTTTTTTCAATAAAAAAAACACTATCTCCCTAAAGTTTGGGACGATAATGCTCGTGGTGCCACCCAAATTCAACCTCTATAGATTTTATGTATCTATAGCTGTTCTTATTCTCTCAAATACGGAGCTTTTTAATAAACTCGATATTCTACCTCTATAACCTGAGGACAGGGCTTAGGCTAATAATTAAAAACTTTCACCTTCGCATCTCATGAACCCATTTCACCATAAATGTTATACTGTGCATCCCACCTAGCCACAGCTCGCTGAAATAACCTATTTATAGATACTTCTTTCAATCAAAGATTTTACTATTTGCTAATATTATATGTTTAATTTCTAAAAAGTTCCATATTTTAAAAAAATTTATTAATAAATTTTTTTATAAAAAAACTATGATTAATTAATTTAAAAATCAATTAACCATAGTTCTTTTTTATATTAACTCTCTTTTATATTTGCTAAATTTTGTTTTTTCAATATTTTTATAGAACCTAAAAGCATTATATAACCCACTACTACAAAGGCAATCATAATCATCCAAGCAAAACTAAATCCAAAGCTATCAACTATTAAACCAAATAAAGTTGTTCCAGCTGCAAAGCCAATTGCAAATAATAAACTTACAACTCCAAGAATTTCACTTGATTGTTTTTTACCAAATAAATCTTGAGTCATGAAAGCTGGTGCTGACATATATGAAAATACGTTTAATCCATATGCTACTGAGAAAGCAAATGCTAACCAATAATATTCTTTACAGAATAATAAAGCTACTAATGCTATTATCTGTAAAATTGCTCCAATGGTCATAGTTTTGAAAGTTCCTATTTTATCAAATAAAGCTCCTCCAACTACATTTCCAAATAAACAGAAGAAAGCAAAAACTGATCCTATAACTCCAACTAAAGTTGCACTAAACTTTAAGTTTCCTGTAAAATATGTTGCATATTGAGTACTTAAAGCTGAAATTGAAATTGCTATTAATAAATAACCTATTCCAAAAATCCAGAAATATTTATTCTTTCTTACTGCTTTAGCTCCAGGACCATTTAAATTTTTAACATCCTGTTCTACTTTTTCCTCTTTTAAATCCTCTGGGTCTAAATCTTTATCTCTTGGTAATCTTACAAAACATAAAACGATAATAAGACTTACTACTATTGATAAAATACCAAATAAAATATAACTAAAAGCATAACCTTTTTCTTTTAAAAGTTGTGATACTATTTGTTGTAAGAATACATTTCCTATCGATCCTCCAGAGAAAGCAATCCCTAAAGCCATTCCTTTTCCACCTTTAGGAAACCAGTTATTAATTAAAAATGGTATACCTAATCCTGAGAAAGTTATTGTTCCTATCTGTGATATAGCTGAAAAAATATAAAATTCTGCTAAGTTATGAGCAAAT
The DNA here is from genome assembly GCA_051656625.1 of Sarcina sp. GTDB lineage: Bacteria > Bacillota > Clostridia > Clostridiales > Clostridiaceae > Sarcina. The sequence continues at coordinate 5,096 of JBOGCG010000098.1, read as the reverse complement.
CCAAAACCTAAGAATCCTACCCCTGATAGTATTGTCCCAGCTAAAAAGATTATTTTTATATTCATTTTCCCAAATATTTTTCCAATAAACGGTGAAGTTACTGATGAAGCAATAGCACCTATTGTGAAAATTAGAGAAAATGCTGCAAGTGAAAATCCGAAACCTTTAATTACATAAGGTACAAATAAAGGTTGGATATTTTGTGCTATTCCAAAAGGAATAGCTTGTAACATCATACATACAAATATAATAAATATTTTCGAGAAATTTTTATGTGTATGCGTCTGAGAATTTCGTTGTATATGTTCCATACTAAAAGTTAACCTCTTTCTTTATCTTAATTTTCGAATAAAAATCCTTGTTTATTTCTATATTCATAAGTTTTTAAAGTTGAAGAATTTAAATCTTCCTTTGTTAAACTTATTGCTGTGATTTGTCTATTATAATAATTATGATAATAGTAATTTCCTGTTTCTAAGCACATACATGAAGTATATACAGTTTTATCTAATAATCCATCCTTTGACTCAACTGAACCTAAAGGAACATCACAACTAGATAGTACATGGAAAAATGCTCCTACGCCATCTACTTCATTAGCAGTATTTTTTATGTTATCTCTTAAGAATGCTGCTCTTATAAATCTTGATGGAGAAGTATAATCTCCTGGAATACCAAAGTTCCCAGAACCTTGACTAAAAGCTTCCATTTTTAAGTCGCCCCATTTAATTTCTTCAACTTCTTCCTTTGATTTCATTCCTATATATTGAGTAATATTTGTTAAATGCCAGTCAAATGAAGGTAAGTTTGTTAATACTCCTACTGGATTATCATAAACATTTAATCTACCTTTTACTTTTTCAACAACTATACAGTCTCCATTTTTATCATAGGCAATCCAATGTAATGGAGATGTTCCTACATTCTCACTAAAATTCTTTTCTACTAATATTAAATCTTTTAATCCCTCTTTTGCTTCTTTAACATCTTTAAAGTTAGTTAAAATCCAAGTAATAAAGTCATAAGAACCTATATTAGTTTTTCCTTCTTGAGCTTCTTTTTCATAAACTGCAAGCTTTCCAAAATTTAATCCTGCACAACCTAATCCCATTTCATTCATCCCATCTGCAAACATTGGATGATTTTCAATAACAGTTCCCATTCCTATTATTGCATAGTTAGTTTTAAATGTACTTTCATCAATTGCATTTCTTAATTCCATATTTTTTGGCACTATTATTATTTTTTGTCCAAATTCATAGGGAATATCTAAAGAACGTCCAAAAAGATGATACCCATTTTCTAATTTTAAAGTTAATCCTGTACACATTTACATCGCTCTCCTTTTTTGTTTTATTTATTTTAACCATTTTAAGCACACTTTAGTATACATTTAACCCCTCCATTTATGAACTTTTTGTTAACTTTGTTTCTTTTTTCGAAACTTTAATTTACTTATTCTCCCTTTTTATCTTTTAATTCTAAAAAAAATCAAAAAAAATAAGATTTAATAACTAATTTGCTATTAAATCTCATTTTTCATTATATAATTATTTGATTTTTACCATTATGTTTTGCTTGATATAATAATTTATCAACTTCATCAATAGTTTTCTTTATATTATCACCAATAAAGTTTTTAACTCCACCACTAAATGAAACTATTACTTTATCTTCAATTAATATTTTTTCAAGATCTTTTAATACTTTATCTAAAATAAATTTCCCTTCTTCTTTAGATAAATTTTTAAATACTACTATAAATTCTTCTCCACCAAATCTTATAACAATATTTTCTTCACCAATTGCTTCTTTAATTTTATTAGCCACTAATTTTAAAACTTCATCTCCTAATATATGACCATAGTTATCATTAATTTTCTTAAAATTATCAATGTCTACTATAGCTATAGAAAAATTTACTTTATCTTTAACTAATTGATCTATCATTTTAAACCCATAATCTCTAGTTCTTACCCCTGTAAGATAATCTTTATTTATAAGTTCTTCAAGTTTAGCTTCATTTAATCTTCTATTTTTATAAAGTCTACTAATAACTCCACAAAGTATTATTAAAACTATAGTTATCATAGTTAATATCCCGTTCATTGTTATACTTTTACTTTTTTCCTTCATTATTATGTCAACTCTATTTTTATTTATAGCTTCATTTATCATTAAGCTTTCCTCTAAAACTTCATTTATGCCACTTTCAGTTTTGTCAAGTTCCATAATTTCATAGTACTTTTTATATTCCTCTGTTAAAGGAATACCTTCAAGTTCACCTAAATCTATCAACTCATTCAGTATAACTTTAATTTTTTCTTTATCATTAATTTTTTCCATTTCTTTAACAGCTTTTTTATAATATTCTCTTGCTAATTGATAATTATTTTTTTGCTTATAATAATCACCATAAACAACGTAGCAGAACCCCAAACTATGTTCATCATTAACAGCATTAAAGAAAATTTCAGCTATTTTTAACTTTTCTATTCCTTCTTCTAAATTTCCTAACTTAACCTCTGCCAATGCTATATTTAAAAAAGATGCATCTGCAAAGTTAGTATTTCCCCTTTTATCATTTTCTAAAGCAAGTTCATAGGTTTTATTTGCTTCTCTTTTTATTATTTCATAATCCTCTACGCTTTCTCCATAACACATTTTTGCATAGGAGGATTTTTCTAAAGTTCCATTAGATATTTTATTGTTAGCTTCTAATTCTAATATTTTATTGTAGTAATAAAGAGCATTATCTTTTAATTTAAATTCAGAATATATTATAGTAAATATTGAATATATAGTTGATTCTGTCTCTATTATATCGCTGTCATTAAAAATATCATCTGTATTCTTTTCTAAGAGATTTAATGTTTTATTAGCATAACTAAAGCTTTCTTTATACATTCCAACTCTCATCATAGACCAAGATAAATATCTACTTTCTGCTACTGCTAAAAACTCTCCATATTTTACTTTTTCATATTCTTTTATAGCCTCATCTGAGTATTTTAATATATTTTCAGGATCTGCTGTTATAGTACTAATATAGGATAATGCAGAATTGTACATTCCCCTTTTTAAAGGTTCCTTTTCTGTTTCTAATAATTTTAAGTATTTTTCCCTATTTCCTTCTATATCCTCAGCTACCCCTCCACAAATTTCATCAACTTGTTTTAAAAAGGATTTAATTTCTTCTTTTTTAAAATTATTTTCTTTTTTATTGTTTATTGTTCCTATTAGAAAAATCAAAAATAATATTCCTATTACTCCTACCATCTTTATGATAAAGTTTCTTTTTTTGTTGTAATTCATTTTATTCATTTCCCCCATTTAGCAAAACTCTATTATTTTTATTATCTTAATTAACTAATAAAATTTACCCATCTTTTTTATAAATACTCAATAAATTTTTCCTTTTCAGATGGCTTTCCAAAAAAGTATCCTTGAATATTATCACAACTAAGTTTTTGAAGTATTTCTACCTGTTCTTTAGTTTCTATTCCTTCACAAATAATTTCAATATTTAAATTATGTGCTAAATTTATAAGAGTTTTTACTATTTCTTGAGACTTTTTATTATTCTCAATATCTAAAAGTAAACTTCTATCTAATTTCAACACATCTATAGGAAGTAATTTTATATGACTAAAAGAAGAGTATCCAACACCAAAATCATCTAAATATATTTCAATTCCTATTTGCCTTAACTCTTCTAACAAACCAACTGTATAATCAAAATCATCAATTATTTCATCTTCTGCCACTTCCATTTTTATATATTTACTTTCAATACTAACTTCCCTAAGCTTTTGTTTTATAAAGGGAATTAGATTTTCTTGCTTTAAAAATAACTTTGAAATATTTATAGAAATATAGAAATTTTCTTTTCCCTCCATCAATAAAGTTTTCACCATTTTTACGGCTGTTTCAAAAATAAAATTATCTATACTTACAATATCTCCTGTTCTTTTTGCTAATGGAATAAACTTATCCGGTGATATTATTTTTCCATCAACTTTCCATCTTATTAAAGCCTCTGAACCTACAATTTTATCGTTATTTATGCTATATATTGGTTGTAAGTACATTTCAAATTCTTCTTCCTCAATAGCCTTTTTAAGTTTTTTCTCTATTTTTAAAGGCTCTAACATACTTTTATTAAAAATATCATAGGAATTCCCTCCAGTTCTTTTACTACAGTACATTGCTATATCAGCATATTGAATAACCTCTACGCCTTTGTTAGAATGTTCTGGATAAAAACTTATTCCCATACTAGCCTTTATTTCATATACATAAGAACTAAATTCGTAACTTTTATTAACAGTTTTTAAAATTTCCTTTGCTAAAAGCTTTATTTTCTCTACTGAATTTTCACCCTTTCTTACTATAATAAATTCATCTCCCCCAAGTCTTCCAACTGTTAAATTATTATATTTTTCTGTCATAACTTTTAATCCTTCAGAAACCTTTAATAAAAGTTCATCTCCAATGTTATGTCCTAATGTATCATTAATTACCTTGAAATTATCTAAATCTATAAAGAAAATTGAAAAGCTTTCTCCTTCAGTTGTTAATCTTAGTATATATTCATTTATGCTATATCTATTTTTTAATTCAGTTAAAGTATCCTTCCTACTTATATACTCAAGATTTTCTGAATAGGTTCTAAGTCTTCTTAGCATTGCATTTAAATCATTATTAAGTTCTGCTATTTCATCACCCTTTTCATCATCCTCTAAAGAATAATTACTATTTTCACCTTCATGAACTTCATTTATTGCATTATTTATTTTTAATATTCTATTTACTACATTTTTCTTTATTAATAGATAAATTATCCAATTTGCTATTATAGTTAAAATTATTGTAGTAAATATTATCATATGCACATTATATTCTGCATTCATCCTTACTTCTCTATCATCACTTAATTTTATATAATATCTATTTTCAAAGCCATCTAGTCCCTCTAACTCTGTATAAACATCAATAAACTTATCTTTAGGATTACAATAAAATTCTCTATTTCTTAAATTAACCCGTCTTACTTCTTCTTGATTAATATCTTTTAATGATTCCTCTGGAACAAT
>JBOGCG010000097.1:0-3736 GCA_051656625.1 Sarcina sp. | reverse complement strand
GAGATATTGGCAGTGGTTTATAAACTTTAGGTTAGGCTTCGCAATTAAATTGAAAAATTTTATTTTTCTAATTAGATGAAAAAGCTGTGCTTTTTAATTAATTTGCAATGGCTCCGCTTGCAATTTAAATGTGAAATTGTGAATGGGGAATGGGGAATTTAGAATTACAAAAAAGGGGGAAGAGTTTGGTGGAGAAGAAGTTTAATTTTAGGATTAAGGCAGATATTTTAGTTGCTTTTGGTGTTATTGGGATAATTCTTATGATAATTATTCCATTACCGGCTCCTATTTTGGATGTGCTTTTGGCACTTAATATAAGTATATCTGTAATTATAGCTCTTATAACTATGTTTACAACTAATGTACTTCAGTTATCGGTGTTTCCAACTTTATTGCTTGTTACGACACTTTTTAGGTTGGGACTTAATATTTCTTCAACAAGACTTATTTTAAGTGGTGGAGAAGCAGGGGCTATTATAGCTGCTTTTGGTGAGTTTGTTATTGGAGGAAATTATGTAGTTGGTATTATAATTTTCCTTATTATTATGATTATACAGTTCATGGTTATAACTAATGGTGCAGGAAGAGTATCAGAGGTTGCAGCAAGATTTACACTTGATGCTATGCCAGGTAAACAAATGAGTATAGATGCAGATTTGAATTCTGGTCTTTTAGATGAAGAAACTGCAAAGCAAAGAAGAAAAGATTTGCAATCAGAGGCAGATTTTTATGGAGCTATGGATGGTGCTTCAAAGTTTGTTAAGGGAGATGCCATAGCTGGTATTATAGTTACGGCTATTAATGTAATTGCAGGTATTGTTATAGGGGTTGCAATGCTTAATATGGATTTTGCCACAGCAGCAACTACCTATGTTAACTTAACTGTAGGGGATGGACTTGTAAGTCAGATTCCAGCACTTTTAATTTCAACAGCTTCAGGTATTTTAGTTACTCGTTCAGGAAGTTCAGAGAATTTTGGTAAGGTTGTTACAAAACAACTTACAGCATTTCCAGTAGCTTTAGGACTTGCTTCAGCTCTTATGTTTTCTTTAGCAATAGTACCTAGTATGCCAAAGGTACCATTTTTACTGCTAGCGGTAGCAACAGGGGCATCAGCTTATTTTATTTATAAGGATCAAGCTAAAGAAGTACAAGCAGCAATAAAAGAGGAAGAAATTGCAATTGAGGAAGAGGAAAGTAAGGAACCAGAAAATGTTTTAAATTTAATTACAGTAGAACCTATAGAAGTGGAAATTGGTTATGGACTTATAGCATTAGCAGATGAAAGTGCTGGTGGAGATTTACTTCAAAGAATAGCATCTGTAAGAAGACAATGTGCTATTGAAATGGGAATAGTAGTACAACCAATAAGAATAAGAGATAATTTACAATTAGGTAGTAATGAATATGTAGTTAAATTAAGAGGAACAGTGGTTACTTCAGCAGAACTTATGCCTTCAATGCTTTTAGCAATGGATGCATCAGGTGAAGGTGTTGAAATTGGTGGCTTAAAAACCATAGAGCCTACCTTTGGGTTACCTGCTATTTGGATAAACCATGACCAAAGAGAAGATGCAGAGATAAGAGGACTTACAGTGGTAGACCCAACAACTGTTATGGTAACTCATTTAACAGAAACTATAAAAACTCATTCCTATGAACTGTTAGGAAGACAGGAAGTTAAAGTAATAGTAGATAATACTAAAGAAAAATATAGTGCAGTGGTAGAGGAATTAATACCTGATTTAATGTCTCTTGGAGAATTACAAAAAGTTCTTCAAAACCTTTTAAGAGAAAAGGTTGCTATAAAGGATATGGTAACAATTATGGAATCCTTAGCAGATAACTCAAGAAATACTAGAGATATAGAACTTTTAACTGAGTATGTAAGATTTGCACTATCAAGAACTATATGTAATCAACTTATTAATGAAAATAAGGCAATAATAGTTATGACATTGTCGCCAGATATAGAGGAACTTATAGCAACAAGAACTCAAAAGTCTACTCAAGGGTCATTCCCAGCTATAGATCCAGATACAAGTACAGCGATATATTCAGCTATGAAAGAAAAAATGGAAACAATATATTTCCATAATAATCAACCGGTTATTCTTGTTTCACCTAATATAAGACCAAGTTTTAGAAGGTTTGTTGAAATGGTATTTCCAGAACTTATGGTAGTTTCATTAAATGAAATACCAAATGAAATTGAAATAAGAGCAGAAGGTGTGGTGACATTATAATGTTAGTGAAAAAATATATAGCTATAGATATGAATGAAGCAATTATGAAAATAAAAGAGGATTTAGGGGCAGAGGCTGTTATCATAGCAAAAAGGAGAATCAGGAAGCCTGGAATGGTAGGCTTTTTTTCTAAGAAAGTATTAGAAGTTACAGCTGCAAGGGATAATAAACCTTATGCTGAAGATAAATATGATGCAATAGCAGATTTAAAATTAATGATGAATAGAGAGATAGAAAATAGAAATAAGGTAGATGTTTTTAAAGAAAATAAGAGCGAAGAATATAAACCAGTGGAAGATTTAGAAATGAAAAGTCAATTAAATGAAGTGAAGGGACTTCTATCAAAGTTCATGGAAGAAAAAGAAATTAAAAAAAATGATGGACAATTGATAAAAGGATTAGAACTTTTAAAGGAGATAGAAGAAGATTTTATTGAAAAGGAAATTAGAACAGTAGATGAATTAAAAGTAGAGCTGGAGAAAAATTTATCTATAACAACAAAGGAATTAAAGGGAAAAATAGTGTTGGTGGGACCCACTGGAGTTGGGAAAACTACAACTATAGCAAAGCTTGCTGGAAGACTTTCTTTAATAGAGGGAAAGAAGGTAGGACTTATAACTGTGGATACCTATAGAATTGGTGCGGTGGAACAGTTAAAAACCTATGCTGAAATAATGGATGTTCCATTTAAAGTGGTAATGAACCCTAAAGAAATGGAAGAAGCTCTTCAATATATGAAAGACTGCGAAGTAGTTTTAATTGATAGTACAGGAAGAAGCAGCAAAAATTTAATGCAAATATCAGAATTAAGAACTTTTATAGATAAAATAAATCCAGATAATATTAGTTTAGTAATAAGTTCAACTACAAAAAATAATGATTTAAAATCTATAATAAATGGCTATAAGGTTTTGGGCTATAGAGATATGATAATAACGAAACTTGATGAAACTACATCCTATGGAACTATTTTAAATGCTAGTTATTTAAGTGGAGTACCTATTAGATTTTTAACGAATGGACAAACTGTTCCAGATGATATAAAAAATTATTCTAAAAGGGAACTTATAAATTTAATTATAGGAGACTGTAAAGAATGTTAGATCAAGCAGCTAGTTTAAGAAGACTTAGAGAACAGAATGTGAAAAAAATAGATAATAAAGCAAAGGTAATTACAATAACCTCAGGTAAAGGTGGGGTAGGAAAAAGTAATTTAGTTGTGAATCTAGCCATTGCATTAAGTCAAAAGGGACAGAAAGTTTTGATATTTGATGCTGATATAGGTATGAGTAATGATGAAATTTTATTAGGAGTTTTTCCTAGATACAATATATATGATGTATTAACAAAAGATATGGATATAAAGGATGTAATAGTGGAGGGGCCTTTGGGAGTCTCCTTACTTTCAGGTGGTTCTGGGATGAATAGGATAGAAGAATTATCAGAACATGAAAGATTTAAATTTTTAGAAAAATTAACTGCTTTAGAGG